>AMYY01000067.1 GCA_000335735.1 alpha proteobacterium L41A | reverse complement strand
TGTATTGGCTGACGGACGAGCAGATGGCTCGGCTGGAGCCCTTCTTCCCCAAGAGCCACGGCAAGCCGCGGGTGGATGACCGCCGGGTGCTGAGCGGGATCATCTTCGTCAACCGCAACGGCCTGCGCTGGCGAGATGCGCCGGCGGCCTACTGGCCGCACAAGACCCTCTACAACCGCTGGAAGCGATGGAGTGAGGCTGGCGTCTTCATCCGGATGATGGAAGGCCTGTCCGGGGCTCAGACCGAACGCCGCACGGTCATGATCGACGCGACCTATCTGAAGGCGCACCGCACGGCTTCGAGCCTGCGGGTAAAAAAGGGGGTCTCGGGCGACTGATCGGACGCACGAAAGGCGGCATGAACACCAAGCTTCACGCCGTGACCGATGCGAACGGAAGGCCCATCAGCCTCTTCATGACAGCGGGTCAGGTCAGCGACTACATCGGCGCTGCCGCTCTCCTGGACAGCCTGCCCCGCGCCCAGTGGCTTCTGGGAGACCGAGGCTACGACGCCGACTGGTTCCGGGACGCCTTGCAGGCCAAGGGGATCACGCCGTGCATCCCAGGCCGCAAAACCCGCACCGAACCCATCCGCTACGACAAGCGACGCTACAAGCGGCGAAACCGCATAGAAATCATGTTCGGACGCCTGAAAGACTGGCGGCGGGTCGCAACCCGCTACGATCGCTGCCCG
>AMYY01000066.1 GCA_000335735.1 alpha proteobacterium L41A | reverse complement strand
AACCCAATGGTTGGTACGGCGCCATCGACGCCGGCTACCACATGATCGACGATATCAATGCTGAATCGTCCACGACCGGCGCCAACTGGAACTGGGAAGTGAACGACGGCTGGGCGGCGTTCGCTCGCCTCGGCTATCGTTTCAACCCGAACTGGCGCGTTGAACTGGAAGGCGGCTACCGCTCGGGCGACATCGGCCGCGTTCGCGCCGTGTCGGGCACGCAGGGCCTGTGCAACTTCACCCCGGCGACGGGCGGTTGCTTCTCGCCCGAAGGCGACATCGAATCCGCCACCCTGATGGCCAACGTCATCTATGACTTCGGCTTCGAATACTGGGGCGTTCGTCCGTTCGTCGGCCTCGGCGCCGGCGTCAACCGCGTGAAGACCGACACGACCGGCGCTCTGCGCGCCAACCGCGCCGCCACCTTCACGGCTGATGACGACTCGACCAAATTCGCCGCTCAGGCGATCGCTGGTCTGGCCTGGGCTGTGGGTGACCGCACCAACATCGACCTGACCTACCGTTACCTGACGGGCGACGCCAACTTCGCCTCGACGACGGTCGGCACGGGCCCCGGCGCGACGCAGTTCGGCGAATGGGACGGCGACTACGATCAGTCGCACACCGTGACCCTGGGTCTGCGCTACAGCTTCGGTGCGGAAGACGCTCCGCCCCCGCCGCCTCCCCCGCCGCCGCCCCCCCCGCCGCCTCCTCCGCCCCCGCCGCCCCCGCCGCCGGTCGCTCAGACCCCGGTCGCTCGCCAGTTCGTCGTCTACTTCGACTGGGATCGCTCGGACCTGACCGCGGAAGCCCGTTCGGTGGTGACGCAGGCCGCCAACTACGCCAAGTCGGGTCGTCCGACGCGCGTCCTGATCGTCGGCTACACCGACACCTCGGGTTCGGCCGCCTATAACCTGGGTCTGTCCAACCGTCGTTCGCGCACCGTCGCGGACGCCCTGGTCGCTCAAGGCGTCAACGGCGGCGTGATCGCCCTCGACGGCAAGGGTGAAACCAACCTGGCCAAGCCGACCGCCGACGGTGTGCGTGAACCGCTCAACCGCCGCGCGACCATCGACATCAACTTCTAAGGCTTTC
>AMYY01000065.1 GCA_000335735.1 alpha proteobacterium L41A | reverse complement strand
ATGGCCAAGGAAAAGTTCGAACGGACGAAGCCGCACTGCAACATCGGCACGATTGGTCACGTTGACCACGGCAAGACGACGTTGACGGCGGCGATCACGATGACGCTGGCGAAGGCCGGCGGCGCGAAGGCGATGAACTACGCCGACATCGACGCTGCGCCGGAAGAGAAGGCCCGCGGCATCACGATCAACACCGCGCACGTGGAATATGAGACGGCCAACCGTCACTACGCCCACGTCGACTGCCCCGGCCACGCCGACTATGTGAAGAACATGATCACCGGCGCCGCGCAGATGGACGGCGCGATCCTGGTGGTGTCGGCCGCTGACGGCCCGATGCCGCAGACCCGCGAGCATATCCTGCTGGCCCGTCAGGTCGGCGTGCCGGCCCTGGTGGTCTTCATGAACAAGGTCGACCTGGTCGACGATGAAGAGCTGCTCGAGCTGGTCGAGATGGAAGTGCGCGAGCTGCTGAGCAGCTACCAGTTCCCCGGCGACGACATTCCGATCACCAAGGGTTCGGCCAAGGCCGCGACCGACGGCGTGAACCCGGAAATCGGCGAACAGCGCGTTCTGGCCCTGATGGAAACCGTCGACGCCTACATCCCGCAGCCGGAGCGTCCGGTCGACCTGCCGTTCCTGATGCCGGTCGAAGACGTGTTCTCGATCTCGGGCCGCGGCACCGTGGTCACGGGCCGCGTCGAGAAGGGCATCATCAAGGTCGGTGAGGAAGTCGAGATCGTCGGCATCCGTCCGGTCCAGAAGACGACCTGCACGGGCGTGGAAATGTTCCGCAAGCTGCTGGACCAAGGTCAAGCGGGCGACAACGTCGGCGTGCTGCTGCGCGGCACCAAGCGTGAAGACGTCGAGCGCGGCCAGGTGCTGTGCAAGCCGGGCTCCATCACCCCGCACACCAAGTTCCTGGCCGAAGCCTACATCCTGACCAAGGAAGAAGGCGGTCGTCACACCCCGTTCTTCACGAACTATCGCCCGCAGTTCTACTTCCGCACGACGGACGTGACCGGCATCGTTCAGCTGAAGGAAGGCGTCGAGATGATCATGCCGGGCGACAACGCCGAGCTGAACGTCGAGCTGATCACCCCGATCGCGATGGACCAGGGCCTGCGCTTCGCCATTCGTGAAGGCGGCCGCACCGTCGGCGCCGGCGTCGTGGCCAAGATCATCGCCTAAG
>AMYY01000064.1 GCA_000335735.1 alpha proteobacterium L41A | reverse complement strand
TGACGTGACCCCCTGAAACTCCTCCAGGAATAGCTAGAGTCCGCCCAACGAAGGACGGACAGAATGAAGCGATCAAGGTTCACGGAAGAGCAAATCATCGGGATCTTGCGGGAGCAGGAGGCCGGTGTGGCGACGGCAGAGGTGTGCCGGCGACACGGTGTCAGCTCGGCGACCTTCTACAAGTGGAAGGCCAAGTTCGGAGGCATGGACGTGTCGGAGGCCCGGCGGCTGAAGGCGCTGGAGGACGAGAACACCAAGCTGAAGCGGATGCTGGCGGACGCGATGCTGGACAACGTCGCGCTGAAGGATCTGCTGGGAAAAAAGTGGTGACGCCCGCCGGCTATCGCGAGGCGGCTAGCCATCTGCAGGCCGCCTACGAGATGAGCGAACGGCGGGCGTGCCGTGTGCTGGGCGTCGATCGGACGAGCGTGCGCTATCAGGCGACGCGCCCGGACGACGGCGCGCTGCGCGACCGGCTGAAGGCTCTGGCCCAGGAGCGTCGCCGGTTCGGCTATCGCCGCCTGCACGTGCTGCTGCGGCGCGAAGGCCATGCGGTCAACAGGAAGCGGATCCAGCGGATCTATCGCGAGGAGCGACTGACGGTCCGTCGACGCGGCGGTCGGAAGCGCGCCATCGGCACCCGAAGACCGCTGGAGCTGCCACTGGTGGCGAACCAGCGCTGGTCGCTGGACTTCGTGGCCGACCAGATGACTGACGGGCGGCGCTTCCGCATCCTGACGGTGATCGACAACTGCACGCGTGAATGCCTGGCGCTGGTGGCCGACACCTCGCTGTCGGGCGCGCGGGTCGTGCGGGAGTTGGACGCCGTCATCCGGCAGCGGGGCCGGCCCGACACCATCGTCAGCGACAACGGGACGGAATACACCTCGAACGTGGTCCTGGCCTGGGCCGACAGCACCGGCGTCGGCTGGCATTACATCGCGCCCGGCAAGCCCCAGCAGAACGGCTTCAACGAGAGCTTCAACGGACGCCTGCGCGACGAGCTGCTGAACGAGACGCTGTTCCGATCCCTGCCGCACGCCCGCGCAGTGCTCGAAGCTTGGCGGCGCGATTACAACGAACGGCGTCCGCACTCGAAGCTCGGGTGGCTGACGCCGCAGGCCTATGCAGAAGCGCTCACCGGACAGATCGGCCGGTCCGCTGCGCTGGTTGGGGGCTGCGCTGACCGGCCTCTTGCCAACCCCGACAACCCCAGCTCAGATCACCAAAGGACTCTCGTTATGGCTGGATGAGAAACGGGGGTCACGTCA
>AMYY01000063.1 GCA_000335735.1 alpha proteobacterium L41A | reverse complement strand
TGACGTGCCCCTGAGAATTTCCTCCACGTGGAGCTAGAGTCCGGCCCTTGAAAGGACGGACGGAATGAAACGAGCGAGATTCACGGAAGAGCAGATCATCGGGATCCTGCGGGAGAACGAGGCCGGCGCCAAAGCGGGCGAGCTGGCGCGCAAGCACGGCGTGTCGGAGGGCACGATCTACGCCTGGAAGGCCAAGTTCGGCGGGATGAGCGTGTCGGACGCCCAGCGCCTCCGGGCCCTGGAAGACGAGAACGGAAAGCTGAAGCGCCTGCTGGCCGACGCCATGCTCGACAAAGCCGCGTTGAACGATCTGCTGTCAAAAAAGTGGTAGGGCCCGCGGCGCTGCGCCAGGCCGTCGCCCATCTGAAGGCGGCGTTCGGCGTCAGCGAGCGACGGGCCTGCTCCATCATCAAGGCGGACCGTAAGTCGGTGCGCTATCGCTCCTGCCGACAGCCGGACACGGCGCTGCGGGAGCGGCTGCGCGCCCTGGCTGTCGAGCGGCGACGGTTCGGCTATCGGCGGCTGTTCGTGCTGCTGCGGCGTGAGGGAGAGCCCTCGGGCAAGAACCGGATCTACCGGCTCTATCGCGAGGAAGGCCTGACGGTGCGCAAGCGCCGCTCACGTCGTCGCGCCATGGGCACGCGCGCGCCGATCCTGGTCGAGGCCAGGCCGAACGCCCGCTGGTCGCTGGACTTTGTGCACGACCAGTTCGCCACGGGCCGCCGCTTCCGCATTCTCAACGTGGTCGACGACGTCACCCGCGAGTGCCTGGCGGCGATCCCCGACACCTCGATCTCGGGACGCCGCGTCGCGCGAGAGCTGACAGCGCTGATCGCTCGGCGGGGCCGTCCCGCCATGATCGTCAGCGACAACGGCACGGAGTTCACGTCCACCGCCATCCTGGCCTGGGCGCAGGATCATGGCGTCGACTGGCACTACATCGCGCCGGGCAAGCCGACCCAGAACGGGTTTGTGGAATCCTTCAACGGCCGGATGCGCGACGAACTGCTCAACGAGAGCCTGTTCTTCAGCCTGGATCACGCCCGCCAGAAGGTCGCCGCCTGGGCGCTGGACTACAACACCCGCCGGCCGCACTCGTCGATCGGCTACCTCACCCCGGAGGCTTTTGCCGCCAGTCTGACCGCAACAGGCCGACCCGCTGCGCAGGATGAAAGCTGCGCGGCCCGGCCTGTTGCTCACCCCACGCTGCGAGGCGTAACTAACCCAAGGACTCTGGTCGCCGCTGGATGAAAACTCAGGGGCACGTCAGC
>AMYY01000062.1 GCA_000335735.1 alpha proteobacterium L41A | reverse complement strand
GTCCGCAACGGGTCGAGGCTGTGTGAAAACGCGTCCGGATCGAGCGAATTAGGTTAGCCTTCTGAAGTCAGCAGGAGGTGGGTATGAGCCGCTTCGTTCAAGGTGCAGATCGCCGGCAGCCGACGCTGCTTCCCGAGTGTCTCGACGACTATGTGGCCGAGGATAATCCGGTCCGGGTGGTCGATGTGTTCGTCGACGAACTGGATCTGAAGGGCTTGGGGTTTGAAGGCATGACGCCGGCGGCGACGGGGCGTCCGGCCTATCATCCCGCGACGCTGCTGAAGCTCTACGTCTACGGTTATCTGAACAAGGTGCAGTCGAGCCGGCGGCTGGAGCGCGAGGCGCAGCGCAACGTCGAGCTGATGTGGCTGACGGGGCGGCTGGCGCCGGATCACAAGACCATCGCCGACTTCCGCCGCGAGAACGGCGCCGCCATCCAGGCGGCGTGCGCGCAGTTCGTGGTGCTGTGCCGCCAGCTGGGCCTGTTCGGCGCGGCGCTGGTCGCCATCGACGGGTCGAAGTTCAAGGCGGTGAACACCCGCGACAAGAACTTCACCGCCTACAAGGTCAAGCGGCGGATCGAACAAGTTGCCGAGCACATCGCCGGTTATCTTCAGGACTTGGACACGGCGGATCGTCACGAGGGCGAAGCGGCAGAGGCGCGGTCTGGAAGACTGGTCGAGAAGATCGATCGGCTGCGCGACCAGATGGCGATGCTCAAGGCCATGGAGGCCGAGGTCGAGGCGTCACCCGACGGCCAGGTCTCCCTGACCGATCCCGACGCGCGGGCCATGGCGACGTCGGGTCGAGGCAGCGGCATCGTCGGCTACAACGTCCAATCCGCCGTCGAAGGTGAGCATCACCTGATCGTCACCCACGAGGTGGTGATGACCGGCAGTGATCGCGAGCAGCTGGCGTCGATAGCGGGCAAGGCCAAGGACGCGATGGGCGTCGAGGCGCTCGATGTGCTGGCGGACCGCGGCTACTTCTCTGGCGAGGCGATCCTGGCCTGCGAAGCCATGGGCGTGACGCCCTACGTTCCGAAGCCGCTGACGTCAGGCGCCAAAGCGGCGGGCCGCTTCGGCAAGCAGGACTTCGTCTACCTACCCGATCAGGACGTCTATCGCTGCCCGGCCGGAGCACTGCTCGCGCATCACATGACGACCGTCGAAAAGGGGCTGACGTTGCACCGCTACTGGGATCGAGCCAGTTGCACCGGCTGCCGCCTGAAGCCTCAGTGCACGCCCAGCGTCGAGCGTCGGATCACCCGCTGAGAGCATGAAGCCGTGATCGATGCGCTGCAGGCCCGGATGGACCTCGCCCCGCGCGCCATGCGCACCAGACGACGGCTGGTTGAACACCCCTTCGGCACGATCAAGGCATGGATGGGCCACACCCACTTCCTGACGAAGCGCCTGCCCAACGTGAAGACTGAGATCAGCCTCCACATCCTCGCCTACAACATGAAGCAGGCGATGGCGGTGCTCGGAACCAAGCCCCTCATGGAAGCGATCAGGGCCTGAGAAGGAGGCGCTCCGGCCTCAATGCCGCTCGCGCACCGCAGCAGCTCAGTACGTTTTTACACGGCCTCGG
>AMYY01000061.1 GCA_000335735.1 alpha proteobacterium L41A | reverse complement strand
TTTGGCACCCTAGGCGCGGCGAGGCTTCAAGAGCCCCTCCACCGCTTCGCGGTCCCCCTCCCCACACAGTGGGGAGGAGACGAGGCGTCAGCTCTTCCACCTTAGCGTCGTCGGCTGGATCGGGTTCGCGAACGGGCGCGCCTCGGCGCGGCTCTTGGCCCATTCGCGCTTCAACTGCTGATACCATTTGGCCTGTTTGTCGGCGTCGTCGATCCAGATCAGGGCGGGGTCGTAGCGCAGGCCTTCGTTCTGAAGGTTCACCATGCCGCCGTCCTGTTTCAGGAAGGCCACCACCCCCATGCGCAGGAAGGGCTTGGCCAGGCCGAACACCCAGTGGTCGGACCAGAAGATCTGGGTGATCCGCGTCTTGGTGTCGGTGATCGGCGTCAGGCAGGTCAGGGCCAGGACCTGTTTTTCGCCCACCTGGATGTGCTCCCAGCGGAAGCCGGGCAGGCGGAAGGTGATCTCGGTCGCGGGCGCGCCGCCCAGGATCTTGTAGAGGCGGCTGTTCGACGAGGGGGCGTGGCGCACCATGGCCCAGCCGAATTCGGTCGGGGCGAAGGCCTTGGATTTCTCGTGCATCGAATGTTCGGACCGCCACCACCATTGCTGGTGGACGTAGGGGCCGTGGGCGGGGTCCATCAGGCCGACGACGGCGTGGTCGATATGGCTGTCGAAATCCATCGCCTCGACCAGCTTGGCCTCGCCTCCAACGACGCCGGGGAAGACCGGCGGTTCGTGGTCCGGCTCTATCGGGTTGCGGGCGTCCGACGCCATCCAGACGAAGACGATCCCCTGGCTCTCGCGCACCGGATAGGACCGCACGCGAATGCGGTTCGCCTCGAACGCCTGATCCTCGACCAGTGAAGGAATGGCGGCGCAGACGCCGTCGGGACGGAAGCGCCAGCCATGATAGGGGCATTCGACGGTCTCGCCCTCGCCGGGCTTCTCGACCAGCTTGCCGGCCGACAGGGGCGCGGCGCGGTGGGGACAGATGTCGCGCATCGCATAGACCTGGCCTGCGCGGGTGCGGCCGATCAGCACCGGCTCGCCCATGATCTCGTAGCGTTTCAGACTGGCCGGGGCGACGTCGCGGCCCAGGGCGACGAAATACCAGGCGTCGGTGACGAACCCCTTGCCGAACGCACTGGCTCCCGACCTGGAGGGGGCGGAATCGTTCTGGGACGGCGAGATCGGAGCGACGGTCATGCGCGCTGTTTAACAGCGCGGGCCGGGCGAGGCCATCACACGATCGGCGACCCGGCCTTTGAGCTTGCGCGCTCTCTGACCGCAGCCGCACAGAGCACAGAAGACCAGAGAGCACGGAATTCTCCTCCTTCATCATTCGCGCCTATATGAAGGCCGACGACCGGCGCGGGCCGGGTGATGCGGACGATCCGATGGCTGATGCTCTGTTCCATTCTCCCAAGACCCACGGCTTCGTGCGCGTGGCGGCGGCGACGCCGGTCAGCCACGTGGGCGACCCCCGGGCGAACGGCCAAGAGCACGTCGCCCTGATCCGTCAGGCGGGCGAGCAGGGCGTGGACCTGATGGTGTTCCCCGAGCTGTCGCTGTCGGCCTACGCCATCGACGATCTGCATATGCAGGCGGCGCTGCTGGATGAGGTTGAGCGACAGATCGCCGTAGTGGCCGCAGCGACGGCCGAGGCGGATGTCGTGGCGGTGGTCGGGGCGCCGATCCGCAACGGCGACGCCCTTTATAACTGCGCGGTGGTGATCGGGTCCGGCGAGATTCTGGGCGTTGTGCCCAAGACCTATCTGCCCAACTACCGCGAATACTATGAGAAACGCTGGTTCGCGCCGGCGACGGCGCGCGCGGAAGACGTGCTCCGGCTGAACGGCGAGACGGTGGACTTCGCGCCGGGTCTGCTCTTCGAAGCGGTCAACCGGCCGGGCTTCGTCTTCTCGGTCGAAATCTGTGAGGACTATTGGGCGCCGCTGCCGCCCTCGACGAGGGCCGCATTGGCGGGCGCGCGGATCCTGCTGAACCTGTCGGCGTCCAACATCGTCATCGGCAAGGCGGACGAGCGGGCGATGCTGAGCGCCAGCCATTCGGCCCGCACCCTGTCGGCCTATGTCTTCGCCGCCTCGGGCTGGGGCGAGAGCACCACCGACCTGACCTGGGACGGGCAGGCGACGATCCACGAACTGGGGTCCAAGCTGGCCGAGGGCGAGCGGTTCGCCTTGGACAGCCACCTGACGATCGCAGACGTGGACGTGGACCGGATCGGGCTGGATCGTCTGCGCAACGGCACCTTCGCCGAATGCGCGCGAAACGAAGGCGAGCCGGCGACGGTCGTGCCGTTCATGGCGCGCGATATTCCTCCCCCATCGGGGGAGGGGGACCTCCCGGCGGGTGGTGGAGGGGGCCTACCCCAGACACCGAACTTGCGGAT
>AMYY01000060.1 GCA_000335735.1 alpha proteobacterium L41A | reverse complement strand
GTTCCGGTTCAGGCGGTGACGCCGCAGGCGTCGATCGTGACGGATGCGACGCGCGCCCATCCTGCGCTTTGGCCCCGCGCGGCGTCGCCGGCGGCGATGACCGATGCGGCGACGGAGGCCTTCGTCACCGAACTGATGAGCCGGATGACGCTGGAGGAGAAGGTCGGGCAGACGATCCAGGCCGATATCGCCTCGATCAAGCCTGAGGACCTGCTGACCTATCCGCTGGGCTCGATCCTGGCGGGCGGCAACTCCTCGCCGGGCGGCGACGAACGCGCCTCGGCCCAGAAGTGGGTCGAACTGGCCCAGGCCTTCCGTGCGGCGGCGGCCCAGCGGCCGGGCGCCAAGGTGCCGCTGATCTACGGCATCGACGCCGTGCACGGGCACAACAACATCGTCGGCGCGACCATCTTTCCGCACAACATCGGCCTGGGCGCCGCGCGTGATCCCGACCTGATCCGCCGCATCGGCGAGGCGACGGCGCTGGAAGTGGCGGTGACGGGCGCCGACTGGACCTTCGGCCCGACCCTGGCCGTGCCCCAGGACGACCGTTGGGGTCGCGCCTACGAAGGCTACGCCGAGAACCCGGAAGTGGCGCAGAGCTACGCCGGCCCGATGACCCTGGGCCTTCAGGGCGCGCTGTCGGCCGATCATCCGCTGGCGGCCGGCCATATCGCGGGATCGGCCAAACACTTCCTGGCCGACGGCGGCACCACGGGCGGCAAGGACCAGGGCGACTTCGCCGGGTCCGAACAGGAGATGATCCGCACCCATCTGTCCGGCTATCCCCAGGCCATCGACGCCGGCGTGCTTTCGATCATGGCCAGCTTCTCCAGCTGGAACGGCGTCAAACATTCGGGCAACGAGACCATTCTGACCGACGTGCTGCGCGGCCCGCTGGGCTTCGACGGCTTCGTGGTGTCGGACTGGAACGCCCATGGCCAGCTGCCGGGCTGTTCGAACGAAAGCTGCGCCCTGGCCTTCAACGCCGGCATCGACATGTTCATGGCGCCCGACAGCTGGAAGCCCCTGTACGAAAACACCCTGGCCCAGGCCAAGTCGGGCGAAATCCCGATGGCGCGCCTGGACGAGGCGGTGCGCCGCATCCTGCGCGTCAAGGTCAAGACCGGCCTGTTCAACGACAGCCGTCCGGTCGAGGGGCGTCTCAACGAACTGGGCTCGCCCGCCCATAGAGCGCTAGCGAGGGAGGCGGTGCGCAAGTCGCTGGTGCTGCTGAAGAACGAGGGCTCCGTCCTGCCGATCCGCTCGGGCGCGCGGGTGCTGGTCGCCGGCCACGCCGACGACATCGGCCAGGCCTCGGGGGGCTGGACCCTGACGTGGCAGGGCACGGGCAACTCGAACGCCGACTTCCCCAACGGCCAGTCGATCTGGAGCGGCATCCGCGAGGCGGTGGCCGCCGGCGGCGGCCAGGCCACCCTCAGCGCCGACGGGGTCTTCACCCAGAAGCCAGACGTCGCCATCGTCGTCTTCGGCGAGACCCCCTATGCCGAGTTCCAGGGCGATGTGGATACGCTGGACTTCCTGCCGACCGAACCGCTGGAGACGCTGAAGCGTCTGAAGGCGGCGGGCATTCCGACGGTGTCGGTCTTCCTGTCCGGCCGGCCGATGTGGACCAATCCTGAGATCAATGCGTCCGACGCCTTCGTCGCCGCCTGGCTGCCCGGCACCGAAGGCGCCGGCGTCGCAGACGTCCTGATCGGCGATGCGGCGGGCAAGCCGCGCAATGACTTTACCGGAACCCTGTCCTTCAGCTGGCCCAAGACCGCCAGGGGCGAGCCGCTGAACGTCGGTCAGCCCGGCTATGACCCGCAGTTCGCCTATGGCTACGGCCTGACCTATGCGCGCGCCGCCCGCGTCGGTCTGCTGTCGGAAGATAGCGGCGTCGCCAATGCCGGCGGCAGCCTGGATCGCTATTTCGTCGACGGTCGCTTCGTCGCGCCCTGGTCGCTGATGCTGCGCGATGCCGGCGGCGAGTTCCGCCTCGGCGCCGAAAAGAGCGGCGCCAGCCCGCGCGGCGGCGTCTCGGTGCGCTCCACCGACGGCGCCGGCCAGGAATCGGCGCGCGCCCTGACCTTCTCGCAGGGCGGGGGGCAGGCCCTGATCGCGGCGCAGCCGGTCGATCTGACGCGCCAGTCGAACGGCGAGATGGCCATCGCCTTCCGCTACCGCGTGGACGCCCGCGCCAGGGGGCCTGTGTTCCTGACCCTGGGCTCCGGGTCTGTCGACATCTCCAGCCTGATTGCCGCAGCCCCCGTCGGCGAATGGCGCACGCTGAAGGTGCGGCTGTCGTGCCTGCGCGATCGCGGCGCCGACATCGCCGCCGTCGACCAACCTTGGGGCCTGCGCACCGCTGCCGACTTCGCGGTCACCGTCGAGGACATCCGCCTGGCGTCGAACGAGGGCGACGCTGTCTGTCCGACGCAGTAGGC
>AMYY01000059.1 GCA_000335735.1 alpha proteobacterium L41A | reverse complement strand
GGCTAGGCGACGTCCCGCCGACCTCCTTCGTTTCCAGCAGTGCGGCCTTGCCTGGCCGCCCCACCCGGTCGCTCCGCGACCACCCTCCCCGGAGCGGGGAGGGAGAAAACTGCGCGCGCCACTCATTTCGCCCCCTCCAACCGCCGCTCGATCCGCTCCACGGCGGCCGCCGTCGCCTCGCCCTGGACCTCCAGCCGCGCCAGCCGTTCGGCGACCAGCCTCTGTTCCCCGACCCGCTGCTCCAGAGTCGCGATCCGCGCCGCGGCGCCCCCGGCCCAGACCAGGCCGCCGACAGTCTGCACCACGACGGCGATCAGCAGCGCCGTCGGCACGCGCCGGATTTGATGTTCGGTCATGCCCCCAACCCCGCCATCCGCCGACGCTCTTCGTCGGTCAGGAAGCGCGCCGCCTCCAGCCGCGCCCACAGGGCGTCCCGCTCAGGCTGCAGCGCCGAGACCGCATCCAGGTCCACCCGGATTTCGCACCCCGCGAACCGCTCGCCCAGCCAGCCCGTCATCGCCCCCGCCGCCTTGCGCACCAGCGGGATCACCGTCTGTCGCCAGAAGGCCGCATTGGCCTCGCAATAGTTGGCGTAGGTCGCATCGCCCGGTATCCCCAGCAGCTGCGGCGGCACCCCGAAGGCCAGGGCGATCTCGCGCGCCGCCGCATGTTTGCCGGCTGTGAAATCCATCTCCGCCGGCGTCAGGCTCAGCGGCTTCCAGTCCATCCCACCCTCCAGCAGGATCGGCCGTCCGGCGTTGGTCGCCCCGGCATAGACGTTCGACAACTGATCCTTCAGCGCCTCGAACTGTCCGTCCGTCAGCCGCTCGCCGTTCCTCGCCCCATAGATCAGCGCCCCCGACGGCCGCGCCGCATTGTCCAGCAGGGCCTTGTTCCAGGCGCCGGCCGCATTGTGCGCATCCACCCCTTGCGCCGCCGCCTCCAGCGGCGACAGCCCGTACCAGTCGTCCAGCGGGTGCCACAGCTTCAGATGCATCACCGGCGCCCAGCCGTCCGCCGCCCGCCCGATCCGCACCGACCGTCCGTCTACGGAATAATCCCAGGCCTCGGGCCAGCCTGACCGGCCCGGAACCACCTTCACCCGATCCGACCGCAGCGCCCACAGCTCGTCCGGCGCCCCGTCTCCATCCGCATCGCCGGTCGCCTCGACATAGGCGTTGCCCGACACCTGCAACGCGCCATAGACCGCCTCCATCAGCTCCGCTCCCGACTGCTCGGGATTGGGCCGACGGATCAGTTTCGCCAGCGGATGCGCATCGTCGCGCGCCCCGTCCACGAACACCGCGAAGGGCGCTGACGCCGCCGCCTCGGCGATCATGCGGATGCAGCGATAGGCCACCGCATTCTTCTGATACCCCTCGCGCGCCAGGCTGGCGTAGTTGTTGGGCGTCCACCGCGGCCGCCCCACCCCCGACAAGGCGATCACCCCGCCCGCCCGGCTCTCCTTGCCCTCAGGCGCGCCTACGCGCCCCGCCTGACCGAACGGCCACCGGATCGAAACCATCGCAATCTCCTCAGATTTCTTGTCCCTTCTCCCAGTGGGAGAAGGTGGCTCGAAGAGCCGGATGAGGGTCGGCCGGCGTGCCAGTCCGCACGAGCGCGACCCCCACCCTTTCGCGTTGACCGATCGCTACGCTCTCGGACGCTCAAGCCCTCTCCCAGCGGGAGAGGGTGTCATCACCTTCAGCAACGGCCGCTCGATCCAGACGTGGACGACCGCCCCCGCCGCCAGACTGGCGATCACAGTCAGCCCCACCACCGCATCCCCCGGCAGGGCGACCATCCCGCTCTCGAACAGTCGCCCCAAGGCCCGGATCACCAGCACATGGACCAGATAGATCGAATAGGACGCATCCCCCATGAAGGCCGCCGCCTGCGACAGCCGCCTGGGCGCCCGGTCCTTCCGCTCCATCCGTACCACGCCGAACACCAGCAGGGCGCTGGGCAGACCCCAGACCGCTGCCCGCCTCAGCCCGTTCCACGGATCGTTCAGCGCCCGCACATCGTCGATGCCGCCATAGCCGACCACCAGGCCCAGCCCGAACCCGAGCACCGCCAGCCCGACCGCCCACAGCCCCAACCGACGCGGCGCGAACCGCCAAATCGAGGCGATCCCGACGCCCAGCAGAAACTCCACAATGATCGGCGCGCCCCAGAACCTCAGCACCGGCGCCGCCACGACCAATCCGACCGCCAGCATCCCTGCATAGGCCCAGACCAGCCCCCAGCCGACCCGCCGGCCGCCCTCCATCGCCCTGCCCGCTATGGCCAAGCCGAACCCGGCGTAGAACAGCATTTCGAAACACAGGGTCCACCCCGGCCCCAGCGCCGGAAACGTCATCTCCAGTCCGCTGAACGGCCAGAACAGGAACGTCGCCGCCGCCACCTCCGAGCTCAACGTCCCGCCCCGCGCCATCCCGATCAGGATCGGCAGCGACAGCAGCCAATAGATCGGCGCCACCCGCCGAAACCGCCGCCACAGGAAGGCCCCGGCCGCGCCCACGCCCGTCTGACCCTGCGTCGTCGTGGCGATGATGAAGCCGCTGATGACGAAGAACACGTCCACGCCCACGGCGCCGAAGTTCTCCAGCGTCCCGCCCGCCAAATTACCGTGCGTGAGGGCCATCTCCAGCCCCAGCCGCGTCCCTGCCAGATCCACGGCGTGCGTGACGACCACCGCCGTCGCCGCCGCGAACCGCAGCGCCTGCACCCCGTGGAACCGCTCCCCCATCCGCCACGGTTACCACCGCGCGAGAACGAACGACAACCTCAGATAATCACCCGCGCCCGCACCGCCTCGGCGATCCGCGCCTGGCCCGCCGCATTGGGATGAACGGAATCGAACATCAGACCGCCGGCGAAACTCCCGCCGAACAGGGCCGTCCCGTCGATGGGCGTCGCCAGACCCCGCGTCGCCGCCACCTCGAACACCGCGTCCCGCAAAGCGGCTTGCGCGGCATAGCTCGCCTTGCCCTGGGCCGGGTCCGACGGACATCCGGTCATCAGCAGCACGTCCCCCGTCGTCAGGCACCGATCCACCAGCGTCCCCAGCCCGGCCTTGTAGGTCGCGACCGCCGTCCCCGCATTCCAGTCGTTGATCGTCAGGCACACGACCGACAGATCGGGCGCCGCCGCCGGGATAGACCCATACGCCCGATAAGGCTGATCCGTCGTGATCCAGTCCGCGATCCGGGCCCCGCCCCATCCTGCGTTGATCACCCGCGCCCGACGCACGTCCGACCGCCATGCGACTCCGCCTGCAATGAACACCGCCCCGCCCGAGGCCCAGCGCACGCTCACCGGCCCGGCGGTCTCGGGAAAGGCCACGGTCGTGACCTCCATCGACGCCGCCTTGGTGGTGCTTACCGTCGCCCGCACTGCGCCGTCGGTTTCGACCGTCAGCACCCCCAGCGCCGTATTGGTCACGGCCCACAGGTCGAACCGATCCACCGGCCCGTCCGGCTGAAAACTCCACACGCCCGTCGACGACGCCGCGCCCGAGAACAGCTTGCCGCCCATCCCGGTCAAGGCGTTCACGCCCCACCCGGCCCCCAGGGTCACGCGCGGGTCATAGGCGGAATAGCCCCCGCTGGCCCCATCCGCCGCACCCGCGCCAGCCACAGACGCCGCCGAGGCCGGCAGACCCCGCCCGCTCATCATCGCCGCCAGCCGCTCGGGCCAGGCGCCCGCCCGACCGTTCGGCGTCCAGCCGCCGGAGACGGCGCCATAGCCTTGGGTCACGCTGTCGCCGATGCACAGCAGCCGCGCCTCGCGCCCGCCCGCCTGCATGGTCCTGACCGCCGCCGACCAGGCGGGCAGGTCGGGCACGGAGAACCCCGCCCTCCCCAGCACCCCGCCCGGCGCCGCCCCCGCCGCTCCGATCTCGACCCCCGACATCAGTCGAAGGCCGCCACGATCTGCGTCGCGGTCGTCCCGGTCGTCAGCACCCGGCGCACCTGCACTGGCAACCACCCTACCGGATGGTTGGCGAAGGTCACGGCGTCCCCGTCCTCGGCCCCGACCGTCAGCACACGGACATTGCCCGCCCCACCGACATACAGCGCCTTGGCGTAGGTCGTCAGATCGGCCGTATCGCTGGGCGTCACCGCCGCCGCGCGCCGCGCCGGCCCGCCCGCATCGCGCCCATGGTTCAGCAATCCGTCCCGCTCGGGAATGGCCGGCATATCGTCTCTCCTGTCACAAAAATCTCCCTCCCCCACGGGGGAGGGTGGCTGAGCCGCAGGCGAAGCCGGGTGGGGACGGCAAGGCGACCCATCACTAACCTCGCGCGATCAATCCGTGCG
>AMYY01000058.1 GCA_000335735.1 alpha proteobacterium L41A | reverse complement strand
ACCGTCTTCCTGTCCGCCATAGCCCTCGCCGCCACAGTGCTGTTCTGGCTATGAGTCCTGAGCCTAGGGTCAGGCCGTTGTCTCGCAAGAAGGCTTCATACTGACACCCTCTGTACCGCGCCCAGTCCGAAGCGCTATTGTCGCTCCGATCTCGACACGCCCAATAGGCGGACCATCCTCGCCATCATCAAATCCGTCAGCATCTCAGCCGCGCGGGCGGTAACTGGCGAGCCCGCCTGACCGAAATAGCGGATCGATGCATCAAGGCGATCATCGCTCAGGCCGTCGATGGCCGCCTTGATATCCGTCCATTTGGATTGCCCAGGCGAAGGCTCTTCCACATCCAGGTGGCGAGCGAGCAGGAGAATCGCAGCAGTGTCTTGAGCCGACATCGACCTGTTCGATTAGGCCGTGAACCCATAAAAATTTCAACGGGCGGCCGAGGCAGCATGGCTATCGATTTACCTGAGGGATGAGCGTGCTAAGCGGGGTTTATGAATAATTCGAAACCGACTGATACGTTTATCGAGACACCTGATGGCCGTCTGTTCGCTCGCTTTTGGGGGTCGGTGGGAAGGCCAGAAGCACCACCGATAATCTTATTCCACGACAGTTTGGGCTCCGTAGACCAATGGCGGGATTTTCCATGCAAGCTGGCTGCGGCCACAGGCCGTCCCGTAATTGCATATGATCGGCTTGGTTTTGGCAGGTCCGACCCAAATCCGAGAAAGTTGGAGCCAGATTTCGTCCGGAACGAAGCATCTGCTGGACTTGCCCATATTCGGGAGGCGTTCGCGGTCGATCACATGATTCTGTTCGGACATAGCGTTGGGGGTGGAATGGCGATTGCTTCTGGCGCGACATTTGCGACCGAAACTGATGCTGTGATCACTCTCGCCGCCCAAGCATTTGTCGAGGATAGGACGATTGCCGGTATCGAACAGGCGCGGGAGATGTTTCGAGACGAGAAGCAGATAGGACGCCTCGCCCGATATCATGGTGGTAAGACGCTATGGGTCCTTGATGCGTGGATCGAGACGTGGCTTGCACCTGCTTTCGCGGATTGGTGCCTTGATGATGACCTGCGCCGGCTAAATTGCCCGATCCTCGCCTTGCATGGCGATCTTGACGAATATGGATCGCGGGCACACCCAGATCGCATCGCGGCCTTGGCTGGCGGTGGCGCGCAGGAAGTGCTGCTTACCGATTGTCATCACATGCCGCACCGTGAGATGCCAGACGAAGTGCTACGATTAGTTCGGGATTTCACCAGCAAGGTGCTTGTCGAAGCTCGTGACAAGCACGACTTTCAAACCACATGAAAATCTGATTCAGGGACGGCATGAGCCGATATGACCTGACCGACTTCGAATGGCGCGTGATCGCGCCGTTGCTCCCCAACAAGCCTAGAGGCGTGCCGCGTGTCGATGACCGGCGCGTGCTGAACGGCATCTTCTGGGTACTGCGATCCGGCGCACCGTGGCGCGACCTGCCGGAACGCTATGGCCCGCGCACAACTTGCTACAATCGCTTCGTGCGCTGGCGAAAAGCGGGCGTTTGAGATCGGATGATGGATGCTATCACCTCCGCGCATGATGGCGACATCCAGATGATCGACAGCACTTCCATCCGGGCGCACCAACAGGCTGCGACAGCAAAAAGGGGGATCGAGATCATTGTCTCGGTCGCTCCAGAGGCGGCCTCACGACCAAAATCCATGCGGTCGTCGACGGGCAAGGTCTTCCGATCCGACTGGGCCTTGCCGCTAGACAAAGCCATGACGTCCAAGCTGCCGGTGATCTGCTCGACCATGTCGGTGCTGGAACAATCGTGCTGGCGGACAAGGCTTATGACGCCGATCGCATTCGAACAACTCTCCGCGAAAAAGGAGCGTTCGCCAATATCCCGCCCAAGTCCAACCGCAGGTCGAAACCTTACTTCAGCACATGGCTTTACCGTGAGCGGAACCTGATTGAGCGCTTCTTCTCAAAATTGAAGCACTTCCGCAGGGTAGCTACACGATACGACAAGCTGGCCGAGAACTTCCTCGCAATGGTCCAACTCGCCTCAATGCGATTGTGGCTCCGCGTTTATGAGTCTACGGCCTAGTCTCGAAGGCTGGCCGGAACCTGGCCGCCATTCTCCGCAAGCTTTCGCCAGACCGCTTTGGACAGGGCGATGTTCTGTTCCGCCGAGCCATGAGCGCCAGCGTGCACGCCCAACTCCTCGGCGAGGTCCTTGCGGGCGTCGAGGCTGGAATCCAGGTCGAGTAGCTTGAGCAGATCGACGATCGATGTCCGCCAGTTTCCGCCGCCGCCCTTCATCTCGGCCATTTGGGAGAGGATCTGGTCCACATCGACCGGTTGAGGCGTGAAGGGAGTGGCGGGCGCCGCAGGAACGGGCTGCACCGAGACTGGGGTGCTCGTGGGCGCTTGGGCCTGAGGCGTCGTGGGACGCGCCTTATGGCCGATGATCTTGTCCCAAATTCTTCCGAAAAAGCTCATGACGTCTCCTCTGAAGGTGGATGGCCCGGGCGCTAGCCCCGGCCTGTGCGGTTAGCGCTGGACGACGACCAGTTCCGTGCGGCGGTTTTCAGCCAGTCCTCCGGCGGTGGCGTTGCTGTCGACCGGGTTGGTTTCCCCGCCTGAAAGCGCCTCGATACGGCGGGCATCCACGCCGGCTGCCGTCAGGGCGGAACGGACGATATCGGCCCGGGCCTGGGCGAGGGTTCGGTTCGCGGCGTCGGAGCCGCGCGCGTCCGCATAGCCGTACAGGCGGATCTTGGCATTCGGGTAGCGGCTCAGAACAGCGGCGACGGCCGCGATCTCGGGACGATCCTGGGGCCGAATGGTGCTGCTGCCGGTGTCGAAGTTGACGCGCTCGAACGCGAAAGTGCGCGGGGCGGCGTCCGAGCCAGCGAGGTAGGCGTCCAGCCCCGAAACCCCAACGGAAGCATTTGTGGCGGGCATGACCGGCGTCTCGGTCGTCGGAGCTACGGCGACGTCGTCAGTCGCTGCGGGATCCATGGCGGCGCGGTCGTCGCCACAGCGGGTCAGCATGAGTAGCAGCAGCAGGAGCACGACGGCTCCGATGATCCAGGGGAGGTATTTGCGCCAGGCCGGGGCCACTGGGGTCAGGCGAGTGTCGCGATCGCGGTTATCGGTCATGTCGAACTCGTCGTTAAATGGGGAAAAGAATGCGGCCGGCGATCTCGTCGATCGTCGGCCGCGGGTCTCACTGGGGCGGGGTCTTCGTGACCTTGTCGGCCCACGTCTGGGCCACCTTGCTGGCGGCGTCGCGCCCGCCGAGCCCGAAGGCTAGCGCTGCCGCCACCGCAGCCGCCCCCAGAATCAGGCCGAAGGCGAGAAGGACGATATCGTCGGCGATGCCCATGAAGCGAAGGCCCATGGCCGTCGCCAATGCGATCGTGGCCCAACGCACCAGGGTGGAGGCGAAGCCATCGGCGCCGCCCGTACCCTTGTTGATCAGGTTGGCGAAGACACCGCCGATCAGCACGCCGGCGGTGATAATGATCCCGCCGACGATGACATGTCCGGCCAGGGCCAGGATTTCCTGCAGCGTCACGGCGATCGTGCCGAACTGCAGAAGCTTGGCGGCCTCGACCGCCGTGAAGGCGACGATCGCCGCCATTGCGATCTTGCCCACGATGCTGGACGGCGTCATCGGCTTGGGCACATCACTACCTAGAGCCCTTGCGGTAGCCGGTGTCACGTCACCGGCATAGGGAGCCGCGGTCGGCTTCGGCGCGGCCGGCGCCTGAGTCGTGGCGGTCAGAGCCGTCAGGCTCGAGATGCTGCGATCGAACCCAGTCGCCGGCAGGATGCGTTCGATCAGCTGGGCGACCCAGCGACCGATGAACCAACCCACCGCCAAAACGATGGCAGCGGCGAGAACATGCGGGATCGCAGCCAAGACAGTCGACAGCACGGCAACCGCCGGAACCGTCAAAGACTCGATGCCCAGCTGCTCCAGCGCCGCGATCGTGATTGGGATCAGAATCAAGACGAACACCAGGGTGCCGATCGCGGTGCTGACGCCAGTCGAGCCCGTCGCCTTGGTCAGGCCGGCCTTCTCAAGCCAGCGATCCGCGTTGGCGGCCTGCAGTGCAGCCTCGACGACTCGCTTGGCCAAAGTCGCGACTACAAACCCAATGAAGAAGATCAGGACCGCGCCGAGGACGCTCGGAACGAAGGACGCGACCTGCGTTAACAGTGAGTTCAGGGGCGTGACGACCTGGCCCAGGTTCAGGACGCCGAGGGCGGCGACGACACCGAACAAGAGGATTAGCCAAAAGGCGACATCTCCCAGGCTGGCGCCGATCGAGTGCTTCGGGTTGTCACTGGTGCTCGCCTTGGCGGCGCCAGGAATACGATTGATCCCCTTCGCCAGGGCCCATTTCACGGCCTTGCCGATAAACCAAGCCGCGATGAGGATCAGCACAGCGCCGATCACCTTGGGCGCCCACTCATAGAGCAGCGCGTCCCATCCGATGAACTCGTAGTTTGTCGTTTGCATAGATCCCTCAGGCCTGACGCTGATCGCGCGGGTTTCCAGTGGGCCTAACAAGATCGAGCCTGTTCTTGTTCCGGCGCTAACGAGAGGATTCGCCGGAACGGATGGTTGGCTCATCGCTAACGGGGCCGAAGCGGCTTTCCGAACGTCCGCACGACATCTAATCAACTCATCCAGCAGGAACATCCATGTCGACGCCAGAAGATCTGAAAGGCCTCTACACCGACGAGCTGAAAGACCTGTGGTCCGCCAACGACCAGATGCAGCGCGTGTTGAAGGAGATCGCCCCGAAAACCTCTGATCCTTCGCTAAGGCGCAGGACCCATTGATGTGAGGCGCGCGATCGGATTCAGGCTCCTGAGGAGTCTGGATATGAGCGATC
>AMYY01000057.1 GCA_000335735.1 alpha proteobacterium L41A | reverse complement strand
TCTGCGAGAAACTTCCCCTGTCTTGTCAGAATCCGCTTGCTGACAAATCCGCGTCTCCGTATAGAGCCGCCTCGCTCGGAAACGGGCCGGCCGGCGGGGCGGCGGGGATGAAAATCTCCAACGTCCCACGAAAGAAAGAGTTGAAAAACGTCTTGCTTTCATCGGTTGGTTTCACTAGGTTCCGCGCTCCAATCGAATCGCCGACGGGTTTTCAGAGGTAAGCCTCGCTTTCCTCCGGTGGTTTCTTGCGGTCTGAAGGGTTCGCTCTTCTCTCCGAAAGATCTCTGAAAAGAGCGGTTGACACGGGGTTTGCGGTTCTCTAAATCGCCGCCTCCGCCGACGACACGGCGTTAAACGGTCGGGCCTCTCCGGAGGTTCCAGGTCTTTGACATTGTTGATTTGGAAAGAGAAACGCAGGCGGCGGTGTTCTTGCGATGACCCTAGAGGTCATCATACGACACTGACTATCTGCGGTCTTTTTGAAAAGATACCATGCGTCGGTCTTCGGATCGATGACGTGGGAACTCGTCAATAAAATACGTAGAACTAATGCCAAGGACGACTTCGGTCGGTCCGATGCTTAGGTCAGAAGTCAACTCAACCTGAGAGTTTGATCCTGGCTCAGAGCGAACGCTGGCGGCAGGCCTAACACATGCAAGTCGAACGAACTCTTCGGAGTTAGTGGCGGACGGGTGAGTAACACGTGGGAACGTGCCTTTAGGTTCGGAATAACTCAGGGAAACTTGTGCTAATACCGAATGTGCCCTTCGGGGGAAAGATTTATCGCCTTTAGAGCGGCCCGCGTCTGATTAGCTAGTTGGTGAGGTAAAGGCTCACCAAGGCGACGATCAGTAGCTGGTCTGAGAGGATGATCAGCCACATTGGGACTGAGACACGGCCCAAACTCCTACGGGAGGCAGCAGTGGGGAATCTTGCGCAATGGGCGAAAGCCTGACGCAGCCATGCCGCGTGAATGATGAAGGTCTTAGGATTGTAAAATTCTTTCACCGGGGACGATAATGACGGTACCCGGAGAAGAAGCCCCGGCTAACTTCGTGCCAGCAGCCGCGGTAATACGAAGGGGGCTAGCGTTGCTCGGAATTACTGGGCGTAAAGGGAGCGTAGGCGGACATTTAAGTCAGGGGTGAAATCCCGGGGCTCAACCTCGGAATTGCCTTTGATACTGGGTGTCTTGAGTATGAGAGAGGTGTGTGGAACTCCGAGTGTAGAGGTGAAATTCGTAGATATTCGGAAGAACACCAGTGGCGAAGGCGACACACTGGCTCATTACTGACGCTGAGGCTCGAAAGCGTGGGGAGCAAACAGGATTAGATACCCTGGTAGTCCACGCCGTAAACGATGATTGCTAGTTGTCGGGATGCATGCATTTCGGTGACGCAGCTAACGCATTAAGCAATCCGCCTGGGGAGTACGGTCGCAAGATTAAAACTCAAAGGAATTGACGGGGGCCCGCACAAGCGGTGGAGCATGTGGTTTAATTCGAAGCAACGCGCAGAACCTTACCACCTTTTGACATGCCTGGACCGCCACGGAGACGTGGCTTTCCCTTCGGGGACTAGGACACAGGTGCTGCATGGCTGTCGTCAGCTCGTGTCGTGAGATGTTGGGTTAAGTCCCGCAACGAGCGCAACCCTCGCCATTAGTTGCCATCATTTAGTTGGGAACTCTAATGGGACTGCCGGTGCTAAGCCGGAGGAAGGTGGGGATGACGTCAAGTCCTCATGGCCCTTACAGGGTGGGCTACACACGTGCTACAATGGCGACTACAGAGGGTTAATCCTTAAAAGTCGTCTCAGTTCGGATTGTCCTCTGCAACTCGAGGGCATGAAGTTGGAATCGCTAGTAATCGCGGATCAGCATGCCGCGGTGAATACGTTCCCGGGCCTTGTACACACCGCCCGTCACACCATGGGAGTTGGTTCTACCCGAAGGCGCTGCGCTGACCGCAAGGAGGCAGGCGACCACGGTAGGGTCAGCGACTGGGGTGAAGTCGTAACAAGGTAGCCGTAGGGGAACCTGCGGCTGGATCACCTCCTTTCTAAGGATGCTTCTCCAGGCCGTCTCTCACGAGACTGTCTATTGAGGCTCCAATAAACGGCGGAACGCCGCCGTCTCCGTTTCTCTTTCCACTTTCGTCATCGACGCCTCGACCATACGGGTCGTTGAGTTGGTGACGCGATCGCGAGCCTGGGTGTCTATGACCCGGCTGTCGCTGCCATAGGCCCGTAGCTCAGGTGGTTAGAGCGTACGCCTGATAAGCGTAAGGTCGGCAGTTCGAGTCTGCCCGGGCCTACCAGCCCTGCTGGACTCCAGCCTTGGACAGTATCGTATGACAGCTCTCCTGGGCTTCGCACCATTCCTGATGGAATGGGGCCATAGCTCAGTTGGTAGAGCGCCTGCTTTGCAAGCAGGATGTCGTCGGTTCGACTCCGTCTGGCTCCACCAGGATCTTGTGATCGCATTCAAGTTTGCCGTCGGCCTTCGGGTTGGCGTGCATTGATATCGTAAAGGAAGAACGTGACCGGCTCCCCTGAGCTTTGAGGTCCTGTTCGAGAAGAAGACATTGTCTGACAAAAATCAGGCTTGGTCCCCCGGCATCTTTCCAGTCGGGCGGAATAAACCAAGCATGAGTTTTGCTGAGAAACGATCAAACGTTGAAGGGCTTCTGACGGATGCCTTGGCGTAGAGAGGCGATGAAGGACGTGGCAAGCTGCGATAAGAACCGGGGAGGCGCTAGCACCCTTTGATCCGGTTATTTCCGAATGGGGAAACCCACCTTTACAGTCTTCCAACTCTGCTCTTCGGGGCAGCGATTGGCGGATTGTTGAAAGGTATAATGAGCTGAATACATAGGCTTCATTAAGCGAACCCGGGGAACTGAAACATCTCAGTACCCGGAGGAAAGGACATCAACCGAGACTCCCGTAGTAGTGGCGAGCGAACCGGGACCAGGCCAGTGCTCTTGTGAAATAAAGACGAACGATCTGGAAAGGTCGGCCATAGTGGGTGAAAGCCCCGTAGTCATCAAACAGCAAGAGACTCGAGTAGGGCGGGACACGTGAAATCCTGTCTGAACATGGGGGGACCACCCTCCAAGCCTAAGTACTCCTCTACGACCGATAGTGAACAAGTACCGTGAGGGAAAGGTGAAAAGCACCCCGACAAGGGGAGTGAAACAGATCCTGAAATCGGAAGCCTACAAGCAGTCGGAGCCGCCAAGCGCGGTGACGGCGTACCTTTTGTATAATGGGTCAGCGACTTCATGTGTCGAGCAAGCTTAAGCCGTTAGGTGTAGGCGCAGCGAAAGCGAGTCTGAATAGGGCGCTAAGTTCGACGTATGACGACCCGAAACCAGGTGATCTATCCATGAGCAGGTTGAAGGTTGGGTAACACCAACTGGAGGACCGAACCCGTGAATGTTGAAAAATTCTGGGATGACTTGTGGATAGGGGTGAAAGGCCAATCAAACCTGGACATAGCTGGTTCTCCGCGAAATCTATTTAGGTAGAGCGTCCGACGAATTCCTTGGGGGGTAGAGCACTGGATGGTTGCGGGCTGCGCGAGCGGTACCAATACTAACCAAACTCCGAATACCCAAGAGAACTATCGGGCAGACACACGGCGGGTGCTAACGTCCGTCGTGAAAAGGGAAACAACCCTAACCATCATCTAAGGCCCCCAAGTCACGGCTAAGTGGGAAACGATGTGGGATTGCTTTGACAATCAGGAGGTTGGCTTAGAAGCAGCCATCCTTTAAAGAAAGCGTAACAGCTCACTGATCAAGCGATCCTGCGCGGAAAATGTAACGGGGCTCAAGCCGTGCGCCGAAGATATGGGTTTGCAGTTTATTGCAAGCGGTAGCGGAGCGTTCCGTAGGCCGGTGAAGGTCAGGCGTGAGCCTGGCTGGAGGTATCGGAAGTGAGAATGCTGACATGAGTAACGATAAGAGTGTGAGAGACACTCTCGCCGAAAGACCAAGGGTTCCTGCGTAAAGCTAATCTGCGCAGGGTTAGTCGGCCCCTAAGGCGAGGCTGAAAAGCGTAGTCGATGGGAAGCAGGTAAATATTCCTGCACCAGCTGGAAGTGACGGATGGCTTAACTCGTACCCACTTATTGGATTGTGTGTGCGGGGGCGTTGTCCCAGGAAATAACTCCAGCAGAGACCGTACCCGAAACCGACACAGGTGGTCAGGTAGAGCATACCAAGGCGTTTGAGAGAACTATGCTGAAGGAACTCGGCAAATTGCACGCGTAACTTCGGAATAAGCGTGACTCACCTTGCGCAAGCAGGACTGAGTGGCACAAGCCAGGGGGTAGCGACTGTTTAGCAAAAACACAGGGCTCTGCGAAGCAGCAATGCGACGTATAGGGTCTGACGCCTGCCCGGTGCCTGAAGGTTAAAGGGAGATGTGAAAGCGTCGAACTGAAGCCCAGGTAAACGGCGGCCGTAACTATAACGGTCCTAAGGTAGCGAAATTCCTTGTCGGGTAAGTTCCGACCTGCACGAATGGCGTAACGACTTCCCCACTGTCTCCAGCATAGGCTCAGTGAAATTGAATTCCCCGTGAAGATGCGGGGTTCCCGCGGTCAGACGGAAAGACCCTATGAACCTTTACTATAGCTTCGCCTTGGCGTTAGCGACCGTATGTGTAGGATAGGTGGGAGACTATGAAACCGGGGCGCCAGCTCTGGTGGAGTCGTCCTTGAAATACCACCCTTACTGTCGTTGACGTCTAACCGAGGGCCGTTATCCGGTCCCGGGACATGGCGTGGTGGGTAGTTTGACTGGGGCGGTCGCCTCCTAAAGTGTAACGGAGGCGCGCGATGGTGGGCTCAGACCGGTCGGAAATCGGTCGTCGAGTGCAATGGCATAAGCCCGCCTGACTGCGAGACTGACAAGTCGAGCAGAGACGAAAGTCGGCCATAGTGATCCGGTGGTCCCGAGTGGAAGGGCCATCGCTCAACGGATAAAAGGTACTCTAGGGATAACAGGCTGATTTTGCCCAAGAGTCCATATCGACGGCAAAGTTTGGCACCTCGATGTCGGCTCATCACATCCTGGGGCTGGAGCAGGTCCCAAGGGTATGGCTGTTCGCCATTTAAAGTGGTACGTGAGCTGGGTTCAGAACGTCGTGAGACAGTTTGGTCCCTATCTGCCGTGGGTGTTCGAAGCTTGAGAGGATCTGTCCCTAGTACGAGAGGACCGGGATGGACATACCTCTGGTGTACCTGTCATGGCGCCAGCTGTGCAGCAGGGTAGCTAAGTATGGAATAGATAACCGCTGAAAGCATCTAAGCGGGAAACTAACCTCAAAACAAGGCTTCGCTGAGGATCGTGGAAGACTACCACGTTGATAGGCCAGGTGTGGAAGTGGGGCGACCCATGAAGCTTACTGGTACTAATAATCCGATCGGTTTGATCGTTTCTCAGCAAAACTCATTCGATGATCGTTCAGACCAGAACGATCGCAGACAATGTCTTCTCATCATCCGCTGTCCCCCTGGTTGACCTGGTGGCTATGTCGGAGGTTCCCCACCCGATCCCATTCCGAACTCGGTCGTTAAGCCCTCCAGAGCCAATGGTACTTCGTCTCAAGGCGCGGGAGAGTAGGTCGCCGCCGGGTCTACCAGGCGGACAGCCGATGATGAACAAAAACCGCAATCGCGGTCCTTCTCGATCCGTTCTTCCTTCGCGATACACTACCGTTTGCCGCGGGATGGAGCAGCCCGGTAGCTCGTCAGGCTCATAACCTGAAGGTCGTAGGTTCAAATCCTACTCCCGCACCCAGAATAACAAAAAGCC
>AMYY01000056.1 GCA_000335735.1 alpha proteobacterium L41A | reverse complement strand
GGGGAGCTGGTTGGGATTACCTGACCAGCGACCTGCGAAGCATGGAAGTCGTCGCTTCAAAGACATCGAGCCGTCGTCGCCCTCCGGGCGGCGGCGGTTTTGATGCTAAAAAAACAACGTCAAAGATGCCATGTCTCGAAACCGCTGAACTTTGGGCGATTTCGATTGATCGCAAGGGGCGGTCACGACAAAAGGGCGAAGATGCGTTTTGTTGACGAACTCCTCGGTTGTAACGGCCAAGCCGACCCGGTTTATGTGACGTCATTGGACCGGTGGATGTGATGGTGGACGTGCGTGCGTCTTCTCGAGTTCTGTCGGCGCGTCGTCGTCGACGCTATCGATTGCGTGCGGATGACGTTCGGCCCAGCGCATCTCTGCGGTTGCGTTCAATAGCGCCTGCCCAGTCAACCGTCGTTTCTGCCTTCCCCGCAACACGGCAAGGCGGTCGACATGGCCTGTCGGGCCGTCGTTTCCTGATCGTTTCCGCCCCCTTTGGATCTTTCGGATCCGCACTGGCCTCGGTGCTCGAATCGCGCGGCGCGGTCGTCAACCGCATGATCTTCAACGCCGGCGATGCGATGAACTGGCGCAGGCCGGGCGGGTTGGTGTTCAAGGACACGGCGAAATCGTGGACCGATGATCTCACGCGTATAGTCGCGGATTTCAGTGACATCATCGTTTTTGGCGAGGCCGGCGCCTACAACCGCGCGGTTCTGGCCGCATCGGAAAGCCTGAAGGCTCGCGTCTGGGTGTTGGAGAACGGCTATTTCCGTCCTGACTGGATCACTGTCGAACGCAACGGCGTGAACGGCTCAAGCGCCCTGCCACGCTTCCGCGACGGATATCCCGAGCCAGCACCGCAATTGCCCGAGCCTGTCGCAGTCGGAAAAATCCTGCCGCACCATGTCGCCAATATCAGCGCCTATCATACGGTGCAGGTGGCGGGAAAAGCGTTCTTCCCAAACTATACCGCCCCCTATGTGTTCTCCCCGTTGAAGCAGTGCCTGGGCCATGTTCGACGCTACATCAGCCTGGCCTTCCGTCGACCCGAGAATTGCGACGCCGACATCATCCGGGACAGAGGCGAGTTCTTCATCGCGTGTCTGCAGCGGGAGGGCGATGCGCAGCTGCTGCGCTATTCCCGATACGCCGACAATCGCGCCTTCCTGACGGCTGTCATCACCAGCTTCGCCGCAAACGCGGCGCCTGAGATGCGGCTTGTGGTCAAGAACCATCCGCTGGATCCTGGCCTGGTCAATCTTCGCGCGGTCACGATGCGGCTTGCTCAGGAGCATGGGCTGGCGGGACGTGTCGATTTCATCGACGGCGGCAATCTGGCCGCGCTTTGCCGTGCGTCGCGAGGCATGGTCGTCAACAACTCCAGCGCCGCCTTGTCGGCGCTGGGTTTCCATACGCCGGTCAAGGTTCTGGGAGACGCCTTCTTTGACTTCGAGGGGCTGACCGACCAGAAGCCGCTGGACGCTTTCTGGTGCGCGCCGGAGGCTCCCGACAGCGCCTTGTTCACGCGGTTCCGCGCGCATGTAATCGCCCAGAGCCAGGTCAACGGCAACTATCACGAGCCGCATGCGATCCTGCCTACAGCCAATGGGATTGCGGACGTCTTCGAACGGGCGGCTGACTAGCGCTAGTCATGCGCAGTGTGGCGCCGACACCACCCTTGGGCGCTGTCATATTGCTGTTACATAACTGTCGTCCAAGATTTCAACATGCGCCCTAGAGGGGGCTGGATTGCGACAGGCGATGGACGTCTGCCGCCAAAAGGCCATTGGCGCCGTCCATCTGGGGATAGATGTAATGATTTCTCGCAAAAGCCTGATCTGGGCGACCACCGCCCTCGCCGGCTCGCTGGCCTTCGCCGGCGCCGCCTCCGCGCAGTCGACCGGTACGGAAGCCGCCGAACTGGAACAAGTCGTCGTCACCGGCCAGCGTGGACCGCGCTCGATCGACGGCGCGATCGTCGCGGAGACGGTGGCGAAGTCGCGGGCCTCGATCACCGAAGAGTACATCTCGACCCAGGCGCCGGGACAGACGATCCTGAACTCGATCAATCTGCTGCCGGGCGTGAACTTCACCAACAATGACGCCTTCGGTTCTTCGGGCGGCGATCTGACGATCCGCGGCTTCGACTCGGCGCGTATCTCTCTTACGCAGGACGGCGTTCCGCTGAACGACACCGGCAACTACGCCATCTATTCCAACCAGCAGCTGGACCCGGAACTGATCAGCCGGGCCACCGTCAACCTTGGAACCACCGACGTCGATAGCCCGACCGCTTCGGCGACCGGTGGTACGGTCAACTATTCCACGCGCCGTCCGGAGCAGGAGTTCGGCGTCATCCTGCAGCCTTCGATCGGGGAGACCGGCTACCGCCGCTTCTTCGGCCTGGTCGACACCGGCGCCTTTGGCCCCTGGGGCACGACCGCCTGGTTCTCGGCTTCGAAGACCGCATATGACCACTTCATCGGCGCCGGCGGCGTCGACAAAACCCAATACAACGCGCGCATCTATCAGCCGCTCGGCGACAACGGCGACTTCCTCTCGCTGACCGCCAACTACAACGAAAACCGTAACAGCTTCATCGCTCGCAAAACGCTCGCTCAGTTTAATGCCGGGACGGCCTACGAGTCGGGCAATACGCTTCCGTCCGCTCTGACGAACATCAACCCCTCGAACACGGGCAACATCCGTGGCGCTTCGCGCTTCACTCTGCGCGACAATCTGGTCCTGACCATCGACCCGTCCTTCCAGTACGTCCTGGCGCACGGCGGCGGCACTCAGACCATGAGCGAAACCGACCCGCAACTGATCGGAAACTCCACCGCAGCCGGCGTCGATCTGAATCGCGACGGCGTGATCAATGGCGCCACGCGGGTCACCCTGTTCCGCCCCAACATCACCAACACCCACCGTTACGCTCTGACCAGCTCGCTGATCTGGGACATCAACGACGACAACCGCCTGCGCCTCGCCTACACCTACGACAATGGTCGTCACCGTCAGACGGGCCAGTTCGGATACATCGACGCTAACGGCAAGCCGGAAGATCCCTTCGCCGGCCGTAACGGCACGCCGATCAATCTGCCGGACGGCACAATTCTGCGCCGCCGCGACCGCCTGTCCTACGCCAAGCTGAACCAGATCGCCGCCGAATACCGCGGCAACTTCTTCAACGACGCGATCAGCTTGGACCTGGGCGTTCGTGCGCCGTACTTCGACCGCGAACTGACCAACTACTGCTACCAGCGCGACACCTTTAACGCCTACTGCACCACCCAGGTGGGCACGCCGGTCGCCGGAACGGACCTTGTCACGTTCCCGGCGTCGTCGATGAACAGCAGTGCGGCGAATCGCTACGGCAAGCCGCGTTCGTTCGAGAAGAAGTATGACGCGGTTCTGCCGAACGGTGGCGTGACCTGGCGCTTCGCCGACCACAACTCGGTCTATGCCAGCTACGCCGAAGGCTTCTCCGCGCCTCGTACCGACGACCTCTACGACGTGGTCGATGTGAACCCGGAACCGGAACGCACCAAGTCCTACGACCTCGGCTATCGGTACCAGACCGCGGGCTTGATCGGTTCGATCGCCGCCTGGAAGACGGATTATTCCAACCGGATCGTCCGTACCTTCGACGAAGCCGCCGGCCTGTTCCTGACCCGCAACGTGGGCGACGTGACGCTTCAAGGCTTCGACGGCCAACTGGGCTGGTCGCCGTTCGACAAGTTCAACATCACCGGCTCCGTGACCTATACGGACAGCGAAGTGAAGAACAACCTGCCTAACGGCGTGGTGAACGGGGTTCCGGTCTTCATCCAGACCGCCGGCAACCGACTGGTGGAGACGCCGGAGTGGCAATACGGCATGCGGGTCGCCTACTCGGTCGGTCCGTTCGACCTGGGCCTGCAGGGCAAATATGTCGGCGAGCGGTTCTCCAACGACATCAACACCGAAGTCGCGCCGGATTACACGACGTTTGATCTCGACGTTCGCTACAACCTGGCCAGCCTGGGCAATGGCGGTTCGTATATCCAGTTCAACGTGATCAATCTGTTCGACGAAGAATACCTCGCGGACATCTCGACCTCGACCACCGGTTCGGCCAGCTATCAGCTGGGCGCCCCCCGCACGGCGATGGTCACCCTGCGCGCTTCCTTCTAAGGCTTAGCCAGACTGAAACGACGAAGGGCGGTCCGTTCGCGGGCCGCCCTTTTTCGTGGCCGACGTTGAAGTCGGGGGCGCTTGGGGCCATATGGCGCGGCTCCGAGTTCGGACTTTCTTGAGGACGCCCGCATGACCGATCCGACTGCTGCCGCCATCCCCGCCGAATGGGCGCCGCACCGCGCCATGTGGGTGGGCTGGCCCAGCCATGCGGAATATTGGTTCGAGGCGCTGGAGCAGGCGCAGGACGAGGTCGAGGGTCTGGTTCGGGCTCTTGCTGGCCCGGGTCGCGAGCAGGTCAAGCTGATGGTCGGCAAGGCGGAGGTTCTGGCCGACGCCCAGGCGCGCTTTGCGGGCGTGGAGAATGTCGAGGTCGTGGCCGGCGCGTTCGGCGACGTCTGGCTGCGCGACACCGGGCCGATCTTCGGCGCGGGATCCAAGACGGCCGCCGCCTTCAAGTTCAACGGCTGGGGCGGGAAATACGACATGCCGGGCGACGACCTGGTCGCCGGTCAGATCGGCCGACATGCGGGCGTGCCGCTGACCTGGAACGACTTTGTCATGGAGGGCGGGTCGCTGGATCACGACGGGGAGGGGACCGTCCTGACCACGCGCCAGTGCCTGCTGAACCCGAACCGCAATCCCGCCTGGAACCAGGATGAGGCCGTCGCGGCGGCGGCGCTGGAGAAGGCGGTCGGCGCCAAGGTGGTGGTGTGGCTGGGCGACGGTCTGCTGAACGACCACACCGACGGGCACGTCGATAATCTGGCGCGGTTCGTCGCGCCGGGCGTGGTCGCCTGCCCGGTCGCCTGGGGGACGAACGACGTCAACGCCGACGTCTATGACGCGACGGCGCGCGATCTGGCCGCCGTGACCGATGCCGCGGGCCGTCGGCTGAAGGTCGTGCGAATCCCGTCGCCGGGCCTGGTGCTGGACGAGGACGAACGCCCGATCCCGGCCAGCCACATGAACTTCCTGATCGCCAACGGCGCGGTGATCGTTCCCACCTATGGCGATGCGCGCGCCGCCGACATGGCCTGTCAGGCGTTGAAGCACGTCTTCCCCGATCGCGAGATCATCCCGCTGCCGTCCAACGCCATCCTGACCGGCGGCGGCTCGTTCCACTGCATCTCCCAGCAGGAGCCGCAATGAGTGGCGAGTGGCGAGCGGCGAGTGGCGAGGTCCGCCACTACCGTGATCTGCTCGTCTGGCAGAAAGCCCTGACCTGGGTTGAGCTTGTTTATGAGGAAAGTCGCATTTGGCCATCCGACGAGCGGTTCGGCCTGATCAGTCAGGTCAGGCGCGCGGCCGTGTCCGTGCCTTCCAACATTGCCGAAGGTTGCGCGCGTCGCAGCACGCCTGATTTTCTGCGCTTCCTTTCCATCGCCCGCGGTTCTCTGGCCGAGGTGGAAACCCAACTCATCCTTGCCCAGAGGCTGGCCTATATCGAGGAGGCCGCGCTCGCGCGATTGCTCGAAGCCGCCGACGAAATCAGCCGTATGCTTTCCGGCCTCATCTCCAAGCTCGAGGAGCGCACGAAATGACTTCCCTCGCCACTCGCCACTCGTCACTCGCCATTCCGAGAACCATCACCGTCGCCGGCATCCAGACCTCGTATGGCGAGGACATGCAGGCCAATATCGACAAGACCATCGCCTTCGTGCGCGAGGCGGCGGTTCGGGGCGCCCAGGTGATCCTGCCGTCGGAGCTGTTCCAGGGACCGTATTTCTGCGTGTCGCAGGAAGAGCACTGGTTCACCCAGGCGTATGAGTGGCGCGAACACCCTTGCGTCACGGCCATGGCGCCGGTCGCCAAGGAGCTGGGCGTGGCCATCCCAGTCTCGATCTTCGAGAAGGACGGGCCGCAGTATTACAACTCGCTGGTCATGCTGGACGCCGACGGCGAGGCCTTGGGCGTCTATCGCAAGAGCCATATCCCCGACGGCCCCGGCTATCAGGAAAAATACTATTTCCGGCCGGGCGACACCGGCTTCAAGGTCTGGAAGACGCGCTTCGGCAACGTCGGGGTCGGCATCTGCTGGGACCAGTGGTTCCCGGAAGCGGCGCGGGCGATGATGCTGATGGGCGCCGATGTGCTGATGTATCCGACCGCCATCGGCACCGAGCCGCATGATGCGACCCTGCACACGGCCGAGCCCTGGCGGCGGGCCATGCAGGGCCATGCGGTGTCGAACGCCGTGCCGGTCGTCGGCGCCAACCGGATCGGTCATGAGCGCGTGACCGAGGTCGGCCAGACCTTCTACGGCCATTCCTTCATCGCCGATCAGCAGGGCGAACTGGTCGAGCAACTGGGCGCCGAGGAGGAGGGGGTGCTGGTGCACCGCTTCGACCTGGACGAGCTGGACAAATATCGCGCGGCCTGGGGCTTCTTCCGCGATCGCCGGACGGACCTGTACGGGGCGCTGACGGGTAAGGGCTGATCCGATCCTCCCCCGCGTCAGCGGGGGAGGGGACCGTCCGCAGGCGGTGGAGGGGCGAGCCCCGCACCGTATGTAAGACGCGGTAGAGGTCTGTT
>AMYY01000055.1 GCA_000335735.1 alpha proteobacterium L41A | reverse complement strand
GGGTTTCATAAAATCGTCCCCACTCAGCCCTTTACGGGCATCCTCAGTGGAGACAAGTTAGCGTTAGACTGACATCACCGCATGATCTCCTATCGGGTGGTGACGGCCGCCAACGCTGCGGTCGCCTCGTCGGCCGTGGAATGGTCGACGCACCAGGCTCTGATCGACGCCGCCGTCAATCGCAAGAAGGTGGCGGATCTCGAGGCCGCACTCCAGGCGGTTCCTGCGCCCCAGGCAGCCCGCGAGTTGCCGGCTGCTGTCAGCAAAGATGTCGTTCAGTTGGACGCGTACAAGGCGGCGATGTCAGAGAATCAAGATTTGCGGCTGCGCTGTTTCTCGGCCCTGGCAGAACTTGAACGCCTCAGGCAGTTGGTCTTGGTGTCGTGATGCGACTGACTGACAGGGTTCTGGGAAACGATCGCAGGACCACAAGCCCTATGGGAGCGGCAAATTGATCGACGTCGAACAAGGTGTCTATGAGACCATATCCGCGACTTTCGGCGGCAGGGTCTCCGACCTGGGTCGGGACACGCTCGCGCCGGATGTTGACGGCTGGGATTCCCTCGGCCATGTAACGCTGCTGATGCTGCTCGAGCGCCGGTTCGGGGTCCAGATCGGCGATGACGACAGTCGTAGACTAGAGTGCGTCGGCGCTCTCATCGACCTCATCGAAGCTCAGCTCGCGCGGAAGGCGGACGCGGCGCAGGGCCAGGTCTAGATGACGAGCCCGACCTTTACCTTGCCCCACACCCCTGAAGCGCAGCGCGCGAAGCGCGTGCTGCTTGTTCTTCAGGGGGTTTGGCATCTCGAGATGTTCGCCAGTCTCTTTCAGCAACTGCCCGATATCGGGTGGGTCGTCTTCATCGAGTTGCCGCAGAAGACCCTGACCGAGTTGTCTAAGACGCTGCCGGAGAATGTCCAGGTCGTAGGCAGCATCGTCGATGTGATGCTTCGAATCGACACATTTTCCGTCTGCCTGACGACCCTGGCTGTCGCGCACCGAGCTCATGTGCGGGGAATCCAGATTTTCTTCGCATGCAGCCAGCTAGGGATCAGCGTGCTTGAGATACAACACGGCCTCTTTCAGCTGGGCATAAACTACTACGATTTCTCGGCGACGCCCGGAGATGGATTTAGAAACTCGTCACTTGGCCAGGCGGGGTTGAACTTCCGTGACGGCCTGCTGTCGTGGGGCGGTGACGATGGAATAGGTTTCCCGCAATACCACCAGTTGGCGGAAGCCGAGGACGCGAACTATGTCCTGATACTCTCGAATCTTCACTGGTCCATATTTTCTCAAGCCGAGCAGCACCTGTTCTATGACGGTATTCAGGGCCTGGTCAGGAACAATCCCCATCAGAATTTCATCTGGAAGCCTCATCAGGCCGAAATCCAGCCTCGACTTGAACATCTACACAGTCATCTAATCAAAGGCGCGATCCCAAATCTCGAAGTCCTGACGCCGAATAATATTGGTAAAAGGACAACCAGTGAACTCATACGTCGCTGCACCTGTGCAATATCATCGCCATCCACCGTTTTGCTTGAGCTCGAAATGCACGCCAAACCGTGTATCGTCTACGCTCCAGCCTCGACGCAAGGCCTCATGAGCATCATCAAGAAGGCTGACACGTACGTTTTGATCGACGACCTCATATCGCAGTGCTCCATGATGTTGGCGAAACCGGCGTCGTACAGGCTGGAGACCGGACAACTGAAGCCGTTCGACCCCGTGAAGTTGCGCCGCAAGCTGAAGGCGTCCTGGAATGCCGAGTCGATAGGCAAGAAAGCCGTAGCGGAAGTCATTGTACCGATGATTGGCATGTTCCAAACCAGCGCGGCGCTCAACAAGATTCAGAGCACGACGCGCATACCCGGAGGTACATAAGGTGAAAGTCGGAACCGTTCTCGAGCGGTCAAACTCGAAATACTCGACCTTGGTTGGAAATGACGACTGGCTTTACATTTGGGGCGTTGACGATATCGAAGGGAAGATCCGAGGAACCACGCTCGTCAACGAAAAAGAACTTGAGGTGATCGGACGGAATGTGGAGCTTCGCGCCGCCTGGTCCCGCGACCGGGGGATCGCCTATCGCCACATGATCGGCCCCGACAAATCGGCCATCTATCCGCAGTTCTTGCCGGAGGGCGTAGTGCGCGGCGCATTGACCACTCTGGACCAGTGCCGGTCCGTTTGGTCCGATCCCAAGCGACGCATTCATTTCATCGATACCGAAGAGCTTCTTACCCAGTTGGCGAAGACGCAGTGCGTGTATTTCAAGAATGACGCGCATTGGAATTATCGTGGCGCATTGGCCGTGTTCAACGCACTAGCCGACTCGTTGGTCGAACAGTACCCCGGCTTCAAGCCGTACATGGCGGAAAGCGAGATCGCGACCAGTCATACCAAGCGGATAATGGAACTCATTGCGCTGTCGGACGACCCAATGCCGGAAGTGATCGAGGTGCTCAAGCCCAGCGAGACGGACGCCAAGCTCGTGTACGAGAGTATGTCGGCGCGCGGCAAGATCCAGGTGTTCGAATCCTCAGATGATTCACGGCCGCGGTGCGTGCTGTTTCGCGACTCCTACGCGTCCTTCTTCCTGCCGTTTCTTGCCGCTCGCTGTTCGCGCCTGACCGTGCTGAACACTCGGCACTATCTCTACGATCTGGTCGAGGCGGAAAAACCGGACATCGTGGTGTCTCAGGTCGCCGAGAGATTCCTTTTGCCCCACTCGGTCGATCTGCGACCTCATTCCTTCCACGACTTGTTTCGCGTGGAGATGGCGGACATCGTCAACGCCGGCAGTCGGGGCTGCGAATTATGAATCGTTGCGAGGTTGACTGATGGACGGCGTCCGTGAAGAGGTATTTTCCATCATTACAAGGACGTTCAACCTCGTTCCAGGCGAGGTGACTGCGGATACAATGGCGTTGGACGTTGATGGGTGGGACTCGCTTCGACATACAGAGTTGCTACTAGACATTGAAGAGTTCTTTGGTCTTGAGCTTCCGATGGCCCAAGTCCAGACGGCGGAGACGGTCGGTGAACTGGCGGACGTGATCCATGAGGCCATACTCGACTTGGCACGCTAATGAAGGTGGCGCGACTTTCACCTTGGGCAGATACCCGGGTTCTAATACTCGGAAACTGTCATGCGCAGTATCTGGGCGCGGCGCTCAGGTTGGCCCCCAACGTCGATGTGAAGGTGGTTGGAAAGCCATTCGAGGGGCCAGTACACGTAAAAGGTGTTTTGCCTTCCATGATCGACTTGAAGAGTGGATTTGAATGGATCGCCGGCTCTCCACAGCGACCTGTGGTGATTTCTCAGACCACGCCAAAAGGACGCGACGGATTCTCGGAGAAACTGAACGCCCGAGGCGTGGAAAACACTGCTGCTTATTTTCCGTTTATCCGTTTTGGTGTTTTGGACCTGAATGTCGTTCAGGACGGTCCCGAGGGCGAACGCCTGATCAAAAGGACTATACGCAAGGACAGAATATTTAACGAATTGTCGGTGATCGCGGCGGGCGGAACGGGCGATGATCTTGATTATATTGAACGCGGCCTGGTTGAAGAGCCAGCCTTTTATATGAACTCACACTACACTGGCGCCGTGTATGCGCGCATATTCGGTTTGCTAAGGCGATCAGCTCTAGCCGAGGCTTTAGGTTATGCCGAGTTCGATGCATTTATTCATCGTGTTAGTCAAGATCCTGGCATAGGTCACCTCTTGGGGCCTCTTCCGCATGTGCGGGTGATGGAAAGTCTCGGCATTAAGTGGTCGTTCGCCGACGCCGTGCGGACGGCCGGGCGGTGCCTTGCTGGCCCAAATCCAGGAGCGCATGACGTCATCAGGGGGAACGGCGTGGTGTCGTTCGCCTTGTTCCGAAGTCACTATAAAATCGCTACCGATCAGAACAGCCTAAGAAGTCTTAATATTTGCATTAGGATATATCGTTCCAACCGCTTTTATCTTCGTTGGTCAGATCTTTTGGCGATTGCTCTATTCCGTCGAAACAAACCCATGTTGGCAACAATTGTCCTATTACATAGAATGGCTTGGGATGATGCGCGCGGATCAATGTTTGAAGTTGCATTAAGGCATGTGCGGGCCATGAGCAGATCTGAACATGCCCTGCGCGTTATTGATCGTTATGCGGAGCGTTACCCTGACTCTAATATTTCGATCCTACCTCGTATTGTAGCTCGCTTTCGTACGTAGCCACTTGGAAAGCCCGCCTGTGACAATCATCGATGCCCTTGACGCTCACGCTTCGTCCGGCCCGGATCGCCCTTTTCTCCGTGTGCTGAAGGAAGGAACGGACCGCGCGATTTCGTTCGGCGAGCTGCGACGTGAGGCGCTGCGTTACGGCGCTTTCTTCAATAGCCTCGGTCTCCCGAAGGGGGCCGTGGTCTTTATCGTGCTCCAGCATGGCGCCGACCTGTATTTCTCCTTTCTGGGTGCGATGTACGCCGGGCTGATCCCGTCATTTCTGCCTTTTCCAACGCCCAAGCAGGACGTCGAACTCTACTGGTCGAGCCATCGGACGCTGTTTCACCGCGTCGAACCTGGGGCCATCCTGACCTATGACGCGAACCGGGACGCCTTGGTCGGGGCCTGTTCCGGTCTGGGGACGCGAATCTTGCTCAACCGGGCCGTCAGCGCCTTTGAACCCTTGACGGAGTTCGCGGCGCCCGCACCGGAAGACGTGGCCTTGCTGCAGCACAGTTCTGGAACCACGGGCCTGAAGAAAGGCGTCATGCTAACCTTCGCTCAGATCGATCTTCAGGCGTGTTCCTATGGTCGACGACTGTCGTTCACCCCCGATGACGTCGTAGTCAGTTGGTTGCCGCTTTATCACGACATGGGGCTGCTCTCGAGTTTTCTCATTCCACTTACGCTGGGGGGAATGGTCGTGTCACTGGACGCATTTGAGTGGGTCGGCAAGCCGAAGCTGTTCCTGGACGCCATCGAAACATACGGCGGTACGCTCGCCTGGATGCCGAACTTTGCCTTCGCACACCAGGCGCGGCTCAAGCCGGTCGGGACCCTGCCGGATCTGGGCTCGATGAGAGCCTTCATTAGTTGCTCAGAGCCGTGCAAGGCGGAAACGATGGAGGCCTTCGTCGCGGCGTTCGAAGGGGCGGGCGTGCGGCCGGAGTCGGTTCAGGCATGTTACGCGATGGCCGAGACGGTCTTCGCCGTCAGCCAGTCGAAACTGGGAGCGGTCCAGCGCGTGACCGCCATCGCTGGCGAAGCATACGAGAGGAACGGCGGAATAGAACCGACGGACCACGACGCGGCTGGCGCTCGACTCTTCGCCAGCAACGGTACTCCCATAGATGGCATCGAGGTCGGCCTCCGACAGGACGGCGGCGTTATGTTTTGGCGCGAAGATGCGACCAGTGACCGAGCCGGCGAAATCGTGGTTCGCGGCCCGTTCGTTTTCGAGCGTTACTACAAGAATGAAGAATCGACGCGGGATGCTATTCGGGACGGTTGGTACGGAACCGGCGATATAGGGTTTTTCGAAAGCGGGGAGGTCTTTATCTGCGGCAGGACAAAAGAACTTCTGATCGTCCATGGCCGCAACTACTATGCGACCGACATAGAATCCATCGTCAACGGGGTCGATGGCATCAAGCCAGGCCGGGTAGTCGCCTTCGCATTGTACGATTCACGCACCCAGAGCGAAGAGGCCATCGTGGTTGTCGAGAGCGAAATGGACGAGGCGCTTTGGACCGGCCTGAAGCGCAGCGTGAAAGCGGCGGTGTTCGACCGGCTGGAACTTACGCTCCAGTCGGTGAAGGTCGTCAGACCGGGCTGGTTGGTCAAGACAACCAGCGGGAAGATAAGCAGAAAAGACAACGTCGGCCGATACCAGGCGCAGTTGGCTTGATCTTTGGAAGCCATGCTTTACAGAAAATCGGATGTCTAAAGTCACGTTTGGCTGCGGGGCGTCTGAAGAGCTGGAAGTTCTGCTCTTCCTGGACCAACCCGGCGAGGCACAGTTCGCGTCGCCGATTATCCGAGAAGCGCTGAACCGTCCCCATATCGGACTGGATGTCGTTCTCTCGCGACGGCTTGTTCGGGCGAGGCCTGACTTTTGCAGGGAGTTGACCTTCCTAGGCGTCTCATGGCGGGAAGCTGCAGACCCGGCGCGCGCTCTTCGTCGTGACGAGGCGCTGCCCGGCGCGGTGTTTCCCCTGGTCGTCTCAACGCACGAGGCCCATAGCGCCGCGCAAGGCCTAGTAACCACCGCTAGAAAACTTGGAATTCCGAGTTTCTGCATTCAACATGGCGTGGACAATATCGGCATTACGACCACCACCGGGCCCGGGAGCGGTTCCGTCTATTCGATCGACGCCGATTTCGTTTTCGTCTGGTTTCCTGCAGACGCGGTGCCGGATATCTGCCCCGACAACGTCCGCAGCCGATTGGTTCACGTCGGACGGCCCGCCAGCTTCTCAGCCGAGCCACCGTCGGCTGACAATGGTGTCATGATGGTGGGTGTGTTCGAAAATCTTCACTGGGATGTCTATGACCGGGCCTTTCGCTATGAGTTTCAAAGCCTTCTGAGGCGAGCCTCGGCGGCCTTGCCGAACGTACATTTCGTGGTGAAGTCCCATCCCGGCGGGCGGTGGTTCCTCGAGCATGGCGAACGCGACTGGCCGGCTCAGGTGCGGATCTTCGATCCGGGGCTCGATACCTGGCGAGCCTACGATATGCCCGCTTTCATGCGTGGATTGTCTGCGGTTATAACAACGCCCTCAACGATAGCGCTTGACGCCGTCATGCTGGGCAAGCCGGTCGCGGTAGCGACGGCTGACCATGCGCCGCTGTTTGCCGAGTTGCCCCAGCTTCGAGACTTGGAGGACTGGGTCGATTTCATTCAGTCGGTTCAGAGCCGACGGTTCGAACTGGCAGGCAGCCGCCGTTTCGCGGATCGCTCGATGATCGCGGGCGACGCCAGCCCCCGGATCTGGGATTTCATAGTCGAATCGGTCACCAAGTCCGCGGCTTGACCAGACCCTCGGTGGCGGCATGCTAGTGCTGTCAGGTTAATCGGCGGGGGACATACTTTGCCCTAGCCAT
>AMYY01000054.1 GCA_000335735.1 alpha proteobacterium L41A | reverse complement strand
GCGCCAGGACCGATATCTGCGCGGTCTGGGCATGCCCAGGGATGTCGATGACGTCCGTGGACGATTCCTAGGTCTGATGGAGACGGCGTCGCGACGGCGGCCCGCCCCGCCGGCGGCCAAGAGAGTCTCGCGCGCCCGGACAGAGGAGGATGCTGATGGCCTCTCGATCTCCAAGCCTTAGCATTTTGGTGGTCTGCGACACCGTGGGCGCGACCCAACACATCAGCTTCGCCCAACCTCTGGCCGACAGCATCGCGGCGGGCGACGTCGTTCTGGCCATGGTCGGACACGATCCGGCATGGACTGACCCGGTCGTGTGTCAGGCGTTGTGGGAAGCCCATCAGGCGGACGTACTGGTCCTGTCGCGCTACACCTCGGGCTTGGCGCAAGGGCTGATCGCCGCCGCGCGTCGGGCCTGCAAGCCGGTGGTGTTCCACATCGACGATGATCTGCTTCATGTGCCTGAAAGCCTCGGCCGGTCCAAGTTCGAGCACTATAATGCCCCCGAACGCCTGGCGGCGTTGCGCTCCGACATGGAGGCCAGTGATTTCGTCTACGCCTCCACCGCCGCCTTGGCAGCGGCTCTGAAATCCTCAGGGATCACGACTCCAATCATCGCCGGCGACATCTATTGCTCGATGGATTCCGAAAGCCTGCTGACAAGCCGGCCGGCGACCGGCCCCGTGATCGGCTATATGGCGACAGGCGGACACGGCGCCGATTTGGATCTGGTTCTGCCAGCGGTGCGCCGGTTGATGAGGGAGATTCCCGACCTCAGATTCGAAACTTTCGGCACCATAGGTGCCACCCAGTCCCTGTCGGAATTCGGATCGCGGATCGGACACCATCGCGGTGTTCCCAACTATTCGCTGTTCCTCGCGCGCCTTAGTGAACTTGGATGGTGGGTCGGGATCGCGCCGTTGGAGGATACGCCGTTCAACCGCTGCAAGGCGGACACTAAATGGGTCGAATACACCTGTGCGGGCCTGGCCGTCGTGGCGGCCGATCTGCCCGTTTATCATCGCGCCTGTGCGGATGGCGCCGGTCTGCTCGCCGCGGACGAACAGGCATGGTATGAAGCCCTTCGGGCCTTGATCCTGAACAAGGATCTTCGGTCCGGCATTGTCAACGCCGCCCGCGCCCGCCTGTCAGCGCGGTATTCCCGCGACGTCCTGCGTCGACAACTACTGGGCATACTGTCAACGCAGTCTCCAAAAGCCGGACAGCTGAAAAGCAGACAAAGATGATGATTCAAGACCTCCAAGGGACGCGCATATTCATAACCGGAGGGGCGGGCTTCATCGGCTCTCGTCTGACGCGGGCCCTGGCCGAACGTGGCGCGGTCGTGACTATATTCGACAATCTGCTGGAGCAGGTGCATGGTCCGTCCCCGAACCTCGCACTAGACGGGCGCCTCATAAAAGGGGATGTCCGGGACAAGGCTGCGCTTTACGAAGCCTTGGAAGCCCATTCTCCGAACATCGTGATCCATCTGGCGGCCGAGACCGGCACCGGGCAATCCGCTGACGAACCAGTTCGCTACGCCGACGTGAACGTGGTCGGAACCGCCAATTTGATCGAAGCCCTGAAGGACTTGGAGACGCCCCCGCGGCGCGTCGTGCTGGCGGCGACGCGCGCCGTCTATGGCGAAGGCGCTTATGCGGACGCTCAAGGTCGCATCTCAGCGCCGTCGCCCCGCACGTCCGACGCCATGGCCCAAGGCGTTTTCGGTCTTTTCGACGACACCGGTGCGCCGCTGATGCCGCAGGCCACATCCGAATCCCTGCCGCCTCGACCAGGCTCTGTTTACGGGTCCACAAAACTGATGCAGGAGTATCTGTTGCAGCAGACGCCCGCGCCGTGGGACGTGGTCATTCTCCGGCTTCAGAATGTCTATGGACCGGGCCAGTCCCTTCGAAATCCCTATACGGGTGTCCTGTCGATCTTTTGCCAGCAGGCCATGGAGGGTGCCACGTTGGGGATCTATGAGGACGGCGCGATCTTCCGCGATTTCGTGTTTGTCGACGATGTCGTGGCTGCCTTTGTGGCCGCTTGCGACACGCCCAAGGCTGGCGATCATGTCATCAATATCGGCGCGGGCGAGGCGACCTCGATCAAGCAGGCCGCGGAACTGATCTTGAAAAATCTCGGCCTGCCTGAGGACCGCTTGACCATTAGCGGTGCGTATAGGGCCGGAGACATTCGACACGCGCTCGCGGATGTCACGCAGGCGCAACAGGTGCTCGGATGGCGCGCGCGTGTTTCCTTTGAAGATGGGGTGGCCGACCTTGCGGCTTGGGCTCGCAGCGAGAGAAGCAACCAATCCTAGGGTCGGGTCTCCAAGCGAAGTGAGGGCCAAGCCGAACGCCATCTCATCTGATTTCGCTCTAAGGATCGACACCAGGTATCAAAGACGAGTTCCTTTTGATGGAATTCGTCGCGTGACGAATAGGCCGAAACAGCGAGGCTCGAGTGCAGAGACGCAAGGTTTTCATTCTTGGCGACAGCCACACGACCGCCATAGCGGAGGCGATCAAGCGGCGTCAGGAGACAGGCAAGGACATCGACAGTCCGCTGGACTTCTACGCCTCTCGGTTTTCGAAACAGAAGGCCAACGGTGCAGTGGTCCCGGGCCTTTCGTTGCAAGACGCCGAAGCCTTGCTGTCCAAGGCCCGGAAAACCGATGTTCTGGTTTGCGTGCTCGGCGGCAATCAATACAACACATTGGGCCTGCTCGAACATGCCGAGCCTTTCGATCTGATCGAGCCCGAAACCAAGGCCGAACCCCAGGCTACAAACGCCCGAATCATTCCCTTGGCCCAGATGAACGCAGCCTTCACCGCTTTCGTCGAGAGTGTTCGTCGTGCAGTCGCGCATCATATGACGGGCTTCAAGGGGGAGACCTTCTACCTAAACCCCCCGCCGCCCAAGAGAGACAACGCTTACATCAAGAAGAACGCCGAAGGCTATTTTAGAAGCGAGGGAAAGGTCAGGCTCAACGTCAGTCCGCCGGACATGCGCCGTCGGCTCTGGTCGATTCAGTCGCGAGCCCTGTCTCGAATGTGCGAGGATCTTGGCGTCCGTTTCGTGGACAGCCCCGTCGCGGCCAAGGACAACGGGTTTCTCAAGCTTGACTGTTATGGCGCGGACGCCACCCACGCGAACGCCCATTATGGCGAACTGATATTGCTGCAGCTGGAAAGGCTGCTGATCGACAGTAAGGTCTCATCCTGATGCCTCACCCCTACCGCACATTCCCAGACAAAGCTTTCTGGCGTCGATCGGTCGCGCAGCCCGCGCCGGCGGACATAGACCCCGTCGGCGTGCTCGAGTTACAGATCACCCCCGAAATGAAGGTCGCGACCGCAGGCAGCTGCTTCGCCCAGCACATTGCGCGTCACCTCAAGAAAAGCGGCTACAACTACTACGTTGCCGAGACGGGACATCCTCTGCTCGGCGAGCCGCTAGCCGAGGCTCAGGGCTATGGGCTGTATTCCGCGCGGTACGGCAACATCTACACAGCGCGCCAGCTGCGGCAGCTGATCGACCGCGCCTATGGCCGCTTCAGTCCTGTGGAAGATGTCTGGACGCAGCCTGACGGGACGGTACTTGATCCTTTCCGCCCCAGCGCGCAGCCTGGAGGGTTCGCGTCCGCGTTCGAAATGCGGGCCGATCGCGACTGGCACCTGGCCCGCGTGCGCGAGATGTTCAAAGCCCTGGATGTCTTCGTCTTCACCTTGGGACTGACCGAATGCTGGCTTTCACGTGAAGACGGCGCGGTGTTCCCTATCTGCCCCGGCGTCGAAGGAGGCGTGTTCGACCCCGAGAAGCATGTTTTCCACAACATGACGGTGGTAGAAGTCGTCGACGACATGAAGGCCGTCATCGATCATCTGCGATCAGTCAATCCGACGGCGGAAGTCCTGCTGACAGTCTCGCCGGTTCCCTTGGCTGCGACCGCCCAGCCGAACGCTCACGTGCTTTCAGCGACGACCTATTCCAAAGCCGTGCTGAGGGCGGCGGCAGGCATGCTTTCCGACGCGGACGCCAAGGTGCACTATTTCCCGTCGTATGAGATCATCACCAGCAACGCCTCTCGCGGGCGATACTACGCGGAGGACCTTCGGAACGTGACCGAAGACGGTGTCAATCACGTCATGCGGCTGGTCCTGAAACACGCGACCGCTTCATCGGGGGCATCACGTGATCCGGTTCCGGCGACAAGCAGGGCCGCGGCGGCCGATCAAAGGCCCTCTCAGACAGATGTCTCAGAGTGGGTTGAGGTCATGTGCGACGAAGAGGCGCTGGATCGCTGATCATGCGAAGGCCCCAGCCGCGTCCAGTTCGGCCATCGCCAGTTCGACGTCGACCGTCGTTTCTGAAATCCTGTCTCTCGCGTCGATCGTTTCGACCGACACGCAGTTCAGGTAGATCGAGTTCTGGCGTTTAATTTCGTCGATCATCAGATAGCGCGGGTTGATCTTCTCCCAGCACAGGGTGAACAGCGTCCTCTCAGGATCCGAGCTGGCGAAGAGACTGGTGTGAAAGGCTGAGCCGATTGTTCCGACAATCCACTTCGCGCGATTGAACAGGCGGACCTGATCCGCGAATGCGACGCGCTCGGGCGCCACGATGGCGAAGCCCTCACGCCGCAGCCGATCTTCGATCTCGCCTTCCTGCACGGCCCCGCGTTCATGGGGTTTGAGTTGCGACCGCGTCAGGTAGACCTTCTCTGACCGCACTTTAGTTCCCTCCTCTAGGATCGAGGCGGCCACTTTGAGATGCGGATCCTGATGGCATTCGTAGGCCCGGAACGTATGCAGAAAAGACGGCCTGGCCAAATGGACGGTCTTAAAGAGCGTCGGCCGCTCCGGTGAGATCAGGCCACGCGCGCTCAACGCTAAACGGGCATGAATCTCGGAAATATAGGCGTGGCCGTGGTTGCGGACCGCAGGGCGGTTCTGCAGTAGCAGCGGCATGTCGGGGGCGACGTCCAGCGCCCAGAAACGTGACATCCCGTCTATGATGTAGTGGCCGTAGTGAGGCCAGATCGAACCGACGAAGAGTACTGGCTCTTCCACAACGTCCAACGCCTGAGGCATCTCCGTTGTGCGCGGCTCGGTCGCGATCGACGACCTCTCATCCCGGTCCAGCACATGAGGCGTGGCGAGGTCGTGAGGAATGTTGACTCGCCGGGAATCCTCGATCCTTCGACCCGACACATCATACAGGCAATCATACTGGGGCAGGGAGACGAGGTTCTCTAATACGACAATCCCCGGCGTCTCCTGGTGCCGGACATCCATCCGTCTTCTCGCTCTCGCCAGCGTTTCCGGGGGGAAATTGGCGAGGGTTATTGAAGCTTGCATTAATCAAGTCTCTTTGTCGACTTCGTGCTTATAGCCAATGCGCCCGTCGGTGCGAGAAGGCATTTTTCTAAAAATGCGGATGATTCTCTATCTGCCAAACGAAAAAGGGTAGCGCAGGCAGAGCCTCATTCTATAAAATGATTGCTCGAATGGAGCGGCACCATGGCCACGATCGTTAGGCACCCGGATGTTGAGGACTATTTCGTCGAGCTAACGCTTGATGAAATCCGCAAGCGGCCGGCCGGCATCACTGATCTGTACGAGGCGAACCGGCTTATCCTGCTGAAGGATTACAGGATGCCGATCGAGCTCGACATTTTTCAGGCAATGTCCGGCAACATCACAAAGGTGGACAATCCCAGACTTCGCAAACAGCTGAAGAAATTGACCTCCACCAAGTTTTTCGAGGGTGCTGGTCCAGAGTTCACCGAAGATGAACATGGCGGTGGAGCATACGGCAGTTTCGAGACAGAGGACCCCGTGCGACGGGCGGTCTATGACGTCCTTTGCAATGGCGACCCCGAATTATTCGCCCGTGCCAGCACCGCGATGAAAACGGCGCACGATACGGCGCTGGAGTTGTTCTCAATTTGCTTCCCCACCTACGAGTATTTTCGGGTCGTCCCCAGCGTCCGCCTTACGACAACGCTGTTTGAGAACATTCACTGGGATAACCACCAGATTGCCGAGGACTTCCAACAAGTTCGGATATTCTGCAACCTCGATCAGCGCCCGAGGCTCTGGCATACGAGCCATAATTTCGTGACCTACGCGGAAACCCTTTACGAGAAACACGGCCTCGAGCGATTCGCGGGCCAGGATCCGAACGAGCTCAACAACTATATCTGCGGTCCCGTTTTGGGCGGGACCGCGAATGCCTGCAAGGACAGCCTACCGCGCCACACAATCGCCTTCGAGCCAGGAGAGGTATGGTTCGGCGAGTCGCGAATGATCTCTCATCAAATTTTCTACGGTGAGCGCGCCATGGTTTACATGTTCTTCGTTTCGCCCAACGGCATGCTCAGAGCCGATAGGCGTTTCAACCAGCAGGTTGAAGATTTGCATGCTCGCATGGCGAAGTCAGTCGCTGCGTGATCGTGGATTCTGAAATGCATCGTGCCAGCGGGAGTGAATTTTGAGTCAGCACCCAACCCCTCGCAAGGTTTTCGTCGGCTACGATGCACGCGAAGACGTCGCGTGGAAAGTCTGCCGTCACTCCATCCTCCAGCATGCGTCGCAGGCGCTTGACGTTCGCCCCTTGAAGCAGCCGACTGTCCGCGAACTGGGGCTTTACACCCGCCCCGCCGACTCATCCGCCTCGACCGAGTTTTCGCTCACGCGATTTCTAACGCCCTATCTTGCTCACTACGAAGACTGGTCGTTGTTCGTGGATTGCGATTTTCTCTTCACCGGCGACCTGAGCGCGCTGTTCGACACGCTTAACCCATCTAAGGCCGTATACGTCGTTCAGCATGATTATGTGCCGGCCAACGCCGTCAAGATGGATGGCAAAGGCCAGACGGTCTATCCGCGCAAGAACTGGTCATCCTTCCTTATCTTCAATGGCCGGCATCCGGCCGTGAAGGCCTTGACGCCGGACGTGGTCAACCGGGCCGCTCCCGCCTATTTGCACCGTTTCGGCTGGATCGAGGACGACAAGGACATAGGCGCTCTAGACCTGAAGTGGAATTTTCTGGTCGGTGAGTATGAAAAGCCAGACATCACGCCTTCCGCCATACACTACACCAATGGCGGCCCCTGGTTTCCCCAATGGACGGATGTCGATTATGGCGACCTTTGGCAGGCCGCCCGTGACGACATCCTGGTGAAGGAAGCCGCGGAACTCGCAGCCTCAACCTAATCAAGCCTCCGCCTTCTATGACGGCCGCTGAGCTTTGGTTCTATTTCAGGTCTCGCTTTGATTACCGACTCAGCGAAACCTCCCCGCTCTCGTAACTACCATCGTCCCTACATCCTG
>AMYY01000053.1 GCA_000335735.1 alpha proteobacterium L41A | reverse complement strand
ACCCAGACACCGGTGGTGCGGTCGCCCCCTCCACCGCCTGACGGCGGTCCCCCTCCCCCGCGATGCGGGGGAGGATCTAAGGCTTAGCCGTTGACGGCGTCCTTCAGCGGCTTGGAGACGCGGAAGCGCACGGCCTTGGAGGCGGCGATCTTGATGGTCGCGCCGGTGGCCGGGTTGCGGCCTTCGCGCTCGGCGCGGTCGGCGGTGTCGAAGACGCCCAGGTTCGAGATGCGGATGTCGCCGCCCGACTTCAGGGTCGAGTGGATGTTTTCGACGATCGCGGTCAGCACCTTGCCGGCGTCGGCCTGCGAAACACCAGCGTCCTTGGCGACGGCGGCGATCAGTTCGGCTTGAGTGGTCATAAGAAGCGTTTCCAGTGTTAGTCGCCCGATTCCGAGCGAGGACCGGGGGATCAACACGGATTTCCATACGCTTTGCAAGCGCCGATGACGCTTAAAGCCATATGGGGCGGGGGATTATCCGGTACCGGACGCCCGTTGGAAGCTCTCGACCAGGCTTCCGGCGACCAGTCGCCAGCCGTCCACCAGCACGAAGAAGATCAACTTGAAGGGGAGGGAGACCACCACCGGAGGGAGCATCATCATGCCCATGGACATCAGCACGCTGGCCACCACCAGATCGATCACAAGGAACGGAACGAAAAGGAGAAATCCGATTTCGAAGGCCTTCTTCAGCTCGCTGATCATGAAGGCCGGCGTGACCACGCGCAGGGGCAGGTCCTGGACGTTCTGGGGCGGGTCGATCTTGCTGAGACGGGTGAACAGGGCGAGGTCCCCGCGGTCCACCTGGGCCAGCATGAAGGTTTTTACGGGTTCGGACGCCTGATCGAAGGCCTGGGGCAGTTCGATTTGCTGATCCATCAGCGGACGGATGCCCGAATCATAGGCGTCCTGCCAGGTCGGGGCCATGACGATGGCGCTCAGGAACAGCGACAGAGACACCAAGACGGCGTTCGGCGGCGACTGTTGCAGGCCCAGCGCCGTGCGCAGCAGCGACAGGACCACGATGATCCGCACGAAGCTGGTGGTCATGATGACGATCGACGGCGCCAGGGACAGGACGGTCATCAGACCGACGAGTTGGACCACGCGCTGGGTCAGGCCGGCGCCGGTGCCCAGATCGATGTTGAGGGCCGAGCCGCTTTGCGCCGCCTGCTGGGCCAGGGCCGCGACGGGCCAGGCCAGACAGACCAGGGTGGTGAACAGCGACAGCAGGGCCGCGCGTTTCAGCTCGGCGCAGGTCGGCTTGACGAAGACGGCGGGCTTCACTGGCCGCCTCCCACTTTGCCGAGAGGGGGCTGACGCGGTTCGATCAGTTCGCGGCCTTCGCCCAGCAGGATCAACCGCTCCTCGTCGTCGACGCGGACCAGAACGAGGCGACGGGCGGGATCCAGCACCAGGGTCTCCACCACCTGAAGCCGGCGCTCGCCGCGCTCCGCATTCAACCGGGCCAGGATTTGCGGCGCATAGCGGCGCGCAGCCCAGGCCGCGATCCCGATCAGGCCGAGGGTGAAGGCCAGGCCGAAGACCGCCCGGGCGAGATCGAGGAAATTCATGACGCTGCAAAGGCCCCGCGCAGTCCGCGCTTAGACCCTGAATGTTAACCAGCACGGTTAACGACCCGTTGAGATAACCCCCTATTAACCATCCAGGCGGCATTTTCTGCCCATCGCGCGCATCCGCGTCGCACGGGAGACCGCCATGGGCGTCGCCGACATACCGCTGCTGGGGCAGATCAAGGGCCGGCTGGGCTGGCTGGACGCGCGCCAGAGGGTCATCGCCGAAAACGTCGCCAACGCCGATACGCCAGGCTTCGTCGGGCGCGACCTGAAACAGCCGACCGACTTCGCCGCCGCCATGCGCTCTGGCGGGGGTCTGCAGATGGTGCGCACCAATGCGGCCCATATCGCGCCGGCCGGTTCGCCCGTGCGGTTCGCTCCGACCAAGGCGCCCGATTCGGAAACCACGCTGGACGGCAACTCGGTGGTGGTCGAAGAGCAGATGCTGAAGATGGCCGAAAGCCGCATGGCCTATGACGCCGCCATCGGCTTCTACCAGAAATCCATGTCCATGATCCGCATGGCCGCCAAGCGGCCGGGCGCCTGAGCCGATGGCCGAGAAGGACTGACCCATGCCTGATCCCATCCCCCCTTCGAACAGCGCGATGGCGGTGGCGGCCTCGGCCCTGAAGGCGCAGCAGTCGCGCATGCGCGTGATCGCCGAGAACATCGCCAACGCCCAGTCGACGGCGCGCACGCCCGGCGGCGAGCCCTATCGCCGCCAGATTCCCGTCTTCCAGGCGCGCGAGGTCGATGGGGCGACCGGCGTCACCCTGGCCGAGGTCCGGCCCGATCAGGGCGACTTCAAGATGGACTATGACCCGTCGCACCCGGCCGCGAACGCGCAAGGCTATGTGATGCGGCCCAATGTCGACACCCTGGTCGAGGCGATGGACATGCGCGAGGCGCAGCGCGCCTATGAGGCCAATCTGAACGTCATCGAGACGGCGCGGTCGATGGAAAGCCGCACCCTCGACATCATCAAACGCTGAGGGCTAGGCCATGAATCCGATGATGGCCGCCAAGGCCTATGCCGCCGTCCAGGGCGGCGCCATGCCGACCGGACTCTCCGGCGCAGCCCAGGCGCCCGGCGTCGGGGACGGCGGCTTCGCCGACTTGGTCAAGTCCGCCATGACCGACATGACCCAGCAGTCGCGCGCGGCCGAAACCCAGATGACCCGCTCGGTCCAGGGGCAGGGCAATCTGATCGACGTGGTCACGGCTCTGAGCTCGGCCGAGGCGTCCCTGGAGACGGTGATCTCGGTCCGCGATCAGGTGATTTCCGCCTACAAGGAAATCATGGCGATGCCGATCTGACGGCGGGTCAGAAGTAGCGTTCGCCGATCCGCAGGGTGTCGCCGGGCGAAACACGCGCATCGGCGGTCAGCGGCTGGGCTTCTTCGACCTGTGATCCGGCGCGACGCACGAAGACGCGGCGCGTGTTGGCGCGATAGGTGAAGCCTTGGGCCGTCGCCACGGCGTTCAGTACCGTCAAGTCCGGCAGATAAGGGTATTCACCCGGCCGATTGACCTCGCCCAGGATGTAGATCGGCCGATAGGTCAGGACCTGGGCGGTGACGCGCGGCTGGTTCAGATAGCCCTGGCTCAAGGCTTGAGCGACGGCGTCCTGAAGCTGGGCGCCCGTCAGGCCGGCAGCCTGAACCTCGCCGATCAGCGGCAGGGCGATTCGGCCGTTGGCGTCGATCACGAACTCGCCGCCCAGCGCTGCCTCGCCGAAGACGTCGATGCGCACCTTGTCGGCGGAGGCGAGCCGATAGTCCGACACGCTCTGAGGCGCCAAGGCCGTCAGCCCCAGCGACAGGATCGCGACCAGCAGGCCGATGCCTCCTTTTGCCCTCACTGTCATCGCTCCAAATCGTTCCGGCTGTGAAGGCTAAACGCGTCGGTTGTTTAGGTCTAGGGGCGTTCGACCGGATACGGGCGGCGAGATCGCGGGCCTGGCCGCGCAGGTCGGGCACGGCCGTCATCTCCCAGAAGGCGCCGCGGGTCAGGGGGCCGATGGCGTGAAGGCCGCGCGCGGGGGCGCCCGCCCCGTCCAGCAGGCCGCCCTCGTCATCGACCTGCAGGCCCAGGCCCAAGGGGTCGGGGCGACCGTAACCCTTGTCCAGGATGTCGCGGATCATTGGTTCGGTGCTCTTTGAGATCACGCCCAGCGGCCCGGTGCAGTTCACGACCAGATCGAACCGCTCCTTGATGGCGCGCTTCTTTCCGCGCGGACGCCACGAGACCTCTATGACGTCGGTCACCTTCAGCTCGGTCAGCTTGCCGGCCAGGATCGTCAGTTCGCCGCCGGCCAGCATGGAATGGATGTCGCGCGCCGGGCCGGGCGACAGGCGGTGGCGATGCACGTCCCACAGGGGGCGCAGATGGCGCAGGAAGCGGCTGCGCTCGACCCGCGACCAGCCGCGCCAGATGTCGCGCGCGGAATGGCGCAGGCGGTCGAACACGGCGCGCCAATCGGCCTCGGCCGTCGCGGCGCGGATCTGACGCAGGATTTCGGCCGGGCTGCCCGAAAAGGCGCCGACATAGGGCGTGGGCGGAACGGTCGCGTGGGCGCGGGGCAAAAGGCCGTGACGCGACAGGGCGGTCATGCGGCGTCCGGGCCGTCGCAGGGTGATGGCCGCATCCACCATCGTCAGGCCTGACCCGATTAGCAGAACATTGCGGGCGTCGCGCGCCGTCTGAGGATCGAACCGCCAGGGGTTTTCGACGTAAGCTGGGGAGGCGCGCACCGCGTCCTCGACGCCGGGGGGCGAGGCGGGCTCCAGATTGCCCAGCGCCAGCACGACCTGATCGGCCGCGACCTCTCCGTCGCTGGTCAGGATACGCCAGCCTTCGTTCTGGCGATCGATCGAATGAGCCTCGGCGCCGATCAGGTTCAGTCGGTCGGGGGCGTCGTCCAGCGCCTCGTCCAGCAGGGCCTGAAGATAGTCGCCATAGACGCCGCGGGTGATGAAGCCGTCCTGCGCGCGCCACGACGGCTGTTCGGCCAACCAGTCGGCGAGGTGACTGGGCTGGTCGGGAAAGGCGCTCATATTGTCCAGGCGGACGTTCAGCAGATGGCCGGGATTTCCTGTGTCATAGGCGGTGCCGGGACCGAAAACGCCGCGCCGTTCGATCAGGGTGACGCGCACGTCGCGCGAGGCCTTGAGCAGATTGACGGCGGTCAGCAGACCGCTGAAACCCGCGCCGACGATGGCGACATGCGGTCCATTCTGCTGCGGCACGCGCACCCCCGTCTTCCGTTTCCGTCGCTGTCGATAACACGCGGCGGTCCAGAGGGATCATGGCGATAAATATCTATCTGGCCAGTAGGAATAACGTGATCAGCAGTTGCGACCCCTGGCCTGGCGGATGTCGCGCAGGGCCAGCGGGATGAGCGTCCAGGGCTCGACGCAGTAGCGGACGAACAGTCGTTTCGGGTCATGCAGCAGGCGATAGGCCCATTCGATGCCGGCGCGTCCCATCCAACGCGGGGCCGCGCTTTGAACCCCCGCCTCATAGTCGAAGGCGGCGCCGACCGACAGGATGACGCAATCGGGCAGGCGCTCGAAATTGTCGGCGATCCATAGCTCCTGGCGCGGCATCCCCATGCCGACGAACAGGATGTGGGGCTGGAAGGCCGTGATCCGATCCAGGACGGCGGCGTTCTCGGAAGACCCGGGCCGGGCGTCGAAGAAGCCGTGGTGGATGGCGATGTCGGCGTTGGGATAGCGGGCCTTCAGCCGACGGGCCGCCTCGTCGCCGACGCCGGGCGCGCCGCCGACGGACAGGACGCGCCAGCTCTGACGGTTCGCCACGCTCCAGAAATGGTCGCGCCAGTCCAGATAGGTGCAGCGGTGAAAGCCCCGGCTGTGCAGGCCCAGGACGCGCGAGAAGGCCAGCAGCGGCGTCGAATCGACCTCGATCAGATCGGCCTTGTCGTAGAAGGCGCCCAGTTCAGGTCGCTTCTGCATCAGATACAGGCTGTGCAGATTGTGATTGGCGATCAGGGTCTTTGCGCCCTGTCGCACCGCCTGCTGGATGTGGTGCAGCACCTCTTCCGGCTTCACCAGATCCATCGGTTGGCCCAGGATCGTGACCCGCTCGCGGGCGCGGCGGTTCTGGCGGAACGGCGCGCGGGGCCGGGCGCGACGCTCCGGGACGAAGCGCTCTGGCGCAGAGGGGCTGAGAGACGGGTCCGCCATGCGGCGCTTGTAGGCGACTTGGCCTCAAGACGGGGTTAGAAAACAGGCTTAGCGCCCATTAAGTCGCCGCCGAACGCGGGTCGAAAATGGTGTGCGGCCAGGCTTGGCGCGCCGCGCGCGCAAGAAATCTCGCAAAGGCGAAAAATCCTTGTTGACCCCGCCCGGAGCCTCCCTTAGAGGTCCGCGCCTTCCCGACGGAAACGCCGCAAGGCGCTGCCGACGGGGCCCAGATGGCGGAATTGGTAGACGCGCTGGCTTCAGGTGCCAGTGGCTTAACGGCCGTGGAGGTTCGAGTCCTCTTCTGGGCACCATCTTTCAGAAAGCGTCGCACCGAACGGTGCGGCGCTTTCTTTGTTTTGGCTTATCGGAATGCGCGCGGCAGCATTTTTTGTGGCCTATCGGAATGCGCGCGGCAGCATTTTTTGTGGCCTATCGGAATGCGCGCGGCGCATTCCTGCTTGAGGCCGTTTCGTGGTTGAGCTTGCCCGTTTCGCGCGCCGCGTTCGCCGTGTAAGAGCCTGAGCATGACCGTTTACTTGCATGAGGGCGACCTGCCCGATGATCTGGACCTGGGGTCCGAGGTCGCCATCGATTCCGAGACGATGGGCCTGCGTTTCCGCCGCGATCCGCTGTGCGTGGTGCAACTGTCGTCGGGCGACGGAAACGCCCATGTCGTGCGGCTGAACCGGCCCGCCTATGATTGTCCGAACCTGAAGCGGGTGCTGACCGATCAGGCGGTGACCAAGATCTTCCACTTCGGCCGGTTCGACATCGGCATGTTCCTGCTGCACCTCGGCGTCGAGACGCGGCCGGTCTATTGCACCAAGATCGCCTCCAAGCTGGCGCGCACCTATACCGACCGGCACGGGCTGAAGGACGTGGTGCGCGAGACGGTGGGCGTGGACCTGTCCAAGGCGCAGCAGTCCTCGGACTGGGGCGCTGAGACGCTGAGCCAGGCGCAGCTGGACTATGCGGCGTCGGATGTCCTGTATCTGCACGCGGCCAAGGCCAAGCTGGACATGATGCTGGCGCGCGAAGGGCGAACCGAACTGGCCGCCAAATGTTTCGACTTCCTGCCGACGCGGTCGGCGCTCGACCTGGCCGGCTGGGACGAGACCGACATCTTCGCCCACAGCTGAGGCGCGCTTGACCGAACACGGCGAACAGTCCCGCATCGAAGCCGACGAGGCCAGGGTCGCCCTGGCCGGGGCGCGGTGGCGTGCGCGCTCGCGGCGGGTGAAGCTGTATCGCCGCGTCCTGCCGATCATCATTCTGGTGCTGGCGGGCGGCGCCCTGACTTGGACGGTGTTCCGCACCGTCATGTCGGGGGTGGAGCGCAAGGCCAGCCAGAGCCAGGAAGTTCGCCTGGACGCCCCCCTGTTCCACGGTCAGGACGCGCAAGGGAGAGCCTTCACCGTCGGCGCGCAGGGCGCCGTGCGCGACCCCAATACCGGCAAGTTCAAACTGATCGGCCCGGCGCTGAAGCTGAACCTGGGCGGACGCAAGGTCACCGAACTGACCGCCGACGGCGGCATCTATGACGAGCAGGCGAAGACGGTGACGATCGGCCCGAACGTGCGCATTTCGGACGGCGGCACGGGCTTCGTCCTGACCACGCCCGAGGCGGTGGTCGACACCGCGACCGGAAACGTCACCGGTTCAAAGGGCGTTCAGGGTTCCGGCCCTATTGGAACCATCAACGCATCGTCCTATGCGATCTATGATCAGGGACAGCGCGTCGTGTTCGACGGCGCAGGCGACAACAAGGTGAAGGGCGTTCTGACGCCCAAGGGGTCAGGCGGATGATCGTGACGAAGATTTCGAAGACGCTGGCCGTCGTCGCGGCGGCGGCCGCCGTGGGCATGCCGGCCCTGGTGGACGCGCAGGCTCAGGCGACCAATCAGCCCGTCGCCTATGGCGCGGACTCGGTCGAATACGCCCCCAACCGCATCATCCTGCGCGGCCGGGCCGAGGCGACGCAGGGCGGCAATCGTTTCCGCGCCGACACCCTGACCCTGGTCAGCGGCGAGGGCGGCGATCTGCAACGCGCCGAGGCCAGCGGCACGGTCTATTTCGTGACGCCCGATCAGTCGATGCGCGGCGACCGCGCCGTCTACAACCTGGGCAAAGGCGAGATCGTGGTGACGGGCAATGTCATCCTGACCCAGGGCAAGAACGTCCTGACCGGCTCGCGCCTGGTCTACAACATCAACACCGAGACCGCCCGCATGGACGGCGCGCCGCGCGGCGCCGCCGGAAGCCGCGTGCAGGGCGTCTTCTATCCCAACTCGAACTGAGGCCGTCTGGCCGTCACGGACCTGAGCATTTGGCGCGCAAGGAACTGTCAGCCCTGAACCTGGACGAGCGGCCGCAGCCGGCCGCCGTGGCGCCCGCGCCTGCGGAAAAGGGCCTGCGGGTGATGAACCTGGCCCGGTCGTTCGGCCAGCGTCAGGTCGTGCGCGACGTGTCCCTGACGGTCCAGCGCGGCGAGGTCGCGGGCCTGCTGGGTCCCAACGGCGCGGGCAAGACGACCTGCTTCTACATGATCACCGGCCTGATCCCGCCGGATTCGGGCGCGATCTGGCTGGACGGCGAGAACATCACCGGCCAGCCGATGTATCAGCGCAGCCGCATGGGCCTGGGCTATCTGGCGCAGGAAGCCTCGATCTTTCGCGGCATGACGGTCGAGCAAAACGTCAAGGCGGTGGTCGAGCTGAACTATCCGCGCGACCAGATCCGCGCCGAGACCGACCGGCTGCTGAACGAACTGCACATCGACCATCTGCGCCATGCGCGGGCCACGGCGCTGTCGGGCGGCGAGCGTCGGCGGGTGGAGATCGCGCGGGCGCTGGCCGGGCGGCCGTCCTTCATGCTGCTGGACGAACCCTTCGCCGGCATCGACCCCCTGGCCATCGCGGACATCCGCACCGTGATCCGCTATCTGGCCAGCCAGGGCATCGGCGTGCTGATCACCGACCACAATGTGCGCGAGACCCTGGACATCACCGACCGGGTGTCGATCATCTCGAACGGCGCGGTGCTGTTCGAAGGCACGTCCGACGAGGCGATCCACGACGACGAAGTGCGCCGGGTGTATCTGGGCGAAAATTATATCTGATCCGCCTCGTCTCCTCCCCACTTGTGGGGAGGGGGACCGCACGCAGCGTGGTGGAGGGGTTCTTTTGAGCCCCACGAGCGCTAGCGATGCCGTGAAG
>AMYY01000052.1 GCA_000335735.1 alpha proteobacterium L41A | reverse complement strand
CGCGCAAGCGCCAGCCAGGGCTGATGGCGCTTGATCTGAAAAGAAAGGGAAATGGTGGACGCGACAGGGATTGAACCTGTGACCCCCTCGATGTCAACGAGGTGCTCTCCCGCTGAGCTACGCATCCGCCGTAGGGCTCCGAAAACCGTCTTCGGAGCGGGAAGAGCGGTCGTATAGCGGCGAGGCCGGTCGGCATCAAGCCGATTTAGCGGCAAGAATGCGATTTCTCGCCGAACGCCGCTCTGCCCAGTCGCAGCGAAGGGTTCAGGCGGCGACCATCCGCTCGACCTCATTGACGAGATCGCGCAGATGGACGGGCTTGGACAACACCTTGGCGTCCGGCGTGGCCTGGGCGGCCGTCAGGGCCACGGCGGCGAAGCCGGTGATGAACATGATGCGCAGGCCGGGCTGGCGGGCGGCGGCGACGCGGGCGACCTCGATCCCATCGGCGCCCGGCATGACGATGTCGGTCAGCAGCAGGTCGTAGGGACCGTGTTCCAGGGCGTCGATCGCGTCGTCGCCGTTCTCGCAGTCGATGACCTGGTGGCCGGCCCGCTCCAGCGCGCGCGTCAGAAATCCGCGCAACGAACCGTCGTCTTCGGCCAGGAGAATACGCGCCATTCGAGAAACACCCTTGAAACAGACCGCGAACCTAGAGCCCGAACGGTAAACCGCCGATGAAATTCGCCGATCAGCCGACTTCCTTACACAGCGAAACGCGCTAAGCGGGAGCATGACCGACGGCGGCGACAGCTTTTCGATCACCGCCCCGGCGGCGGACGCGCCTGCGACGGCGCTGGTGTTCGCCTCGCCCCACTCCGGCGACCTCTATCCCGACGACATGGGCGCGGCGCCGGACCTGTCGCGCGCCAGCCTGAAAAGCGCCGAGGACGCCCTGGTCGGGCGCTTGATCGCAGAGGGACCGCGCAGAGGCGCCGCGCTGATCGAAGGGCGGATCGGTCGGGCCTATGTCGATCTAAACCGTGATCCCTCCGAGCTTGACCCGGCCCTGATCGCGGATCTGGACGGGCCGGTCGGGGCCAAGACGGCCGCCGGTTATGGCGTGATCCCCCGGCTGGCCGGCGACGGGACGCCGCTCTATGCGCGCCGGTTGACGCTGGCGGAGGCCAGAAACCGCATCGCCAGGGTCCACGCCCCCTATCACCAGGCGCTGGACGAACGTATGCAGGCGACGCGCGCGAGGCACGGACGCGCCGTATTGATCGACTGGCATTCGATGCCGGCGCGCGCCGTCGGGGCCGAAGTCGTGCTGGGCGACCGCTACGGCTCGGCCTGCAGCGCGCGTCTCAGCCGGCGTCTGCGCGAGTTGTTCGAGGGGCTGGGCTGGCGCGTGGCGCAGAACCATCCCTACGCCGGCGGTTGGTCCACCCAGCGCTGGGGCCGGCCGGACGAGGGCTATGAGGCCATCCAGATCGAGCTGAGCCGCAAACTGTATCTGGACGAGACGACGCTGGCCCCCAACGTGACCTACGCCAAGACGCATAAGGCCCTGTCGCGCGTGATCGCCGCCCTGTGCGCGGACGCGTGGTCGGCCTGACTGATCGCTGATCAGATCAAAAAAAAGCCGCACCCGAGGGTGCGGCATTAAAAGTCTATAGGGAGGAAACGCCCAGGAAGGGCAAGACGCCCGGAGGCGTCAGAGGTCAACTTAGGTTGCGATGCACAATGGGTCAAGGCCAATGCGCAGGCCCAACAGTCACGCCTTGTTACGGAAATATTGCCCCGCCAAGCCAATGATGACGGCATTTGGACCGACCTGGGACACGGCGTTCGTTTTGCAACTGCGAAATAGCGTTGATCAGTGTTCTAGCAGCCGCCGTGCGTTGCGGATGGCGCGAGCGGCAGGCGACGCCTCCTGGCGATAGATCAACAGGCCGAACGACGAGGCGACGCCCAAGGCCAGCCATAGCGGTCCGAACAGCCAGGCCGCCGCCGCCAGGGCGAAATAATAGCCGCGCACGCCCTGACTGAAGGAACTGAGCGCCGGGTTCAAAAGCTGGCCCGCCGCCTCGCTGAAGGCCTTGCGGTCGGTCTTGGTGTGGATCTCCGGCGCCGCGCCGATCAGCGCTAGGGCATAGTTCATCTGGCGCAGCGCCCAGATGAAATCTAGAAAGCCGCGCGCCAAGCAGATCAGCACCAGCGCCAGCTTCGCCTCGAGGATTTTCATCGGCACGTTTTCGGCGCCGACGGCCGCGAACCCCCGAAGCGCGCTCTCGCCGCCAAACAGAATGCCCGCGACCGCCGCGATCAGCAGCAGGTTGGTGGAGGCGAAGAAGGAGGCGGAGTTGATCGAATGGCCCATCAACTGGCTGTCGATCAGCTTCATCTCGCGATGAGTCATGGACTGCATCCAGGCCGCCCGGACATGCTCCATATCCTGGTTCAGCGAGCCGCCCCTTCGGCTGATGAAGGCCAGGATGGGGCTGTATCCCAGCCAGCAGATGAAGAAGAGGGCCAGCGCTGCCCAATCGGTCCAGGTCATGATCCATGATGTCCGCGATGATGCGCCGCGACGCAAGTCCGCCAGGCCCGTGTTCGCCACAGGTCGCCCTTGCCGTGAGGGGCCGGGGAGCCTATCACCCTTCGCCTTTCAAAGTTTCGCAGTCGCAGCAAAGACCCGCCATGAACCTCGACGCCATTCCCGTCGGCCCGAACGCTCCCTGGGACATCAACGTCATCATCGAAATCCCGCAGGGCGGCCTGCCGGTGAAATACGAGATGGATAAGGAATCGGGCGCCCTGTTCGTCGACCGCTTCCTGCACACCGCCATGTACTATCCGGGCAACTACGGCTTCGTGCCGCACACCCTGTCGGACGACGGCGACCCCTGCGACGTGATCGTGCTGAACCCGACGCCGGTCGTTCCGGGCTGCGTCATCCGCTCGCGCCCCATCGGCGTGCTGAAGATGACAGACGAGGCCGGCGGCGACGAAAAGATCCTGGCCGTTCCGGTCGACAAGCTGAACCCCTACTACACCGAGATCGCCAGCTACCGTCAGCTGCCGGCCATCCTGATCGAGCAGATCGAACACTTCTTCACCCGTTACAAGGACCTCGAGAAGGGCAAGTCGGTCAAGGTCGAGGGCTGGGGCGACGCCGGCGAGGCCGCCGACCTGATCGCCAAGGGCATGCAGGCCCACCAGGACAAGCTGGCCAAGAACAAGGCCGCCAACGCCGCCTGATTTGGGCGACAAGCGCTTGAAGCCTTAAGGCGTCCTCCGATCGGGGGACGCCTTTTTGCTGACCGTCAGGTTCGCCACTCGTGTCGCAGAAGGGCGTACTGGCACGTGTTGACGTAGATGGGCTGGCCGGCGGCGTCGTTCACGAACGAGATGAACTCGCGGAACAGCCCTTCGCGCCGCATGCCCAGCCGGTTGCAAAGCCTCAGTGACGCCAGATTATCGTCCTCGACATAGGCGTACAGGCGACGGGCCTCCTTGTCCTTGAACAGATGGTCGACCAGGGCGCGGGCCGCTTCGGACGCATAGCCAGCTCCCGCATAGGCGCTGTTGAAGTTCCATCCGATGGACCAGGTGTCCGGCGCCTCGAACATCGCGAAGACATCGCCGATGACATGGCTGTCGGCCTTGGACTGGACGGCGATATATTCGCTCTCGGCTGCGCGCTTGAGGACTTCCGCCTCGGCCGCCGCAATATCCTGAAGCGCCATCGCAGCGAAACAGGCGGCGCGCGGTTGGTGAAGATGGGCGAGCAGGTCGGCGGCGTCGCCCGCCGCGAAACGGCGCAGGATCAGGCGATCGGTTTCCAACGGCGTCAGGGCGAGTTTGGGCGTTTCCATTCCGGAAGCCATAGCGCAGGAACGGCGCGAGGGCATGGCGGCATGACGCCTTCAGTCCGCCCGATGATTACGGCGATTTCATTTGAGCCAAGGCCACGCTTGCGCCCCCATGCCGCCCCGTCAGCCGGAGACCTATCTATGCGCCACATTCTGTCCGCCGCCGCCGCAACGATCGTCTGCCTGCTGTCGGCGCCAGCTGTGGCCCAGTCGCCAGACCCTGCCCCTCAGGTGCAGGTCGTGGACAGCGATATCGCCCGGTTCTGGATCGCCTATGACGCCGTGCGCGCCGAACCGGACCCCGCCCGTCAACGCGACCTGTTCCAGCGGATGTACATCGACCAAGGCACGCCGGGTCTGGCGGCCTTCATGGAGGCCAAGGCCTATACGGTCGACACCTATCTGGATGCGATCCGAGACTATCCCGCCTATTGGGATACGGTGCGGCCGCGAACCGCCTTGGCCGGTCAGGCGCTGGACAGGCTGGAGGTTCATCTGGCGCGACTGCGCGAACTGTATCCCGATCTGCGACCCGCCGGCGTGTATTTCGAAGTCGGCGCCCTGCGTTCAGCGGGAACCACCCAGGGCGACAAGGTGCTGATCGGCGTGGAGATGGCCACCGGCGACGCCAGCGTGGACCTGTCGCAGATGCCGCCCAATCTGACACGGTTCTTCACCACCTATTTCGCGAGCGATCCGCTGGAGAACCTGGATTTGCTGGCGATCCACGAGGTGGTTCACACCCAGCAACAGGGCGAACGCCAGACCCTGCTGGCCCAGGTCGTCTATGAGGGCGTCGCCGATTTCGTGGCCGAAAAAGCGACCGGGCGGCTGCCGAAACTGCCGTATGTGACCTACGGCCCGGCCAATGACACAGCGATCAAGACAGCCTTCCGCGCCGATATGAACGGCGAGGACTTCAGCGGCTGGCTGTACAACGGGGCGAACAACCGCTTCGGGACGGCCGACCTCGGCTATTACGTCGGCTACGCCATCGCCAGCGGCTATTACGACCGCGCGCCGGACAAGGCCGCGGCGATCAAGACGATGCTGGAGCTGGACTACGCCGATCAGGCGGCGGTTCAGGCCTTCGTCGACGCCTCGGCCTATCTGGATGCGTCCTGACGCCGGCGAAGTGTCGGCCATGAAGAAATCCGACGCGCCGCGACGCCCTGCCCTCTCCCGCAACGGTTCGGCCTCTCCTATCTGCGTCGCATGACCGAACTGACTCCCCGCGAGATCGTCTCCGAACTGGATCGCTATATCGTCGGCCAGGACGATGCCAAGCGCGCCGTCGCCGTCGCCCTGAGAAACCGTTGGCGCAGGAAGCGCGTACCGGCGGACCTGCGCGACGAGGTGACGCCCAAGAACATCCTGATGATCGGCCCGACCGGCGTCGGCAAGACCGAGATCGCGCGGCGGCTGGCCAAGCTGGCCGGCTCGCCCTTCCTGAAAGTCGAGGCGACCAAGTTCACCGAGGTCGGCTATGTCGGCCGCGACGTGGATCAGATCGTGCGCGACTTGGTCGAGAGCGCCCTGATCATGGTGCGCGAGCGCCGGCGCGGCGACGTGCGGGCCAAGGCGGAGGCCGCCGCCGAGGACCGGATCCTGGACGCCCTGGTCGGACCGGGCGCGGGGCCGGCGACGCGGGACAGTTTCCGAAAGAAGCTGCGCGCCGGTGAACTGGACGACAAGGAGATCGAGATCGCGCTGGCCGACACCGCTTCGCCGATCCAGGGCCTGGACATTCCCGGCGGCGGCAATGTCGGCCTGCTGAACCTGTCGGAGATGCTGGGCAAGATGGGCGGCGGGCGCACCAAGACCGTCAAGCTGGCCGTGCGCGATGCGACGACGCCCCTGATCGCCGAAGAGGGCGACAAGCTGCTGGATCAGGACAGCCTGACCCAGGAGGCGCTGAAACTGGCCGAGAACGAGGGCATCGTCTTCCTGGACGAGATCGACAAGGTCGCGGCCCGGCAAGGCGCATCCGGCGCGGACGTGTCGCGTGAAGGCGTGCAGCGCGACCTGTTGCCCCTGATCGAGGGCACCACGGTCTCGACCAAATACGGGCCGGTGAAGACCGACCATGTGCTGTTCATCGCCTCGGGCGCCTTCCACGTCGCCAAGCCCAGCGACCTGCTGCCCGAGCTTCAGGGACGGCTGCCGATCCGGGTCGAGCTGAAGGCCCTGACGCGCGACGACTTCAAGCGCATCCTGACCGAGCCGGAAGCCAATCTGATCCGTCAGAACCAGGCCCTGCTGGCGACTGAAGACGTGACCCTGACCTTCACCGACGATGCGGTGGAGGCGATGGCCGATGCGGCGGTCGCGGCCAACAGCGCGGTCGAGAACATCGGCGCGCGCCGACTTCAGACCGTGATGGAGCGGGTGCTGGAGGAGACCAGCTTCAAGGCCTCGGACCTGTCGGGCCAGACCGTGACCTTCGACGGCGATGCGGTGCGCGAGAAGATGGACGCCCTGACCAAGGACGTCGATCTGAGCCGCTTCATTCTGTAGCGACGCGCTCGGCGGCCTTGCGGTTCTGGCGGCCGCGCAGGCGGTCCGCCACCCGCTCGGCCTGACGCTGGGTGAAGGCGAGAGCGGCGGGGTTGCCGCGCCGGGCGCCGACGCTGTCGGCGACCTTGGCCCCACGCTCGCCCATCGGCAGGGGCAAGCCGGTTGTGGTGTCCACGGCGGTCTGGTGTTCGATCTCGGCGTTCAACTCGGCGCCCATCAGAATCACCTGCACCGACAGCCAGGTCCACAGCAGGAAACCCATCATCGCCGCCAGCGGCCCATAGGAGTCGGTCCGCACGAAGTGGGAGAGATACCAGCTGAACAGGAAGGACACCGTCAGGCTGAGCACCGCCGCGAAGATCGCGCCCGGCGTGACCCAGCGCCAGCGCGCGCGCTGACGGCAGGGGCCGAAGCGGTAGATGACGGTCAGGGCGGCGACATAGCCGACCAGCAGCAGCGGCCAGCGCAGCGGCGCGATCAGCCCCCACTCCTCCTCCAGCCCGAACAAACGCACCACCACCGGCACGCCGACGACCAGGGCGGAGCTCAGCAGGACCGCGACGATGGCCCCGACGGTGAAGACCATGCAGATCAGGTTGTAGCGCACGATGTTGCGCTTCTCGACCTCGTGGTAGGCGACGTTCAGGCCGTAGAACAGCACCTTAACCGCCCCGTTGGCGGTCCACAGCGACAGGGCCAGGGTCCAGATCAGGGTGAAGGTCAGCTGGCTGTTGGAGTTGGCCGCCAGCCGCTGCATCTCGCCGCCCAGGAACTCGGCGATGCTGCTCGGCAGGAGCGCGTAGAGGAACTGCAGCCGGGCCCAGGCGTCGGCCGGATCGGCGAACAGGCCGTAGAGGGTCACGAACGTCCCCAAGAGCGGGAACAGCGACAGCAGGGTGAAGAAGGTCACGCCGCCGGCGACGAAGCCGACCCGGTCGCCGAAATAGGACCCCCCGGTGCGCCAGGCGATGTCGACCCAGCCCTTGTGCGGGATGTGCTCGGGGCGCTTGGCCATGCGCCCGCGACCGGGCTCCTTGGCCTCATAGTCCTCGGGCGTGGGGACCTTGGGCGGCAGGGGCTCGGGGCGGGGGGCGCGCAGCTCGACCCCGACCTTGTGCCCCTGGCTGTAGAGCAGGTGGGCGGCGCCGGCGCCGGCGGCCAGACCCCCGGCGGCGGCGGCCAGGAACTTCCACACCCGGCCGCGTTCGACCGGCGCCGGCGCCCGGGCGAACAGGTTGCGAAGCGGGGCGAGGCGGGAGGGGCGGCGCGCAGTCATCCCGACGCGAACGGTCAAGCTGGCCTGACGTTCCCTGCCGTCGCGCTTGAAATCGGCGCCGGGCCGGGCCAATCAACGCCCATGACCGACCCCATCACGCCCAAGTCCAACACCGACGCCCCGACCCTGCTGACCGCCTGGAAGGCGGCGCAGGCCCGGCTGAAGACCGGCCGCATCGACAGCCCCGCCATCGACGCCCGCCTGCTGCTGGAGGCCGCCGCCGGCGCCAGCCGCATGGACATCCTGACCGACCCCTATCGGCCCGTCACCGCCGACCAGCTGAGCGCCTATGAGGCCATGGTCGAGCGCCGGCTGAAGCGCGAGCCCGTCTCGCGCATCGTCGGCAAGAAGGGCTTCTGGAAGATCATGCTGAACGTCACCCCCGACGTCCTCAGCCCCCGCCCCGACACCGAGACCCTGATGGACGTCTCCATGCTGGCCTTCGGCAAGACCGAGGCCTTCGACGCCATCGACCTGGGGACCGGATCCGGCGCGATCCTGCTGGCGCTTCTGGCCGAGCGGCCCGCCGCGCGCGGGGTCGGCACCGACATCTCGTCCGAGGCCCTGGCTGTGGCCAAGGAGAACGCCGCCAACCTGGACCTGAACGAGCGCGCGACCTTCCTGCGCACCGAATGGGCCGCGGGCTTCGGCGACGCCAGCTTCGACCTGGTGCTGTCCAACCCGCCCTATATCCCGACCGACCATATCGCGACCCTGGACCCGGAGGTCCGCGACCACGACCCGCACCTGGCCCTGGACGGCGGGCCCGACGGCTTGCAGGCTTACCGCGACCTTGCGCCCGAGGTGAAACGCATCCTGAAGCCGCTGGGCGTCTTCGCCGTCGAGATCGGCTTCGATCAGGGCCCGCAGGTCAAGGATCTGTTCGAGGCCGCCGGCTTCACCGACGTCAAGATCATCAAGGACCTGGGCGAACGCGACCGCGTCGTCACCAACGGCCCGGACCCGCGCACCAATCCGATCCCGCAAGACTGACCGACTTCAAACGGTCGGCGGACAAAAACACCGTCTAATTCGTCTAATTCGTCTGATCTGGCCCTCCCCGGCCGTGCGATGCGTCCCCTGCGGACGAACCGAGACAGGATCGCACGGTTTGGGGGTGTGGGCAGGAAGATGACGCTGGCGGGCGGCAGGGTGCAGAAATCGTTGAAGGTATGCGTCGCAGATGCGCAGGCTGGCGGCTTTGCGTTAGGGTGCGCCACGAGGAACCGCCCATGACGACCAACCGCCTTACGCCGCGCGCTCGCGGACTGCGCCAAGTCGGCGGCTTGGCCGAGGAGCGGATATGGGCGCGATTGCGCGGCGGCGCCGTCGACGGCTGGAAGGTGCGTCGCCAGCATCCGGTCGGCCGGTTCATGGTCGATTTCGCCTGCGTGCCTCTGCGGCTGGTCATCGAGATCGACGGCGGGGTGCATGAACGCGACGAGGTCGTGTTGAACGACCACTATCGCCAGCGGGCGATCGAGGCGCTGGGCTGGACCGTCATCCGCTTCACCAACGCCGAAGCCCTGGCCGACCCCGGCCGCATCGACGCCGCCATCCGCGACCGCGCCAAAACGCTGGGCCTGTAACCTTCCCTCTCCCATTGGGAGAGGGCTTGAGCGCCCGAGAGCGCAGCGAGCGGCCTTGCGCGAAAGGGTGAGGGTCGTCCGCCGCCCGCCATTCGCTGCGGCCCGAGCGCTGCGACGGCTCACGCCGACTTCGACGCCCGACCCTCATCCGACCGCTTCGCGGCCACCTTCTCCCAACGGGAGAAGGATCAGGTTTTGGTCTCCCCTCTCCCATTGGGAGAGGGCTTGAGCGCACGGCAGCGCAGCCGACGTCCTTGCGCGAAAGGGTGAGGGTCGACCGCCGCCCTCCATCCGCTGCGGCGCCACCGCTGCGACGGCTCATGCCGACTTCGACACCCG
>AMYY01000051.1 GCA_000335735.1 alpha proteobacterium L41A | reverse complement strand
GCCGGTGGGCCAGCTCGCACGACCCGACCCTCACCCTTTCGCACCAAAACGACGGCTATCGCCGCCGTGTGCTCAAGCCCTCTCCCACCGGGAGAGGGACATCATTGCGGCGCCACATACCCCATCTGGCCCGCAAACTTGGGCAGCAGTTGCAGCCAGACCGTCAGCGGGTCCGCCAGTCGCGCCACGCCTTCGCCCGACAGCACGACGACGTCGTACTGCACCGTCGCCGTCGGCGTTTCGGCGGCGGTGTGGAAGGCTTTCAGATAGCGGTTGTCGCGGTTCCAGGCGTTGACCGCATCCAGCGTCGCCCCGGCGCCCGGCACCACGGCGCTGAACTGAACCTCGCCGCAGCCAGACGCCTCGCAGCCATAAAAGAAGACCGCCCAGGTCAGGCCCGCGTTGGTCACGGTGAAGAAGGTCAGGCCGTTCTCGGTCTGCACCGGCCCGACGCGCCCGCCCAGCCCGGTGATCCACGTCCCGACCTCGCCCGGCGTCAGACCGCGACTCGCCGCAGCCGGCGCCGTCTGGGCGAACGCTCCTCCCGCCGTCAGCGGCGACAAGGTCAGAGAAAGGGCGGCGGCGAGGGCGAGGCGGCGCATGGAAACACTCCGAAGGTCAGCCGATACCCTAGCCGTCAGTCGCGGACGTGCGCCAGCCAGTCCTTGCTCTGCATCTCGTTGAAGCGCGACACGGTGCGCTCGAACTCGAACGCCCCCACCCCTTCGGTATAAAGGGCCTCCGGCTTGGCCGCCGCCAGCACGATCAGCTTGGTCTTGGCCTCATAGAGGGCGTCCACCAGGGTCACCAGACGCCGCGCCTCGTGGTGGTTGGCCGAACTCAGGATCGGCACATCCTCTAGGAACAGGGTGTGGAACCGCTGGGCGATGGCCAGATAGTCCTGCGGCCCCAGCGGCTTGGCGCACAGGTCATTAAACGTCGCCCGCGCCATCGACCCGACGGTGCGCTGCACCACCACATCGCGGCCCAACACGCTCAGGTGCGCCGGCTCTTCTGGTTCGCCCCCCTTCAGCTCGCGCCATAACGCCTCGAACGCCGCGCGGTCGTCTGGCGTGTGCCAGACCTGGGCCGAGGTCATCCGATCCAGCCGCCAGTCCCGCGCGCCGGCCGTCTCCACGACCACGCAGCGTTCGCGGATGATGTCGATGAAGGGCAGGAAGAGCTGACGGTTGATGCCGTTCTTGTAGAGATCCTCCGGCGCGCGGTTCGAGGTGATGGCCAGCACCACCCGATCCTCGAACAGGGCTTCGAACAAGCGGCCCAGGATCATGGCGTCGGCGATGTCGGTGACCTGCAGTTCGTCGAAACACAGCAGCCGGGCTTCCGACGCGATCAGCTTGGCGATCGGCGGGATGGGGTCGTCGCCCTTATGGGTGCCGAAAACGGCCTTGCGGGTCTTCGCATCCCCCTCGCGCCACTGTTTCACCAAGTCGTGGATGCGGGCCATGAATGCGTGAAAGTGCGCGCGCGTCTTTCGCGGTTCCGGCGTCGCCGAATAGAACAGGTCCATCAGCATCGACTTGCCGCGTCCGGGCGGACCGTAGAGATAGACGCCCCGCACCTCCGGCGCCTTGCCGAACAGGCCGCGTTTGGCCAGATCGACTTCCAGCCGCTCCAGCGCCGTGATCACGCTCTCCTGCGCCGGATCGGGCGTCAGCACGCCCTCTTCCACGCGGATGTCGTAGGCGTTGCGGATACGGGAGGTCATGGGAGGACTGCTTAACGCTCCCTCCAGCGAAAAGCGATTGCTTCACGGCCCTGAACGCCTATTTGCAAGGCCATCACTACAATGCGCTCAAGCAGCGAGGCCCCGTGGGCCGAGCGGTAGCGCGTCCGAAGGACAAGAAAATGGGTTATCGCGTCGCCATCGTCGGGGCCACGGGCAATGTGGGCCGCGAAATGCTGAACATCCTCGAGGAGCTGGAATTCCCCGTCGATGAAATCCACGCGATCGCCTCGCGCAAGTCCAAGGGCGTCGAGGTCTCCTTCGGCGACAAGACCGTCAAATGCCAGGACATCGAACAGTTCGACTTCTCAAAGGTCGATATCGTCCTGATGTCCGCCGGCGGCGCGGTGTCCAAGGAATGGTCCGAGAAGATCGGCAAGGCCGGCCCCATCGTGATCGACAACTCCTCGGCCTTCCGCAAGGACCCCGACGTGCCGCTGATCGTGCCCGAGGTGAACCCGGACGCCATCAAGGACGCGACCAAGAAGAACATCATCGCCAACCCCAACTGCTCGACCATCCAGCTAGTGACGGCGCTGAAGCCGCTGCACGATGCGGCCAAGATCAAGCGGGTCGTGGTTTCGACCTATCAGTCGGTGTCCGGCGCCGGCAAGGAAGGCATGGACGAGCTGTGGAACCAGACCAAGGCCATCTACGGCCTGGGCGACGCCACGCCCAAGAAGTTCCCCAAGCAGATCGCCTTCAACGTCATCCCCTACATCGGCTCCTTCCTCGAGGACGGCTCCACCGACGAGGAGAAGAAGATGTCGGACGAGACGCACAAGATGCTGGACCCCGACATCCAGGTCACCGTCACCTGCGTGCGCGTGCCGGTCTTCGTGGGTCACTCCGAGGCCGTGAACGTCCAGTTCGACCGCCCCATCGAACCCGACGAGGCCCGCGCCATCCTGCGCGAGGCGCCGGGCGTGCTGGTCATCGATAAGCAGGAGCACGACGGCTACATCACCCCCGTCGACGCCGCCAGCGAACACGCCGTCTATGTCAGCCGCATCCGCAAGGACACGACCGTCGAGAACGGCCTGAACCTGTGGGTCGTGTCCGACAACCTGCGCAAGGGCGCCGCCCTGAACGCCGTCCAGATCGCCCAGCTTCTGGACGAGACGGGCGTGATCAAGTCGTCGTCGGGATATCGTTCGATCACGGTCTGACGCTCCACCCCGTCATCCTCGGGCTTGACCCGAGGAACGGATGTTCCGCCGCTGGTGCGAACGAGCGACGCACACTCGCCCGCCGCGCCCGATCCTCGGGTCAAGCCCGAGGACGACGGCGGGGATGAAGGACCCCATGACCGCCTCCTCCTCTCCCAACGACCCCCGCGCCGTCGGTACGGCTATCGCCTGCTACACCCTGTGGGGGTTGCTGCCGCTGTTGTTCATGGCGATGGCGGCGCACGGCTTCGGCGCGCCCGAAATCCTGGCGCACCGGGCGGTCTGGTCAGTCTTCGTGGCGGGCCTGGTCCTGCTGCTGGCCGGGCAATGGGGCGAGGCGCGCCGGGTGCTGGCCACGCCGCGCACCCTGGCCTGGCTGGCCCTGTCCGCGCTGCTGATCGGCACCAACTGGAGCCTCTACGTCTTCGCCACCACGCATCACGCGACGCTGGAGGCCAGCCTCGGCTACTATATCAATCCCCTGCTCAACATGGCGGCCGGCGCCGTGCTGTTCCGCGAGAAGATCGACCGCTGGAGCGCGCTGGCCATCGGTCTGGCCGCCATCGGGGTCGTGATCCAGACGATCGCCCTGGGCCATGTGCCGATCATCGGCCTGACCCTGGCCGTCACCTTCTGCGCCTATGCGGTGATCCGAAAGCGCGTGCCCGCCTCGGCCCAGACCGGGCTGTTCGTCGAATGTCTGGTGCTGCTGCCCATCGGCGCGGTCTTCCTGGCCTGGTTGACCACCCAAGGTCACGCGGTCGGGTTCGCCTCGCCGTCCGGCCTGATCTGGGCGCTGGTGAACGGCCCGGCCACAGTGATCCCGCTGGCGCTGTTCGCTTGGTCGGCGCGGCGTCTGCCCCTGTCCACGGTCGGTTTCATCCAGTTCCTGGCTCCGACGCTGCAGTTCGCCTGCGGCGTGGCTACCGGCGAGGCGCTGACCCTGCTGCGGATCGTCTCCTTCGTCTTCATCTGGGCCGGCGCCGGCGTCTTCGCCCTGGCCGCCTTCCATCGCAGCCGCGCCGCCAAGCGCGCCGTCGCCCTATCCGAGACGGTCTAGGCAGCGGCGTAAAGCGCGTCCAGCAGTCGCTTGGGCCGAGGGTCGCCGATCAGGTGCGGCGACTGGCGCGTCATCACATAGGCCGCCGACAGCTTCCGCGACGGATCGGCCATGGCCATCGACCCGCCCCAGCCATAATGGCCGAAGGCTTCGTTGGGCCCGAACACCTTCAGCCCGTCATTGCGCATCAGACCGGCCGCCCAGCTGATCGTATAGGGCAGCACCTTGTCCGGCCCATGGATGCGCTCGCGCGTCAGCTGATCCAGCGTTCCCGCCGACAGCACCGACCGGCCGTCCAGCACGCCGCCATTGGCGACCACCCCCAGCATCTTCGCCAGGCCCAGGGCCGTGCCGTGCAGATTGGCCGACGGAATCTCCATCTTGCGCCAGGCCGCCGACCCGCGCCCGCCGGGCGCCGAGCCGCGATCCAGGAAGGCCGCCTGTTTGATCGGATCGATCACGCCCAGGCTGGGCGCCGCCGTGGGTTTGCGCATCTGCGCCACCCGACCGTGTTCGCTTTCCGGCAGGCCGATCCACAGGTCCAGATCGGGGAAGTCCTGACGCAACGCCTGGCCCATCGTCCGCCCTGTCGCCCGGCGATAGACCTCATTGGCCAGATAGCCGACGGTGATCGGGTGATAGCCCGAGGCCGTGCCCGACGCCCACATCGGCGCCTGGGCCGCCAGACGCGACAGAACTGCGGACACGTCGAACCAGATGGTCGGATCGACCGCTTCTGAAAAGCCCGGCAGGCCCGACTGGTGGCTCATCAGCTGGGCGACGGTGACCTCCGCCTTCCCCGCCGCGCCGAACTCGGGCCACAGCGAGGCGACCGGCTGGTCATAGTCGATCTGCCCGGCCCCGACCGCCGTCGCCATCAGGATGGCCATCACCGCCTTGCCGGTCGAAAACACCGACGTCAGGGTGGAGTCGGTGAACGGCGTCGTCCTGGCCGTATCGGCATGGCCCGCCCACAGATCGACGACCGCCTCGCCCTCGACCAGCACGCTGAACCGCGCCGCCTGCTCGTTCAGCCCCTCGGGGGCCTCGGTGAAGTTGGCGGCGAAGGCCTCACGCACGGCCTCATAACCGGGTGCGCAAACGCCGTGGATGTCGATGAGATCGGTCATGGGCCGGTCCTAGCGCGCCCGCCGCCCACGAAAAAGGCCTCCCGCCGAAACGGGAGGCCTCAAATCGTTCGATCCTTCGCCAGGATCAGGCCGCGACGACCTCGGTGGCCTGTTCGGCCAGGATGGTCAGGCCTTCGCCGTTCACGTCGGCGAAACCGCCGTGGACGTCGTACTGAGTCTTGGCGCCATTGTTATAGACGGTCACCAGACCCTCGCGCAGGGCGGTCATGAAGGGCGCGTGGTCCGGCAGAACGCCGAAGTCGCCCTCGACGCCCGGTGCATCGACCTGGTCCACGAGGCCCGAGAAGACCTCGCGTTCCGGCGAGACGAGGGAGAAGTTCAGCTTGCCGGCCATGATCAGGCTTCCGCCGCCATCTTCTCGGCCTTGGCGACGGCCTCTTCAATGGAGCCGACCATGTAGAAGGCGGCTTCCGGCAGGTGGTCGTATTCACCGGCGACGATGCCCTTGAACGAGCGGATCGTGTCGGCCAGCTCGACGAACTTGCCGGGCGAGTTGGTGAACTGTTCGGCCACGAAGAAGGGCTGCGACAGGAAGCGCTGGATCTTGCGGGCGCGCGAGACGACCAGCTTGTCCTCTTCCGACAGCTCGTCCATGCCCAGGATGGCGATGATGTCCTTCAGGCCCTTGTACTGCTGCAGCACTTCCTGAACCGAACGGGCGACGTTGTAGTGTTCGTCGCCGATGACCAGCGGGTCCATGATCCGCGAGGTCGAGTCCAGCGGGTCGACGGCGGGGAAGATGGCCTGGGCGGCGATGTCGCGGCTCAGAACCGTCGTTGCGTCCAGGTGGGCGAACGAGGCGGCGGGCGCCGGGTCGGTCAGGTCGTCGGCGGGCACGTAGATGGCCTGGACCGAGGTGATCGAACCCTTCTTGGTCGAGGTGATGCGCTCTTGCAGGTTGCCCATCTCGGTGGCCAGCGTCGGCTGATAGCCCACGGCCGAGGGGATGCGGCCCAAGAGAGCCGACACTTCCGAACCGGCCTGCGTAAAGCGGAAGATGTTGTCGACGAACAGCAGCACGTCCTTGCCTTCCTCGTCACGGAAGTATTCCGCGATCGACAGGCCGGTCAGGGCGACGCGGGCGCGGGCGCCGGGGGGCTCGTTCATCTGGCCGTAGACCAGGGCGCACTTGGAGCCCTCGGTCGAGCCGCCGTTCTTGGACGGGTCCACGTTCACGTTGGACTCGATCATCTCGTGATACAGGTCGTTGCCTTCGCGGGTGCGCTCGCCCACGCCGGCCAGAACCGAATAACCGCCGTACGCCTTGGCGATGTTGTTGATCAGCTCCTGCATGGTCACGGTCTTGCCCACGCCGGCGCCGCCGAACAGGCCGATCTTGCCGCCCTTGGTGTAGGGGCACATCAGGTCGATGACCTTGATGCCCGTGACCAGAATTTCCGAAGAGGTCGACTGCTCTTCGAAGCTGGGCGCTTCCTTGTGGATCGGGCGGTATTCGGTGGTGGCGATCGGGCCGGCTTCGTCGATCGGCTGGCCGACGACGTTCATGATGCGGCCCAGGGTGCCGGGGCCGACCGGCGCCTGGATCGACGAGCCGGTGTCGGTCACGGGCTGGCCGCGCGTCAGGCCTTCGGTCGTGTCCATCGAGATGGCGCGGACCATGTTCTCACCCAGGTGCTGGGCGACTTCCAGAACCAGGGTGAAGGGCTCGCCCGTCTTCTGGTCGACGTTCTGGGTGTGCAGGGCGTTCAGGATCGCCGGCAGGTGGCCGTCGAACTCGACGTCGACGACGGCGCCGATGACCTGGGCGATCTTGCCCGATCCGGCGGCGTTGACGGGAGCGGCGTCTGGAGCGGCCTTCTTGGCGGCGGGCTTGCGGGCTGCGGGTTTCTTGGCGGCGACGGTGTCGGTCATGGTCAGGGTCCGTATCGGAATGTCTGTTCGGTCGGGATCAGAGGGCTTCGGCGCCGGCGATGATCTCGATCAGCTCGGTGGTGATCTGGGCTTGGCGCTTGCGGTTGTATTGCAGCGTCAGGGCGTTGATGAGGTCGCCCGCATTGCGCGTCGCGTTGTCCATCGCCGCCATCTGCGAGCCGAAGAAACCGGCCTGGTTCTCGTACAGCGCGGCCAGGATCTGGGTCGTCAGCGCGCGCGGCAGCAGGGTTTCCAGGATTTCCTCTTCCGAGGGCTCGTACTCGTAGACCGCGCCGTTCAGGTCTATCGGCGCCGCATCCCCCTCGACCACGGCCGGGATCAGCTGTTTGGCGGTCGGAACCTGCGAGATCACCGACTTGAACTGGCTGTAGAACAGGGTGACCACATCGGCCTGACCCTCTTCGAACGCCGTGGCGATCATTTCGGCGACCGGCTGGGCCGACGGCAGGCCGATCGTCTTGTGGTCCGACAGTTCGAAGGTGTGGAGCACCTTGTCGCCGTACAGACGCGCCAGCTGATCGCGCGACTTCTTGCCGACGGCGATGATCTTCACGTCCTTGCCGGCGTTGATCAGGCTGTTGATCCGCTCGCGCGCGGCGCGGATGACGTTGGTCGAGAATCCGCCCGCCAGACCCTTGTCCGCCGTCGCCACCACGATCAGGTGACGCTGGTCCTGGCCCGTGCCCGACAGCATCTTGGGCGCGTCGGCGCCCGAGACGCCGGCGGCCAGATTGGCGATGACCGAGGCCATCTTCTGGGCATAGGGCCGGGCGCTTTCGGCCTGGTCCTGGGCGCGCTTCAGCTTGGCCGCGGCGACCATCTGCATGGCTTTCGTGATCTTCTGCGTGGCTTTCACGCTTCCGATCCGATTGCGCATTTCCTTGAGGCTGGCCATCCGGCGCTACTCTCTCAGCTTACCAGACGGGTTCAGGCGAAGGTCTTGACGAAGGCGGCCAGGATGTCCTTCAGCTCGGCTTCCAGGTCCGAGGTCAGGTCCTTCTTGGTGCGGATGCCTTCCAGCAGCGACGCGTGGTTCGCATGGATGCGCGCCAGCAACTCCTTCTCGAAGCGCCCCACGTCGCCGACCGCGATGCCGTCGATGTAACCGCGCGTGCCGGCGTAGACCGAGACGACCTGCTCTTCCATCGCCAGCGGCGAATACTGCGGCTGCTTCAGCAGTTCCGTCAGACGGGCGCCGCGCGCCAGCAGCTTCTGGGTCGAGGCGTCCAGGTCCGAGCCGAACTTGGCGAAGGCGGCCATCTCGCGATACTGGGCCAACTCGCCCTTGATCGAACCGGCGACCTTCTTCATCGCCTTGGTCTGGGCCGAGGAGCCGACGCGCGACACCGAGATGCCGACGTTCACGGCCGGACGGATGCCCTGATAGAACAGGTCCGATTCCAGGAAGATCTGGCCGTCGGTGATCGAGATCACATTGGTGGGGATGTAGGCCGAAACGTCGTTGGCCTGGGTTTCGATGATCGGCAGGGCGGTCATCGAGCCCGAACCATAGTCTTCGTTCAGCTTGGCCGAGCGCTCCAGCAGGCGGCTGTGCAGGTAGAAGACGTCGCCCGGATAGGCTTCACGGCCGGGCGGACGGCGCAGCAGCAGCGACATCTGGCGATAGGCGACGGCCTGTTTCGACAGGTCGTCATAGACGATCAGGGCGTGCATGCCGTTGTCGCGGAAGAACTCGCCCATGGCGGTGCCGGCGAACGGAGCCAGGAACTGCAGCGGGGCGGGCTCCGAGGCGGTGCAGGCCACGACGATCGTGTATTCCAGCGCGCCGGACTCTTCGAGGGTCTTGACGATCTGGGCGACCGTCGAACGCTTCTGACCGATGGCGACGTAGATGCAGTAGAGCTTGGCGCTCTCGTCGTCGGTCTTGTTGACGCTCTTCTGATTCAGGATGGTGTCGATGGCGACGGCCGTCTTGCCGACCTGACGGTCGCCGATGATCAGCTCGCGCTGGCCGCGGCCGACGGGGATCAGGGTGTCGATGGCCTTCAGGCCGGTCTGCATCGGCTCATGAACCGACTTGCGCGGGATGATGCCGGGCGCCTTGACGTCCACGCGGCGGCGCTCGGTGAACTCGATCGGGCCCTTGCCGTCGATCGGCTCGCCCAGCGGGTTGACGACGCGGCCCAGCAGGCCACGGCCGACCGGCACGTCCACGATCTCGCCCAGACGGCGCACGTCGTCGCCCTCGGCGATGGCGGCGTCGGCGCCGAAGATCACGGCGCCCACATTGTCGCGTTCCAGGTTCAGGGCCATGCCCTTCACGCCGGCCTTGGTGAACTCGACCATTTCGCCGGCCTGGACGTTGTCCAGACCGTGGATGCGGGCGATGCCGTCGCCGACCGACAGCACGCTGCCGACGTCGGAGACATCGGCTTCGACGCCGAAGTTGGCGATCTGCGACTTGAGGATGGCCGAGATTTCAGCGGCGCGGATGTCCATGACGGGCTCTCTGTTCTTCAGTCTTCTGCGGGTGCGCCGTTCAGGCGCGCATTCTGGGTGGCGGGAGCGCGTTTAGGCGCGCAACATTTTGGTTTCTGAAACGAGTCTAGGCTCGTTTCAGGGCGAACTTCATCTGGTCGAGCTTGGTCTTCAGCGAGGCGTCGAACAGCTTCGAGCCCACCTTGACCTTCAGGCCGCCCAGGATCGACGGATCGACGCGCGCGGTCAGTTCCGGCGCCTTGCCCAGGCTCTTGGACAGGGCGGAGGTGATGGCGGCGACCTGTTTGGCGTCCAGCGGCTGGGCCGAGACGACCTCGGCGGCGACGACGCCGGCGTGTTTGGCGTAGCGCGCCTCAAACCCGGCGATCACGGCCGGCAGGTCCTTGGCGCGGCCGTTCTGCGCCAGCAGACCCAGGAAGTTGGTGGTGGTCTGCTCGAACCTGGCCTTGGCGGCGATCGCGACCAGCCCCTTGGCCTGATCGGGCGCGGCGATGACGGGCGAGGTCGCCAGGCGACGCAGGTCGGCGCTTTCGGTCCAGGCCGCCTTCAGCGACTTCAGGTCGGCGCGGACGGCGTCCAGGCGGCCGGTTTCCAGCGCCAGGTCGAACAGCGCCTGTGCGTAGCGATCGCCGACTTCCGTCGTTCTGAAATCATCAGCCACTGATTAGGGTCCGAGGTCGTTGTGTCAGGGTCGCAACCGATTGCGAGGCTCGCAACGGTCAAAAGCTTGAAATGCTTACGGAAAGCACGACGGAGGCCGTATCCGTAAATACGCCCCCTTCAAGCCGGGCGCCTGATAGCACGGGGTTTCGCCGCTCGCAACATTGCGTGAAGGCGCGCCGATGCCGCAGGCGGACAGGGGCGACGAAAGAACGCGCGTCTCCTCCCCGCTTTGCGGGGAGGAGGACCGCGAAGCGGTGGAGGGGTTCTAGACGCCGCTTGAGCGCCGGGATGCACGAA
>AMYY01000050.1 GCA_000335735.1 alpha proteobacterium L41A | reverse complement strand
ACCGGAATCCGCCAACAGTGCGCGCCCTCTCAGCCTGCGATATAGGTCCGCAAGCTCTCGGCCTCATGGGCGTGTTCGGCGATTTGGCACTTTACCACGTCGCCGATGGAGATGACGCCGACCAGACGATCCGCCTGCATGACCGGCAGATGCCGGATGCGCCGATCGGTCATGCGGGTCATCAAGGCCGACATCTCCTCGGCCGGTTCGGCATAGATCACCTTTGCCGTCATGTAGTCGGCGACGGCGCGGTCCAGCGCATCGGCGCCATCGGCCGCCAACGCCTTGACCACATCGCGTTCGGAAAACACCCCGACCACGCGGTCGCCGTCACAGACGACCAACGCCCCGACCCGCTTCTGCTCCAATTCTGCGCACGCCTGCGTCACCGTCAGATCCGGGGCGATCGAGAAGACGGCGTTTCCCTTGGTCTTGAGGATTTCGGCGACAAACATCGCGGTCCCTTCTCTCTATAAGAGACGACCGCAGGGCCGGAATGGCGACAGGGCCGCTCAGGGAGCGATGATCGCTCAGCCCCCGTCCGGAATCAACGCGCCTCACGGATGAGGCGCGCCCCCGTTTCCGAACATCCGCCCCAAGGGACCGATGGCCAAAAAGCCGATGACGAAGCCGACCGCGTGGGCCTCCCAGGCGATCCTGGCTCCCTCGGCGCCGGGCAGGCCGCCGATCATTCCGGTCACAGCGTTGACCGCCATCCAGGTGATGGCCGCGCCGATCACGCGCCGGTCGCCCATCGGCAGCACCCTGCCCTGCCCGCCCAGCAATCGTGTCGCGGCCCCGATCAGGCCGAAGACGGCGCCGGACGCGCCGACCATCGGCTCGCTGGATCCCCAATGGATCAGCCCATAGCCCAACGACGCCAACACGCCGCACACCAGATAGAAGAGCAGAAAGACCGTCGGACCTACCTTGGTCCCGAACAGCCGCGCCACCGGCGTCCCGAACGCCAGCGCCGCCACCGCATTCATGATCGCGTGTGTCCAGCCGCCGTGCAGCAGCATGGCCGTCAGCAGCCCGCCCCACCGTCCCTGTTCCAGATCAATGGGCGCAAACGCCATGCTCATGCCCATGTCGGGCAGGTCGCGCTGGAAGAAATAAAGGGTCGGCATCGATGCCGCGATCAGCAGCACGACCAGCGGCACGTTGAACATCCGCTCTCGCGCAGGGCGGCTGTTCGGCGGATCGAATCGACCGGATGCATCTGACATGACGCCACAAATGCTCAGTGACCCGCGTCGCATCAAGCGCTTCTTAATAACCTTAATGCAGGTTGGGGTGCGGATCACGCTCGTGGTCCGGCGTTCGTTTGTGCGCGAGGAACCCCGGAATGCCCGCCAAGAGGCTGTTTGTATCCACCGCCGTCATGGCTTTCGCCGCCGCTGCAAGCGTGCCGGCGATCGCGCAGTCGACGGGTTCGGGCGGCGCTTCGCGCTTCCAGCATGGCTATGGCGGCGCGCGAACGGCCGCCAATACGGCCGCGACCGGCTATACCCGCGACGCCAACGGCAATCGTCTGATCGTCAACGGCATCATCCAGTCCGGCGCCTCGTCCTATTCCAGCCAGTCCGGCGGCGCGGCCTCGGCCTATGCCGGCGCGGGCGCGTCCAGCAACGGCGGCACGACCATCGGCGGCTCCACCGCCATCGGCAATCAGCTGAACGTGGTGGTCCAGGGCAGCCGCAACACCGTCATCGTCAACTCGACCCAGACCAACACCGGCGCCATCAACGCCGGCACGGCCCTGAACGGGAACATCGACCTGCCATGAGCCGCCGTCATCTCATCAAGGGGTCCGCCGCCGTCTCGGCCGTCGCCCTTCTGCTCGCCGGTTGCGTCAGCCCGGTCGCGGGTCCGTCGGGTCAATATGCGACGCCGATCGGCAATGCGCCGGTGACCGCAAACCCCACGCCCTATTCCGCCGCGCTCTATTGCCTGGCCGACTACGCGCGTCGCTACAACCTGCCCTCGCCGCGCATGGCCGTGGGCCGGATCAGCGACTACACCGGCACAGTGTCGTCTGATGGCGGCCGCCAGATCACGGGCGGCGCCTCCTTGATGGCCAACTCGGCGCTGGCCAAGGCCGGCGCCCGCATCGTCGAACGCTACGACACCTCGGTGTCCGAGCTTGAGCTGCGCTACGCCAACAACAAGCTGATCGGCGACCAGGCTCCCGACGCCAAGGGGCCAGAGGACACGCAATACCGGCGCATCCTGGCCGGTCAGGTGCCGGGCTCCGACTTCTATGTGGTCGGCGGCATCACCGAGGTGAACTACAACATCCGCTCCGGCGGCTTCGACATCGCCGGCGGCGAGGTCGACAGCAACCGTCCCGGCTCGGGCATCGTCAATCACCGCGTCTATGTGATGAACATCGCCATGGACCTGCGCCTGGTTCAGACGACCACGCTGGAGGTCGTCGATGTCGTCTCCTATCAGAAGCAGATCATCGGCCGCGAAATCTCGGCCGGCGTCTTCGACTTCCTGAACGGCAACGTCTTCGACATCTCGGCCGGCACGGGCGGGATGGAGCCGACGCAGCTTGCTGTCCGCGCATTGGTCGAACGGGCCACGGTCGAGTTCATGGCCAATCTCTATGGCGCGCCCGGCCCCGAGATCTGCCTGAACCCCGCCAACGACCCGCTCGGCGATTCCACGGTCGGCCCGACCGGCGGCTATTATCCGGCCTATCCCACTCAGGACACCAACAATGGCCAGACCCGCGCCGATCCGTCTCGTTGGCATGATGGCCGCGACGGCGACATTCGCCGCACTCGCCACTGAGGCGAGCGCCCAGCAGACGCCGGCCTGCGATCCGCAAGCCGGCGAAACCTGCTCCAGCACCCAGACCCAGACCGGCGACGTCACCGGCCTGGTGGACATCGACCTGTCCGTCGATCAGGTGACCGTGAGCACAAACGCCCAGGGCAATGCGCTCGCGGGCGGGGTCACGGCCGCCTCCGCCGGCCTGGTCTCGCGCCAGTCGATGACCGGCGCGACGGTGGCCCGCAGCAATGTGGTCGTGAACGGCGAGGCCGACGGCCAGCTCAGCGTCGATACGACCGCGCGCGGCAACTATCTCGGCGTCACCACCGATCGCGCAACCTTCGCCTTGGACTCGAGCCAGTCCGCGACCGGCGACCGGGTCGAGGCCGGAACCTATGTTCAGGCGCCGAACGGCCGCGTGCTGCAGGGTGGTTTCGCGACCAGCACCGCCGTCGCCAACACCGTCGCCCTGGGCGGCCCCTCCTCGTCCCTGACCGGCGTCATCGACCAGAGGGCCCAGACCACCGTCTTCGCCGAGACCGTCGCCGACGTTCAATACATCCCCGCGCCCGCGACCTTCTCGTCCCAGGCCGTCGCCAATGCGGTCCAGACCAACACCACGGGCGCCTCGCACCAGGATCTGTCTATCCGCCAGTCGAACGCCGCTTCGACGACCGAGGCGCGCACCGATGTCTATGTCGACAACGGCTGGGACCTGACGGTCGGCGCCAATGCTGGGGCGAACCAGGCGATCACCGCCAACGCTGGCGGCTCCATGCTGATCCAGACGGACCAGGCGAACGCCGGCCGCGTCCGCGCCGACGCCCGCGTCCAGACCAACCTCCAGGGCCAGACGGTTCTGGCGGCCCGCAGCGTCGCCAACGAGACGGTCGCCGGCAACAATGACATCTATCTGAAGCTGGACAACACACAGCTGAACACCGGCGGGGTCGAGGCCAACGCCACCTATGTCGGCGTCAACGGCTATGACGCCTATGTCGGCTCCGACGCGGTCGGCAATGCGGTGACGGGCTATGCCTGTTCCCAGTGCGGCGGCGACGTCAACGTCAACAACACCCAGACCAACAGCGGCAATGTCACCGCGACCACCAACGCCACGGTCTCGTCCGGGCGCACCGCCGTGGTAGGCGCCAACGCCGTCGGCAACAGCGCCAGCTTCTACATCAGCCGCCCCGGCGGCTGATCCGAACATGACAAGTCGGTAAGGTTCGCCAGCGCCGCTTGTGGCGAAGGCAAGCACACTTTACACATCCGGCATCGCGCCATCGGGGGTTGCGGTTTCGGAGTGATCTTATGCGTTCTGCGCGTCATCTGCTGCTTGTCGCCGTCTCGGGACTGGCCCTGACCACCGGGGCGTTCGCCGTCCCTGCTCTCGCCCAGACCGCGCCGCCCGCTGCGGCGGCCGCCGGTCAGGTCGCGCCGTCCGCCCCTTGGGCCCAGGCCGCCAGCGACATCCCCGCCGATCCGGCCGTCCGTTACGGCCTGCTGCCCAACGGCATGCGCTACGCCCTGCTGCACAATGCGACGCCTCCGGGTCAGGCCTCGTTCCGCCTGCGCATCGACGCCGGCTCGCTGATGGAGCGCGACGACCAGAAGGGTCTGGCCCACTTCATGGAGCACATGGCCTTCAACGGCACAAAGGACGTGCCGGAAAACGAGATGCTTCGCATCCTCGAACGCCTGGGTCTGGCCTTCGGCGCCGACACCAACGCCTTCACCAGCTTCGACCAGACCGCCTATATGCTGGAGCTGCCCAACACCAAGGATGAGACGGTCGATCCCAGCCTGCACATCCTGCGCGAGATGATGTCGGCGGCCCTGATGGCGCCGGACGCCATCGATTCCGAGCGCGGCGTCATCGTCGGCGAGGAACGCATCCGCGACACGCCGCAATCGCGCGTGCTGAAGACCCAACTGGGTCTTCTGGCGCCTGGTCAGCGTTTGTCGGAACGCCTGCCGATCGGCGACCTCGACATCATCCGCACCGCGCCGCGCCAGCGCTTCGTGGACTTCTACGACGCCTACTATCGCCCCTCGCGCGCCACCTTCATCGCCGTGGGCGACTTCGACGTGGATGCGATGGAGGCCAAGGTCCGCGCGGCCTTCGGCGACTGGAAGCCGACCGCCGCCGATGGCCCGGAGCCCGACCTGGGCGCCGTCGCTCCCCGTCAACCCCAGACCAGCATCCTGGTCGAGCCGGGCATCCAGTCCTCGATCCAGTTGAACTGGATCAAGGCCCCGGACCTCAGCCCCGACACGGCCGCCGAACGCGCCGCCGACGTCCGTCGCGGCCTGGGCCTGGCCGTGCTGAACCGTCGCCTGGGCGAGATCGCCCGCGCCGACAACCCGCCCTTCATCGGCGCCGGCGCCGGCTATCAGTCGCTGTTCGACAGCCTGGACGCCGGCACCCTGTCGGTCGCCTTCAATCCCGGCGGATGGCAGCGCGCGCTGGAAAGCGTCGAGCAGGAAAGCCGTCGTCTGGCCGAATACGGCGTCAGCGACGCCGAGCTTCAGCGCGAGATCGTCAACACCCGCACCGCGCTTCAGAACGCCGTGGCCTCGGCCGCGACCCGTTCGACCTCGACCCTGGCGAACGGTCTCCTGGGCGCCATCAACGACGATCAGGTCTTCAGCTCGCCCCAGACCAATCTCGATCTCTTCAACAAGGCCGTCGAAGGCCTGACCGTCGACCAGGTCAATCAGGCGACCAAGGCGGTGTTCGAGGGCCAGGGCCCGCTGCTTTTGTTCAGCTCGCCCGTCCCGGTCGAGGGCGGCGAGGCCGCCGTCACCGCTGCGCTGGAGGCCTCGCGCAATACGCCGGTTCAAGCCCGCGCCGCAGAGGCCGAACTGAAATGGCCCTATGCTGACTTCGGCGCCCCGGCGGTCCCCGCCGCCCGTTCCGAAGTCGCAGACCTGGGCACGACCCTGGTCCGCTTCCCGAACGGGACTTTGCTCAACATCAAGAAGACCGACTTCCGCGCCGATCAGATTCTGGTCAGCGCCCGCACCGGTCTTGGCGAACTGGGCCTGCCTGCCGACACCCTGTCGCCCCTGTCGATGGCCAGCACCGTCCTGGCCCCCGGCGGTCTGGGCAAGCTCAGTCTGGACGAGATGAACCGCGTCCTCAGCGGCCGCACCTACAGCGCCGCGGTCAATCAGGCCGGCGACGCCTACATCTTCGCCGGCGCCACCAAGCCCGCCGATCTCCAGCTGGAGCTTCAGGTCCTGGCCGCCTATCTGACCGATCCGGGTCTGCGCGGCGCCTCATTCGAACAAACCAAGGCCATGTTCCCGCAGATCCTGGCCCAGCTGGGCGCCACGCCGCGCGGCGTCTTCCAACGCGACGCCTCGGGCCTGCTGGCCAGCGGCGACGCGCGTGAGACGACCCCGACGGCCGAACAGATCGCCGCGATCCAGATCGACGACATCCGCTCGGGCGTTCGCTCGGCCCTGGCCCAAGGTCCGGTCGAGATCACGGTCGTCGGCGACGTCGACGTCGACGCGGTCATCGCCGCCGTCGGCTCGACCTTCGGCGCCCTGCCCTCGCGCGGTCAGGCGCCCACGCCGCCCGCCGGATCGACGGTGCACAAGTTCCCGGCCCCGACCGCCACGCCGGTCCAACTGCATCACACCGGACCCGCCGAACAGGCGCTGGGCTTCGTCGCTTGGCCGACCACCGACCAGGTCGAAGATCGCAAGACCGCGCGTCAGCTGTCGATCCTGTCGGACGTGCTTCAGCTGCGCCTGAACGATGAAATCCGCGAGAAGCAGGGCCTGGCCTATTCGCCCAGCGCCGGCTCGACCGCCTCGGACACCTATCCGGGCTATGGCTTCATCTCGGTGACCGCGGAAACCCCGCCGGCCGCCCTGCCCAAGCTGTTCGAGACGGTGGACGCCATCGCCGCCGACCTGCGCGACAATCCGATCAGCGAGGACGAACTGAACCGCGCCCGTCGCCCGGCCGTCGAGCGCATCCGTCGCAGCATGGCCGACAACGGCTATTGGCTGACCCAGCTGTCGCAGGCCCAGAGCGATCCGGCGACGCTGGACCAGACCCGCAACCAGATCGCCACCCTGGAAGCCGTCACGGCCGCCGACCTTCAGGCCCTGGCGCGCCAGTATCTGAAGTCCGACAGCGCCTGGCGCGCCACCGTCACCGCTCAACCGGCGGCCCAGTAACGCCCACGAAAAAGGCCCCGGTTCTCGCGAACCGGGGCCAGTCGTCAGGATCGTCGACGGAGAGCCGACGGTCGCCTTATCTCATGTCCCGCCTGATCGGCGGCTGAACGGGCGTGTTTAGGTCCGGTTCAGAACACCCGGCCGCCGACGCCGCCGTCCAGGGTGATCACCCCGGTCAGCACGGTCGCGCTCTCGACCTGTTCCTCGCGGTATTCGGTGTATTCCTCTTCGCGGTACATCGTCAGGATCTTGATCCCGGCGCCATAGCGACGCAGCAGCGAACGCTCGTTGCAATCCCGCTCGGGCTTCTCGGGCCGGCATTCCAGCTTGCCGCCCGTCCCGTACCACAGCGCCTCATGCTTGCGGCAGGTCAGGGTCGTGCCGTGATCGAAGCTGATGTCGCCGTTATAGTCGGCGATGGTCGCCTGCAGCCAGGTGCCCGACAGGCAGCGATACAGCTCGCCCTCGAACCCTTCGGCGATCTCGCGATCCGGCCGCACCTGCGAGGCGGGGTGCGGCACCTGGCGGTCGTCGATGCAGACGGCCTGGATGACGACCCGCTTCATCATGCTGCGAAAGGCGCTGTAGGGGGTGCGCACCGTCTGGGCGATCACGCCCTCGACGGCCAGGCCCTGGATGGTGGTCGGATAGGGCTGATCGACGCTGACATAGGCCGCGCCGCCGCCTCCGCCGAAGCTGCCCGAGAACCCGCCGGCGCGCGCGTTGACGTAGGACCGCGCGCCGGAGTTGGCGTTCGAGTTGGCCCCTGCGCCCGCGTTCGCATTGGCGCTCGCGCCAAGGTTCACGTTCACATTGACGTTGGTGTTGATGTTGCCGTTCCAGTTGCCGTTGTTGCCGCCAGGACCGCAGTTTCCACCGCCGTTGCAGGGCGGCGGCTCGGGCGGCGGCGGCGGCTCGCACGAGGTGCACGGCGGCGGCTCGCAGCCGGAGTTGCATTGCGCCAGCGCGGCTCCGGCGCCCGCCGAGACGGCGAGACCGGCCGCCAGGCCCAGCATCCATTTCGTGATCCGCAGCCGCATCGGCGGGAACTCCCAAGCGAATATCGTGTCAGCCGAACAAGATTCCGGCCGATCCTCCCGTCACAAAACCGCAAAAGCCTTTCGTTTCCGTTGATGACGCCTGCGCTTCGGGATGGCGCAATGCCGCATCCGTCTGCTAGACCGCCCGCACAATGACCGTCCGCGTCTCCATTCGCCTGATTTCGATTAGCCGCCCGGCGTAGCGCTTCTGGGCCGCATGGCCCCGTGCACGCCGGGATCGACAGCCCACGATACGGGCGAGTGAAATAGCGAACGCTCAACCTTCGACGCCGAGACTTTACATGGCCGACGCCACCGACACCCCTTGCGGCCGCGACTATCGCGACACCGTCTTCCTGCCCGAGACGCCCTTTCCCATGCGCGGCGGCCTGCCCCAGAAGGAGCCGGTCATTCTGGAACAGTGGGGCGACCTCTATGGGACCCTGCGCGCCGAGCGTCAGGCGCAGAACGCCCCCCTCTATGTCCTTCACGACGGCCCGCCCTACGCCAACGGCGACATCCACATCGGCCACGCCCTGAACAAGACGCTGAAGGACTTCGTGGTCCGCAGCCGGTTCCTCCTGGGTTACGACGTCGATTACGTCCCCGGCTGGGACTGCCACGGCCTGCCGATCGAGTGGAAGATCGAGGAGCAGTTCCGCGCCAAGGGCCGCCGCAAGGACGAGGTGTCCAAGGACGAGTTCCGCCGCGCCTGCCGCGAATACGCCGGCAAATACATCGACCTGCAAAAGGATCAGTTCCACCGGCTGGGCATCGTCGGCGACTTCGCCAACCGCTACGCCACCATGGACTTCACCTCCGAAGCGGCCATCGTCGCCGAGTTCCACAAGTTCAAGAACTCGGGCCAGCTCTATCGCGGCTCCAAGCCCGTCATGTGGTCGCCGGTCGAGCGCACCGCCCTGGCCGACGCCGAGATCGAGTACCACGACCACGTCAGCCCGACGATCTGGGTCAAGTTCCCGGTCACGGCCATGTCGGACGACCATCCCGACGACCTGCTGGCCTTCCGCTCCAGCACCCCGTCCATCGTCATCTGGACGACCACGCCCTGGACCATCCCGGCCAACCGCGCCATCAGCTACGGCCCCGAGATCGCCTATGGCCTGTATGAGGTCACGGCCATGGAGGAAGGTCTGGAGTTCGCGCCCTGGGCCAAGCCCGGCGACCGCCTGATCCTGGCCGACAAGCTGGCCGAGGACGTGTTCAAGGCCGCCAAGATCGCCGCCTGGACCCGCGTCTACGACATCAACCCGTCGGGCCTGGAGACCGCCCACCCGCTGGCCGCGCTCGACAGCGGCTACAGCTTCTCCGTGCCCCTGCTGGCCGGCGACCATGTCACCGACGACGCCGGCACAGGCTTCGTCCATACCGCGCCCGGCCACGGCGCCGACGACTTCGAGGTCTGGAAGGCCCATGGTCATCACGAGGTGCCCGACACTGTCGATCCCGACGGCGCCTATTACCCCGGCGTCCCTCTGTTCGCGGGCCTGAAGGTGCTGGAGACGGAAGGCAAGAAGACCGGCAAGTTCGGTCCCGCCAATGGCGCAGTGATGGAGAAACTGATCGAGGCCGGCAACCTGTTGGCGCGCGGGCGGCTGGAGCACTCCTATCCGCATAGCTGGCGGTCCAAGGCCCCGATCATCTTCCGCAATACGCCCCAGTGGTTCATCCGCATGGACCAGCCCTTGAAGAGCGGCGACACCCTGCGTGAGACGGCGCTGAACGCCATCGACGCCACCGCCTTCCACCCGGCGGCCGGCAAGAACCGCATCCGCTCGATGGTCGAGGGCCGTCCCGACTGGCTGGTCAGCCGCCAGCGCGCCTGGGGCACGCCTCTTGCCATGTTCATCGACAAGCAGACGGGCCAGCCCCTGCATGACCCCGAGGTCGACGCCCGCATCGTCGCGGCCGTCGCCGAACACGGCGCCGACATCTGGTTCACCGCGCCGGACAGCGATTTCCTGGGCGCCCACGACCCGGCTCGCTACGAAAAGGTCGAGGACATTCTGGACGTCTGGTTCGACTCCGGTTCGACCCACGCCTTCACGCTCGACCCGCGCCTGCCGGAAAAGGGCTATACCGGCGACCGTCCCGCCCACTGGCCCGCCGACCTCTATCTGGAAGGCTCCGACCAGCACCGCGGCTGGTTCCAGTCGTCCCTGCTGGAAGGCTGCGGCACCCGTGGCCGCGCCCCGTTCAAGGCGGTCCTGACCCACGGCTTCACCCTCGACGAGAAGGGGGAAAAGATGTCCAAGTCCAAGGGCAATACGACCGACCCCCTGACCATCATCAAGGAATCGGGCGCCGACATCCTGCGTCTGTGGGTGGCCTTGGTCGACTATTCGGACGACCAGCGGATCGGCAAACAGATCCTGCAGACCACGGTCGACGCCTATCGCAAGCTCAGGAACACCGTCCGCTATCTGCTGGGCGCCCTGGCCGATTTCGACGAGGCCGAACGCCTGCCGCTGGACCAGATGCCGCCGCTGGAGCGGTTCATCCTGCACCGCCTGCACGAACTCGACGCCCAGGTCCGTGCGGCTTACGCCGAATACCGCTTCCAGGACGTCGTCCGTCCGGTGCTGGAGTTCTGCGCCGGCGACCTGTCGGCCCTGTATTTCGACATCCGCAAGGACGCCCTGTACTGCGACCGCCCCGACAGTGTGCGCCGCCGCGCCGCCCGCACGGTGATGGACGAGGTCTTCATGCGCCTGACCGCCTGGCTGGCCCCGCTGACGCCCTTCACCATGGAAGAGGCCTGGACCACGCGCTTCCCCGACGCCGGCTCCAACTGCGCGCGGGTCATCCCCGAGACACCGTCGGATTGGGAAAACGATCTTGAAGTCGCTAGGTGGGGTATCGTTAAAAGCGTAACAAGCGCCGTCACACGGATGTTGGAGGCAGAACGCCAAGCCAAAAACATCGGTTCGGCGCTCGATGCTAATCCAGAAGTGCCAACGATGAATCCGAGCGTATTGGAGGCATTTAATGGATCGGACCGCCTACCAGCTATCGACGCTGCCGAGGTCTTTAGAACCAGCTTGGCGGACGTATTTAATCCTGACCAAGTAGATGGGTGGCATGAGACAAACTCTTTCGAGTCATTCAATTCGGACATGTTCGCGGCAGAAGGCGTAGCTCACACTTGGGCGCGTTTCAGGTTGGCCGACCACCCCAAATGCGCCCGCTCCTGGCGCCGCGTCCCCGACGTCGGCTCCGACCCCGCCTATCCCGACCTCTCGGCCCGCGACGCCGATGCGGTTCGGTACTGGGACCAGACGCACGCCTAATCGCAGCACCGTCTCCTCCCCGCTTT
>AMYY01000049.1 GCA_000335735.1 alpha proteobacterium L41A | reverse complement strand
GGCGCTTGATGGGTCCGATCACAGGGCTGAAGCGTCAGCCTGAACTCGGTTGAGGTGCGGTTCTTCCGACTGAAGCCGCTGGCTTCGGTCACCTCCAGAAAGCCCCGCTCCACCAGCGTCTGGATGCACCAGTTGGCCTTGTTGACCGACACGTTCATTCGTTCGGCCAGACGCCGAACGCCCATCGACAGGAAGCCATTATTTCCGCCGTCGTAGAGCTGGGCGATCTCCAGATAGGCCGCGCGCTCATAGACGCTCAGCGAGCGCCAGGCGGCCGTTTCCAACATGAAATGAGGCAGGGCGACGAAGCGCCCCGTCCCTTTCGATCGGCCTCTGCTGTTGTGCTTACGGGGCATGGCCAGGTCCCTCGAGCAGCAGGCGGGTGACGCGCTCGCGTTCCTCGGCTTCCACTTCCCGGTCGCCCTCAAGCCGGCCCAGATGCAGGCAATCCCTGATGGCCTCGTCCAGAATGTCGGCTATCTGGCGCGGCGACAGGGCTTCAAGCTGACAGGTGCCGCCCTGCCACGCCCTTGATCGGCTATCCGACGCTTTCGCCGGCGCTGTCGGCAGACCGTATTCAACGACCTGTCTGGCGGTGAGCGCAACGCGCCTGAATTCGACCGTCACCATTGCATTGGGGCGATCGGCCAGGACGAAAGCCGTCACGTCCTCAGTTGAGGACCGAAAGATGCTCTCGCCGCTTGGGTCGTGGTCGCCCAGATGCAGGATGATCGCGGGCTTGCCGACCTGAATGATCCGGTCGGCAATGTCCTTCTTCGCCGTCAGGCTATCAAAGCCGCCGGATGAGAAGACGCGTATCGAATAGCGATGAGCGACGCTCTCAAGCTGTTGGAGCATCCCGGCCGCTTCACACCAGACCTCGACGTGACAGGGTTGGGTCGCCATGAGGTCGCGCCGATAGCCGCGCGCCAAGGTCCGCAGATGCCAGCGGAAGTCGTCTTCGTCGGTGAAGTAGCGACGATTGATCGTCGTCACTCCGTCGTCGCGGATCGCCTCAAACGGGATGACGCCGCCGCGCCGGGCATTGGCCAGGTGTTCGCAGAGGTTGGCGTAGAAGGCTTCCGTCTTCGGATGCCCGTAGGCACCGATCAGGCGGTAATAGATCTGCCGGGCGGTGAGCGGGAGGTAATCCCGATACTCGTCCAGAACGGCCTTGACCTCGTCCAGCAGGGCCACGGTGCGGGCCTGCGGATTGTAGTTTGCGATGTAGCCACGCGGACGTGTTCGCTTTTCACGGCCAGCCGTGAAACTGGAATCACGGCTGGCCGTGAAATCTCGGACGGCGCTCATTCCACGCCCTCCATGACCATCTCGAGGACATCGGCGGGGATCAGGCCGGTCAGCAGGGTCCGCGTGGCCTCTGGGGCCAGGCGCTTCCGGTCGCCCGCCCAGGGGCCATTGATCCCGAGGTCGCCCAAGGCATCCATCGCGCCGTCGCGGATGATCCCGGCGATCCATCTCTTCTCGGTCTCAGTCTTCATGGCGCGAGCGTAGGCGGCGACCCGCTGGACGCCGGGCTGGGCCTGGAACCTGCGGACGGTGTCGCGCAGCTTCTTCCGGTTATGAGCGCGTCGGACCATCCTCAGCATGACAGCGCCTCCACGATGTGGTAGGCTCCAGCCTGTTCAGACCCGCCATTTGAACCCTGCATGACCCCGGTGCGCCCCGCCAGGCCGCCGGGGTTTTTCGTGGACAGATCCCCCCGAGGCAGGTTAGCCAACGGGGAAAATAGTCCTTTCGGATCAACATGCGGCCTCTGGGGGGTTATCCCGCCCAAGGTCTTGATTGGCCTAGAAAAGCGAACTTCCCTAGGGACTGCCACCGGCGGCGCCTTTGCAGCGCCCTTCCCGGACATCGTCGAGCAAACGCTCCGATCCCGGATTAAGGTTTCAGTAACCATTTTGTCCGGAACCCGGCAGTAAGCCTTTCGATTCACGGACTTTTTTCGGACGCACTCAGGAACTATCCACAGGGACTGTGGTTAACCCATCGTTAGCTCGGCGCAGAAGCGCCTCTCCCTCCTGCACCGAGATCCTCATGTTTATCGCCATCGCCCGCCCGGCGGTGGAGCCCAAAGGCCCCGACGCCGTCGCCGTCCCCGGCTCTCCCGCCATCGCCGAACTGTCGCCCCGCGCCCTGCATGCGCGCCTTCTCCAGAACGCCGCCCTGCGCCGCATGCGCGGACTGGAGCGCCGCAGAGAGCAGCGTCTCGAAGACGCCGACTACTGGCTGCATGCCGCACCGATCGCCGTCCGGAAAGCCAGCGCCCTGCGCGAAGAGCGCAGTTTCGCGCCAATCCCCTGACAGTCGCCACACACCCCTGAATACCTATGATGGTGATTTGGGGTTGATTTACCGACCTTCGGTATCCGACAAGAGCGGATGGGCGAAGTCGGATCGGCGCTGAAATCTGCGAAGGCGATCCTGGTCACAGGCGGCGCGGGCTATATCGGCGCCCATGTGTGCGAGGCCCTTGCCGCCGCCGGCTATCGGCCCGTCACCTATGACAACCTGTCGACCGGCCGGCGCCGGTTCGTGCGCTGGGGGCCGCTGGTCGAGGGGGATGTCTGGGACGCGGACAAGGTGCGCCACACCCTGATCGCCCACGACATCTGCGCCGTCATGCATTTCGCCGGCTCGTCCGTGGTCCCAGAATCGGTGCGCGCGCCGCTGGACTACTATCGCAACAATGTCGGCGGTCTGTTCGGCCTGTTGGGCGGGATGCGGGCGGCGGGCGTGAACCGGCTGGTCTTTTCCAGCACCTGCGCCGTCTATGGCGATCCCGGCGGCGATCCGATCACCGAGGCGACGCCGCTGGCGCCCGTCACCCCCTATGGCCGTTCCAAACTGGGCTGCGAACAGATCCTGTCGGACGCCAGCGCCGCGCACGGGCTGAACGTCGTGGCCCTTCGCTATTTCAACGCCGGCGGCGCCTCCGCGTCAGGCCTGATCGGCGAAGATCGGCCGGTCGAGACCCATCTGATCCCGCGCGCCATGATGGCCTTGCGTGGCTGGATCGACGATTTCGCCGTTCATGGGACCGACTATCCGACGCCCGACGGCACGGCGGTGCGCGACTATGTCCACGTTGGCGACCTGGCTCGGGGCCACCTTGCCGCCCTGACGCAGTTGCTCGGCGACCGAAGCGGCTTCTTCGCCTGTAATCTGGGCGCCGGCCGAGGCCATTCGGTGCGGCAGGTGCTGGAAGCGATCGCGAAACACAGCGGTCTTCGTCTGCCTGATGCGGCCGGAGCGCGTCGCGCGGGCGACCCGCCGCACCTGGTGTCGGACATCACCCTGGCGCGTCAGGTGCTGGGCTTTGCGCCAAGCCAGTCGGACCTGGCCTTCATCGTCGCCAGCGCCTGGGCCTGGCACAGCCGGCTCAGCGCAGTTCGGGCATCCGGCGGCGCAGCGAGGCTTTCAGCTTTTCGAACTTCTGCCCCGCCGACTTGGGCCTTACCCGCCGACGCAGCTCCAGCCCTCCACCCCACAGCGCATGGACCGGCGCTTCAAGATGCGGATGGCGATCATGCTGATGGACGATGGGGCTGACACTGGCGTCGGGATTGACGACCTTGCCGCCTTCGAACTTCAAAGTCTCGCCCGGCGTTAGGCCCAGGGTCGCCACACGTCCATAGTTGGGGCGCACGGTCATCGCCGTCAGACCCTGATGGATCGCCATGTTGAAGGCCGCCTGATCGGCGCCGAACGCCCCGCCTATCTCGGATCGCGGCGTCGCCGCCAGTGACAGGATCAGTCGCGACAGGCGCGAGACCTCGGCGCGCGGCCCGACGATGGTGCCGACACACAGACAGGCCTTGTCGGCCAGCTGCCGCGCCTGCGCCTCGCCGAACAGGGCGCGTAGATATTTCATATTGAAAGCGTGATCGGCCAGCGGCGTCTCGGCCTCGACATAGGCTTCAAGCCCCTCGGGCGCCGGATCGAAGGGCGGCGCCTGGAAGATCACGTCGCGCACGTCGCAGGCCAGGGCAGCGCCGGGCCGCTCGCCCAGCAGACCGGCGAAGGCCACGAACCGCTGCATCACCGGATGCGGCGCCCATCCGCGCCAGACCGGCGCATCGATGGCGGTCACCTGATGCTGGGCCAGAAAGGCGCGCAAATCCGGCTCGGCGTCGACCACGAGGGCCACAGGACCATCGAACACGGCCCGCAGCGACAGGACGAAGGGCGCGATGTCGGCCGCGTCGTATCCGGTCGCATAACCGACCACGACATCGCCGTCCGGCAGGGGCGTAAACCGGCGACCGACCTCGAACGCCTCGGCCAGCCAGTCCAGATAGTCCGACCGAACCGCCCCCTGTTTCATGGCGTCAGCGCGCGCCCATCAGATCGGCGAACCGGTCGAACAGATACAGGCTGTCGGTCGGCCCGGGCGAGGCCTCGGGATGGTGCTGGACGCTGAAGATCGGCTTGTCCTTGACCGCGATGCCGCAGTTGGTGCCGTCGAACAGGCTGACGTGGGTCTCGGTCACGGCGTCGGGCAGGCTGTCGCGATCAACGGTGAAGCCGTGGTTCATCGACACGATCTCGACCTTGCCCGTGGTCAGGTCCTTGACCGGATGGTTGGCGCCGTGGTGGCCCTGATCCATCTTCACCGTCTTGGCGCCCAGGGCCAGGGCCAGCATCTGATGGCCCAGGCAGATGCCCATCAGCGGCTTGCCGCTGGCGACCAGCTTCTGAATTTCAGGCACGGCGTATTCGCCCGTGGCGGCTGGATCGCCCGGACCGTTGGACAGGACCACGCCGTCGGGATTGCGGGCCAGAACCTCTTCCGCCGTCGTCGTCGCCGGGACCACGGTGATGCGCGCGCCGGTCGAGGCCAGGGCGCGCAGGATGTTGCGCTTCACGCCGTAATCGATGACGACCACGTCCTTGCGGCCTTCGGTCTTGGGGTGCCCTTCCGGCCAGTCCCACAGGCCCTCGTTCCATTCGAACGCCTGCAGGGTCGAGGCGGGCTTGGCCAGGTCCAGACCGACCAGCCCGGTCCAGCCCCTGGCCTGGGCCACCAGGGCCTCCAGGTCGAAGTTTCCGTCCGGGTCGTGGGCGATGACGGCGTGGGGCGCACCCTTGTCGCGGATGATCTTGGTCAGGGCGCGGGTGTCGACGCCGGCCAGGCCCACGACGCCGCGCCGCTTCATCCAGTCGTCGAAACTGGCGTCCGAGCGGTAGTTGGCCGGATCGGTCGGAACGTCGCGGAAGATGGCGCCCCGTGCCGAGGTGTCGGACCCGCCGCCCATCTGTTCGATGTCTTCGACATTGGTCCCCACATTGCCGACGTGCGGGAAGGTGAAGGCCAAAATCTGGCTCATGTAGGACGGGTCGGTCAGGATTTCCTGATAGCCGGTCATGGCGGTGTTGAAGACCACCTCGCCCAGGGCCGAGCCGACGGCGCCCACGCCGACGCCCTGCAGGATCGTGCCGTCCGCGAGCGCGAGAACGCCGGTGGCGCCCGGAAGAATCTTCGTCGTCATGGGCGCGCTCCTAAAATCGAATCCGGCCGATACGAAGGCCGAAGGCAAACGGCGGCGTCGTTAAGCCCTGCCGCCTGCCCCGTCAACGTGGCGCGCGTCACCGCCCGTCGGTGATGGACGCAGGACCGATCAGCTGGAAGGTCGCCTTGGTTCCGCCCTGGGCGTGCGGCGCCAGCCAGACGTCGAACAGACCGGGCTCGATGCGCCAAGTCTCGTCCGCGCCGATGAAGCCCAGCTGGCGGGCGTTCAGGGTGAAGGTCACCTTTGTGCTTTGGCCAGGCTTCAGCGACACGCGCTTGAAGTCCTTCAGCAATCGGCCCGGCTGGGTCAGGCTGGCGACCCGGTCGTGGATGTAGAGCTGCACCAGTTCCTCGGCCGGATGCGACCCGGTGTTGGTCACGGTCACGGCCAGATCCAGCGTGCCGGCCCAGGCCAGCTTGTCGCTCTCCATCTCGACCGGCCCATAGCTGATCGCGCCATAGGTCAGGCCATAGCCGAAGGGATACAGCGCCGTATTCGTCGTCTCGCGATAGCGGGCCTTGTATTCCTCGCTCGCCAGATCGGGATTGGCCGGGCGGCCGGTGGTCTTGCGGTCGTAGGAATAGGGCTGCTGGCCCGACTTGTGCGGGAAGCTGACCGGCAGGCGCGCCGACGGGCCGTGATCGCCGAACAGGACGTCGGCGACGGCATGACCCATCTGTTCGCCCAGGAACCAGGTCACGACGATGGCCTGGGCGTTCTTCACATTGCCTTCCAGCGCAAGCGCCCGGCCGTTCCTCAGCAGGATGACCATGGGCTTGCCCAGCGCCGCCATGGCGTCGACCAGGGCGACCTGCGGCGCGGGCACCACGATCTCGGTGCGCGACTGGGCCTCGCCCGACATATTGGTCGCCTCGCCGATGGCCAGGACGATGACCTCGGCGTCGCGGGCGGCGGCGATGGCCTGCTCGATCCCGCCGTCCAGCGGCGTCTCGACGCCCGAGCCGCGTGCGAGGGTCAGGTTCTGCGGATCGCTCATGGCCGCGCGGAAGCCCGCCTCCAGCGAGACGCGGCGCTCGGGCGCGCCCCAGATGGTCCACGGCCCCCAGACATTGTCCACGTCGTCGGCGAACGGGCCGACCAGGGCGATCTTCTGGCTCTTCTTCAGCGGCAGCAGGCCGTTGTCGTTCTTCAGCAGCACGACCGACTTGCGGCCCGCCTCGCGCGACAGCTCGACGTGTTCGCGCGACCCGACCACCGCCTTTTCACGCACTGGATCGGTGCCGCGATAGGGATCGTCGAACAGGCCCAGCGCCGCCTTGGTGTTCAGGACGCGGCGCACCGCCTCGTCCAGCCGCGCCATCGACACCTCGCCCGAGGCGACCAGGCCGGGCAGATGTTCCAGATACAGGCCCGACACCATCGACACATCGACCCCGGCGTTGAAGGCCAGGCGGGCGGCGTCGCGGCCGTCCTCGGCGAAGCCGTGGGCCACAAGCTCCTGCTCGGAGGTGTAGTCGGAGACGACGAAGCCCTCAAAGCCCCATTCGCCGCGCAGGATGTCGGTGAGCAAGCGTCGGCTGCCCGACGCCGGCACGCCGTTGACGTCGTTGAAGGCGCTCATGATCGACAGGGCGCCGGCGTCCACCGACGCCTTGAATGGCGGCAGGAAGACCCCGCGCAGCGTCTGCTCGCTCATGTCGGTGGTGTTGTATTCGACCCCGCCCACGGCGGCGGAATAGGCGGCCATGTGTTTGGCGGTGGCCAGGACCGCGTCACGGTCGTCCAGACCCTTTTCGCCCTGGAAGCCGCGCACGCGGGCGGCGGCCAGAAGGTTGTTCAGCAGAACGTCCTCGCCCGCGCCCTCGACGTTGCGGCCCCAGCGCTGGTCGCGCGCCACGTCCACCATGGGGGCGTAAGTCTGGTGAACGGCCGACGCCGCCGTCTCGACCGCCGCCGCCCGCGCCGTGCGCCGCGCCAATTCGGTGTCGAAGGCCGCCGCCTCGGCCAGGGGCACGGGGAAGATGGTCGACAGGCCGTGGATCACGTCCGCTGCGAACAGCAGCGGGATTTTCAGCCGGCTCTCCTCCATCGCCACGCGCTGGATGCGACGGCCCGCCTCGGCGCCGATGCCGTTGAACAGCGACCCGACCTTGCCTTCGCGGATCAGGGCGGTGACGCGCGCGGGATCGCCCGTGCCGTCCAGCGGGTTCACCGCCGTCGGCATCCAGCGGAACGGATCGGCCAGCAGGTTCAGCTGGCCCGCCTTCTCCTCGACCGTCATGGCCGCGATCAGATCCTCGATCTTCTGGCGGTGACGGGCGACGGTGCGGGACGCTTGGGCGGAAACAGGCATGGGGAACACTCCGGCGCCCATCAGGGCCAAAAGCCCCAGGCCAGACAAGAAATTTCTACGGGAAGCCGCAGGCTTGAGAGGTCGCGTCATTTAGGCTGGCGCTCCTTTCGGGGGACAATCGAGCAGCGAAGCGAGAGGCCTAGCCTCTCGGCCCCGACGGCTTCAACCCCCGCCCGCCATGTAAATCGATGTAACGCCCCGCTGCGCGGTCACGCCGCGTTTCGCCTGCGTCATCCCAGGGCGATGTCCAGGAACATCATTCCGACCAGACCGATCATCAGGCCGATCATCGACCCCTCGCCCTTGGACTTCTCGCGGGTCTCGGGAATGATCTCGGCGGTGACGACATAGATCATGGCTCCCGCCGCCAGGCCCAGCCCCCACGGCAGGGCGCCGGGCAAGAGATCGACCACGCTGGCGCCGATCAGGCCGCCGACCGGCTCGACCAGGCCCGAAGCCAGGGCCGCGGCGAACGCTGGCCAGCGGCCGTATCCCAGGGTCGCCATCGCCGCGGACACAGCCAGACCCTCGGGCATGTTCTGGATGCCGATGCCAAGCGCCGTGGACAACCCTTGATGCATGTCGCCGCCGCCGAAGCTGACGCCCACCGCCGCGCCCTCGGGGAAGTTGTGCAGGGTGATGGCGATGATGAACAGCCAGATGCGCCGCGACAGGTCGCGCGATCCCGCCGGCCCGATGGCCAGCATGTCCACCGGCGCGAACCGGTTCATCAGGCCGATCACCGTCGCCCCGATCAGCACCGCCGCCCCCATGACGCCGGCCGCCGCCGCCTGGCTGGCCCCGCCCGCCTGCAACACGTCCACGCCGGGAATGATCAGCGAGAAGAAGGAGGCCGCCAGCATGACCCCGGCGGCGAAACCGAGCAGGGCGCTCTGGGTCTGCACCCCCGCCTTGCGAAAGAACAGCAGAGGCACGGCGCCGACCGCCGTCATCATGCCCGCCGCCAAACTGCCCAGACCGCCCGCCGCGATCGGAGAAAGAGATTCTATCATTCGTCTGCATTGCGGCGAGACACAGCAAGAGACAAGCCCGAACGGGGGCGTTAGAGAAAGCTTCATGTCCCAGCGCGCCGCCCTCCCCGTCGGCCCGAACGCTGCGTCGGCGCTGGGCGCCGCCCGGCGGGTCGTGGTCAAGATCGGATCCTCCCTGCTGATCGACGCGGCCACGCGCCGGCCGACGCGCGACTGGCTGGCCGCCGTCGCCTCGGATCTGGCGGCGCTGAAGGCCGAAGGGCGCGAGGTCATCGTCGTCTCGTCCGGCTCGATCGCCCTGGGCCGGGGCCGGTTGCCCGCGCTGGGCGCACGGCTGGAGGACAAGCAGGCGGCGGCCTCGGTCGGACAGTCCCTTCTGATGGCGGCCTGGTCAGCGGCGCTGGACCCGCACGGCCTGATCGCGGGCCAGGTTCTGCTGACGCGTGACGACACCGAACGCCGTCGGCGGTGGCTGAACGCCCGCGCGACCGTCGAGGCCCTGCTGACCCACGGCGTCATCCCCATCGTCAACGAGAACGACACAGTGGCGACCGAGGAAATCCGTTACGGCGACAACGACCGGCTGGCGGCGCGCACGGCTCAACTGGCGCGGGCGGACCTGTTGGTGCTGCTTTCGGACGTGGACGGCCTCTACACCGCCGATCCGCGCCGCGATCCGAACGCCGCCCATCTGCCGCAGATCGAGACGCTGAGCCCCGAAATCCTGGCCATGGGCGGGGGCGCCAACGCGGATGCGGGCGTCGGAACCGGCGGCATGGCGACCAAGCTGGCGGCGGCCCAGATTGCGCGCTCGGCGGGTTGCGCCACCATCATCGCCTCGGGCCAGACCCTGTCGCCGCTCAGCGCCATTCGCGACGGCGCGCGCGCCACCCTGATCGCCGCCCCCGACGGGCCGATGGCCGCTTACAAACAGTGGATCGCCGGCAGCCTGTCACCAACTGGAACCCTGACGCTGGACGCCGGGGCGGTCACGGCGCTGAAGGCAGGCAAGAGCCTGTTGCCGGCCGGGGTGACGGGCGTGTCCGGCGGCTTTGAGAAGGGCGACTGCGTGCGCCTGATCGACCCGGACGGTCGCGCCGTCGGGGTGGGCCTGGCCGCCTATGCCGCCGACGAGGCCGCGCGCCTTCGCGGCCGACGCTCGGACGAGATCGAGACCCTGCTGGGCTATCGCGGGGCCTCGGTGCTGATCCACCGCGACGACATGGTGCTGGACGACCGATGACCGACCTGAAGACCCGAATGCTGGACCTGGGCCAGCGCGCCCGCACCACCACCGTGCTCTTGCGCGAAGCTCCCGCCGCCGCCCGCACCCGCGCGCTGGAAATCCTGTCCGCAAAGCTGACGGCCGCCGAACCCGCCCTGCTCGCCGCCAACGCCCGCGATGTGGAGGCCGCCCGCCTGAACGGCATGACCGAGGCCCTGATCGATCGGCTGTTGTTGAGCCCCCCCCGTATCGCCGGCATGGCCCAGGCGGTGGCGACCATCGCCGCCGTGCCCGATCCGCTGGGCGTCGAGACCGAACGCTGGACCCCCGCCAACGGCCTGGACATCGCCCGCGTCCGCACCCCGATCGGCGTGCTGGGCGTGATCTACGAAAGCCGACCCAACGTCACGGCCGACGCCGCCGCCCTGTGCATCCGCTCGGGCAATGCGGCCATCCTGCGCTGCGGCTCGGACTGTCTGCAATCGTCGCTGGCCATCGCCGCCCTGATCGCGGAAGCCCTCGCCGAGGCTGGCCTGCCCGCCGATGCCGTGCAATTGGTCGACACCCCCGACCGCGAGGCCGTCGGCCTGATGCTGACGGGGCTGAACGGCGCCATCGACGTCATCGTCCCGCGCGGCGGCAAGAGTCTGGTCACCCGCGTCCAGGCCGAGGCCCGCACGGCGGTACTCAGCCACCTGGAGGGCCTGAACCACACCTATCTGCATGAGGCCGCCGATCTTAAGACCGCCCGCGCCATCGTCCTGAACGCCAAGATGCGCCGCGTCTCGGTCTGCGGCGCGACCGAAACACTGCTGGTGGACCGGGCGGCGGCCCAGCGCCTGCTGCCCCCCGTCGCCGCCGACCTGATCGCCGCCGGCTGCGAACTGCGCGGCGACGCCGACGCCGGCGCCCTGGTCCCCGCCCTGACGCCCGCGACCGAGGCCGACTGGACCACCGAATATCTGGCCCCGATCCTCGCCGTCCGCGTCGTCGAGGATCTGGACGCCGCGACCGACCACATCGCCCGCTACGGCTCGGGCCACACCGAGGCCATCGTCACCACCGACGCCCAGGCCGCCGAACGGTTCGCCGCCAAGGTGGACAGCGCCATCGTCCTGATCAACGCCTCGACCCAGTTCGCCGACGGCGGCGAGTTCGGCTTCGGCGGCGAAATCGGCATCTCCACCAACCGCCTGCACGCGCGCGGGCCCGTCGGCGCCGAGCAGCTAACGACCTACAAATACGTCGTGCGCGGCCAGGGCCAGATCAGGCCGTAGGTCGCGCACGCTCTCCCTCCCCATTCGGGGAGGGTGGCTGAGCCGAAGGCGAGGCCGGGTGGGGGCGGCAGGCGACCTCCCGCTGAACGAGAAAAGGCGGCTCG
>AMYY01000048.1 GCA_000335735.1 alpha proteobacterium L41A | reverse complement strand
GCGGGTACCTTTCGACAATAGCGACCCGATGTTGGCGATCAACGCCGACTACAACTATGGCGACCTGTCAGAGCGCGGCTTCTGGTCGGGCAGCATCCTGGCGACGGACCGTTGGCAGACCGGTATCGGCGAGATCGGCCTGTTGGCCAATGTCAGCGTGTCCAACGTCGGCAACCGCACGGATTCGATCTCGGTCGACCGCTACGATCCGGTGACGCTGGATGCCAGCAACGCCAGCACCGACGGCTCCGGAATGGCCGGCGAGACGGTCTTTGTGCCCAAATACCTGGGCTGGCGCACCATCGATTGGGAGCAGAAGCGCACGGCCGTCGCCTTGGCCGCCCAATGGCGTCCTAACGACCAATGGCTGTTCACCTTGCAGGGCCTGGCTTCGCAGGCGGACGCCTATAACGTCGAATATGCGCTGGGCACCGACAGCATCGTCTCGCCCAACTCCAGCTATCGGTATGACGACCAGAACGTCTTCCTGAGCGGCAATATCCCCGCCGCGACCTGGAACACCGATACTCGCGTCGGCGACGACACCAAGAAAACCAGCGATGTCGCGCTGAACTTCCAGTACACGCCCGGCGGCGCCTGGTCGTTCTCGGGCGATCTTCAATATGTGAAGTCGTCGGCCGAAATCTATTCGATGACGGCCTTCACCCAGCTTCAGAACCGTCCGGACCTGTCGATCACCATCGACGGCGATCTTCCGACCGTGACCTCCACCGGCGGCACGCCCGAAGACAAGTCCGCCTATTGGTGGGCGGCGGCGATGGACCACATCGAAGACAACGAGGCCGATGAACTGGCCGGTCGTCTGGACGCCCGCTACGACTTCGACGAGAACGCGTCCTTCTTCAAGTCGGTCGCCTTCGGCGTGCGCGGCACCGAGAAGAACTACACCAATCGCCAGACCGGCTATAACTGGGGTTTGCTGTCGAACCAGTATTGGGGCAACGGCGGCGGCGCGGTCGTCTATCTGGACGACACGGGCTATCCGGGCGGCACGCAGGACCCGCGTCTGCCCAATTCGTCGACCCTCTATCGTTTCGACAACTTCTTCCGGGGCGACGCGCCGGTTCCAGGCGTGGCATGGTTCCCGGCTGAAAGCCTGCTGAACCAGGGCACGGCCTATGCCTACGACATCCTGCGCAATACCGAGAGTTCGGGATGGGGTTGGACGCCGCTGAGCGACGACTATGAAAGCTACCGCCTTGGCGGCGGCAACGGCGGCATCACCAAGCTGACCGAGAAGACGCAGGCGGCCTATGTTTATGCCCGCTTCGGCAATGACACGGGCTTCTTCGGCCGCGCCTTCGACGGCAACATCGGCCTGCGTGCGGTCGACACCAAGACCACGTCCAACACGGTCACCACCCTGCCGTCTATCCAGGGATCCTGTCCGCCGGCCAACGCACCCGGCGCCGATTGCACGGCCTTCAATCGCGCGGTCCAGTTCGTCAACGGCGGATCCCTGGATGGACAGCCGGTCGAGAGCAGCTACACCAACTGGCTGCCCAGCCTGAACCTGCGCGGTTTCCTGAGCGACACCCTACAAGCCCGCTTTGCGGTGTCGCGCGCCATGGTGCGGCCCGAGATGTATCAGCTCCAGCCGTTCACCAACCTGTCGATCAACTTCCAGCCTGACGGCTACACGCTGAACCCGACAACGCCCTTCACCGGCGTGGGCGGCAATCCGGCCCTGCGTCCGATCACGGCGACCAACTTTGACGCCAGCCTGGAGTGGTATTTCGCGCCCACCGGAAGCCTGACGTTCGCGGCCTTCCACAAGGACATCAAGGACTACATCTTCACCGGCACGGAAACGCAGTCGATCACCAACGGCGGTGTCACCTACGACTTCCTGATCACGCGCTACACCAACGGCGCCGAGGGCACGGTGGACGGGTTCGAACTGGCCTATTCGCAGTTCTTCGACTTCCTGCCGGGCGCTCTGAGTGGTCTCGGCTTCCAGGGCAACTTCACCTACATCAGCTCGGACGGCGGCAAGAACACCAGCCAGAACATCCTGGACACGACCCAGAACGGCGCCGCCGCAGACAGCACCCTGCCGCTCGAAGGCATGTCCCGCACCAGCTACAACGCCGCTATTCTGTATGAAAAATACGGCATCTCCGCGCGCCTGGCCTACAACTGGCGCGAGGAATATCTGCTGACGACCTCGGCGGCGAACGTGAATGCGCCGGTATGGGCCAGCGACTACGGCCAGCTGGATGGTTCGATCTTCTATAACCTGACCAAGGACATCAAGATCGGCGTTCAGTCGACCAATATCCTGAACGAACGGACGGTGCTGAAGGTGGGCAGCGAGACCCGCAAACCGCCCTATAACTGGGTCGATACCGACCGCCGGATCGCGGTGGTGCTGCGCGCCGCCTTCTGATTCGGCTTTGACAACGGGGCGTCGGCGGTCGTCGGCGCCCCGATCATTTTCTTGTCGACGTTGGGAGGCGGCGATGGGCTATTTCACACGCGGGCTCGCCGCAGCCTTTTCTGCTGCGGCTCTGGTCGCCGCAGCGGCCTCGCCGGTTCTGGCCCAGTCGCCCATTCCGCAACTGGTCGAGCGAAATGGCCGTCACGCGCTGATGGTGGACGGCGCGCCTTTCACCGTCCTCGGCGGGCAGGTCAACAACTCGTCCAACTATCCCGCCCCCCTGGCTCAGGCCTGGCCGGCGCTGCGCTATATCGGCGCCAATACGGTCCAGATTCCGCTGGGCTGGGAGCAGATCGAACCGGAGGAGGGGCGTTTCGACTTCTCCTTTGTCGATCACGCCATCGAGCAGGCCCGCGCCAATGACATCCGCGTGGTCTTCTTGTGGTTCGCCACCTGGAAGAACACCGCCCCCGCCTATGCGCCCGCCTGGGTCAAGCTGAACCCCGAGCGTTTCCCGCACCTGATCGAGAAGAACGGCAAGGAAAGCTACGCCCTGTCGCCTTATGGGGCCGAGACCTTGGCCGCCGACGCGCGGGCTTTCGCCGCCCTGATGCGTCACATCCGTCAGGTGGATGAGCGCGAACGCACCGTGATCATGGTCCAGCCCGAGAACGAGGTCGGCACCTACGGCCCGGTGAGGGACTATTCGCCCGCCGCCCGCGCCGCCTTCGACGGCCCCGTGCCCCAGGCCCTGCTGGACCGCACCGGCAAGGCGCCGGGCTCCTGGTCCGCCGTCTTCGGCAAGGACGCGGACGAGTTCTTCCACGCCTGGTCCATCGGCCATTACGTCGGCCAGGTCGCCGTCGCCGGCAAGGCGGAATATCCGCTGCCGATGTACGTCAACGCCGCGCTGCGCGATCCGACGAACGATCAGGATCCCGCCACCTACGCCTCTGGCGGCCCGACCTGGAACGTGATCGAGGTCTGGCAGGCCGCAGCCCCGTCCATCGATTTCCTCTCGCCCGACATCTACACGCGCAAGTCCAACGAGTACGAAGCGCATCTGGATCGCTACGCCCGGCCCGACAACGCTCTGTTTGTGGCGGAGACCGGAAGCGACGCGCCATACGCCCGCTATCTAATGGAGGCCTTGGGGCGGGGCGGCATCGGCTTTTCGCCCTTCGGCATCGATTACACCGGCTACTCCAACTACCCGCTGGGCGCTAAGGAGATCACGGAGAAGACGCTGGAGCCGTTCCGCGACCTCTATCGCCTGATCGGACCGTGGCAGCGCACTTGGGCGAGCTTGGCCTTTGAAGGTAAGGTCTGGGGCGCCGCAGAACCCGACGACCGCAAGCCTGAGGTCATCGACCTGGGCGATTGGACCGCCACCACCGGCTATCAGCGCTGGCAGTTCGGACCGAGCAGCCAGCCCGTCGATCCCAATGACGTGCCCGCCGCCTCGGCCCAGCCGAATGAGGCCATCGCCATCGCCGAGATCGAGCCAGGACAGTTCATCCTGGCCGGCCATCGCATCCGCATCGATTTCGCCGCCAAACCCTCGACGGATGGCAAGCGCCGCATGGTCCTGCGCGTCGAGGAAGGCCATTTCGACGACGCCGGCAAATGGGTGTTCGAACGCATCTGGAACGGCGACCAGGTCGATTACGGCCTGAACTTCTCCACCGAGAGACCGCAGTTGCTGCGCGTCGTCACGGCCACCTACTGAACCCTGCAAGAATAAAGCGAGCGCCCGCCATGATCCCGACCCTCGCCCGCCACCTGTTCCTGGCCGCCCTGATGACTGCACCCCTGGCTGCCTGTGCCGGTCAGGGTCTTATGGGCAGCGCCTCCGCCGGCGCCATCCAGCAGGCTGCGTTCGAACGCACGGCCAGCGGCATTGTCGTCACCCCGGCCGAGGGCGCGGCCCGCCGCGTGCGGCTTGAGGTCTATGGCCCCGAGACCATCCGCGTCACCGCGACCGAAAACGCTGACTTCAACCTGCCCGCCAGCCTGATGGTCACGGCCCAGCCCTCGACCACGACGCCCTTCCAGATCGAGACGCGCGGCGATGTGGTTCTGCTGAAGACCGCCGAGGCGACCGCAGAGGTCTCGCGCGAGACCGGAGCCGTCCGCTTCCTCGACGAAAACGGTCAGGAGGTGCTGAAGGAACGTCCCGGCAGCCGCGAGCTGAGCCCCGTCACCGTCGAAGACCAGAAGGGCGACCACCGCTTCCTGGCCACGCGCCAGGTCTGGGAAAGCCCGGCCGACGAGGCCTTCTACGGCCTGGGTCAGCACCAGCAGGGCGTTATGAACTACAAGGGCCACGACGTTCAGTTGGCCCAGCACAACATCGACGTCGGCATTCCGCTGGTCGTGTCCAGCCGCAACTACGGCGTCCTGTGGGACAATAACTCGATCACGCGTTTCGGCGATCCGCGCCCTTACGGCATGATCGCCGATCAGTTCATCGTCCGCGACGCCACCGGCCGGTTCGGCGGCCTGACGGCCAGCTATTATCAGAACGACCAGCTGAAGGTTCAGCGCCAGGAGACCGAGGTGAACTACGAGTTCATCCGCGAATGGTCGCGCTGGCCCGAAGGCTTCAAGTCTCAGCCGGGCCAGCCGGTCCAGACCGGCGACATGGGCAAACCCGGCCAGGCCGGCGTCAAGGTTGTCTGGGAAGGCACGCTGGAGACCGCCACGGCTGGCCTGCACAAGTTCCGCCTGTATTCCTCGGGCTACGCCAAGGTCTGGATCGACGGTCAGCTGGTCGAGGACAACTGGCGCCAAAACTGGAATCCGTTCGATCACGACTTCCAGGTCCAGATGGCGGCCGATACGCGCGTGCCGATCAAGATCGAATGGATTCCCGAGGACGGCTATATCTCCCTGCGCCACCAGGACCCTCTGCCCGCCGCCGATCAGGGCGCGCTCAGCCTGGCGTCGGAAGTCGGCACGGCCATCGACTACTACTATATCGGCGGCGATGATCTGGACGGGGTGATCTCGAACTATCGCGGTCTGACCGGCAAGTCGGTGATGCTGCCCCGCTGGGCCTATGGCTTCTGGCAGAGCCGCCAGCGCTACAACACCCAGGACGAGGTGACAGGCGTGGTGCGTCGCTATCGCGAACTGGGCCTGCCGATCGACAACATCGTTCAGGACTGGTTCTACTGGCCCGAGAACGCCTGGGGCTCGCACCAGTTCGACCCCGCGCGCTTCCCCAATCCGACCCAGATGGTCAAGGACGTTCACGACATGAACGCCAACATCATCATTTCCGTCTGGCCGAAATTCTATCCGACGACAGACCATTACAAGCAGTTGGACGCCATCGGCGGCATGTATACCCGCAACGTCGATGTCGGCGCGCGCGACTGGGTCGGACCCGGCTACGCCAACAGCTTCTACGACCCGTATCTGCCCGCCGCCCGCGACCTGTACTGGAAGCAGATGTCCGACAGCTTCAAGGGCATGGGCTTCGACGGCTGGTGGCTGGATTCGGTCGAGCCGGACATGCACTCCAACCTGGACATCCCCGAACGGACCCTGCGCATGGGGCCGACGGCCATCGGTCCGGGCGCCTATGTCTTCAACTCCTATCCGCTGATCAACGCCGAGAACGTCTACAAGAATTTCCGGCGCGAGAAGGGTGACGAGCGGACCTACATCCTGACCCGTTCGGCCTGGGGCGGTCTGCAACGCACCGGCTCGACCCTGTGGTCGGGCGACGTGGTCGCGCGCTGGGACAATCTGAAGGATCAGATTTCGGCGGGCGTGAACACCGGCCTGTCAGGCCTGGCCAACTGGACCCACGACATCGGCGGCTTCTCGGTCGAGGCGCGCTATTCCAACCCCGCCGGCATGAAGCCCGAGGACAAGGCCGAATGGGACGAGCTGAACCTGCGTTGGTTCCAGTTCGGCGCCTGGTCGCCGATCTTCCGTTCGCACGGCGAGTTCCCGCTGCGCGAGGTCTATAACCTGGCCCAGCCCGGCACGCCGCTGTACGACGCCTACGCCGCCCAGCTGCGCACGCGCTACTGGCTGATGCCCTACATCTACAGCCTGGCCGGCGACGTCTATCAGCGCGACGCCACCATCATGCGCGGCCTGGTCATGGACTTCCCGTCCGACCTGAAGGCGCGCGACATCAACGACCAATATATGTTCGGCCACGCCCTGCTGGTCGCCCCGGTGACGGAGTACAAGGCCCGCAGCCGCTCGGTCTATTTCCCGCAAGGGAGCGACTGGTACGACATGCTGACGGGCCAGAAATATTCGGGCGGCCGCTCCGCCACGGTCCAGGCGCCAGAAGAGAAGATCCCGGTCTTCGTCCGCGCCGGGTCCATCCTGCCGACCGGTCCGGCGATCCAGTACACGGCCGAGAAGCTGGACGGCCCGCTGACCCTGATCGTCTACACCGGCGCCAGCGGTTCCTTCTCGCTCTATGAGGATCAGGGCACGACTTACGCCTATGAGCGCGGCGAGTTCTCGAACATCCCCATGACCTGGAACGACGCGACCGGCGTCCTGGCCATCGGCGCGCGGACGGGTTCGTACCCCACCATGCCGGCGAACCGCACCATCCATGTGCGCTTCGTCAGCGGACCGGGGGCCGATGTCGGAAACTTCGACGCCCAGCCTGAAAGGACGATCCAATACTCAGGCCAGCCTGTAGAGGTTCGGCGCTAAGGAACGTCCCGCCGCCCGCATCCCTGTCGTTCGGAAACGCTCGTCTTTTTATTCAGGAGCCGCCATGCGCTCGTTCATGTTCGCCGCGGTCGCGGCATCCGCCCTGATGGTGGCGACCGTGCCCGCTCAAGCCAGGGCGCAAGTTCCGGCTCAAGCTGCGACGCCGGTTGCAGGCGCGGCCCTGCTTGATCCGATGTTCCAAGACCACGCCGTCCTGCAGCGCGACCGTCCGATCAATGTGTGGGGCAGGGTGACCCCTAGCGCAGCCGTGTCGGTCCGCCTCGGCCAGGCCCAGGCTCAGGCGACCGCCGGTCCCGACGGCGTCTGGCGTGCGACCCTTCCGACCCAGACCGCCGGCGGTCCTTATGTGCTGACGGTCCAGTCAGACGGCGCGAGCCAGAGCGTGTCCGACATCCTGATCGGGGACGTCTGGCTGTGTTCGGGCCAGTCGAACATGGAGTTCGCGGTCCGTCAGGCCACGAATGCAGAGAGCGAGATCGGCGCCGCCAACGACGCCAAGATCCGCCTCTTCCTGGTCGGTCGTTCCAGCCTGCCGGCGCCGTCCGCAACGCCTCGCGCCGTCGGCCAGTGGCGCGTCACCAGCCCGCAAAGCGTGCGCGACTTCTCGGCCGCCTGCTATTTCATGGGCCGCGACCTGCGTCGTGCCGAAGACGTGCCGGTCGGCCTGATCGCCGCCTCCTGGGGCGGGTCGATCATCGAGGATTGGCTGAGCCGCGACGCCGTCGAAAAGCTGGGCGGCCATCAGGAGGCGTTGAACGCCCTCGACGCCTACGCCCGCGATCCGGCGCAGGGCGACGCGATCTGGCGCCGGGTGACGCAGGACTGGTGGCGGGCCAACGATCCCGGCACGAAACAGGGCTGGCATCTGGCGCGCATCAATGACGCCGACTGGGCGCCTATTCCGGCCGAGGGCTTCTGGGAGTCCACCGTGCCTGGCCTCGCCACCTTCGACGGTATCGTCTGGCTGAGGAAAGAGGTCGAACTGACGGCCGCCCAGGCCCGTCAGGCCGCGACGCTGGAGCTGGGGCCGGTGGACGATGCCGATGTCACTTGGGTCAACGGCCAATACATCGGCGGGCAGCAGGGCTGGGACACGCCACGCACCTATGCGGTTCCGGCCGGTGCGCTGAAGGCTGGTCGCAATCTGATCGCGGTCGGCGTGCTGGACACCAATGGCGGCGGCGGCGCCTGGGGACCGGCGGCGAACAAGCGGCTGGTGCTTGCGGACGGTACGGCCGTCAGCCTGTCTTCGGGCTGGCGTCACCGCGTCGCCGCGCCGCTGGGCGACCTGCCCAATCCGCCGCGCACCCCCTGGATCGGCGGCAGCGGCACGACCACCCTGTACAACGGCATGATCGCGCCCCTGGGCGCCTATGGCCTCAAAGGGCTGGCTTGGTATCAGGGCGAGTCGAACATTGGCGACTATGTCGGCTATCGCCGCCTGCTGCCGGCCCTGTTCGCCGACTGGCGCGCCCGGTTCGAGAATCCCGAGATGCGGATGCTGGTCGTGCAGCTGGCGAACTTCGGGCCCATGGCCAGCCAACCGACCAACTCCTATTGGGCGGCCCTGCGCGAAAGCCAGCGCACCGTGGTCAATGCCGACCCTCTGGCAGGCCTCGCTGTGGCCATCGATATCGGCGACCGCTACGACATACATCCGACAAACAAGCTGGAGGTGGGCCGCCGTCTGGCGCTGGAGGCTCGTCGTCTGGACGGTCAGACCCCGCCCGTCTCGCCGCAGCCAGTCTCGGTGACCCGCGCCGCCGACGGCGTCCACATTCGCTATTCCGCTTCGGCTCAACTGGTCGCCTATGGTTCGAACCGCCCGGTAGGCTTCGAGCTGTGTGGGTCCGACAACGCGTGCCGCTTCGTCGATGCGACGCTTTCAGGGGACGAGGTCGTTTTGTCGTCCGTGATGGCGAGCGACCTCAAGGTTCGCTTCTGCTGGGCCGACAGCCCGGTCTGCAACCTCTACGGCCCCGCCGGTCTCCCGGCGGTCCCGTTCGAGGCGGAGATCCGCTAAGCGGTCAGACTAGCCCCGCGCCCCTCAGCCTCATGGCGGGCGCTGTGGCGACGGGCCGTTGGGCCGGCAGGTCAATGGTCAAACCCTCGGCCGTCTGACGGAAGGGCAGGGCGCCGCCGCCCAGCAGTTCGACCGCCTCGACACGCCCCACCTGCGGGGTCAGCGCCCGCACGACAATCTTCCGGTCCTGCGGCCAGTCCAGCGCGAAGGCGTAGAGGACGTCGCCCTTGGTGGTGAAGCGGATGTCCTCGCCGGTCCATGGCCGCGCCGCGCCCTCGCCATGCATACCTCCGATGACCGCCGTCGGCCCCTCGCCATAGATGCGCCAGGGCCGGGTGTCGAAGATGGCCTCGCCGTTGACCGCCATCCAGGCGGCGATGTCCGTCAGGATCTGACGCTCGTCGCTATCGATCGAGCCGTCCCCGCGCTGGGGGATGTTGAGCATCAGGTTGCCGTTCTTGGAAACGACATCCACAAGCCGCTGCACCACGCTGTGGGCCGGGACGTAGGCGTGGTTGGTGAAGCGAGCGCGGTTGTAGTGCCAGTCGCCGATACAGGTGTCGGTCTGCCACGGCTCGGGCTTCAGACTGTCGGAGAAGCCGCGCTCGACCGTCTCGGTGATCGCCTTGCGCTGCCGATCGTCCAGCCGCTTGCCGTTCACGACGGGCAGTTCGCCGCGCCAAGCCAGGGAAGCATTGTAGAACTCGGCCGTCGCCTCCAGTCCGTAACGCCCCAGCGGCAGGCCGGTGTTGTCGAAATAGACCATGTCCGGCCTGTATTTGGTGATCAGGTCGCGCTGTCGCAGAACCCAGGACCGCACGAACGCCGGGTTGTTGGCGGGCGGCGTCTCGATCCACTGGCCGTCGCGCGCATCGTGCCAGGCGTTCATCTCGGCGATGGAACTGATGCCTTCCGGCGGAGCGAAGGTCGGGCCGGTATAGAGCTCCTGCGGGTCCAGCCCGTCCCACCATTTGCCCGCCCCGTCCGCCCGGGTCAGCCGCGCCGCGTCATAGCGCACGCCCTTCAGCGGCCCCTCGGCGTCATAGCCATAGGCGGTCTGCCACCAGTGCCAGGCATGGGCCGAATGGTTCGACACCGCGAACCTCAGGCCCCGCGCCCGCACCGCCTTCTCCCAAGTGCCGACGATGTCCCGCTTGGGCCCGACTCGCATCGTGTTCCAGGCGTGATGGCTGCTGTCGAAGAGGTCCAGATTGTCGTGGTGGTTGGCCATCGACATGATGTAGCGGGCGCCCGCCGCTTGATAGAGGTCCAGCAGGCCCTCGGGATCCCACTGGTCACCCTTGAACTGGTCCATCAATTCCATGAAGCCGAACCGGCTGGGATGGCCGTAGGTCGCGACGTGGTGCGCGTAGAAGGGGTTGCCCTGGATATACATCTGGCGGCCGTACCAGTCGCCGAACTCCGGCACGCACTGCGGCCCCCAGTGCGACCAGATGCCGAACTTGGCGTCCCGGAACCAGTCAGGGGTCTTGTAGCCGGCCGCCAAGCTGTCCCATGTCGGCTTGAATGGACCGGCCGTCGCGACATTCGACATCGTCGCGCAGGCCCCCAGCATCGAAGCCGACGCCCCGGCGGCCAGCAGTCCACGTCGCGACAGGGTCATGCCGGTTCTCCATAGACGACGCCGCGGCCGTCAGTGGCGACATAGACCCGGCCGAACTCGCGTGGATCGCCGGCGATGGCGCGGAAACGGCGGCCGTATTCGTGGCGGGCGTCGTTAACGCGGACCCAAGACCGGCCCTTGTCGTCTGAACGGAAGACGCCCCTGACCTCGCCTTGCGTGCCTATGGCGAACAGGGCGGGGTAGGTCGTGCCGGCGGGCGGCTTTCCGAAGTCCATCATCTCGACCATGAGATCGCCGTCGATCCGCTCGAACCGCTGACCGCCATCACGGCTGTTGTACAGGCCGGTGCTGGACACGAACCACAGGTCGCCCTCGTGATCAGGCGTCGCCTTAAGCGGGAAGGCGAGCTCGCGCCATGTCGGACGATCGTCGGCGATGGCGGCGGGCAGGCCGCGTGAAGTCACCGCGGCGAAACTCTCGGCGCCGTCCGCGCTGACGTACCAGTCGCCGGTGCGGAAATCCAAGGCGTAGAACAGCATAGCATCCTTGCGGTCCGCCACGGGACGCAGCAGCAGGGGCAGGCCCGCGCACGACTTCCAGCTCTTGCCGCGGTCGCGCGACCAGACGACCCGCGGCGTCGCCAGAACGAAGGTCGATCCGTTCGCCGACACGGTGATCGGGGCGTCGCGATACAGATCCATACGCGGGTTTTCGGCTGGGACTTGGGTCTCGCCCGAAGCCGGCCGGGGCCGCCCCAACGGCTTCCAGGTCAGACCTGCATCATCGGACCAGGCCAGGGTCGAACCATCGTGCCCCTCCGAGGCGACGCCCTCGTGCGGCGTGCCGCTGCGCACCACGATGTCGGGGACGGCTCCCGCATAATCGATCTGGTTGGTGTTGGCGAAGACGGGGGTGGTGAACTGGCGCTGGGGCGAGCGGTTCAGGTCTTCATGGGCGAAGCCGGATATGTCGCCGAATCCGGTCAGCAGCTGCGGCCCCTTCGGCGGGCTGACCAGGGTGATCACGGCCGTCTGCTCGATCCCCGCGACCCAAGGGGTCCAGTCGGTCGGCCGATTGCGGTCGGCGGCGGACAGGTTGCGTGTCTCGTAGACCGTGGCGCCGGTGGCGTAGACCAGCCGGTCGCTGTCGAACGGATCCAGCGCCAGGGCGGCGATCCACCAGCCGAAGTCGGGCTTGTCGTTGCCCCAGTTCAGATAGGGCGTCGCGCTGACGTCGTGGCGGGCCTTTTCCCGCAGACTGGTCCAGTTGACCCCGTCGTCGGTGCTGCGCCAAATGGTGTCGCCGGGCTGCCAGCGGTTCAGGGTCGAGACCATGATGACGCCCGACCGCTTGCGATCCAGCGCAACGCCCATGAAGCCGCCCCCTTGTGCGGTCTGGGGGCGGGGCGGGCTGATATCGCTCCAGGCGCCGGTGTCCGTGTCCAGCCGCCAGACGGCGCCGTCCGTCACGCCGTTCGGTCCGATGCCCAGCGTACACGTCACATAGAGGATGCCCCGGTCGTCCAGTTCCGCCTTGGCCGCCGACAGCTCGGGGCGCGGTCCGCCCTCGACCGGCCGCCACGTCCGACCGGTGTCGTCGGATCGATACAGGGCGTGTTCGTGCGGATCGGCGACCCCGACGAACAGCGTGCGGGACGCCTGACCGCCCTGGCCGCTGCGGGGATCGAAGACGACGAAGCTCAGCCCGCCGTGGGTGCTCCGGTCGGTGGGCGTACCCAGACCCTTGAGTGGAAAGCTATCGACCTTGCGCCAACTTGCGCCGCCGTCGGTCGAGCGTTGCAGCCCGTCATGGCGCGACCCGAAGTAGAGAATACGGTTGTCGTTGGGATCGATGGCCAGCCGTTCGCCAAGCCCGCGTCCGTCCTCGTTGCCCCCCATCCGGAAAGGGACGTCGGTTCGCAGCCATGTCTCGCCGCGATCGGTCGAGCGCAGCATGGTGCCGGGATCGCCTCTGTGAACGCCGACGGCCGCGTGGACGATATTCGGATCGACAGGATCGGCGGCGATGCTCTCGATGCCGAAATCGCCGGACAGAGGGCTGGAATCCATCAGCGGCGCCCAGCGGCCCGCGGCGGCGTCAAACCGATAGGCGCCGCCCATGTCGGATCGCGCATAGGCCAGCCCGCGCTCAATGGGGCTGAACACGATGCCGGGAATGAAACCGCCCGCGCCGACTACGACGTTGCGCCAGACATAGCGGGGGGGCTCTTTCGCGCGCGCCTGTCCGGCTGTCGCCACGCAGGCGACGGAAAACGCCATCATCCCGGCGGTGCGTCGCGTCACGCGTGTTGTCATTCCGCGTCCTCCCCCTATCGAAGGCATTAACCTGCCCCTCAATGTTAGCGCTAACTTAGACAGTTGACATCATTGTCATAGGTGCATCAAGTTGCGTCTGTAAAAATCAGGCGTCGGCTAACGACGTTAGGGAGCGAACCTCTGGTTCAAACGGATTTCGCCGCTGTCGGCGCGTCAAACCACGCCCTGATTTTCACAAACCCTGAGCGAACTTCCGGCGCGACCTGCGTAGTCACGCCGGGTTTTTCGTCACATGATCTGCTGACAGGCTGATGAACCGACATGACCCTGCGTATCCTGAACTCGCGCCAAAGCGCCGTTTCGACCTTGGCGCTGGGCCTTGTCCTCATGTCGAGCGCGTGCGCGATTGATCCTGGCATGGTTCGCGCT
>AMYY01000047.1 GCA_000335735.1 alpha proteobacterium L41A | reverse complement strand
TCTTTTGAGCCCCACGAGCGCTAGCGATGCCGTGAAGACCCCCTCCGTCACGGCGCTTGAAGGACGCGCCGCGCCACCTCCCCATGAAATGGGGAGGAGACAAAAAGCGCGTTCGTCTCGCGTTAACCGGTTCGGCGACATTCTGTCCCAGCAAGTTCCGGGCCACTCGGCGGCCGGGCGGGAAGATTTCGAACGTGATCGGGCAAAGGTTAGAGGTCAGGCAGGGGCAGGGGCTGGTCATCACGCCCCAGCTGCAGCAGGCGATCAAGCTGCTGCAACTGTCGAACCTCGAGCTGGAGGACTTCGTCGAGGCCGAGCTGGAACGCAATCCGCTGCTGCAACGCGAGGAGCCGGAGGGCGAGACGCCGGAGCCGGTCGATCGCGTCGAGGCGACGGCGGACGGTGAAATGTCGTTCGGCGACGGGGTCGGCCATGAGGCTGTGTCCGGCATGGATGCGGGTTCGGACGATGTCTATGGCGACGCCGCGCCGGGCGAGCGCACCAGCGACCGGATGACTGACGAAGCCCAGCCGGGGCTGTCGGACTGGTCCAGCGCCGGCAAGGGCGGCCGAATGTTCGAAGGCGAGGGCGAGCGGCCCGACGCGCACGAGCTGACACTGTGGGAGCATCTTCAGGCCCAGGCGTCGAGCGCGGGCCTGACGCCGGCCGACCACGGCATCGCCCTGACCCTGATCGATGCGACCGACGAGGGCGGTTATCTGCGGGGGGAACTGACCGAGTTCGCCGACCGGCTGGGCGTGCCGCTGGAGCGGATCGAGGCGGTGCTGAGCGTCTGTCACGGCTTCGAGCCGACCGGGATCATGGCGCGGTCGGTGCCGGAATGCCTGAAGCTGCAGCTGATCGAGCGCAATCGGTTCGATCCGGCGATGGCGGCGCTGCTGGACAATCTGGACCTGCTGGCCAAGCGCGATCTGGCGGGCCTGCGCCGCGTCTGCGAGGTCGATGGCGAAGATCTGACCGACATGATCGCCGAACTGCGGGCGCTGACGCCGCGCCCGGGGGCAGGCTTCGGCGGCGAGCCGGCGCAGACGGTCGTGCCGGACGTGCATGTGCGGCCGGACCCCGCCGGGGGGTGGCGGGTCGAGCTGAACGCCGACACCCTGCCGCGCCTGTTGGTCGACAAGCGCTACCACGGCCTGGTCCAGGCCGGCGCGCGCTCGGATACCGAAAAGACCTTCGTCGCCGACTGCGCCGCCCAGGCCAACTGGCTGGTCAAGTCGCTGGATCAGCGGGCCAAGACCATTCTGAAGGTCTCATCCGAAATCGTGCGCCAGCAGGACGCCTTCCTGGCGTTCGGCGTCGAGTTCCTTCGGCCGCTCAATCTGAAGACCGTCGCCGACGCCATCGGCATGCATGAATCCACGGTCAGCCGCGTCACCTCGAACAAATATATCGCTACCCCGCGCGGGGTGTTCGAGCTGAAATTCTTCTTCACCGCCGCCATCCAGTCGGTGGACGGCGCATCGACCCATTCGGCCGAAGCCGTCCGTCACAAGATCAAATCCATGATCGACGGCGAGGGGCTGGAGGGCGACGTTTTGTCCGACGACCGGATCGTGGAGATCCTGAAGGAAACGGGCATCGACATCGCCCGCCGCACCGTGGCCAAATATCGGGAAGCCTTGAGAATTCCGTCCTCGGTTGAGCGGCGCCGGATGATGAAGACGGGCTGAAATCCGTCCCCAAGCGTGACCACAAATCGGTGATCTGGATTGACACCAAATCGGGTCGGGCGCGTTCTATCGGCATGCAAGTCCAAGTCAGCGGCAAGCAAGTGGATGTCGGCGAAGCGTTAGGCTCGCGCATCTCCCAGGAACTCGAAGACGGGGTCGGAAAATACTTCGCCCGAGGCGGTGACGACGCCGAGGTCGTGGTGTCCAAGGACGGCCACGGCTTCAAGGTGGACTGTTGGGTCCGCCTGGCGTCAGGTCAGACGTTGGTGACGACCGGATTCGGCGGCGACGCCCATTCGGCCTTCACCGAGGCGCTGGATCGGCTGGAAACGCGGGTTCGTCGCTACAAGCGTCGCCTGAAGGACCACCACATCGGACCCAAGGGTCTGTCGCCCGAGAAGACCGAAAACGCCGCCCGCGAAGTCGCACGCAGCATCGTGCTGCGTGATCCCGACAGCGTGGAGGACGACGTCTTTGGCGACACCGGCGAGAACGACGGCCCGCCGCCTGTGGGCATGGTCATCGCTGAGACCGAGCACGAAATCCGCACCATCACGGTCGGACGGGCTGTGCTGGAACTGGACATGACGGGCTATCCCGTCGTGCTGTTCCGCAACGCCGCGCACGGCGGTCTGTCGGTCGTCTATCGTCGCCCGGACGGCAATGTGGGCTGGATCGATCCCGAGCGGACGGCCAAGTCCAACGGTTCGGTGAACTAGGCCTCAGTTTGACTTCGGCGCGGTTGTCTCTAAACGGACGGCCGCGCCGTTGTCGCTGCGTGTATCGAGGTTGTGTGATGGACATCGGTGATCTGCTCGCGCCCAAGGGCGTGGTGCTGCGCAGCGGCGCGTCGTCCAAGCGACAGGCGCTGCATGCGCTGGCCGAGGCGGCCTCTCATGCGCTGAGCCTCGACGAAGCGCGCATCTTCGACGCCTTGATGGAACGCGAGACGCTGGGATCGACCGGGCTGGGATCCGGCGTCGCGGTGCCGCACGCGCGTCTCACCGAGGTCGAGAAGGTGACGGCGGTATTCGTGCGGCTGGATACGCCTGTGGCCTATGACGCGGTGGACGACAGGCCGGTCGATCTGATCGTCGGCCTGTTCGCGCCGCCGAAAGCGGGGGCCGAGCATCTGCGCGCCTTGGCGGCGGTGTCGCGTGCGCTGCGGTCGCCCGAACTGCGCGAACAGCTGAGACAGGCGCGCACGATCGATGCGATCCGCGCCCTGTTCGTCAAGGACGCCACGGCCGCGACGGCGGCCTGAACGGCGGCGCCTGCGCGCCGCCATCCATCAGATCAGTGAACGGAAACCGGCTCCAGCTCGTGCGCCACGGCGGCGGCGAAGGCGGTGTCGCGGTCGATCATGACCGCCAGACGCTCGCCGTCGGCGCTGTGTACGGCATAGAGCATCTGGCCGGGGTTCAGATCCACGTCCTTGATCTCGACCGCCTCTTCAAGCAGGTCCGAGGCCTTGATCTCGCGCACATAGACGAGGTCGGGGGCGCCCAGTCCGGCAAAGTCTTCCTTGGTCATCGTCATGGGCGTCATTAGGACCGCCTCCTTCGTATTTGACAACGCCCGGATCGCCGGGCGGTTCGAATGGCTGTGGTTTTCACCCCGCCGTGATTGGAATGCGCCGCACCTGGCGCTCGGCCTCGGGCCGGATCAGGTCGACATGGAGCAGGCCATGCTCCAGCCGGGCACCCTCGACTTCCAGCCCGTCGGCCAGGACGAAGTTGCGAACGAAGCCGCGCGCCGCGATGCCGCGATGCAGAAAGGCCTGCTCACCCATGCCGGCGTCGTCGCGTTTGCCGGCGATGGTCAGCTGGCGGCCGTCCAGGGTGATGGCCAATTCGTCCGGCGCAAACCCGGCGACCGCCAGGCTGATGCGGACGCCCGCATCGCCGATCTGTTCGACATTGTAGGGCGGATAGCTTTCAGCCGCGGCCTTGGCGGCGCGGTCGATCAGGGCGCGGGTGTGGTCGAAGCCCAGCAGAAAGGGGCTGTCGAACAGAAGGGTGCGCGTCGTCGTCATCTGGGGTCCTTGCGTCAGCGACCGAGCGGTCGATCTCCCGCAATCGGCAAGACCGTCCGTCACAGATGAAGATGGGGGCTGGCGAGGGCGGGATCAACCGTTTGGGGCCGGCGGTCCCCAATCTCGTCATCCTCGGGCTCGACCCGAGGATCAGGCGTTGCACCGCTCATGCAGAAAGGCGTCGCGCGGCCGGGGCCGACTTCTAACGCGAAGCGGCGGATGATCCGGTCCTCGGGTCGAGCCCGAGGATGACGGACGGGGCGAAGGCGCCCCTAGTGGATGGCCTCGCCGTGCTGGGTATAGTCCAGCCCCTCGACCTCTTCGTCCTTGGTGACGCGCAGGCCCGTGGTGAACTTGCAGATCATCAGGACGACGAAGGTGCCGACGGCGCTCCAGGCGATGACGCCGACCAAGCCGACGGCCTGTTTCCACACGGTCGCCCCCTCCGACAGGGCGTTGACGGTCGTGGTGGCGAAGACGCCGGTCAGCAGGGCGCCGACGATGCCGCCGACGCCGTGCACGCCAAACGCGTCCAGACTGTCATCGTATTTCAGCGCGTGCTTCAGCCAAACCGCGCCCGCATAGCAGGCCGGACCGCCGATCAGTCCGATGAAGAAGGCGCCCTTGGGATCGACGAAGCCGGCGGCGGGGGTGATGGCGACCAGACCGCCGACGACGCCCGACAGCAGGCCCAGCAAGGTCGGACGCTTGCGGTCGAACCATTCGACGGTCATCCAGCCCAGGGCGGCGCTGCCGGCGGCCAGGATCGTATTGAACGCGGCGGTGGCGGCCAGCGCGTCCGCCGCGCCCGCTGACCCGGCGTTGAAGCCCAGCCAGCCGACCAGCAGCAGGCCGGTGCCGATGGCGCTATAGACCAGGTTGGCGGGGGCCATGTTGTCGCGCCCGAAGCCGTGACGCGGCCCCAGCACAAGGGCGCAGACCAGGCCGGCGATCCCGGCGTTGACGTGAACGACCGCGCCGCCCGCAAAGTCGAGCACGCCCAGCCCGCCCAGATACCCGCCGCCCCAGACCTGATGACAGATCGGCGCATAGACGATCAGATGCCAAAGGCCAAAGAACAGCAGGCTGGCCGAGAATTTCATCCGCTCGGCGAAGGCGCCGGCGATCAGGGCCGGGGTGATGATGGCGAAGGTCATCTGGAAGGCGACGAACAGCAGTTCGGGCAGGCCGGGCAGCAGGTTGTGGGCCGTCTGAGCCGTCACGCCGTTCAGGAAAGCCGCCTGCACCCCGCCGATGAAGCCGTTGATCGCGTCGGGTCCCTTGCCGAACGAAAGGCTGTAGCCGACCAGGAACCACAGGACCGAGACGATGGCGAAGGCGGCCGCCGACTGGGCGACGACGCTGATGATGTTCTTCTTCCTGACCATGCCGCCGTAGAACAGGGCCAGGCCCGGCAGGGTCATCAGCAGCACCAGCGCCGTCGAGGTCAGGATCCAGGCCGTCGCCGCCGTGTCGATGACCAGCGGCGCCTGATGCGCCAGCAGGGCCGGGTCCGCCAGGGTTGGGGCCGCCAGGGGCGTTGAGGCGAAGGCCGCCGCCCCGGCGACGAGCGTGACGGCGAGGGCGGCGGATCGGGTCATGGCGGCTTTCTGAGGCAGGCGGTTCGGTGTCAGGCGGAGGTCTTCAGGCGTTCCGTGCGGGCGACGATGTCGGTCAGCGGCACGATGCGGACGAAGCGGTGCAGGCTGTTGTCCCAATCCGCCAGCAGACGCCGCGCCAGGGGCGAGGCCGTCGCGGCCAGATGGGCCTCGATCAGGCCCTTCAGTCGATCGGCCGCCTGTGCGTCCATGTCGGTCACGCCCGCCAGGTCGCCGTTCAGGGCGCGTTCGGCATGGCCCGGCTGGTCCAGCACGAACAGCTCGCCGCCGCTCATGCCCGCCGCCAGATTCCAGCCGACCGAGCCCAGGACGACCACGCGTCCGCCGGTCATATATTCGCAGCCGTGCGCGCCCAGGCCCTCGACCACGGCCTCGGCGCCGGAGTTCCTGACGGCAAACCGCTCGCCCGCCGCGCCGGCGACGAACAGACGGCCCGAGGTCGCGCCATACAGGGTGGTGTTGCCGCAGATCAGCTGATCCTCGCGCCATTCCGGCGTGCGGATCGAGATTTCGGCGCCAGACAGCCCCTTGCCGACGTAGTCGTTAGCCTCTCCGGTCAGGTGCAGTTCCAGACCCTTGGCCGCGAAGGCGCCGAAGCTCTGGCCCGCGATGCCTTCCAGCCGCAGCTTCAGACGGCCCGCCGGGCCTTGCGCGCCGAAGCGGCGCACGATGGCCGAGGACAGGGCCGCGCCGACCGTGCGCTGGGTGTTGTTCAGCGGATAGGACAGCTCCAGCGTCTGGCCGCGATCCAGGAAGCGGACGGCGTCCTTCAGCACGGCGGCGTCCAGGCTGTCGGCGATGGGCTTGCGGGTCGTCTTGTCGGCCCATTTGCCGGCCGCGCCCTCGTCGACCTGAACCAGCAGGGGGTTCAGGTCCAGGTCGTCCAGGTGCGAGCCGCCGCGACGGACCTGACGCAGCAGGTCGGTGCGGCCGATGATCTCGTCCATCGTGCGCGCGCCGATGGAGGCCAGGATCTCGCGCGTCTCCTCGGCGATGAAGGTGAACAGGTTCACCACCTTGTCGGGCGTGCCGGTGAACTTCTCACGCAGGCGTTCGTCCTGGGAGCAGACGCCGACGGGACAGGTATTGGAATGGCACTGGCGCACCATCAGACAGCCCATGGCGATCAGGGCGGCGGTGCCGACGCCGTATTCCTCGGCGCCCAGCATGGCGGCGATGACCACGTCGCGGCCGGTGCGGACGCCCCCATCGGTCCTCAGCGTGACCGAGCCGCGCAGATTGTTCAGCGTCAGCACCTGATGGGCTTCGGCGAGCCCGATCTCCCACGGCAGGCCCGCGTGCTTGATCGAGGTCTGGGGCGAGGCGCCGGTGCCGCCGTTGTGGCCGGCGATCAGGATGGCGTCGGCGTTGGCCTTGGCCACCCCGGACGCAATGGCGCCGATGCCCGAGGCGGACACCAGCTTCACCGTCACCCGCGCATCGGGGTTGATGGCCTTCAGGTCGTAGATGAGCTGAGCCAGATCCTCGATCGAATAGATGTCGTGGTGCGGAGGCGGCGAGATCAGGGTCGTGCCGGGCACGGCGTGGCGCATCCGGGCGATGAACTCGGTGACCTTGAAGCCGGGCAACTGCCCGCCCTCGCCGGGCTTGGCGCCTTGCGCGACCTTGATCTCGATCTCGCGGCACTGGTTCAGATATTCGGCCGTGACGCCGAACCGGCCCGAGGCCACTTGCTTGACCGCCGAGTTGGCGTCGTCGCCGTTCGGACGCGGGTGATAGCGTTCGGGATCCTCGCCGCCTTCGCCCGAGACCGAGCGGGCGCCGATGCGGTTCATGGCGATGTTCAGGGTCTCGTGCGCCTCCGGGCCAAGCGCGCCCAGCGACATGGCCTGGGTCAGGAAGCGGCGGCGGATGTCCGACACGCTCTCGACCTGGTCCAACGGAATGGGCGTGCCTTCGCGGAAGTCCAGCAGGTCGCGCAGGGACAGGTCGGCCTGGGCGCGGACGACCTCGGAGAACTGCTTGAAGCGGCGATAGTCGCCGCGGTTGCAGGCGTCCTGCAGCAGGTGGATCGTCCTGGCCTCGTGGGCGTGGGCCTCGCCGCCCGAACGGATCTTGAAGAAGCCGCCGATGGCGGGCGACGGCACGGCCTCGCCCCAGGCGATCCGGTGCCGCTTCATCGCCGCCTGTTCCAGACCGGCCAGGCCGATGCCGGAGATGCGCGACGGGGCGCCGGGGAAGAACTCGGCGGTCAGGGCGCGCGACAGGCCCAGCACCTCGAACTCGCAGCCGCCGCGATAGGCGGAGATGACGCTGATCCCCTTGCGAGCCAGGGTCTTCAAAAGGCCCGCCTCGATGCCGGCCTTATAGTTCAGACAGGCGTCGCGCAGCGTCAGGCCGGGATACAGGCCCCGGTCCAGTCGCTCCTGGAACAGGTCCTGGGCCAGCCAGGCGTTGACGGTGGTGGCGCCGACCCCGACCAGGACCGCGAATCCGTGCGGATCCAGCGTCTCGGCGGTGCGGACCACGATCGAGCAGTAGGAGCGCAGGCCCGCCTTGGTCAGGCGGCCGTGGACCCCGGCGGTGGCCAGGATCATCGGCGCGGCCAGCCGATCCGCCGAGCCGGCTTGGTCGGTCAGCACGATCAAGGCGGCGCCGTCGCGGGCGGCGGCCTCGGCCTCGTCCATGATCCGGTCCAGCGCGGCGCGCAGGCCGGCGCCCGGACGGGCCTCGTCCGAGGGAACGTCATAGCTGCAGTCGATGACCACGGTGGAGCCAGCCCCGACCGTCTCGACCATCCGCTCGTACATGCCGTTGGTCAGGACGGGGCTGTCCAGCACGAAGACATCGGTCTGGGCCTCTTCCTCGGCCAGGATGTTGCCCAGGTTCTTGAACCGGGTCTTCAGGCTCATGGCGCCCGCTTCGCGCAGCGGGTCGATGGGCGGGTTGGTGACCTGGCTGAAGTTCTGGCGGAAATAGTGGCTCAGCGGGCGCGGCAGGGCCGACAGGACGGCGGGCGGGGCGTCGTCGCCCATCGAGCCGACCGCCTCCTTGCCGTCGCGGACCAGGGCGTCCAGCAGCAGGTCGAGATCCTCGCGGCTGTAGCCGGCGGCGATCTGACGGCGCGTCAGGGCCTCGCCCGAGGCCGAGCGCGGCTCGGGTCCGGGGCCGATGATCGGCTCCAGATCGACCATATTGTCCAGCCACGCCTCGTAGGGGTGGGCGGCGGCCAGGGCGTCGACGGCCTCATGTTCATCATAGACGCGGCCATGCTTCATATCGACGGCGATCAGCTTGCCGGGGCCGATGTGCAGGCGGCGCTTCACCCGGCTCTCGGGGATCGGCACCAGACCGGCTTCGGAGCCGGCCATCAGCAGACCGTCGACCGTCTCGACGGCGCGCAGGGGACGCAGGCCGTTCCGGTCCTTGCCCGCCACGATCCAGCGGCCGTCGGCGGCGCAGATGGCGGCCGGGCCGTCCCACGGCTCCATCACCGCATTGCAATAGGCGTAGAAGGCCCGGTGTTCGGCGGGCATGACCACGTCGTCCTTGGCCCAGGCCTCGGGGATCAGCAGGGCCTTGGCCATCGGCGCAGGGCGACCGGCGTGGACCAGCACCTCCATGACATTGTCCAAGGCGGCGGAGTCCGATCCGCCCGGCTGAACCACCGGCTTGACCTCGCCGTCGCGGTCGCCGAAGGCGCCGGCCGCCATGCGGATCTCGTGCGACTTCATCCAGTTCAGATTGCCCTTCAGCGTGTTGATCTCGCCGTTGTGGGCCATCATGCGGAAGGGCTGGGCCAGCTTCCATTCCGGGAAGGTGTTGGTCGAATAGCGCTGGTGGAAGACCGCGTAGGCCGAGACGAAGCGCGGGTCCTCAAGATCGGGATACAGGTCGCCCAGTAGCTCGGCCCGCACCATGCCCTTGTAGGCGATCGAGCGCGCGGACAGGGTGCAGATATAGACGCCAGCCAGGTTCTCGGTCTTGACCGTCTTTTCGATGCGGCGGCGGCACAGATACAGTTCGCGCTCCAGCGCCTCGCCGTCCAGCGGTTGGCCGGAGTCGTCCAGCGGCGGGGCCAGCATGATCTGCTCGATCTCGGGCCGGGTCGCGCCGGCCTTGGTCCCGACGACCGACAGGTCGATGGGCGTCTGGCGCCAGCCATAGATCCAGAAGCCGGCGCGCAGGGCCTCGGTCTCGACGATGGCGCGGGCTCGGTCCTGGGCGCCCAGATCGGTGCGCGGCAGGAAGACCTGGCCGACGCAGATGGGGCCGGGACGCAGGGATTGACCGATGGAGGCCACCTGTTCAGCGAAGAACCCTTGGGGCAGCTCGGCCATGATGCCGGCGCCGTCGCCCGACAGGCCGTCGGGATCGACCGCGCCGCGGTGGGCCACGGCCTTCAGGCTGCGGATCGCATATTCGACCACGTCGCGGCGGGGCGTGCCGTCGATGGAACAGACTAGGCCAACACCGCAGGCGTCGCGCTCCGAGCTGCGGTCATAAGCGTTTGCGGCTTCCAGACGGTCGCGGGTTTGTTCGTACGTGTTCAGCCAGGTCATGCCGCGACCTCCTCGGTGCGGGTCTTGAAGTAACGGTCGATCTCGGCGGCGGCGTCCTGTCCTTCGCGGACGGCCCAGACGACCAGGGAGGCGCCGCGCACCGCGTCGCCGGCGGCGAAGACGCCGGGCAGGCTGGTGGCGAAGCTGACGGAGCCGACCTTGATCGTGCCGTCGTCGCGCAGGCGTAAGTTCGGCTCATGCGCCGCGAACGGCTCGGGCGAGAAGCCCAGGGCCTCGATGACGATGTCGGCCGGCACGTCGAAGTCGGCGCCGGGCACCGGCACGATGTCGCGACGCTGGCCGGGCAGGCCTTCCGTCAGCTGCATGCGCGCGGCGCGCACGCCCGTGACCTGGTCGCCTTGCGACAGCAGGGCCTTGGGCGCGGCCAACCATTCGAAGACGACGCCTTCTTCCTCGGCGTTGACGACTTCGCGGGCCGAGCCCGGCATGTTCTCGCGGTCGCGACGATACAGGCAGGTGACGCTGGCCGCGCCTTGCCGGACGGCGGTGCGGACGCAGTCCATGGCGGTGTCGCCGCCGCCGATGACGACGACCCGCTTGCCGCGCGCCTCGTGCCAGCCGTCCTGTTCGGCGTCGCCCAGGTCTCGCCGGTTCTGATGCGTCAGATAGGACAGGGCGGCGACGGTCGAATCCGGCCCGCGACCGGGCGCCGACAGGATACGCGGCTGATAGACGCCCATGGCCAGCAGGACGACGTCGTGGCGGTCGCGCAGCTCGGTCAGGGTCACGTCCTTGCCGACCTCACAGCCCAGCACGAACTGGACGCCGCCGTCGATCAGGCGATCCACGCGGCGCTGCACGACGTGCTTTTCCAACTTGAAGCCGGGGATGCCGTAGATCAGCAGCCCGCCGGCCCGGTCGTGGCGGTCATAGATCGTGACCTGATAACCCTGGCTGCGCAGCCGGTCGGCGGCGGCCAGACCCGCCGGGCCGGCGCCGACGATGCCGACGCTCTCGCCGCGTTCGGCGGCCGGGCGGATCGGTTCGACCCAGCCGTTGGCGAAGGCCTGATCGCCCAGCCAGGCCTCGACCGAGCCGATGGTCACGGCGTCCCAGCCGGACTGGTTCAAGGTGCAGGACCCCTCGCACAGCCGGTCCTGAGGGCAGATGCGGCCGCAGATTTCTGGCATGGTCGAGGTCAGGGACGCGACGCGCCAGGCCTCGCGCGGCTCGTTCTCGGCCGACAGGCGCAGCCAGTCGGGGATATTGTTCTGAAGCGGGCAGGCGTTCTGGCAGAAGGGCACACCACAGTCGGTGCAGCGCGACGCCTGTTTCTCGGCCGTCTCCGTGGACGGCGGAATCGTGATCTCGCCGAAACCACGCGCGCGCAGTTCGGCCGAGGCCTTGGACAGGCGGCGAGGTTCGACGACGAATGTCCCGCCTTGCTTCAGGGTCTTATGCATATCTCGCATATGCCGCAAACGAGGCGTTAGAGGCAAATATTATTGCCGTTAGGCTTTCTCAGCGGAACAAAAAGAATAAATCATCCAATCGGACGCGTTTCGTCGTCAAAAGTTGCTGATGGTGGCCGTTTGCGCCGCAACAGGATTTTGTTCCAGGGGTGCGACAATAGGAACCGGCGCGGCCTTGAGGCGTTCGAAATGCTGATTTCAGCCGACCACAGAGAGTGCGCCCATGCCCCGATGGACAACCCCGACCGGCCTGGGGGGATGGCTGACGTTGCTGCTCGGGGTGCTGCTGGCCGTGATCGGTCTGGTGCTGACGGTCGGCGGCGTTCAGCTCGCGATGCTGGGCGGCTCCTGGTATTATCTGATCGCGGGCCTGGCGCTGATCGTGTCGGGCCCTTTGCTTGTCTGGCGCGACGTGCGCGGAGCCTGGCTGTATGGCGCGGTCTTCGTCGCCACGGTGATCTGGGCGCTGTGGGAGAAGGGCCTGAACGGCTGGGCCATGATCCCCCGCCTGGTCGGTCCGCTGGTGCTGATGTTCCTGGTGCTGGCGACCCTGCCGGTGCTGCGATCGCGTGGCGGCGGCAAGACGGCGGGCCTCGGCGCGCTCGGGCTGGCCGTGCTGACGGTCGTGTTCGGCCTGGTGGTGGGTCAGATCAATGCGCCCGGCGTCGACAGCCCGGTGCCCGGCGCGCGGGGACCGTTCGGCGATCCCGCCCTGATCAAGGCCGGCATGGACTGGCCCGCCTATGGCGGATCGGACGCCGCCCAGCGCTATTCGCCGCTGAACCAGATCAACAAGACCAACGTCGGGCAGCTGGAGCGCGCCTGGACCTTCCGCACCGGCGACCTGCCCGGCGAACGGTTCGGCGCCGAGACCACGCCGCTGAAGATCGCCGACACCGTCTATCTCTGCTCTGGTCGCAACAAGATGTTCGCCCTGGACGCCAATACCGGCCGGCAGAAATGGGCCTATGATCCCAAGGTGGCGGACGAGCAGATCCCCTACACCGCCGCCTGCCGGGGCGTGACCTATTACGCCGCGCCGAACGTCGACCAGGCCCAGCCCTGTGCGACGCGCATCATCGAAGGCACGCTGGACGGCCGGATCATCGCGGTCGACGCGCGCACCGGCGTGCCTTGCCCCGCCTTCGGAACCAACGGCGCCGTCAGCATCAAGGAAGGGATGGGCAATCCCTATCCCGGCATGGTCTCGATCACCTCGCCGCCCGTCGTGGTGCGCGGCGTCATCGTCACGGGCCATCAGGTGCTGGACGGCCAGAAACGCTGGAACGCCTCGGGCGTGATCCAGGGCTATGATGTCGTCACCGGTCAGCTGCGCTTCGCCTGGGACATGATGCGTCCCGACATCACCACCTCTCCGCCGGCCGGCCAGACCTATACGCCGGGCACGCCGAACATGTGGACGACGGCGACGGGCGACGAAGCCCTCGGCCTTGTCTATCTGCCGATGGGCAACTCGGCCGCCGACTACTATTCGTCGCTGCGCCGGCCTCAGGAGAACCAGTATTCCAGCGCGCTGGTCGCGCTGGACGTCACCACGGGCAAGCCGCGCTGGAGCTACCAGACCGTCCGCCGCGACGTTTGGGACTATGATTTGGGTTCGCAGGTGACGTTGGTCGACATGCCGACCGCAGGGGGCGTGACGCCTGCGGTGATCCTGCCGTCCAAGCGCGGCGAAATCTTCGTGCTGGATCGCCGCACGGGCCAGCCTTTGCACGGCGTTCAGGATCGTCCGGCCCCGCGCGGCGGCGTCGAACCGGCCCAGCGCGCGGCGACCCAGCCCTATTCGCTGTTCAACACCCTGGCCAAGCCTGACCTGCGCGAAGTCGACATGTGGGGCATGTCGCCGATCGATCAGATGATCTGCCGCATCCAATTCAAGAAGGCGTCGTATCAGGGCCAGTTCACGCCCCCGACCGCCGACCGTCGCTTCATCGAATATCCGGGCTACAACGGCGGGTCGGACTGGGGCAGCGTGGCTCTGGATCCGCGTCGCGGCGTGATCATCGCCAACTATAACGACATGCCCAACTACAACCGTCTGGTGCCGCGCGCCGAGGCGAACAAGCTGGGCTGGTTCCCCCGCGACGACCCTCGCTATCAGGCCGAGACGAACGGCGAGGGCGCCAAGGCCGAGGGCGCGGGCGATCCGCAGATGGGCGTGCCCTATGCGATCGACGTCAACGCCGGCTGGCGGATGCCCTTCACCGGCCTGCTGTGCAAGGAGCCTCCGTACGGCGGCATCCGGGCCATCGATGTTCAGAGCGGCAAGACCCTGTGGGACCGTCCGTTCGGCACGGCGCGCAAGAACGGCCCGTTCGGCATCCCCTCGATGCTGCCGCTGGAAATCGGCACGCCGAACAACGGCGGGTCGGTGGTCACGGCGGGCGGCCTGATCTTCATCGCCGCAGCGACCGACGACCTGATCCGCGCCATCGATATCGAGACGGGCAAGACCGTCTGGTCCGATGTCCTGCCCGCCGGCGGCCAGGCCAATCCGATGATCTACGAGCAGAACGGCCGCCAGTATCTGGTGATCGTGGCGGCGGGCCATCACTTTATGGAAACGCCGGAGGGCGATTACGTGATCGCCTATGCTTTGCCCCAGCGCGGCTGAGACGAAGCACCAATCTCCCTCCCCCGCGGGGGAGGGTGGTCGCGTCAGCGACCGGGTGGGGGCGCTTGGAAACGGCCGCCTTTT
>AMYY01000046.1 GCA_000335735.1 alpha proteobacterium L41A | reverse complement strand
ACCGCACCACCGGTGTCTGGGTCCGCCCCCTCCACCACTTCGTGGTCCCCCTCCCCCGTAAAGCACGGGGGAGGATCATTGGATGCTTCGACGGGCGGGGGTCGCGATGCGATCTCCGCCCGCTTCAATTTCAGGCGGCGCTCTTGGCGTCAGCTTCTTTTCTGAACGCCTGTTTGGCGCTGTTGACCCAGCCGACGAAGGTGTCGGCCTGGCTGGACAGATTGGCGAAGTCGCCCGTTCCCGCCACGCCCGACAGATTGTCGTCCAGCGCGACCCGCAGCGCCGCCGCCGACCTCGCGCCGGGAACCATCGGCCCAAAGCGCCCGCTCAGCCGCTGCAGCGCGGCCCGATCGCCCGCCAGCGAATAGCCGACGCCCGCCCGGATCAGCCAGCTTTCTTCGGCCGGCGTCAGCGGCGTGGTCGCGGTCTTGTAGCGATCGCCCAGCCGCGCCTCATAGATCGGCGCCGCCTCGCCCCACTTCTGCTGCTTCCAGAAGATGTCGGCCCGCACCTCGCGCGCCGGGTTCGACTGATCCCGGTCCAGCACCTCCAGCGCATGGTCGAACCGGCCCAGATCCATCAGGGCGCGCGCCTCCAGCGCCCGGCGCTCGCTGTTCATCGCATTGGGCAGCAGGGTGGTGCGCGAGCCCCAGATGGCCTGCAACGCCTTCTCCGGCTGGCGGTCCATCAGATAGACGGTGGCCAGATTGGTCGCGACCTGGGCCTTGGCCACCCCGTCCAGACGCTCGTCCACCTGGTGCTTCAGCAGTTCGGCGGCCTGATCCAGCAGGTCCACGTCGATCAGCCGGCGCGACAGACGTCGCACCATCTCGTCGCCGTCCGCCCCGATGGGCGTCAGTTCGCGGAAGTCATAGAACAGCGCCAGCGCCTGCACCGGCTGCAAACCGTCCGCCGCCCCGTCCAGGAACAGGGCGCGGAAGGCGTTGGCCTGATCCGCCTGCACCTCGGCTGCGCCCGGCACGCCGGCCATCCGCTTGCCCGCGCCGCGCAGGGCGTCCAGCGCCTCGCGATATCGCCCCTGCTGCAGATAGATGCCTGACAGTTTGCGCACGACCGCCATCTCGGTCGCATCCCCGCGCCAGCGCCATTTCAGCTGTTCCAGCTGGGCCGTCGCCTGATCCGGCGTGATCGCGCCCTTGTCCAGCTCCAGGCTGATGGCGCCCAGTTTCGCCGGCGTCGCGATCCCGTCCAGCGGCGCGCGCGCCACGGCCTTGTAGACCGCCAGCGCCCGGTTCTTGTCGCCGTTCAGCTCGAACATCCGCGCCTGCACCAGACGCGCGGTCAGTTGATCGACCGCCGGCGCATCCTGGCTGAACACATAGGTCAACAGCTGCTGGGCGGCGGCGAGATCATTCAACTGGATCGCGGCCATGGCGTGGGCCGCGCCGAACCGCGCGCGCCATTCCTTGGGGAAGCTGTCGATGGCCGGGGCGCCGGCGGCGAAGTTGCGACGCGCCCCCTCCCAGTCGCCCATCTCCGAGGCGATATAGCCCAGCCAGACCTTGGTCGCCGGATCGTTGGCCAGGGCCGCGCCCGCGAAATCGACCTGGGCCTCCTCCAGCCGCCCGACGCCGACGCGCGCCACGCCGCGCAGGCCGCGCACTTCGGGCTCGCCTTGCAGGTTGGGCGCCTTGGCGATCAGGGCGTTCAGCACCCCGATGGCCTCATAGTTCAGGCCGGACCCGACCAGGAACCGCGCCAGGGCCATCCGCGCCTCGATCGGCGCGCGCGGATTATCCGCCGCCGCAATGGTCTCCAGCCCGGCCGCATCCTGCAGCCGGCGATAGCGGTCCGAGAACCCCGCCTCGCCCGTCGCGGCCCAGGCCTCGTCGATCAGGGCCGGATAGGCCGCCCGCTTGGGGGCATCCGCATTGTGGTCGCCCGTCTCCAGCCCGGCCGCCGGCGACGACAGCGCCAGCCCCTTGGGCCGGCTCAGCGTGACTAGATCGCCCGCCGCCTCGATCTTCAGGTCGTCAGCCGCCGTCTCGACCGCCAGGCCCTGCGCGGTCGGGATCAGGTTCAGATCGACCGTGCGCCGTCCGCCGGCGTAACCCTTGCCAGGCGCCAGGGCCGTCACCGCCGCGAACCGGTCCCCGACCAGCGGATCGGTCAGCCAGACCGCCTTGGTCGCCCCGGCCATTTGCGCCACCAGCATCGGCGCGCCGTCGTCGGACCGGCCGACCTCGACTCCGCCCGCCGCACCGTCTGGGCCGCCCAGGGTCACGGTCCAGGTCCCGCCCTGCCCCTGCGCCGAGACGCCAAGCCCTTCGGGTTCGGCGATCCGCAGCGCCGTATAGCCCGGCCCCGCCGCCCACTGGGCGTTCTTGGCCGATCCCAGCGCCTTGGCGCCGCTCATATCCATGCGCGCGGCCGTGTCGAACACGACCCACACGGCATCGCCCCGACGGAAGACCGCCGCCCCCACCGGCGCGCCCCAGTCGAACGTCAGGACGGTCTTGCCGCCCGCCGTCTCGGCCCGCACCGGCACTACGGCCTTGGTCGTCTGCGGCTTAGCGGCGTCGCCGCCCTCCGGCGCCTTGCCGGGCGCATAGAGGTTCAGCCAAACCGCCCCGTCCGCCACGCCCGAGCGCGCATCCGCGCCCTGTTCCAGCGTCAGGATCAGGTCCGTGCCGCCCGCGCCCCGGCTCGGCCGCGTCTCGACCGACTTCACCCCGGCCGGCGGATCGACCTTCAATCGCGAGACGTCGGGCGCAGCGGTGGTCCCCAGCCGAACGACGACCTTGTCGCCCTCGCGGCTGATGCGCGAGCGCACCCCGATCACGCCGCCGAACTCAACCCGCGTGAACTCGGCGTTGGCGCCGATATTGATGGACAGCGGATCGCGCGAGCGCCCGACTTCCTGGGCCAGCGGCGCCATCGGCGCGAACACGACGGCGCCGGCCGTGGCGGCGGCCACGGTCGTCTTCAGGATGCGCTTTGTCGGCGAGGCCCCGGACATATCTCCCGACCCATGCCGCACAAGGCCTTTAATCGCGGTTAACCGCCGTTCACCGTGAGGATGGAGGGCGTTAGGACAACCGGTCCACGCGACAGCGCCGTTTTAAGCGCCCATAGTCGTCCCATGACCGATTATCCGCGCCTCAGCACCCTGAAGACCGGCCTGGCCTGTCGCTGCCCCCGCTGCGGCAAGGGTGCGCTATTCAAAGGTTACCTGACGCTACAGACGGAATGTCCGGAGTGCGGGCTCAGCTACGCCTTCGCCGATCCGGCGGACGGCCCGGCCTTCTTCGTCATGACGGCCGTCGGGGTGGTGGGCATGATCCTGCTGATGGTGTTCGACTTCACCGTCCACCCGCCGATCTGGGTGCATCTGGTCGTGACCCTGCCGATCCTGGTCGCCCTGTGCCTGGGCTGCCTGCGCCCCTTCAAGGCCTGGCTGGTCGCCGAACAGTATGTCCACAAGGCCGCCCCGCCCGAGTTCTCCTCGAACGGCAAGCACGGGCCCTTCTAGGGTTCGATCACCGTCAGCTCGGGCCAGCGCGCCCGCGCGCTGTCGACGGCTTTGGCCCAGCCCTTGGCCACCGGCCGGTTCGGATTGGGTCGGATCGTCATGGCGAACACGTCGTCCAGCCCGAACGGCGCGGCGATGCTGAGGCTGTCGTCCGCCTCGAGCCGCAGCCCGACCGCAAAGGTCGGCGCCACGAACCGCTCCAGCGCTTCGTCGGTCGATCCCAGCGCATCATAGGGTTCGCCGAACCGATTCTGGAACCACAGGTGCACCCGCGCCTGGTTCCGAACCTCGACCTGGCGACGGAACGGTTCGTCGAAGGCGGAGGCGACGCGTTTGATGACGACGTCCTCGGCCTCGTAGGACAGGTCCGACGCGTCGAAATAGGCCAGGTCGTAGTCCTTGACCCCATAGCCCGCCGGCCGCCCCGTCCTAGCGTTCCACGCCGCCTGATAGACCGCTCCCGACACCAGCCGCCAGTCGGGCAGCTCCAGCGCCCGGACGGTCGTCAGCACATGCATCAAACCGGCGTCGGCGCGCACGAGGGCCGCCAGCTCCGCCTCCAGCTCGCTCATCCTCGCACCGGCCAGCCGTGGTCCAGCGGCCCGTGTCCGCCGCCCAGGCCCGGCGCTCGGCGGATCGCCTCGCCGACATAGGCCCAGGCTTCGGCCACCGCGACCTCCAGCGGCCGCCCCATCGCCAGCCCGGCCGCACAGGCGCTCGCCAGGGTGCAGCCGGTGCCGTGGGTGTGGCGGGTGTCGATCCGTTCGGCCTCCAGCACCGTCTCGCCGTCTGCGGTCATCAGCAGGTCGATCACCGTCGGCCCCGACACATGCCCGCCCTTCATCAGCACCGCCCGCGCCCCCATGGCCAGCAGCGCCTCGCCCGCCCGCCTCTGGCCGTCCATGTCGTGGACCGCGAACCCCGTCAGGGCCTCGGCCTCGGGCGCATTGGGCGTCAGCAGGGCCGCGCGCGGAATCATCAGGCGTTTGACCGCCTCGACCGCCGCATCGGGCAACAGGGGATGGCCGCCCTTGGCCACCATGACCGGGTCGACCACCGCCGGGGCGTCCGCCTCGTCCAGCAGGGCGGCGACCGTCTCGACCACCTCGACCGAGCCCAGCATGCCGGTCTTGAACGCATCGGTCCCAATGTCCTCCAGCACCGCGCGGCCTTGCGCCGCTATCAGATCCAGCGGCAGCGGATGGACGCCGTGGACCCCCAGGGTGTTCTGCACCGTGATGGCCGTGATCGCGGTGGCGGCGAACCCGCCCATCATGGTCACCGCCTTGATGTCGGCCTGGACGCCAGCGCCGCCCCCGCTGTCCGACCCGGCCAGAATGAGCACCCGACCTTGATGAAGCGCGCTCATGCCGCCGCTCCCGAAAACAGTTTCAGCCCGACGATGCCCGCCACGATCAGCAGGATGCACACGGCCCTGACCGCCGTCGCCGGCTCGCCGTAGACCAGGATGCCGACCACCGCCGCGCCCACCGCGCCGATGCCGGTCCACACCGCATAGGCCGTGCCGATCGGCAGCTTCTGCGTGGCGACCCACAACAGGATCATGCTGCCCGCCAGCGCGATCAGAACCCCCAGCGAGGTCCACGGCCGGCTGACGCCCACGTTCTTGAGGCCCGAGGCCCACAGGACCTCCAGCAGACCGGCGACGACCAGCGTCGCCCACGGATTGATCGACATCACCCAGGACATGGCGACCAGATGGAACAGGCCGCGGTCCGGAGCAAGCCGCGATCAGCCCCCCAGCGGCCCCTTGAAGATGAAGAAGGCCCCAAGCGCGATGAAGGCGAAGCCGACCAGATGGTTTACCGTCAGCTTCTCGCCCAGATACAGGACCGAAAAGCCGGCGAAGACCAACAGGGTGATCACCTCCTGCATCGTCTTCAGCTCGGCCGGCGAATAGACCTGAATGCCGATGCGGTTGGCCGGCACCGCCAGCCAGTACTCGAAGAAGGCGATGCCCCAGCTGGCGATGACCAGGATCCACAGCGGCTTGTGATCGAACTTCAGATGGCCGTACCAGGCGAAGGTCATGAAGACGTTCGACAGGCACAACATGACGATGGGGGCGATGTAGGCGGTCAGGGGCATGGGCGGATCGGGGCTGTTGCAGACCTGCCCTCTACACCGGCTGCGACTGTCCGTCGCGGGCCTTCAATCCGCCGACGTCACCGCCGCCTGAACCTTCAGCGCCTGCACCGTTTCGCGCACGTCGTGGACCCGCACCATCCGCGCCCCGCGCCGCGCGCCTTCCAGCGCCAAGGCCAGCGACCCGCCCAGCCGGTCGGTTGCCGCGACCGCCGTCGCATCGATGGCCTGGATCGTGCGCTTGCGACTGGCGGCGTACAGCACCGGAAAGCCCAGATCGACCAGCGCGCCCAACCGCGCCGTCAGCGCCAGATTGTGCGCCAGGGTCTTGCCGAAACCGATGCCGGGATCCAGCCATATCCGCTCGCGCGCCACGCCCGCCGCCATCGCCGCCTTGGCCCGGCCGCGCAGATAGTCGCGCACTTCACCCACCACGTCGTCATAGCGCGGGTCCGCCTGCATCGTGCGGGGTTCGCCCTTCATGTGCATCAGCACCACCGCGCAACCCAGTTCGGCCGCGACCGCCGCACTGTCGGGCGCATGGCTCAGCGCCGTCACGTCGTTCCACATCGTCGCCCCGGCCGCGACGGCGGCGCGGGCGACGGCGGGCTTCATCGTGTCGATGCTGATCGTTCCGCCCCAGCGCGCGCGGACCCCGGCGATGACCGGCGCGACCCGCGCGATCTCCTCGGCCTCGCCCACCGGCTCGGCCCCCGGCCGGGTGCTCTCCCCGCCGATGTCCAGCACATCGGCCCCGTCCGCGACCAGCCGCATGGCCTGATCGATCGCGCCTTCGGTCGAGGCCCATCGCCCCCCGTCCGAAAAGCTGTCGGGCGTCACATTGACGATGCCCATCACCTGCGACAAAGCGGCCGTCCGCGCGGTTTGACTTTCATGGGCCATGCGACCAGCCTGTAGCCGTGATCGTGCATTTCGTCAGCCAGGCTCGACGCCTTTCCCACGCGGGACGCCTCGTCGCAGGCGACTGACCCGGAACGGCCGCGCGCCCTTCGCCCCGTTCCGGGCATCGATCTGAACCCCATCCCTCTTCGCCGCCGCATGACGCCACGCGCATGCGGCGTCCCATGCCGTCTGCGAGCCCGCCATGACCAAATCCACTCTGCCCGTCCGCCCCGATATTTTCCTCAGCGCCCAAGACCACGACACCCTGTCGCGCCTGGTCGGCGACATGCCCGGCGACGGCGTGGCGGGAATGCTTCAGGAGGAACTGGAGCGCGCCGTCATCTGCGAACCGGGCGACCTGCCCAAGGGCGCCGTCCCCCTGAACCGTTGGCTGCACTATATCGACGGCCGCGCGTCCGATCCGCGCCGCATCCAGATCGTCCTGCCCAAGGACGCCGACATCGACGCGGGCAAGGTCTCAGTCCTGTCGCATGTCGGTGCGGGCCTGATCGGCCTGGTCGAAGGCCACACCATTTCCTGGAGCGACCCATCGGGCGCCGAGCGCAGCCTGACGCCGGTGATGATCGAGGATGCGGAAATCCTGCCAGCCTGATCCCCGGCGGCCGCCCATGAAAAACCCGCCGGGAGAGCGATCTCCCGGCGGGCCCATCTTCAGATCAGGCCTGGGCTCAGTGAACCGTCGGCACGCTGGTCGCGGCCGGGGCGGCGACCGGGACCTCGATGTCCGTGCCGTCGGACACCGGCGTCACCGGCACCGAGACCGAAGGCCCGGCGTTGGGGAAGTTGTTCTCGTCACGGTTCGGCGCGACGCCCTTCTCCAGCAGGTCCTTGATCTCCTCGCCCGACAGGGTCTCGTATTCCAGCAGGGCCTGAGACAGTTTCTCGTGGTCCTCGGCCTTGGTGGTCAGGATCGTGCGCGCCTCGTCCCAGCCCGAAGTCACCAGGCGACGGACCTCTTCGTCGATGGTGCGCGCCGTCTCTTCGGAGATATTCTGGCTGCGGGCGACCGAATGGCCCAGGAAGACCTCTTCCTGGTTCTCGCCGTAAGCCACCGTGCCCAGCTTGTCCGAGAAGCCCCAGCGGGTGACCATGGCGCGGGCCAGCTTGGTCGCCTGTTCGATGTCCGAGCTGGCGCCCGAGGTGATGTTCTCCGGCCCGAAGATCAGCTCCTCGGCGACGCGGCCGCCCGCCATGATGGCGATCCGGTCGATCATCTGCTGGTATTTCATCGAATAGCGGTCGCCTTCCGGCAGCTGCATTACCATGCCCAAAGCGCGGCCGCGGGGCACGATGGTCGCCTTGTGCACCGGGTCGGCCGCCTTGACGTTCATGGCGACGATGGCGTGGCCGGCCTCGTGATAGGCGGTCAGGCGCTTTTCTTCCTCGTTCATGGCCATGGAGCGACGCTCCGAGCCCATCAGCACCTTGTCCTTGGCGTCTTCGAAGTCGCGGTGGGTGACCATGCGACGGTCCTTGCGCGCCGCCGTCAGGGCCGCCTCGTTGACCAGATTGGCCAGATCGGCGCCCGAGAAGCCGGGCGTGCCGCGTGCGATCGTCTTGACGTTGACGTCGGCGGCCAAGGGCACGTCCTTCATGTGGACGCGCAGGATGCGTTCGCGGCCGGAGACGTCGGGGTTCGGCACCACCACCTGGCGGTCGAAACGGCCGGGACGCAGCAGGGCCGGGTCCAGCACGTCGGGACGGTTGGTCGCGGCGATCAGGATGATGTTCTCGGACGCCTCGAAACCGTCCATCTCGACCAGCAGCTGGTTCAGCGTCTGTTCGCGCTCGTCATTGCCGCCGCCGAGACCCGCGCCGCGGTGGCGACCGACGGCGTCGATCTCGTCGATGAAGATGATGCAGGGCGCATTCTTCTTGGCCTGTTCGAACATGTCGCGCACACGGCTAGCGCCGACGCCGACGAACATCTCGACGAAGTCCGAACCCGAGATCGAGAAGAAGGGCACGCCCGCCTCGCCCGCGACCGCGCGCGCCAGCAGCGTCTTGCCGGTGCCGGGAGGGCCGACCAGCAGGGCGCCCTTGGGGATCTTGCCGCCCAGACGCTGGAACTTGCCCGGATCCTTCAGGAAGTCGACGACCTCCTGCAACTCGTCCTTGGCCTCGTCCACGCCGGCGACGTCGTCGAAGGTCTTGCGGCCCTTGTGCTCGGTCAGCAGCTTGGCCTTGGACTTGCCGAAGCCCATGGCGCCCTTCGCCCCGCCCTGCATCTGGCGCATGAAGAAGATCCATACCCCGATCAGCAGCGCGATCGGCAGGATGCCCAGGAGCAGGCTCATCCAGATCGACTGACCGCCCGACTTGGCGTCGATCTCGACGCCCGCCTGCAGCATCTGGGCCACCAGCTGTTCGTTCGGATACACGGTGGTGGAGGTGAAGCGTTCGCCGTTCTTCAGCTCGCCGTTCACCTTGTCCAGGCGGATGGTCACCTGTTTGACCTCGCCCGCGTTCACGCGCTGCACCAGCTGGGAATAGCTGATGGCCTCGGGCTTGCCGGCCGGCTGGCCCGTCACGCCGTTCATGGCGCCGCCCTGCGACAGCGCCGCATAGCCCGCCAGCAACGCCAGAATGATCACGCCGGTGATCGCCAGATTACGCAGGTTCATTGAGGTCCTCGGTCGTCCGCGACCCCGGTAGGATCGACGGTCTGGATGTGTCTGTCTGGGAAAATAGGGGCTTAATCAGCGTTACGCTATCGGGTGGCGGAAATCAGGTCGTCTTCGTGCGTCGTTTCGTCCAGCGCCAGCCTGAGCCGTTCCGTAACAAGGTCGCGCCGTTCGACCCCTTCGCCCGCAAGAACCGGGGCCACCGCGTCGTCCCTGATCAACACAGGCCAGGCCCCGCGCGTCGCCGCCGGCAGCCGATTGATCTCGGCCCTGTCGGCGTCCGACAGGCTGGCCAACCGCCCCCTCGCCGGAACCACAGACCAGCCGGGACGATCGGCGCAGAAGACGAACCGCCCGTCCCACACCGCCTCGACGCCGGGCGTCAGCGCCAGCGGCGAAATGTCTCGTCTGCGCAGCTCGCCGGCCTCGCGCATCAGCCGCGCCGCCGCACCGACAGCCTCGATGCGCGCCCCGCACAGGGTCGCCGCGAAATCCTCGCCCGCCTTCAGCCGCGCCATCAGGGCGTCCAACCGCGCACCCCGAGGCGGCGTCGATCCGCCGCCGACGCAGACCAGGGCGGCCGCCAGCGCCCGCGCGCCCACGTCTCGGTCCACATGCGCCATGGCCTCGCCCTCGATCGTCGGCCGCGCTCCGGTTTGCGCCGGCGCCTGATCAACCGATTGCGGCGTCGCGCCCGCCAGCGCCTGCCGCGCCCGGCTGCGGCCGAAGCGGGGATCGACGTTGGCGGGGTCCTCGATCCAATCGGCCCCCTGCGCCGCCAGCCAGTCCCGCAACCCCGCCCGCCGCTCGCCCAGCAGCGGCCGCAACAGCATCAGGCCTCGCCCTTCGGGCCAGGCCGGCGACGGCGACCATTCGCGCACCCGTCCCAGCGTGGAACCTTCGCTTCGCATCAGATCGGCCTCGGCGATGTCGTCGGCGGTGTGGGCGAACAGGACGACCGACGCCCCCGCCTCGCGCGCCGCATCCGCAATCAGCCCATGCCGCGCCGCCCGAGCCGCCGCCGTCAGCCCGGTCGCGGGCTTGTCCCCGTCCCAGCTCAACCCGCGCCAGTCGGCCCCGGCGTTCCGCGCCGCCCGGCCCGCAAAATCGGTCCAGCGACCGCTGTCCGCATTCAGCCGATGATCGACGGTCAAGGCCAGCACCGAACGCCCACGCATCCGCGCCCAGTCGGTCGCCAGCCGCAACAGAGCGATGGAATCTCCGCCCCCCGACAGGGCCAGCGCCAGCGGCCGGCCCGTGTCCTGCGTCAGCCGCGCATCCAGCCGCGCGAACGCTCGCGCTCTGAGATCCGGATCAGACGTCAGGCGCAGGAACCCGTCGTCTTCAGCTGGGCCGCCCGCGCCTTTTGCGGGTCCGAGGCGGCGGGCGCATAGCGGCGCGTGAATTCAGCCAGGGCCGCGCACCCTTGCGGCTTCCTCTGCGTGGCGAACAGGGCGTCGGCCAGTTTCAGCGTCGTATCCGCCGCCCAGCCGATGCGCGGCCAGTCCTTCAGCGCGGCGGCGTAATAGGGCACCGCCCCCGCCCTGTCGTTCGCCGCCACCCGCAGGTCGCCCAGGCGCGAGTTGGCCTCGCGCGACTGCGGCGTATCGGGCCAGGCCGCGATCGCCGTTTCCAGCGCCCGCTCGCCGCGCGGCTTGTCGGTCGCCAACAGGGCCACCGCCGCCGCCAGATCCCGCGTCGCATCGCCGGTCGGCGAGGTCGCCTCGATCGGCGCATTCAGTTCGGCCTGGGTCTCCAGCTTCTGCAACCGGCCCTCGGCGTCCGCCAGACGCGTCTTCAGCGTCTCGTTCTCGCGCGTGGCCTCGTCCAGCTGGAAGGTCAGCCGCTCGTTGTCGCCGTTGATCCGGCGCACCGTGGCCTCCAGATCGCCCAGGCGTCGGTCCATCAGGGCGAACTGCCCCTGCAGGGTCACCACCTCGGGGTCCGGCTCGACCAGCACGGGCTGGCCGGCGGCGTTTCTCTGGGTCAGGGCGCGCTCGAGCCGGCGCACATTGCGATCCAGCTGGTCCAGGCGGCGATTGTCCCACTGGGTCCGCTCCATGATGTTGGGCTGGGCCTGCTGGGCGACCGCGCCACCCCCGATCAGGACAATCCCAAGAGCGGCGGCGGCGAGCAGATGAACACGTGAGATCGAGAGCTTGGTCATGCGTCTAGCTTTCACCGATTTGGGGCCGCCGCAAGGCCGAGCTAGTGCCCCAGTCCCAGATAGATGATGGCCGTGACGAACAGGCCGACCACGATGTTGCAGAACACCAACAGCGCAATCGTCCGCCACAGGGCCGAGAACCAGGACAATGAATAGGCGCCCTTCATCTGGGCGAACACATGCACGGGCACGGCCAGCAGCCCCAGCGGAATGACGATGCCGCCCAGCCACCCGGCGATCGTCGCCGACACCACCATCAGCATCAGCAGCATGGCCATGAAGGTCAGCGAATACAGAACGAACACCCCGTGGTCGTACAGGGTGAAGCCGCGCTTCCACAGGAACAGCAGGGCCACGAACGGGATGGACAAGGGCACCAGCAGGAAGGCGAACTTGTACATCGTCTGCTGCAACTTATAGACTGCCAGGTCCGGGTTCTGCAGCTTCTTCAGCACCGTGGCCACGACGCCGTGCCCCTCCTTCTCGGCGTCCTTGCCCATGACCTTGATCTTGGTCTCGCCGGCTTCTTCGGTCGCCATGTCCTTGATGCTGGCCTGCCAGCTGCCGGGCTTCAGACCGTCGGCGCGGCCGTCGCGCTGCTCGACCTCCAGCCGGGCCAGGGCCGCGCGGCGGTCGTCGACCAGCTTCTGTCCGGCGTTGATCGCCATCTGCATCGTCGGGTCCGGCTGGGCGCCGCTTTCCGTCCGCATCTGGACCAGGGCCTTTTCGGCCTCGGCTAGACCCACGCGCTGGGACGCGATCCGTTCGGCCAGGCCCCCACCGCCGGCCTTTGACTCGGGATGCGGCATGAAGCTGAGCGCGAAGAACATCACGAACAGGGTGAACAGGAAGATCGCCAGCGGCGAGACATAGCGCGTGCGCTTGCCCTCGACCCACTCGCGCGTCAGTCGGCCGGGGTTCAGCCACAGCAGCGGCAGGGTGCGCCAGATACGGGCGTCGAAATGCATCACGCCATGAAGCAGCTCTTCGCCCAGGTGCAGAAGGCTGCGATGGACATGGGTCGGCTGGCCGCAGTTTGCGCAGAAGTTGCCGCTCGTTTCGGCCCCGCAGTCGGAACAGACGCCGTGGGCGTGGTCCTCGCCGGCCTTGCCCGTCGGCTTTTCGATCGCGCCCGCCGCCAAGCCGCTCGTGACGACCGCGCCCGCCCCTTCGATATCCATTCGCTGATCCCCCGATCCCTGTGGCGACGTATCTGCCGCCCGCCCGGCGTCAGGACAAGCGCGGAAATGAAAAGAGGCGCCGACCCTGCGGCCGGCGCCTCCTTCAAATCAGCCGATCAACCGGTCGTCAGCGCGGCGCGCCCGACACGATAGCGGTGTGGGCGTTGCGGTTACGGGCGAAGGCGTCCTCGTTCGAGCCTTCCGCGATCGGCCGCTCCTTGCCGAAGCTGATGGTGTCGATCCGGCCGGCCGGAATGCCCCGGTTGATCAGATAAGTGCGCACCGATTCCGCACGGCGGGCGCCCAGCGCCAGATTGTATTCGCGCGTACCGCGTTCGTCGGCGTTGCCTTCGATGCGGACGGTCACCGACGGATAGCGTTGCAGCCACTGGGCCTGGGCGTCCAGGCGCGGCATGGCCTCGGGACGGACCTCATAGGAATCCAGGTCGAAATAGATGCGGTCGCCGACGTTGACGACGAAGTCCTGTTCGGTGCCCGGCGCGGCCGAACCCATCTCGCCGCCGGTCACCGGGCCGGTGGGCGCGGTCGGATAGGCCGGGCCCGTCGGTTGCGTCGTGCCGTCGTTCGGACCGGGCACACCGGTCTCGACCGGGGGCTTTCGGGTGCAGGCGGCCATGGCGGCGACGGCGCAGCCGACCATCGCCAGTTTGAGAATGCGGGAAGTCTTCATGGGGTCGTCTCCTGACGTATCGTTTCTGGCAAGGGGCGGGCCTCAAGCTTGGCTTTACTGTCTGCCTTGGGCGATTTCTCGACGCCAGAGGCGATAACGCACAGTTGAGCTTTAAGGCTCCGACGGTGTCGGTGCGGCGTTTAGGCCGGGCAGCTGTCGGCGCCCTGGTTCACGCCCAGATTGCTCGGGCCGCGGTCCAGCAGCGGCGACCAAGCCGGGTCGGTCCCGCGTCCGTTATAGCCCGCCTGCGACACCACGCGCCCCGACAGGTCCACGGTCCACAGACGCGTGTCGCCGCCCGGCGTCTGGCGTGCGAACATCACGTATCGGCCGTTCGGCGCCCAGTTTGGGCCTTCCTCGAAATAGCTGGACGACAGGATGCGCTCGCCCGAGCCGTCGGCGTTCATCACCCCGGTCGAGAACCGGCCGCCGCCCTGTTTGGTGAAGGCGATCAGATTGCCGGTCGGGCTCCACGACGGGGCCGTATAGATGCCGCCGCCGCGCGAGATCGGCCGCTGGCCCGATCCGTCCGACCGCATGACATACAGCCGCGCCGAACCCGAACGGTCCGAGGTGAAGACGATCTGACTGCCGTCCGGGCTGAACGACGGCGAGGTGTCGATGCCCGGGTCGCTGGTCAGGCGCGTGATCTGGCGGCTACGCAGGTCCATCACATAGACGTCGGTATTGCCGCCCCGGATGATCGAAAACGCGATCTTGTTGCCGTCGTTCGAGAAGCGCGGCGCCAGCACCTGACCGTCGAACTCGCCCAGGCTCTCGCGCCGGCCGGTCGTCAGATTATAAAGGTAGATGCGGCTGTAATCCTTGCCCAGCGCCACATAGGTGATCTCGTCCGGCTGCGACAGCGAGAAGCGCGGCGACATGATCACCTCGTCCCCTTGCGTCAGATAGGTCGGGTTGAACCCGTCCTGATCGGCGATGGTCAGGCGGTTGATACGGTTCAGCGGCGTGCCCTCCTCGGACACGAAGATCACGCGGCTATCGAAGAAGCCCGCCTCGCCGGTCATGCGCTGATAGATGACGTCGGAAATCTTGTGCGCGATCCGGCGCCATTGCTCCTGGGTCGCGGTGAACTGATAGCTGACCAGCTGGCACTGGCGGTAGGGATCATACAGGCGGAAGCCCACGTCCAGCCGCCCGTCGCCGCGCGTCGTCACCCCGCCATACAGCACCGCCTGCGCCCCGATCTGGGTCCACTGCGGGAAGTTTGGCGCATTGGCCAGGCTCAGCCCGGTCTCGATGAAGCTGGAAGGGTTCAGCGGCTCGAAGAAGCCCGACCGCTTCAGGTTGGCGCTGACCACATTGGAGATGTCCGACCCGTGCGTCCCGGCGAACGGCACGACAGCGATCTGAAGCGGGCGCAACACGCCCTGATCGATCTCGACCTCGACCGGCTGGTTCTGCTGAGGCGTCTGGGCGGCGGTGGTCAGGGGCGCGGCCAAGGCCAGCGCCGCCACGGAGGCCAGAAGAAAGTTCAGACGCATCAGATGCTCCCATAAGTCTCGAAGGATCGCCGCCCCTTATCGCCGGGCCGTTCGACTTTCGCCAGCTTCACGGGGAATGGGGCGACATTCGGGACGAGCGCGATCATTGATGCGTGATGCGTGATGCATTATCTTACGTACATGCGCACCACCCTCGCCATCGATGACGACGTGCTGAACGCCGCACGAGCCATCGCGGTTCAGACCCGAACCTCTGTGGGCGAAGTCATTTCCGATCTCGCGCGCCGCTCGATCACACAGGCCAAGCCGGACACGTCGCCCGAGTTCCGCAACGGCATTCGTCTCCTGCCGCACCGCAAGGGCGCTGTGGTGACGACCGAACAGATTAACGCTCTGCGCGATGAGCTGCCTTGATCGCGCTTTTGGACGTCAGCGTCCTGATCGCACTGATCGATCCAGCCCATACCGAGCATCTCACCGCCCACGCCTGGTTCGCACGTGAGCATCAAGCCGGTTGGGCGACCTGCCCGCTGACCGAGAACGGCGCGCTTCGAATCCTCAGCAATCCCAAATATCCGAACTCGCCGGGCGCCCCGGCGCAGGTGTTGCCCGCGCTTCAGTCCTTGCTGAGCCAACCCGGCCACGCATTCTGGCCCGACGACATCAGTTTGCTGGGCGACCGTTTGATCGCGCAGGATCGCCTGCTCACCTCGGGCCAGTTGACGGATACCTATTTGCTGGCCCTGGCCGTCTCGAACGGCGGACGGCTGGCCACGTTCGACCGACGCCTGGCGCCCGACGCGGTGAAGGGCGGCAAGGGTGCCCTGCATCTTATAACGGCCTAACAGTCAGCGATTACGGCACGCCCGTTCGGTGTTGAAGGTCGGGCGATAGACACCGCCGGGGAAGCCCTGCGGCACGTCGAAGGGCGCCGTCTGGCGCAGGGCGCGCAGGGCGCCGTCGGCGGCGGCGCGGTAGACGTTCGACGACTGGGCGTTGATCAGGCTGGGGCCGCGCGTGATCCGCCCGTCGGCCGACAGGGTCAGCTCGACCTGGATGCGCAGCTGATCCGCGCCGGGGATGTCGCAGGGCAGGATCCAGTTCGGATAGACCTGATTGAAGATGGCCGTGATCTGCGGGCCCGTGGCCTGGGACGCCGTCCCTGCCCCCTGCTGCCCCGTCGCCGGTCGGCCGCGATTGTTGGTCGGGCGCGTCGGTCCCGCCAGGGCGTCCAGGTCCAGGCTCGGCTCGGTGC
>AMYY01000045.1 GCA_000335735.1 alpha proteobacterium L41A | reverse complement strand
CGGCGGCGCCCGCCGCTGGGGCCTGAACACGCATCACGGCTGGACCATCGCCCTGACCGACGCCGATCTGGCGCCAGGCGACGCAGAGGGTTGCGTCGGCGCGATCGGATGATCTGACAGGGCCGCATCCGGCGAACGGATGCGGCCCTTGTCGTTTCAGACCGCCATATTGTCGATCAGTCGCGTCTTGCCCAGCCAGGCGGCGGCCAGGATGCGCGCGGGGGCGTCGACGATGTCGTTGCGGAACGGCGTCAGGTCCTCGGCGTGGCGGATGGCGACGTAATCGACCCGATCAAACCCGGCGTTCAGAAGCGCGGCATAGGCTTCGTGCTCGACGCCGGGCAGGGGACGGCCGCCTGAAGCGTGGACGCCGGCCTCCGCCAGAATGCCGTTCAGCCGGCGGGCGGTTTCAAGCTCGGTCTCTGACAGGTAGGCGTTGCGCGAGGACAGGGCCAGGCCCCAGCCGTCCCGCTCCGTCGGCGCCCCGACGATCTCCACCGGCAGATCCAGGTCGCGCACGAACCGACGCACGACCATCAACTGTTGATAGTCCTTCTCGCCGAAGACCGCGACATCGGGCTGGACCTGGTTGAACAGCTTGGTGACGACCAGGGCGACGCCGCCGAACATCTGAGGCCGGAAATCGCCCTCGAGACCCAGCGCCGGGCCGGCGACGGCGACGCTGGTCGCAAAGCCTTCCGGATACATCGCGTCGGCTGAGGGCGCGAACATCAGATGGCAGCCGGCGCCGGACAGCAGACGGGCGTCTTCCTCCTGCTGGCGGGGATATTTGCCCAGATCCTCATGCGCCGCGAACTGGGTCGGATTGACGAAGTTGGAGGCGACGACGCGGTCAGCGCGGCGTGCGGCCTCGCGCACCAGGGTCAGGTGGCCTTCATGCAGGGCGCCCATGGTCGGAACCATGCCGACGCTCAGGCCTTGACGTTTCCATTCCCGGACGACCGCCCGCAGGTCGGCAACGGTGCGGACGACGGCCAAAGGGGTAAACGGGGGGGCGGCGTCTATCATGATGAAGCGATTAACCTTTCCGCTTAAGCCTGTTGATGCACCAGACCGCAAAGTCTGGGCTCTAGGGTCGTGCTTATGACGCCCGCAGAAGCGACCCGTCCAGTTCTGATCGCCCTGGCCTTCGCCAGCAGCCTCGCCGTCTCCGGCTGTGGCGCGGTGGACAGCGATCCTCATCGATTCAGCACGATGGCCGACAACGTCGCGGCGATCGACATTCCGCTCTCGGCCGGTGATCGCGAAACCCGGCATGCCGTGGCTGAAAAGGCCGGACTGCGGCCTGTGCGCTTCACGCCGGTCAAGGTGGCGGTCATGGATCCCCACGCCATGTGGGACGCCCGAGACGTTCAGGCAGGCCTTCGCCCCGTCGGTGAGGATACCGGGCTGCGGGACGCGGTCGTTCGGGCTGCCTCGCCCGCGGTTGTCAAAGCCGTGGCGGATGAGGCGGTCTCGCGGGTTCAGGCGCCCGTTTTGCGTCCCGCCAGCTTTACGGCGGCGCCGGAGACAAAGCGAACGATCCAACTGGGCGCCTATTCCAGTGCGGCCGGCGCGCGTCAGGCCTGGGATCGGGTCAAGGCCATGTCAGACCTGTCGGGATTGTCGCCGATCTACCAGGAGGTCGAGGTCAACGGCCGTCGGCTGACGCGGCTGAAGCTGGGGCCGGTCTCGACCGAAACCGCCGCTGCGGTATGCCGCTCCGCCGCTGTCGCCGACGCCTGGTGCGCGCGCAACAGCTGATCGACCCCGGTTCGCCGTCCACAGGTCTGCGTTAAGGTTCCGTTGACGTTTGGCCCGTTGAGGCCGAGTCTCGCCGGACCTAGGACCGCGCTGTCTGAGTCGCGCGGTCGGCACAGAGGATTCCCTCGAATGACGCAGCCGCATGTGATCGTCCTCGGCAACGAAAAGGGCGGGGCGGGCAAATCCACCTTGGCCATCCACATCGTGACCGGCCTGCTGCACGCCGGGCGCTCGGTGGCGATCATCGATCTGGACCTGCGCCAGCGTTCGATGCAGCGCTTCTTCCAGAACCGCGCCGCCTGGCTGGCCGCGAACGGTCATGACCTTCCTCAGCCCTTCGTCCCTGACATGGGCGACGGCAAGGCCCTGGCCAAGGCGGACGTCGCCGAACAGATCGCCACCTTCGAGCGCGCCTTCGGCGAAGCGGCGGCGCGGGGCGTCGATTGCATCCTGATCGACACGCCCGGCGGCGACACGGCGGTGTCGAACGCCGCCCACGCCCGCGCCGATCAGATCGTGACGCCGATGAACGACAGCTTCGTCGATTTCGACCTGCTGGGCGACGTCGATCCGGTCACCCTGGAGCTGCTGAAACCCTCGATCTATTCCGAGAGCGTCTGGGAGGCGCGCAAGCAGCGCGCCATCGCCCAGGGCCGTCATGCCACGATCGACTGGCTGGTGGTCACCAATCGCCTTGCCGTCGCGGAGGCGCGCAACCGCAAACGTCTGGAAGAACGGATGACCAAGCTGGCCAAGCGCGTCGGCTTCCGCGTCGGTCCGGGTCTGCGCGATCGGGTCATCTATCGCGAGCTGTTCCCGTTCGGCCTGACGGTGGCGGACCTGTCGAACGACATCCGGCCGGTCGCGGTGTCCCTGGCCCACGTCGCTGCGCGCCAGGAGATGCGCAATCTGATGATGGCGATGGGCCTGGAGCAGGTTCTCAGCCCTTTGGACGTGGCGGCCTGATCGCCTGATGGGGTTGATCTGGCTGGCCCTGGCGGCGATCGCCGTCTGGGCGCTGGTGCGGCTGGGCCGCCAGACCGAGCGGCGCGGACGCGCCCACTGGCGCGTGACGGCGACCCTGCTGGGCGCAGTTCTGCTGGCCGGCGGCGCGCTGGCGGCGTTTCGTGGGTCGTGGCTGACGGCGGCGGCGCTGGCGGGGGCAGGGCTTTATCTGGCCTGGTCCTCTCGTCAGAGACCGATCATCCGATCCGAACCCATAAGCGAGGCGGACGCCCGCGCCGTGCTGGGCGTCGGGCGAGCCGCGACCGAGGCCGAGATCCGCGCGGCCTGGAAACGCGCCATGGCCCGCGCTCACCCCGACCAGGGCGGCACGGAGGGACTGGCGACGCGCGTCAACGCCGCGCGCGATCGACTGCTCGCAAAATCCGGGCGCCGCTGATCGTCAGCCCGGCTTGACGTCCAGCAGTTCGACGGAGAAGCGCAGGGTGGAGTTGGGGGGCAGTTCGTCGCCGCCGACCCACCGCGAGCCATAGCCCAGCGAGGCGGGGATGACGAACTCGTAGATTTCCCCGACACGCATCAGGGCCACGCCCTCGGTCCAGCCCTTGATGACGCGGTTCAGCGGGAACTCGGCCGGTTCGTTGCGGGCGTAGGAGCTGTCAAACTCGCGCCCGTCGATGAAGGTCCCGCGATAGTGGACCTTGACCGTGTCGGTCGCCTTCGGCTGAGCGCCCTCAGGGTGGGCCTTGCCGACGCGGCGATATTGCAGGCCGCTTTCGGTGGTCGTCCACCCGCGCCGGGCGCCGTTCCAGGCGAGGTAGGCGGTGTTGCCGGCGTCCCAGGCCTGCTGCGGCGTCAAGGCGCCCTGGCCGTTGACCTGATCGGCGGCGCGCGCGGCGGCCGAAGCCGTCTCGGCATAGGTCACCGGCTCGCGATGGGTGGCGCAGGCGGAGAGGGCGAGGGCGGCGAGCAGGGGCAGGGCGATCCGTGTCATAAGGCGACGCTAGATCAGGCCATCGTCGCTCGCAACGAGATTGGTCGGCTCCGTCGAAAAGGTTCCCTGGGGCCTTTATTTCGTCGCGAATGCGCGTATATGTGCGCGCTCCGCAACACTCCATATGAGTCTGCGCGCAAGCGCCGAGGCCCGGTCCGTCGCCCTCCGACCGAGCGAAGGCGCGGCTCCTTCCCAGGGAGCCGGTCCATTTCAGGCGTCCTGGCCCGGCAGCGGGCCGAGGGTGGATGCCGAAACCCTGGCTGCGGACGCGGAAACGCGCGCCGTGGCTGCTGCATTTCACGCACGTCTTCCCCGGGGCGTGCGCCATGGGAAACACTGAATGACTGACGTCGCCCACGATCTCGCCATCAACGGTCAGATCGCTTCCGCCACCTCGTTCACCGGCAAGAAGCGCATCCGGAAATCCTTCGGGCGTATCCCCGAAGCGATCGCGATGCCGAACCTGATCGAGGTTCAGCGCGCCTCTTACGAACAGTTCCTGCAGCGCGAGGTCCGTCCGGGCCAGCGCAAGGAGCAGGGCATCGAGGCGGTCTTCAAGTCGGTGTTTCCGATCAAGGACTTCAACGAGCGCGCCATCCTGGAATACGTCTCGTACGAGTTCGAAGAGCCGAAGTACGACGTCGAGGAGTGCATTCAGCGCGACATGACCTATGCCGCGCCGCTGAAGGTCAAGCTGCGCCTGATCGTGTTCGAGACCGACGAGGAAACGGGAGCCCGTTCGGTCAAGGACATCAAGGAGCAGGACGTCTACATGGGCGACATCCCGCTCATGACGGATAAGGGCACCTTCATCGTCAACGGCACCGAGCGCGTGATCGTCTCGCAGATGCACCGTTCGCCGGGCGTCTTCTTCGACCACGACAAGGGCAAGACGCACTCGTCGGGCAAGCTGCTGTTCGCCGCCCGCGTGATCCCGTACCGCGGCTCGTGGCTCGACTTCGAGTTCGACGCCAAGGACGTGGTCTATGTCCGCATCGACCGCCGCCGCAAGCTGCCCGCCACGACCTTCCTCATGGGTCTGGGCATGGACGGCGAGGAAATCCTGAAGACCTTCTACGAGACCGTGCCTTACGAGAAGCGCGGCGAAGGCTGGGTCACACCTTACAAGGCCGAGCGCTGGCGCGGGGTTAAGCCGGAGTTCGACCTGATCGACGCCGACACCGGCGAAGTGGTCGCCCAGGCCGGTCAGAAGATCAGCGCCCGCGCCGCCAAGAAGCTGGGTGAGACGACGACATCGCTGTCGCTGGCCGCCGACGCCCTGGTCACCAAGTATCTGGCCAATGACGCCGTCAACTTCGAGACCGGCGAAATCTTCGCCGAGGCCGGCGACGAACTGGACGCCCCGACCATCGAAGTGCTGGAGCAAAACGGCTTCACCACCATCGAGGTGCTGGACATCGACCACGTCACGGTCGGCGCCTACATGCGCAACACCCTGCGCGTGGACAAGAACGACAACCGCGAGGACGCCCTGTTCGACGTCTATCGCGTGATGCGTCCGGGCGAGCCGCCCACCCCGGAAGCCGCCGAGGCCATGTTCAACTCGCTGTTCTTCGACAGCGAACGCTACGACCTGTCGGCTGTCGGCCGGGTCAAGATGAACATGCGTCTGGAAAGCCCCGAGGTCTCCGACGAGATCCGCGTTCTGCGCAAGGAAGACGTGCTGAAGGTGCTGCAGATCCTGGTCGGCCTGAAGGACGGCCGCGGCGAGATCGACGACATCGACAACCTGGGCAACCGCCGGGTCCGTTCGGTCGGCGAGCTGCTGGAGAACCAGTACCGCGTCGGTCTGCTGCGCATGGAGCGCGCCATCAAGGAGCGCATGTCCTCGGTCGATATCGACACGGTCATGCCGCACGACCTGATCAACGCCAAGCCGGCTGCCGCCGCGGTTCGCGAGTTCTTCGGTTCGTCGCAGCTGTCGCAGTTCATGGACCAGACGAACCCGCTGTCGGAAATCACCCACAAGCGTCGTCTGTCGGCGCTTGGCCCGGGCGGTCTGACGCGCGAGCGCGCGGGCTTCGAAGTCCGCGACGTGCACCCGACCCACTACGGCCGGATCTGCCCGATCGAAACGCCGGAAGGCCCGAATATCGGCCTGATCAACTCGCTGGCCACCCACGCGCGCGTCAACAAGTACGGCTTCATCGAGAGCCCGTACCGTCGCGTGAAGGACGGCCAGGCCCAGGGCGAGGTGGTCTACATCTCGGCCATGGAAGAGTCGAAGTACACGATCGCTCAGGCCAACATCGAACTGAAGAACGGCCAGATCGTCGAGGACCTGGTCCCCGGCCGGATCAACGGTGAATCCCAGCTCCTGAACAAGGACGCCGTGGACATGATGGACGTGTCGCCGAAACAGGTCGTTTCGGTCGCCGCCGCCCTGATCCCGTTCCTGGAAAACGACGACGCCAACCGCGCGCTGATGGGCGCCAACATGCAACGTCAGGCCGTGCCTCTGGTGCAGTCGGACGCGCCGCTGGTCGGCACCGGCATGGAAGCGGTCGTGGCCGTGGACTCCGGCGCCGTCGTGGTCGCCCGTCGTGACGGCGTCGTCGAACAGATCGACGGCACCCGGATCGTCGTGCGCGCCACCGGCGACGTGGACGCCGCCCGCTCGGGCGTCGACATCTACCGCCTGTCGAAGTTCCAGCGTTCAAACCAGTCGACCTGCATCAACCAGCGCCCGATCGTGCGCGTGGGCGATCAGGTGAAGGGCGGCGATGTCATCGCCGACGGCCCGTCGACGGACCTGGGTGAACTGGCTCTGGGCCGCAACGCCCTGGTCGCCTTCATGCCCTGGAACGGCTACAACTTCGAAGACTCCATCCTGATCTCCGAGCGCATCGTGCGCGACGACGTCTTCACCTCGATCCACCTGGAAGAGTTCGAAGTCGCCGCCCGCGATACGAAGCTTGGCCCTGAGGAAATCACGCGCGACATCCCCAACGTCGGCGAGGAAGCCCTGCGCAACCTCGACGAAGCGGGCATCGTGGCCATCGGCGCCGAGGTCCAGCCGGGCGACATCCTGGTCGGCAAGGTAACGCCGAAGGGTGAGTCGCCCATGACGCCGGAAGAGAAACTGCTGCGCGCCATCTTCGGCGAGAAGGCTTCGGACGTGCGCGACACCTCCCTGCGCCTGCCGCCCGGCGTCGCCGGCACTATCGTCGACGTTCGCGTCTTCAACCGTCACGGCGTCGACAAGGACGAGCGCGCCATGGCGATCGAACGCGCCGAGATCGAACGTCTGGGCAAGGACCGCGACGACGAGCTCAAGATCCTCGAGCGCAACGTCTATGGCCGCCTAAAGCCGCTGATCGTCGGCAAGAACGCCGTGTCGGGGCCCAAGGGCATCGGCCGCGGCGAACTGACCGAAGAAAAGCTGGCCGAGGTCAGCCGTGGTCTGTGGTGGCAGATCGCCCTGGACGACGAAAAGGCCATGGGCGAGCTGGAAGCGATGAAGCGCCAGTTCGAGGACGCTCGCAAGCAACTGGACCGTCGTTTCGAAGACAAGGTCGAGAAGCTGCAACGCGGCGATGAACTGCCCCCCGGCGTGATGAAGATGGTCAAGGTCTTCGTGGCGGTGAAGCGCAAGCTTCAGCCCGGCGACAAGATGGCCGGCCGTCACGGCAACAAGGGCGTCATCTCCAAAATCCTGCCGATCGAGGACATGCCGCACCTGGAAGACGGCACGCACGTCGACGTCGTTCTGAACCCGCTGGGCGTGCCGTCGCGCATGAACATCGGCCAGATCTTCGAAACCCACCTGGGTTGGGCCGCCGCCGGTCTGGGCAAGCAGATCTCCGGTCTGTTGGAAGCCTGGCAAGGGGGTGGTCAGAAGCAGGCCCTGGTCGAGCGTTTGACCGAAATCTACGGCCCCGAAACCCCGCTGCCGGACGATGAGGAAGAGCTGATCGAACTGGCGAAGAACCTGTCCAAGGGCGTGCCCTTCGCGACCCCGGTCTTCGACGGCGCGCACATCTCGGACATCGAGCGTCTGCTGGAAGAGGCGGGGCTGAACAAGTCGGCCCAGTCGATCCTGTACGACGGCCAGACGGGCGAGCAGTTCAAGCGTCCGGTCACGGTCGGCTACATCTACATGCTGAAGCTGCACCACTTGGTCGACGACAAGATCCACGCCCGTTCCATCGGCCCGTACTCGCTGGTCACCCAGCAGCCGCTGGGCGGCAAGGCGCAGTTCGGCGGTCAGCGCTTCGGGGAAATGGAGGTCTGGGCTCTGGAAGCTTACGGCGCCGCCTACACCCTGCAGGAGATGCTGACGGTGAAGTCCGACGACGTGGCCGGCCGGACCAAGGTCTACGAGGCCATCGTCCGTGGCGACGACAGCTTCGAGGCCGGCATTCCCGAGAGCTTCAACGTGCTCATCAAGGAAATGCGTTCGCTGGGTCTGAACGTGGAGCTGGGGAACAGCTGATCCGGATCACGAGCCCTCTCTCGCCACGGCGGGGGAGGGCGATCCCTCCGCTTTTCTCCGTTCTGAATAATTTTCGCGGGTCAGCCCCGCAGAAGGAATCAAGATGAACCAGGAAGTCCTGAACATCTTCAACCCGGTCCCGGTCACCCCGACCTTCGACCAGATCAAGATCGCCCTGGCCTCGCCCGAGAAGATCCGTTCGTGGTCGTTCGGCGAGATCAAGAAGCCGGAAACCATCAACTACCGCACGTTCAAGCCCGAGCGTGACGGCCTGTTCTGCGCGCGTATCTTTGGCCCGACCAAGGACTACGAATGCCTGTGCGGTAAGTACAAGCGCATGAAGTACAAGGGCATCATCTGCGAGAAGTGCGGCGTCGAAGTCACCCTGGCCCGCGTTCGCCGCGAGCGCATGGGTCACATCGACCTGGCTGCGCCGGTCGCCCACATCTGGTTCCTGAAGTCGCTGCCCAGCCGCATCTCTCTGATGCTGGACATGGCGCTGAAGGACGTCGAGCGCGTCCTGTACTTCGAAAACTACATCGTCACCGAGCCGGGCCTGACCCCGCTGAAGCAGAACCAACTGCTGACGGAAGACGAGTTCTATCGCTACCAGGAAGAGTTCGGCGATGACGGCTTTACCGCCGAGATCGGCGCCGAGGCCGTCCGCAATCTGCTGATGGGCATCGACCTGAACGCGGAAGCCGAAAAGCACCGTGCCGAGCTGGCCGACAACCCGTCGGAAATGAAGGCCAAGAAGGCGTCCAAGCGCCTGAAGCTGATCGAGGCCTTCCTGGAATCGGGCAACAAGCCCGAGTGGATGATCCTGACGATCGTGCCGGTCATCCCGCCGGAACTGCGTCCGCTGGTGCCGCTGGACGGCGGTCGTTTCGCGACCTCCGACCTGAACGACCTGTATCGCCGCGTCATCAACCGCAACAACCGCCTGAAGCGCCTGATGGAGCTGCGCGCGCCGGACATCATCATCCGTAACGAAAAGCGGATGCTGCAGGAGTCCGTCGACGCCCTGTTCGACAACGGCCGTCGCGGTCGCGTGATCACGGGCGCCAACAAGCGTCCGCTGAAGTCGCTGGCCGACATGCTGAAGGGCAAGCAGGGTCGCTTCCGTCAGAACCTGCTGGGCAAGCGCGTCGACTATTCGGGCCGTTCGGTCATCACCGTGGGCCCGGAACTGAAGCTGCACGAGTGCGGCCTGCCCAAGAAGATGGCGCTGGAGCTGTTCAAGCCGTTCATCTATGCGCGCCTGGACGCCAAGGGCCTGTCGGGCACCGTCAAGCAATCCAAGCGCATGGTCGAGCGCGAGCAGCCCGCCGTCTGGGACATCCTGGACGAGGTCATCCGCGAGCACCCGGTTCTGCTGAACCGCGCGCCGACGCTTCACCGTCTGGGCATCCAGGCGTTCGAGCCCAAGCTGATCGAGGGCAAGGCCATCCGCCTGCACCCGCTGGTCTGCACCGCCTTCAACGCCGACTTCGACGGCGACCAGATGGCCGTTCACGTCCCGCTGAGCCTCGAGGCCCAGCTGGAAGCGCGCGTCCTGATGATGTCGACCAACAACATCCTGTCGCCCGCCAACGGCAAGCCGATCATCGTGCCGTCGCAGGACATCGTCCTGGGCCTGTACTATCTGTCGCTGGTCAAGGACGGCGAGCCGGGCGAAGGCAAGCTGTTCGCCAACATCGGCGAGATCGACGCGGCGTTGGACGCCAAGGTCGTCACCCTGCACACGCGCATCAAGGCGCGCTGGACGGAACAGGACGCCGAAGGCAATGAGGTGACCAAGGTCATCGACACCACGCCGGGCAGGATGAAGCTGGCGGCTCTACTGCCGCGTAACCCGAACGTCGGCTACCGCCTGCTCGAGAAGAACCTGACCAAGAAGGAAATCGGCAATCTGATCGACGTGGTCTATCGCCACTGCGGTCAGAAGGCGACGGTCATCTTCGCCGATCAGATGATGGGCCTGGGCTTCCGCGAAGCCGCCAAGGCCGGCATTTCGTTCGGCAAGGACGACATCGTGATCCCGGCCAAGAAGGTCGAGCTGGTCGCCGAGACCCGCACCCAGGTCGAGGAGTACGAGCAACAATACGCCGACGGCCTGATCACGCGCGGCGAGAAGTACAACAAGGTGGTCGACGCCTGGTCCAAGGCCACGGACCGGATCGCCGACGCCATGATGGGCGAGATCGCGCAACCGCGCGTGCTGATCGAGGGTGAAAACCCCGACATCAACTCGGTCTTCATGATGGCCAACTCCGGCGCCCGTGGTTCGCAGGCCCAGATGAAGCAATTGGGCGGCATGCGCGGCCTGATGGCCAAGCCGTCCGGCGAGATCATCGAGACGCCGATCACCTCGAACTTCAAGGAAGGCCTGACCGTCCTTGAGTACTTCAACTCCACCCACGGCGCCCGCAAGGGTCTGGCCGACACCGCGCTGAAGACCGCCAACTCGGGTTACCTGACCCGTCGTCTGGTGGACGTGGCGCAGGACTCCATCGTCACCGAGCAGGATTGCGGCTCGACGCGCGGCATCACCCTGCGTGCGGTGATGGAAGGCGGCGACGTGCTGGTCTCGCTGGGTCAGCGCATCCTGGGCCGCTATGCGGCCGAGGACATCAAGGAGCCGGGCACCGATACCGTCCTGTTCCCCGCCGACACCTATCTGGTCGAAGAAGTCGCCGAGGCCGTCGAGGCTGCGGGCGTCCAGTCGGTCAAGGTCCGTTCGGCCCTGACCTGCGAAGCGGACGCCGGCATCTGCGCCCACTGCTACGGGCGTGACCTGGCGCGCGGCACCAACGTCAACATCGGCGAAGCGGTCGGCGTCATCGCCGCCCAGTCGATCGGCGAGCCGGGCACCCAGCTGACGATGCGGACCTTCCACATCGGCGGTACGGCTCAGGTGGCGGAAACCTCCTTCATGGAGGCGACCAACGCCGGTACGGCCAAGGTCACCGGCCCGACCGTCGTCGCGGCCCACGGCGACTTGGTGGCCATGAGCCGCAACGTCATCGTGACCGTGGTCGTGGACGGCAAGGACCGCGAGACGCACAAGGCTCCTTACGGCGCCCGCATCCGCGTCAAGGACGGCGACGAGGTCAAGAAGAACCAACGCCTGGCGGAGTGGGACCCCTACACCACCCCGATCCTGACGGAAGTCGGCGGCGTCGTGCGCTTCGAGGACCTGGTCGAAGGCCTGTCGGTCAAGGAAGAAACCGACGAAGCGACGGGCATCGCCCAGCGCGTCGTCAGCGACTGGCGCGCCAGCCCGCGCGGCTCGGACCTGCGTCCGGCCATGGGCGTCACCCTGGGCGACGCCTACGCCAAGCTGTCGTCCGGTTCGGACGCCCGCTATCTGCTGCCCGTGGGCGCGGTTCTGTCCGTGTCGAACGGCGATGAGGTCAAGCCGGGCGAGATCATCGCTCGCGTTCCGACCGAAGGCGCCAAGACTCGCGACATCACCGGCGGTCTGCCGCGCGTCGCCGAACTGTTCGAAGCTCGCCGTCCGAAGGACTGCGCGGTCATCGCCGAGATGGATGGTCGCGTCGAATTCGGCCGCGATTACAAGAACAAGCGTCGTATCAAGATCACGCCCGAGCCCAACGCCGACGGCGTTCAGGGCGAACCGGTCGAGTTCCTGATCCCGAAGGGCAAGCACATTTCCGTCCACGACGGCGATCTGATCCAGAAGGGCGACTACATCATTGACGGCAACCCGGATCCGCACGATCTGCTACGCATCCAGGGCGTCGAGGCGCTGGCCGAGTATCTGGTGAACGAAGTGCAGGAGGTCTATCGACTGCAGGGCGTGCCGATCAACGACAAGCACATCGAAGTCATCGTGCGTCAGATGCTGCAGAAGGTGGAAGTGCTGGATTCGGGTGAAACCACCTTGATCCGCGGCGACACCGTCGAAGTCGCCGAAGCCGTTCTGGAAAACGCCAAGGTCGAGAAGCGTGGCGGCCGCCTGGCCACCACCCAGCCCGTCCTGCTGGGCATCACCAAGGCGTCGCTGCAAACCCGCAGCTTCATCTCGGCGGCGTCCTTCCAGGAGACCACTCGCGTCCTCACCGATGCCTCGGTCCACGGCAAGAAGGACATGCTGGAAGGCCTGAAGGAAAACGTCATCGTTGGCCGACTGATCCCGGCCGGCACCGGCGCCTACCTGCGCAGCCTGCAAAAGATCGCCAACGAGCGTGATGCAGAACTGACCTCGGCTCTGGAAGAGGCGATCGAGCCGCTGCCGGCCGATCTGCAACTGGAGCTGGAGAGCAGCGAAAGCTGATCTTCCGCTTCAAAAGCGAAGACATGAAGGGGCGGCGCCGGCGACGGCGCCGCCCTTTTTCTATGACTTGACGCGTGCCGGATTGCGTTGAGCTAAGCCAGGGTTGTGTAAAGGGCCGCCATGACGAAAGCTGACAAGGTGCTGTGGGGCCTAACGGCCGTGATTTTGTCGCTCTTCGTCGTCGTCGAAACCAAGACGATGATGCTCAATCTCGGCGCGGCCATGCATGACGCCTATTGCCAGGATCACTGACCTCAATCTTTCCACCGCTCTATCGGGGCTGAAGCACCTGGCGTGATCGGTGCGCCGCCGGCCCGGTGGCCGTCGCGTCGGGTCTGGACGTTGCGGGTCGAGTCGGGGGCCAGCGACGGATTCAACTGCGCGCCGGCGCAGCCCGTGCCGAAGTTTGAGCCGACGCAGTCCGCCGGACCCACCACGCCGACGCCGCCGGACAGAGGACGACGGCGCGCCTCCCATTCGGCCAGACGCCGCGCCCCCTCGCGAGCAAAGGCGGCGTCGCGCTCGGGGTTGCCCGTGCCGGTGATCGGGGCGGCGTTGCGGCCGCGCCGCTCGGCGTCTTGGAGGCAGTTTGCGCGCTCGGCGGCGTTGAGCTGTTGCGGCGTGGTGCAGCCGATCAAGCCCTGACGCAGGACACGGGACATGGCGCCGGCGCGATCGTTCGGATTGACCGTCCAGATGCCCGGCGGCGCGGGCGCACCTTGGGGCGTGGGCGCGGCGATGCGGGGACGGATCGGCGCAGGGCGACTGTCCGGCGGCGTCGCCTGGCGCGGGGAGGGCGTCTGAACCGTCGGGCGCGCGTCCTGCGCCGACGCGGCCATATCGTCGACCGCGGGCGCCTGGACCGGCGTTCTAGGCCGCTCGTGGGGCAGCATGGGGCGGGGCGTGATATCGACGTAGATCGGCGGTTGTTCGGGCGCACCGACTTCGCCCTCTATGCCCAGGGCTGTGAACGACAGGACGGCGATCAGCGCGGTGTTGATCGCCACCGACGCCGTCGCCAGGCCCGCCTTTCGCCAGTCCAGGCGCCGCTCTGGTCGCGTCAGCTGTGCAAACGCCAATGCGTCGTCCCCCTTGATCCGATGCAAGCTGTGCTAGAAGCATGGCCGCTTTCGGGCGGAGGCGAGCCGACGACGAGGGAAGCAACGTGGGTTTCCGCTTTGAAGATCAGCGCCGCCTTGACCTTCGCGCCCATCGGGCGTAGAAGCCGCCCACTTTCGAGGCGTGACCGGTTCGCCGGTCGCTGAGATCGTGACAATCGAACGGACGGGCTGTGCCCGCCGGAACGCCCAAAGCGCGCGTTCCGGTTTTTCTGTTTGTCTCTGTCGCATCTCGGTCTCGATGACACCCGGGCGAGGGGATGGTCCCCCGTTCACAAGAAGGCGAGAGGCGCTTCGGTCGAAAGACACACGCCTCCATCAGAAGTCGAGACGAGTTTCGAATGCCTACGATCAACCAGCTGATCCGCAAGCCGCGCAAGCCCAAGCCCACCCGCAACAAGGTGCCGGCTCTGGAGGGTTCGCCCCAGCGTCGCGGCGTCTGCACCCGCGTTTACACCACGACTCCGAAGAAGCCGAACTCGGCTCTGCGTAAGGTCGCCAAGGTCCGTCTGGCCAAGAACGGCTACGAAGCCGTGTGCTACATCCCTGGCGAAGGCCACAACCTGCAAGAACACTCGGTTGTTCTGATCCGCGGCGGCCGCGTGAAGGACTTGCCCGGCGTTCGCTACCACATCCTGCGCGGCGTTCTGGATACCCAAGGCGTCAAGGACCGTAAGCAGCGTCGTTCACACTACGGCGCCAAGCGTCCGAAGTAAGCCATTCTTCTCCGGGCCGTCGCGCCCGGAGGCCTTTTCGAGATCATCCCGGCTCTGGTCGGGCACTGCAAGGAATACCCCATGTCGCGTCGTCACCGCGCCCAGAAACGTGAAGTTCTGCCGGATCCCAAGTTCGGGGACTTGGTCGTCACCAAGTTCATGAACTACGTCATGTACGAAGGTAAGAAGGCCGTCGCCGAGAACATCGTGTACGGCGCCTTCGATATCCTGGCCGAGAAGAAGAAGGACCAGGAGCCGGTCGCGACCTTCCACGCCGCTCTGGAAAACGTCTCTCCGTCGGTCGAAGTGCGCTCGCGTCGCGTCGGCGGCGCCACCTATCAGGTGCCCGTCGAAGTCCGTCCGGACCGTCGTCGCGCCCTGGCCATCCGCTGGCTGGTGAACGCTGCGCGCAAGCGTGGCGAGAACACCATGACCGAAAAGCTGGCCGCCGAACTGCTGGACGCCTCGAACAACCGCGGCACCGCGGTCAAGAAGCGCGAAGACACCCACAAGATGGCCGAAGCCAACCGCGCCTTCAGCCACTATCGCTGGTAACGCCTTCAAAGCGTCATCTGCGCTGACTATCTAAGGGTTTCCGGTGCGGGCGGTTTGAGCTAAATCGCCCGCACTCGCTTATCCGAACACCGACATCCTTCCGTGGGCGCCCTTAAGCGTCCTGAAAACTTTCAAGGCACGTTTCCATGGCACGTACGCACGCGCTCCAGGACTACCGCAACTTCGGCATCATGGCCCACATCGACGCGGGCAAGACGACGACGACCGAGCGGATCCTGTATTACACCGGCAAATCCCACAAGATCGGCGAAGTCCACGACGGCGCCGCCACCATGGACTGGATGGACCAGGAGCAGGAGCGCGGCATCACCATCACGTCCGCCGCGACGACCGCCTTCTGGCAGAACAAGCGCCTGAACATCATCGACACCCCAGGCCACGTGGACTTCACCATTGAAGTCGAGCGCAGCTTGCGCGTCCTCGACGGCGCCGTGACGGTTCTGGACGGCAACGCCGGCGTTGAGCCGCAGACCGAAACCGTCTGGCGCCAGGCCGACAAGTACAAGGTTCCGCGCATCGTCTTCGTCAACAAGATGGACAAGATCGGCGCCGACTTCGACGCCTCGGTCGAGTCGATCCGCGACCGTCTGGGCGCCAAGGCCGTGCCGATCCAGTTCCCGATCGGCGCTGAGTCCTCGCTGTCGGGTCTGGTCGACCTGGTCCGCATGACCGGCGTGGTCTGGGACAACGACGGCCTGGGCGCCTCCTACAAGGATGTGCCGATCCCCGACGACCTGATGGACAAGGCGATCGCCGCGCGTCAGTACCTGATCGACAACGCCGTCGAGCTGGACGACGAGGCGATGGAAGCCTACCTCGAAGGCAACGAGCCCGACGAAGCCACCATCAAGAAGTGCATCCGTAAGGCCGTTCTGACCGGCGCCTTCTATCCGATCCTGTGCGGCTCGGCCTTCAAGAACAAGGGCGTGCAGACGCTGCTGGACGCCGTCGTCGACTATCTGCCGTCGCCGCTGGACATCCCGCCGACCCCGGGCATCGACTTCAAGACCGAAGAGCCCGTCGTGCGTAAGGCCTCGGACGAAGAGCCTCTGTCGGTTCTGGCCTTCAAGATCATGGACGACCCGTTCGTCGGCTCGCTGACCTTCTGCCGCCTGTATTCGGGCAAGATGGAAACGGGCATGAGCCTGCTGAACTCCAGTCGCGACAAGAAAGAGCGCGTCGGCCGGATGCTGCAGATGCACTCCAACAACCGCGAAGACGTCAAGGAAGCCTACGCCGGCGACATCGTCGCCCTGGCCGGCCTGAAGGAAACCCGCACGGGCGACACCCTGTGCGACCCCATCAAGTCGCCCGTCATCCTGGAGAAGATGGAGTTCCCGGCGCCGGTCATCGAGATCTCGGTCGAGCCCAAAACCAAGGGCGACCAGGAGAAGCTGGGCGTCGCCCTGGCCAAGCTGGCTTCGGAAGATCCCTCCTTCACCGTCTCGACCGACCACGAGTCGGGCCAGACGATCCTGAAGGGCATGGGCGAGCTGCACCTGGACATCAAGATCGACATCCTGAAGCGCACCTACAAGGTCGAGGCGAACATCGGCGCGCCGCAGGTCGCCTATCGTGAATCGCTGGGCCGCAAGGTCGACATCGACTACACGCACAAGAAGCAGACCGGCGGTACGGGCCAGTTCGCCCGTGTCATGATCACCTTCGAACCCGGCGAGCCGGGCTCGGGCTTCGTGTTCGAGAACTCGATCGTCGGCGGCGCGGTGCCGAAGGAGTACATCCCAGGCGTCGAAAAGGGCCTGAACTCGGCCAAGGACAACGGCCTGCTGGCCGGCTTCCCGCTGATCGACTTCAAGGCGACCCTGACGGACGGCAAGTTCCACGACGTCGACTCCAGCGTGCTGGCGTTCGAAATCGCGGCCCGCGCCGCCTTCCGCGAACTGAAGGAGAAGGGTTCGCCCAAGCTGCTCGAGCCGATCATGGCGGTGGAAGTCGTGACCCCCGAGGAATACCTCGGCTCGGTCATCGGCGACCTGAACGGCCGTCGCGGCATGATCCAGGGTCAGGACATGCGCGGAAACGCCACCGTCGTGAACGCCTTCGTGCCGCTGGCCAACATGTTCGGCTATGTGAACACCCTGCGCGGCATGTCGCAGGGCCGCGCCCAGTTCACCATGCAATACGACCACTACGAGCCGGTGCCGCAACACGTCGCCGACGAAGTGATCAAGAAGTACGCCTAAGCTTTCCCTTTTCGGAAAGCCCGCCTATATGCGCCCGGACCGTAAGGACCGGGCGTCCTTAACCCCCAAACTGCAGGAACCCCGGTTCGGGGACCTTAGGAGCTAGAG
>AMYY01000044.1 GCA_000335735.1 alpha proteobacterium L41A | reverse complement strand
CGGTTTCATAAAAATCGTCCCCAGTCAGCCCTTTACGGGCATCCTCAGTGGAGACAAGTTAGCGTTAGACTGACAGCACCGATCGGCGCCCGCGGAGGCCAGACCGGTCACCTCGATCGCCGTGCCGACAACCACCATTCCCGCGATCAGCAGCAGGATTTCGGGCCTCAGTCCGGCGTAGGCTTCTTCGGGCGTAATGACGCGAAGCAGGATCAAGGCGACGGCGCCGGCGAAGGCCGAGGCGGCGATGGGCGCCCAGCCGAGCGCAGCCGAGATGATCACCAGAACGAAGATCCCCAAGGCGATCATCGCCGGGCGAAGACGGAACGGCCGGTCCGCCGCGCTGTACAGATCAATGTCGCCCAGATGCGCGTCGCCGGAGCCATCGGCCTGATTGCGGGATCCGCCAAGACGGGGAAGGCCGAACGGCAGGCGTCGCCGGCGTTTTGAAATTGCTTCGGCTTCGGCGCGTTGCCGCGCCTCCTCCATCTCCGCCAGTCGCGCGGCTTCCGCCTCATCCATGGCGACGGACCGGCCGAGTTGACGCGCACCGACGAAATACAGCCACAGGCCGCCGACGACGGCGATCGCCAGGCCCACGGGGGTTATCTCGAACAGACCGAAGACGGGCTGTCCCGCGTTGCGCGCCATGTCGTTGACCAAGAGGTTGGTCGAGGTGCCGATCAGGGTCAGCAGCCCGCCCATGACGGTGACATGGCTCAAAGGCATCAGGAACCGTTTGGGCGACAGCCGAAGCGATTGGGCCACGTCGCGGATCACCGGCGCAGCCAGCACCACCACCGGCGTATTGTTCAAGAAGCCGCCCACCGATCCGCAAAGGCCGATGACGATCCAGATGCCCCTGGCGCCGATCCTCGATGCCAGCTGCGTCGCCTGGCGGATCAACCAGCCAAGCAGGCCCGACAGCTCGATGGCGTAGGCGATGACGAAAAGACCGGCGAGAGCAATGACTGCGGGGCTGGCGAAGGCGCCCTGGACCTCGACGGGCCGAACGACACCCAGCAACAGCAGCACCGCCGCACCGGTCAGGGCGACGACATCGGCTCGAACCTTGCCATGAATGAGGACGCCGACAACGCCGACAAGAACGGCGAGCGCCGCGATCTGATCGAAAGTCATGATGCCGTGCAGACCGTCCCCCGTCTCTCGCGTCAACCAATTTCGTAAGATCGGCTCCCTGTCAGCGGTTCACGTGCTAGGGTGGTTCCATGCTCGAACCGATTGCATCGCCTCGTTCATCGGTCGTCGCGCTTGCGGCGTCCCTCGTTTTTCTAAGCGCCTGCCAGCGTGAGCCGACCGCCGCAAGCGCGCCTGTTGCGGAGCCGGCGCAGACCCCGGTCGTGACCGTGGCGCCCGCGCCAATTCTGGACCGCGCAAGCCTGCTTCAGGCCATGGACATCGCCGCCTCTGCATTCGCCGCCGGGCAGGAGGTCGCAGGCGCGTCTCTGGCCGGTCGACGCTTCGTCGTGCGCCAGGCCTTCGGCTGTGGTGGTCCCGCCGTGAATGGACCGTCGCAAGCCGGTTTGGCGACAGTGACATGGAGCGAGGCCCGCGAGAGCGCGAAACTGACGTTGACGCCCGGCGACTGGTCGCAATCGGCCTTGATCGCGGGTGACGCTGAAACCTGGGAAGCGGCCGAAGGTTTCTGGTTGGCCCGCCCCTGGCTGCGCGTCGACACCTGTCCGGCGGTGCAGGGGGCCGCCTCGCCCGAAGCGCCGTCGGCGGTCCAGACCATGGGCTTGGCGGCTGTTTTCAAAGAAGGCGGGGCCAGGACCGTCCGGCGCAACGGCCGGGCCTATGAGGCGACGTTGCGCGCTGAAGGCGACCAGCCTTTGATAACGTCCTCACAAGGCTATCGCCTGGTGCTTGAGGGACGAATGACCGCGTTCGCGGACGGTCGCGCCATTCGCTGCCGCGCCGTGGATGCGGATCAAAGGCCGGTCTGCATCGGCGCCGTTCAACTTGACCGCGTCGCCTTCGAGGACGCCGAGGGCAAGACGTTGAGCGAATGGCGAGAAGGCTGAGGGCGCTGACTTTCCGTCCACATCAGGCGGCGTAGTATTTGCGATAGGCCCGATAGTCGTAGTCGTGGTGGCCATAGTTCCGGCCGGCCTCCGCCCGGACATCGACCTGACTGAGGGTGACGCCGGAAAGGCGAACGCCGGATTGGCTGAGGATGCGGATCGCGGCGGCGACGGCGCGCGCGGGGGTTTTTCGCCAGCGGGCGAGCAGGATAACGTTGTCGGCCTTGGCCGCCAGGATACGGGCGTCGGCGAGGACCAGGACCGGCGCGGTGTCGATGACGATCAGGTCGAAGGCCTGACGCAGTTCGTCCAGCATGGCGGTCATCGGCGGGGCGCCGAACAGGTCGTCGGCCGACACGCCTGATCCCGACAGGGGCAGAACCTGCGCGCCAGAGGCCGGGTCCAGCACCAGGACGTTTCGCCAGGCGGCTGCGCCATGCAGGACCTCGGCCAGGCCGTGATCGGGGTTCAGGCCCAGCATTCGCGTCACGCCGCGCCGACGCGGGTCGCCGTCGATCAGTAGAACGCGTCCGCCGGAGCGTGCGGCGACGCGGGCCAGACAGACGGCTGTGGTGGTCTTGCCTTCGCCGGGCAGGGCGGAGGTGACGGCGACGATGCGCGCGGACGGTTCGCCCACGACGCTGACGATGGGGGTGATCGACGTGCGCAGCGCTCGGAAGGCCTCGGCGAAGACCGACAGCGGGCGTTGGACGACGAGGTCGATCGGGTGCAGCGTCTGATCCTCCGCCGTCGCCACCGATGAGGCGAGGGGAATGGCGCCGACGGCCCCGACGCCCAGCCTGCGCTCGATGTCATCGGGGCCGCTGAGGCCGGTCTGCATGGCGTTGGCGATGATGACGACGCCGGTTCCCGCCGCCGCGCCGAGCATCAGGCCGAGCGACAGGCTGATCATCAGGTTCGGTGCGCTTTGCTCGGTCGGAGGCGTGGCGCGCGACACGATGCGGGCGTCCGCCTGCTCGACCCCGGTCTGGGCGCTGGTCTCGCGATAGCGATCCAGGAAGGCGCGGTAGATGGCGCGGGCGGCCTCGGCCTCGCCTTCCAGTTCGCGCAGGCGCACCGAGGCGGCGTTGTTGTCGGCCAGCGCGCCGCGCGCGGCGTCCAGGCTGGACTGCACCGAGGCGGCGCGTTGGCGGGCGACCTGGGCTTGGGCGTCCAGGTTGGAGACGACACGGCGGATCTCGGCCTCGATCTGGGCGTCGATGTCGGACAGCTCCAGACGGGCGCGGATCAGGTCGGGGTGCAAAGGGCCGTAGCGGACAGAAAGGTCCGCGACGCGCGTGCTGATCGCGGCGCGCTGGGCGCGCAGGTTCTGAACCACGGGGGATGTGAGGGCCTCGCCCACATCGTCGCCGTTGGAGCCGGCCGCCATCTGGGCGCGGGCGGTGCGCAGGCGGGCGTCCTGTTCGGCCTGTTGCGCGCGGGCTAGGGCGAGTTGCTGGTTGTAGGCCGAGATTTCCTGCTCCGTCAGGGTCGCGCCTTGGGCGCTGAGCAGGCCGTTTTCGATCCGGTAGGCCGAGACGGCGGCGTCGGCGGCCTCGACCTGGCGGCGCAGATCTTCCAGCCGGGCGCCCAGGAAGCTGTTGGCCTGGGCGTTGGCGTCGAACTTGGCGGTAAGTTGCGACTGGAGATAGACGTCGGCGAAGGCGTTGGCGATGCGGGCCGCCTTGGTCGGACTTTCGGAGGTGAAGCCGACCGCCATCGAATAGGTCAGGCCGACGCGGCGCACGGTCAGGCGCCGCCGGACGGCGTCGATCACCTGTTGGCGCTCGATCTGAGCATCGGTCGGCGCAGGCGTGGCGCGCGACAGGCGCCGGGTGAGGGGCGAGGATCGCAGGCGCGCGTTGAACTCGGGATCACGGATCAGCTCCAGCGTCTGCACGACCTGGGCGGCGAGCTGGGGTGACTTCAGAACTTCGACCTCGGTGTCGACGATGGCCGCCTCGGCGTCGAGCGCCGACAGCACGGTCTGTCCGGCCACGACCTGTTCCTTGCGGGTATTGATCTGAAGGCTGGCGGTCGCAGTATAGACCGGAGGCTGGCCCAGCATCAGCGCCAGCACGATCAGGCAGACAGCGGCTGCGACGGCGCTGAACAGGCCGAGACGACGGCGGAAGGCGGCGATCAAAGCGTGGAGGTCGATGGCGTCGTCCGCCGGCTGGCCGGGACCGCCGATCGCGGTGTCGTGGTGGGTCATCGCGCCATCGAACGGTGATCGTCCCGTCCAGTGGTGCGATGATGCCTTCAGGTTGTCAATCTTCGCGCTGTGGCCGTGCGGTCAGAACTGCGAAACGACCGCGACGGACAGGCGACTCGAGCGATAGCTCGGTCCTGCAACCGCGCCGGACGAGGATTGGTCTAGATAGGTCAGACCGGCGGTCAGGCCATAGCGACGGTTGAGGCGATAGATGCCGCTGAAGCCGGCGGCAAAGCGCGTATCGGTGCGGTCGAGGCCGTTGTAGTCGTCGTCGCTCCACGCCGCTTCCGCTGTCACGATCAGGTTGCGCAGCAGCTCGTGATCGACGCTGATCGACAGGTCGGTGCGCAGGGCGCCGGCCGAGCCGATCACGCCGCTGTCCTCGACGCTGCGCGCGGCGATGGCGGTCAGAGTCGTCAATTGCGTGGGAAACCACGACAGGCGCGCACGACCCCCGAAGCCGTCGAGATCGCCATAGGCTGTGTTCCGAAACTCCTGACGGATGTATCCGGCGGCGACCTCGCCCCGGATCAGCGCGCCCAGCTCGAAGTCCACGCCAGCCAAGGCTTCGTGGCCGGAAGAGGATCGTTCCGGCGACCCTGCCACCTTGCGATAGTCGCGGTCATCGCGGGCGACTTGGACAAACAGGGCCGTCGCGGGGGAGAGGGCGTAGTCGGCGCGGCCGGTCAGGCGGACGACGGTGCGATCCCGGTCGTCCTGTTCGATGACGGCGCCGGCGTCATTCAGTCCATCGCGATAGTCGTAGCGAAGGACGGCGGCCTTGGCTGACAGGCGCAATCGACCCCGGGTGCGCATCGCCGCCAGCGAGGCGGAGGCCAGATCGAAGGCGATCGGGCGGCGAGGGGCGGGATCGGCCCCGGCGGCCGTGCGGGCCTCGTGATCGTGGGCGTAGTCGGCGGAGAAGGTGATGTCGACGCCTCGGGCGACGTCGAGACGGCCGGCGCCGCCCAGGCTCCAGTCGGTCGTGTTCTCGCTGTCGAAGTCGAGGTTGCGGTCGATATCGGCGCGGGCGCGGGTTTCAAGCGCGTGGCGCGACCAGTGGGATCGGACGACGACCTCAGGCGTCAGGCGCAAGGTCGTTGCAGGCTGACGGTCGTCTTCGGCTGCAAAGACATTGTCGTCATGGACCACGCCCGACCGAAGCCGGGGAAAGGCCGTGAAGCCGCCGACCCGGAGGCCGAGCGGGTCATAGGCGGGTTGCGGCCGATCACGCACGGCGACCGCGCGGTTGCGAACGAAGAGGTCGATTTGCGCGTCCTGAGCGGAGCGCAAAGCCTGGGCGGAGGCGTCAGTTGCGCCGAACAGCATCAGGGCGGCGCCGGCCGGCAGGATGTCGCGTCGCATCGGCCCCCCAGCCTTCTTGCGTCAACCGTTCTCGTATTGACGCCACCAGGCGACGAACTTTTCCAGTCCGATCTTCAGCGGGGCCTTGGGCTGATAGCCGCACAGGGCGTTCAGCTTTGAAATGTCCGCATAGGTGGCGGTGACGTCTCCGGGCTGCATCGGCCGCATGATCTTGTTCGCACTGACGCCCAGCGCGGTTTCCAGCGTGGAGATCATCTCCATCAGGCCGACGGGCTGGCTGTCGCCGATGTTGTAGACCTCATGAACGCCCTGCGCGGGGGGACGGTCCAGAACGGCGACCACGCCGTCGACGATGTCGTCGATATAGGTGAAGTCGCGCGCCATCTTGCCTTCGCCATAGACCTCGATCGGCTCGCCGCGCACGATCTTTTGGGTGAAGCTGAAATAGGCCATGTCGGGCCGACCCCAGGGGCCATAGACGGTGAAGAACCGCAGGCCCGATTGCGGAAAGCCGTAGAGCCTGGCGTAGCTCTGGCTCATCAGTTCGCACGAGCGTTTGGTCGCGGCGTAGAGCGACACCGGGTGGACGGTCGGATCGTCCTCTCGGAAGCCCGACCCTTCTAGCGGCCGGTCGCCATAGACCGAACTGGACGAGGCATAGACCAGATGGGTCACGCCGTTGTGTCGCGCGGCCTCAAGCATCGACAGATGGCCGGCCAGGTTGGACCGCTCATAGGCGAAGGGGTTTTCGAGCGAGTAGCGGACCCCGGCCTGGGCCGCGAGGTGGACGATCCGCTTGACCCCGGCATCCGCGACCAGCGCGCGCATCTGCGCGTGGTCGGCGATGTCGGCGCGGACCATCTTGAAACCGTCGCGACCCTCAAGCCGGGCGGCGCGGGCGGCCTTCAGGCGCGGATCATAATAGTCGTTGAAGACATCGACGCCGATCACCTGCTCGCCCCGGTCCAGCAGACACTCGGCGACGTGCATGCCGATGAAGCCGGCTGCGCCCGTGACGAGGATCGGCGCGCCCATCAGCCGCGCCCGATGCCCATGTAGCGGAAGCCGCGATGCTTCATGTCCTCGGGCCGATAGATGTTGCGCAGATCGACCAGGACCGGCTGGTTCATCAGCAGCTTGATGCGGTCCAGATCCAGGGCGCGGAACTGGTCCCATTCGGTGACCAGGACCACGGCGTCGGCGCCGACGACGGCGTCATAGGCGCTGTCCTTCATCTGGATGTCCGGCAACAGCTTGGCGGCCTCGTGCATACCTTCGGGATCGAAGGCCTGGACGGTTGCGCCGGCGGCGATCAGGGCGGGCGCGATGTCCAGCGACGGCGCATCGCGCATGTCGTCGGTGTTCGGCTTGAACGTCAGGCCCAACAGGGCGACCGTCTTGCCTTGAACGCTGGTGCCCAGGGTCGCGGCGACGCGGTCGGCCATGGCCTTCTTGCGGGCGTCGTTGACCTCGACCGTGGCCTCGATCAGCTTTGTCGGCGCGCCATACTGCTGGGCGGTACGGACCAGGGCGATGGTGTCCTTTGGGAAGCACGAGCCGCCATAGCCGGGGCCGGCGTGCAGGAACTTCGAGCCGATACGCTTGTCCAGGCCGATGCCGCGCGCGACCTGCTGGACGTCGGCGCCGACGGCTTCGCACAGGTCGGCCATCTCGTTGATGAAGGTGATCTTCATCGCCAGGAAGGCGTTGGCGGCGTATTTGATCAGCTCGGACGTGCGACGGCCCACGAACAGCAGCGGGCTCTCGTTCAGGTTCAGCGGACGATAAAGTTCGCTCATGACCTTCTGCGCGCGGCCGCCAGCGTCGCCGGTCATGTCGTCGATGCCGATGACCACGCGGTCGGGACGTTTGAAGTCGCCGATGGCGGCGCCTTCACGCAGGAACTCGGGGTTAGAGACGACGGCGAAGTCGGCCTTCGGATTGGTCTTGCGGATGATGGCCTCGACCTCGTCGCCCGTGCCGACAGGGACGGTCGACTTGGTGACGACGACCGTGAAGCCTTCGATCAGGCCGGCGATCTCCTCGGCGGCGGCATGGACGTAGGACAGGTCGGCATGGCCGTCGCCCCGGCGCGTCGGCGTGCCCACGGCGATGAAGACGGCGTCGGCCCGGCGGATGGCCTCGGCGCCGTCCAGGGTGAAGAACAGCCGACCCTCGCGCACATTGGCGGCGACCAGATCATCCAGCCCCGGCTCATAGATCGGGATTTCGCCCCGCTCCAGCCGCTCGATCTTGGACGGGTCCTTGTCGATGCAGGTGACGACATGGCCGAAGTCGGCGAAACAGGCGCCGGACACCAGGCCCACATAGCCCGTCCCAATCATCGCTACGCGCATCGAAATCCCTCATCAGCCGCGAGCCGACCTTTAGCGGGTGAGCGCGGCGGGGGACAATGGGCGTTTGGTCCAAGCCGTCAGATCGTCCCTCGCCGTCATTCCGGGGCGTCCGCAGGACGAACCCGGAACCCAGGCGGCTTGCATCCAGCGTTGAACGCATCGCGCTGAGCGCGCGGCCCTGGGTTCCGTGGTCTTCGCTACGCTCAGCCCCTGAATGACGACTTAGGCCAAGTCTTCAAAGCACGCCGATCATCGAGGCGACCAGCGGGTGACGGACGATGTCGCGCTCGGCCAGACGCACCACGGCGATCTCCGGCACGGCCTCCAGTCGCGCCGAGATGTCCGACAGGCCCGAGATGCCGGGCAGCAGGTCCGACTGCTGCGGGTCGCCCGTCACCACCATGGTCGAATGCCAGCCCAGGCGGGTCAGCAGCATCTTGAGCTGGACGTAGGTGCAGTTCTGCGCCTCGTCCACGACGATGAAGGCGTTGTTCAGCGTGCGGCCGCGCATATAGCCGACCGGGGCGATCTCGATCAGGCCCTCGGCCATCAGCGCCTTGACCCGCTTCATCGACAGACGATCGGACAGGGCGTCGTAGAGCGGGCGCAGATAGGGGGCCAGCTTGTCTTCCATGTCGCCGGGCAGGAAGCCGATGGATTCGCCGGCCTCGACAGCAGGACGGCTAAGGACGATGCGGCCGACCTTGCCCGCCTCCAGCGCCTCGACCGCCTTGGCGATGGCGAGGTAGGTCTTGCCGGTGCCCGCCGGACCCAGCGCCATGACCAGGTTGTGGTGGTCGATGGCTTCCATCAACTCGCCCTGGCCCTCGGACTTGGGCTTCAGCGTCTTCAGATAGCCTTGGTCACGGTCATCGTTCGAAGGATAGGGCGACCAACCCGATCGTTCATTGTGGGGCGCGTGAAGCCGACGAACTTTCGACTCCTCCATGAAATCACGCGAATCCAGGATTCCGTGTTCACGCGTTTGACGCTTGGTTGCAGCACGCTTGGTCATGGACGCCTCCAGGGCATGAAAAAAGGCGGACCCGAACGGGCGCCGCCTTGGATGGTCTTGGGGAGGAAGAGGTCGCAGCCTGCATAGCAGCGGCCCGGATCGACAGCAGGGCCGTCTGCAACGGGGTGCGCCCGCCGCCAAACAACCGAACCAGGATCCCAACGCGCCACGCGAAAGCCCCGACTTGATGACCGGATCGGGCTTGATCCGGTTTCGGATCCGGGGCCGAAATGGCGACCCACGAATCGCATCAACAGAATGATGCTATCGTGGTTAGCGATCCGTTAAAGCCCTCGTTTTTCAAAGATTAGGCGGTGTACAGATGACCATTTACGCCTTGGGCGACAGCAAACCACAGCTTCCGCCGCAGGGCGAATACTGGGTGGCGCCGAGCGCATCGGTGATAGGGAATGTGATTCTCCATCCCAACGCCAGTGTCTGGTTCGGCGCCGTCCTGCGGGGGGACAACGATCCGATCACAGTGGGGCCTGACAGCAACATTCAGGACGGCAGCGTGCTGCACACCGACATGGGGTCGCCGCTGACGCTGGGGCGCGGCGTGACGGTGGGGCACAAGGCCATGCTGCATGGCTGCGAGGTCGGAGACTACAGCCTGATCGGCATCGGGGCTGTGGTGCTGAACGGCGTCAAGATCGGGCGGAACTGCATCATCGGGGCCAACGCGCTGATCACAGAAGGCAAGATCATCCCGGACAACAGTCTGGTCGTGGGCCAGCCCGGCAAGGTGGTGCGGGAGCGTGACCCGGCGCACATCGCCGTGCTGCAGATGTCGGCCGAACACTATGTGCAGAACTGGAAGCGGTTCGCAGCGGAGCTTCGGCCTCTATGATCGGCTGAGGATGGTTCGCGCCGCCGCCGCATCGGCGTCGATCTGGGTCTTCAGGGCGTCGAGACCGTCGAAGGTCTCCTCGCCGCGCAGCCAGGCGACCAGTTCCGTGTCCAGCGTCTGGCCGTAGAGGTCGCCGTCGAAGTCGAACAGCCAGACCTCCATCAGCGGAGTTTCCAGCGCATACATGGGACGCACGCCTAGGCTGGCGACGCCGTCGATCACCCGTCCGTCCGGCAATCGGCTGCGGGTCGCATAGACGCCGTAGGCGGGGCGCATATAGTCGCCGAGCGCGACGTTGGCCGTCGGCACGCCAATGGTGCGGCCGCGCTTGTCGCCGTGTATCACCTCGCCCCGAATAGCGAAGGGGCGGCCCAGGATGGCGGCGGCGCGGGCCATGTCGCCGGCTTTCAGGGCCTCGCGAACGGCGCTGGACGACAGTTTCAGCCCGTCCGCGTCATCCAGCCGTTCGGCGACCGAGACAGTGAAGCCCAGCCGCTCGCCGTAGGCGCGCAAGGCCTCGGGCGAGCCGGAGCGGCCCTTGCCGAAGGTGAAGTCGAACCCGACGGCGGCGTGGCGGATGCCCAGACCCTCGGCCAGAACCCGCTCGGCGAAGGCGGCGTCGGTCATGCCGGCCATTTCGGCGTCGAAGGGTAGCAGGTAAAGGATGTCCACACCCAGCGGCGCCAGGGCCTCGGCCATCTGGTCGGCCGTCATCAGACGAAAGGGCGCGGCGTCCTTCTGGAACCAGCGGCGGGGATGAGGATCGAAGCTGACGACGCCCAGCGGCGCGCCCAGCCGTTCCGCCGCGTCGCGTGCGCCGGCGATGACTACCTGATGCCCGCGATGCACGCCGTCGAAGGCGCCGATGGCGACCGCCGCGCCTTTCAGCGCGTCCGGCAGGTCGCGCCAGTCGCGGACAATCTGCATCAACGCTGCGACGGTTTGCGCCGGCGGGGGACGCGGACGACGGCGACGCCGTCCATGATCATGGTCTCGCCGACGAAGCCTTCGCAGCTGAGCTTGACCCGCGCGCTCTCGGGCTCGACCTCGATCACGGTGATCAGGATGCGCACGACGTCGTCGATCCGCACCGGCTGATGGAAGGCCAGGGTCTGGGAGATGTAGATCGAGCCGGCGCCCGGCAGGATGGTGCCGACCACCGCAGAGCCGAACGAGGCGCTGAGCAGGCCGTGGGCGATCCGGCCGCGATAAGCGGTCTTGGACGCGAAGGCCTCGTCCAGATGCACCGGGTTGAAGTCGTCGGAAGCCTCGGCGAACAGCCGAATGCGGTCCTCCGTCGCGACGACGATTTTCTCGGCCGCCATGCCGACGTGAAGTTCGTCCAGGATGTAACCACCGGACGGATGCTGCTGAACCAATTCGACCATGAATGAGGCTTTAGCGGCGGTGCGACAAAATGGCGAGCCTTACCAGTTCAGTTCGAGCGCGGCGTATCGCGCATAGGTCGTTTCCGCCTTCAGCAGAGCGGCGGCGCGGGCCGGGTCGAGCGCGCCGTCTTCGCCCTTGGCTTGGTCGCCGTGGATGCCTTGGGCGATGAACAGGCAGTCCAGCCCTTGCGCATTCGCGCCCATCACGTCGGTGACGACGCCGTCGCCGATGCACAGGACGCGCGAGCGATCGACGGGACGGCCCAGCAGGCCTTCCGCCTCCTTGATCGCCAGGTCGTAGATCGGGGCGAAGGGCTTGCCCGCCATCACGACCCGGCCGCCCTGCGATTCATAGAGGTCGGCCAGCGATCCGCCGCAATAGATCAGCTGGTCGCCGCGTTGGACGACGCGGTCGGGATTGGCGCAGATCAGTTCGATATCGCGTGCAGCGCCGACGGAGAACCGCTCACGGTAGTCTTCAGGCGTCTCGACGGTGTCGTCCACCGGGCCGGTGACGGAGATGAAGGCGGCGTCCTCGGCGCTGGCGGCGCGCTCGAGGCCAAGGCCGGCGTAAAGCGGCGCGTCACGTTCGGGGCCGACGATCCAGGCCGGACCCGGCGCGCGCCTGGCCAGTTCGGCGCGGGTCGCGTCGCCGGAGGTGACGAAGGCCTTCCACGCCTCGCGCGGCACCCCCAGCCCGTCCAGCTGAGCGATCACGTCCGACGCCGGGCGGGGCGAGTTGGAGATCAGAACGACATGGCCGCTTTCGCGGTTGAACCGGGTCAGCGCCTCGCACGGACCAGCCCAGCTTTCGCGGCCATTATGGATCACGCCCCACACGTCGCAGAGCAGGATGTCATAATCGCCGGCGACGGCGCCGAGGTGGGGCAGGGCGTGGGGGAGGGTCATGGGACGTTGGTAGCGGCTAGGACGCAGAGGCGAAAGTCTCCTCCCCATGAAATGGGGAGGTGGACCGCGAAGCCGTGGAGGGGTTCTTGAAACTGGCTCGGCGCCTGTTGTGGGGGAAGAACCCCTCCGTCGCGGCGCGAAGGGGCGCCGCGCCACCTCCCCGCAAAGCGGGGAGGAGACGGGACAGTGGCTCTAGTAGCGCCTGCGCTGCTCGGCGCTGCGCAGGGTGGAGCGCAGGAACTCGGCCGGGGGGTCGGTCTCGGCCAAAACCTGTTCCTTGATGGCGCGGGGTTCGCCGAACAGGTGGCCCTGGCCCATGCCGACGTCAAGTTCAAGAATATCGACGACCTGGCGTTCGTTCTCGACCTTTTCGGCGATGACCTCGACGCCATAGCGGCGGGTCAGGGCGGCGAAGTCGGCGGCCTGGATGTCGGGCATGGAGCGCAGCGGCGCGCCGCCGTCCAGGTCCAGCAGTTGTTCGATCATCAGATCGGCCGCGACCTTGATGAATTTGACGTCCGAACGTTGCAGATCGGCGAAGTCGAGATCCAGCGTCTGCACCTTGTCCAGAGAGAAGCGGAAGCCCAGGTCGGCCAGCTTGGCCATGTTGCGCGCCTCGATGGCGCCGCGCGCGTCGAACGTCGCCTGACCCAGTTCGAAGATCAGCGCCTGGTTCAGGTCGCGGTTCTCGCTGAGGAAGTCCAGGAACTGCGGGAAGAAGGTTTCGTCACCCAGCGAGGTCAGGGCCACGTTGCAGAAGACGCCGACCTTGCGGTCCTGACGCGCCAGCCGCCGCACGATCTGGGCGCAGCGGAACAGCAGCAGATTGTCGATCGCCGGCACCAGGCCCTCGCCCTCGGCCAGGGACAGGTATTCCGCCGGCATCATGACGCGGTCGGTGGCGTCGCGCAGGCGTGTGAAGCTTTCGTAGAAGATGGTCCGGCGCTGGGGCAGGGAGACGACGGGCTGAAGATACAGATCGACGCGGCCCTCGCTGAGCGCCTCGTGGATGGTGCGCAGCAGGACGTTCGACTGAGCCATGCGACGGCCCTCGAAGGTCTCGACGCCGATATGGGGCGCGGCGGCCAAGCGCTCGTCGATGCTCTCGCTCATCTGCTGGACCAGGGATTCCAGCATCCGGACCTCGCCGGTCAGGGCGTCGGTGTCGGACAGGACGCCGGTCTCGATGGCGTGCGCCAGTTCGGTCAGGGCGCCCTGGGTCGATTCCATCGCATCGGCGAGCAGGCGGTGGGCCTCGCGGACCTGACCTATTTCCTTCTTCAGGACGCGGCGCTCGGCGATGCCGGTGACGATGCCGTGGAAGGCGCCCAGCAGCCCGAGTGCGCCGAGCGTTCCGGCAACGCCTGCGCCGATCCCTAAGCCCGCGCGCCACAGGAAGGCGCCCACGGTCATGCCGAGGAACAGATAGGCGAAGTAGAGAAAGCCCGTTGTTACGTTGCGCATCGGCTGGCGGTCGGCCACTCCCGGATGGAATCGCCTGAGTATCAGGCTATCAATGTCATTCGGCTAGAGCGGGGCTGCAAATATCCCCGCCAAACCTACGGGAAACGCAATGGAACTGTTCGATCTGACCGGCAAGGTCGCAATCATCACCGGCTCGTCGCGGGGAATCGGCAAGGCGATCGCCGAACGGCTGGCCGAACATGGCGCGAAGGTCGTCATTTCGTCGCGCAAGGCCGGGCCGTGCGACGAGGTCGCCGCCGAGATCAACGGCAGGTTTGGCGAGGGACGGGCTATCGCGGTGCCCGCCAACATCGCCTCCAAGGAAGACCTTCAGCGGCTGGTCGACGAAACCAACGCCGCCTTCGGCCAGATCGACATCCTGGTCTGCAACGCCGCGACCAATCCCTATGCCGGGCCGATGGCGGGCATCGCCGACGATCAGTTCGAAAAGATCCTGCAGAATAACGTCATCTCGAACCACTGGCTGATCCAGATGGTCGCGCCGCAGATGGTGGAGCGCAAGGACGGGTCGATCCTGGTGATCTCGTCCATCGGCGGGCTTCGCGGCAACGCGCTGATCGGCGCCTACAATATCTCCAAGGCGGCGGACATGCAGTTGGTGCGCAATCTGGCGGTGGAATGGGGGCCGTCGAACGTGCGGGTCAACTGCATCGCGCCGGGGCTGGTTCAGACCGATTTCGCCAAATATCTGTGGGAGAATCCCGAGCTGCTGAAACAGGTCACCGAGCCCGCGCCGCTGAAAAGGATCGGCCAGCCCGATGAAATCGCGGGCACGGCGGTCTATCTGTGCAGCCCTGCGTCGGCCTATGTGACCGGCCAGACCCTTGTGGTGGACGGTGGATTGACGATTGCCTGGTAAGAGTAGCGATTGGCGACAGGATTTCGCATGGCGCCTGGAGGCCTTCGGTTTCCAGGCGCTGTTCGGCTTTCTGCGCCTGTTGGGCGTCGAGCGGGCGTCGGGGTTGGGCGGCTGGCTGCTGCGCACCCTGGGGCCGCTGACCGGCACGCAGAAGACCGTGAGGCGCAATCTGCGCATCGCCTTTCCGGACATGCCGGCCGCCGAGCGCGAGGCGCTGGCCCTGGCGCAGTGGGAGCAGACGGGCCGGACCTTCGCCGAGCTGGCGGTCATGGATCATCTGACGCCCGAAGGCGGCCGGGTGGAGGTGGTCGGGATGGAGCGGCTGCACGCCCTGCGCGACAGCGGCAAGCCGGCCGTTCTGATCTCGGGCCATCTGGCGAACTTCGAGGTGATGGCGGCGGTGATCATGGCGGCGGGCGTGCCGTGTCAGGTGACCTATCGGGCCGCCAATAATCCTTACGTCGACGCCCTGATCCGCCAGAGCCGGGAGCGTTACGGCATCCGCCTGTTCGCGCCCAAGGGCGACGGGACGCGCGAGCTGATGGCGGGGATGAAGCGCGGCGATTCCATCGCCCTGCTGGTCGATCAGAAATACAATCAGGGGCCGGAGGTGGAGTTCTTCGGCCAGCCGGTGAACGCCTCGCCTGGAGCGGCGAGACTGGCGTTGAAGTTCGACACGGTCATGCTGCCGCTGTCGGTGGTGCGCCTGCCGGGCGTGCGGTTCCGGGTGACGGCGCACGAGCCGATCGTGGTCAATCAAAGCGATGACAAGGCGGCCGATACGCTGGCGGGCATCCAGGCCGCCAATCGCTTCGTCGAGGACCGGGTGAAAGAGCATCCCGTGGACTGGTTCTGGGTCCACAAGCGTTGGCCGGACAAGGTCTATGCGGCGTTGGACCGTCCCATTTCGGACGACCGGCGAAACGGCCCGGCGTAGTCGGGCGTGTCCCGGCGCCGACGACAGGGGCCGACGTAATCCCGGCTCTTGATGAAGGGGCGCGGCCGCATGATGACCGCATTCAGCCGATCCAGCACGGCCTTGGCGGTGATCGGCTTGACGATGAACTCGGTCACCCCGGCGTCGCGGGCCTCGTAGACGCGGCTGCGTTCGGAATGGCCGGTCATCATGATGATCGGCAGAAACGGATTGGGGCTGTCGGGGCTGGTGCGGACCAGGCGCGTGAACTCGACCCCGTCCAGCGGGAACATGTTGAAATCGACGATGGCCAGATCGATCGCGTGGCGACGCAGCAGGTCAAAGGCGGTCGCGCCCTCGGCCGCCTCATAGACATTGCGGATGTCGGCCGAATGCAGCACGGCCGACGCAATGGCGCGCATGTTCTGATTGTCGTCCGCGAGCAGGACGTTCAGCGATTTCAGTGAGATCATCGGGGCCTGCCAGAGATTGGCGCGAGGCTAAGGGGATATGCGTAGTGCCGCAAGAGGAGCCCTTGATCAGGCGAGGGTTTCCGGAGCTTGCGCGCCGACCATCAGCGACGGGTCAAGGTTGCGATCGCGCCATTTCATGCGCCAGCACAGGTGCGGGCCGGTGGCCCGGCCGGTCATCCCGACTCGGCCCAGCGCATGGCCGCGCCGGACACGCTGGCCCAGCGCCACGTCCAGCCGCGACTGATGCAGATAGCAGCTGATCAGGCCCTGACCATGGTCGATCAGAGTCAGGCCGCCCTCGAAATGCATGTCGGGGCGGACGAAGGCGATGCGGCCGTCGGCGGGGGCGCGGATGACGACGCCCTGCGACGCCGCCAGATCGATGCCGTAGTGCGGCCGGGCGGGCGTGCCGTTCAGGACGCGCTGGGCGCCCCAGGCGCTGGAGACCCGGTAGTTTTCCAGCGGCCAGACGAACCCGTCCTTGAAGTCGTCGGAGTCGATGCGGCTGGCGAAGCCTTCGGTCTTCAGGGCGATTTCTTGCTGGATGCGGGCCAGGAGGGCGGGATCGCTGGGCTCGACGGTCGAGGGCGGCAGGCCGTTCACGCTGGTCGAGGGGAAGGCGTATCGGGCGACGTCCAGCGTGCGCCGGGCGGACCGATCGCCGGCTCGGGCTTCGATCTGGGTGCTCGGACCGGCGTCGCGGTCGAAGCCGATCACGAAGAGGCCGGCGGCCGAGGCGGTGGTCAGGGCCTCGCCGTCGACGAAGATCAGGGCGCGCGGCGTGGTGCGACCGAAGGCGTAGCCGCCCTGACGCCAGGCGCCGTTCAAGGCCAGCGGCAGGGCGTTGCGATCCTCAGCCATCAGCGGCGCGGCGATCAGGCTGGCGCCCGCGCCGGTCAGCAGGGCGCGGCGCGACGGGATCATCGATCGCCTTGCTGGGCCGCGATGAATTCGGCCGGGCCGAAATAGGGCTGCTGACGGCTGGGGCTCCAATAGCGGAGGACTTCCAGCGGGATCGGCCTGTCCGTGACGGCGCAGCGGACGAAGCGGCCGGGCTTCAAGACGGCGAACTCGCCGTCGCCATAGTGAAGCACGGCCTGATCTGCGGCGATTTTGTCCATGAGCAGACGATAGCGGGCGGCGCGCGGCGCGGAAAGGGGCTCAGGGCGCCGCCACCGCATCCGTGATCGGGCCGTCCGCGGCTGCGGGTCGGATCGCGCCGGCCGCGGGCGGCTTCGGCCTGCCGCCCATCCGGTCGGTGAACAGGAAGACGAAGGGGTTCAACGAGATCGACAGCAGGGCGGCGGCCAGGATCAGGTCGTGGGTCTCGCGGCTCATGGCGCCGAGCGACACGCCGAGCGCGGCCAGGATGAAGGAGAATTCGCCGATCTGGGCCAGGGACGCCGCGACGGTGAAGCCGGTCGGGCGATCCAGCTTGAAGGTCTGGGTGATGACCAGGGCCGCGACCGACTTGCCGACGATGACGATGCCCAGCACGCCCAGGACCGCCCACGGCTGGCGCACCACGATCATCGGGTCGAACAGCATGCCGACCGAAACGAAGAACAGCACGGCGAAGGCGTCGCGCAGCGGCAAGGACCGCTCGGCCGCATTGTGACCCAGGGGCGAGGCGTTCATCACCAGACCGGCCAGGAAGGCGCCCAGGGCGAAGGAATGGAACAGGAAATAGGCCAGCCAGGCGATGCCCAGGGCGATGGCCAGAACGCCCAGGGTGAACAGCTCGCGCGACTTGGTGTGGGCGATGCGGATCAGCAGCCAGGGAATGACCTTGCCGCCGACGACCAGCATGCCGACGACGAACAGCACGACCTTGAGCAGGGTCAGGCCCACGTTGGCTCCAACGGCGGCGAGGTCCGTCTGGGTTCCAGCCGGAACCAGCACCATGGGCAGCATGACCAAGGCGATGACGATGACCAGATCCTCGACGATCAGCCAGCCCACGGCGATGCGGCCGATCTCGCCCTTGACCTGTTTGCGCTCCTCCAGCGCCCGCAGCAGGACGACGGTCGAGGCGACGGACAAGGCGAAGCCCATCAGCAGAGCCTCGACATCGCCCAGGCCCAGCACGAACCGGCCGAGCCCCCAGCCCAGCACGGTGGCGACGCCGATCTGAACCAGGGCGCCGGGAATGGCGACCTTGCGGACCTGCATCAAATCCTTGGGCGAGAAGTGCAGGCCGACGCCGAACATCAGCAGGATGACGCCGATCTCGGCCAGTTGCGGCGCCAGCTCGGTGTCGGCGACGAAGCCGCCCGTATAGGGGCCGACGATCACGCCCGCGACCAGATAGCCCACCAGGGGCGACAGTTTCAGCCGATGCGCCAGCATGCCGAACACGAAGGCGAGGACGAAGCCCCCGACCAGGGTGAGAATCAGGCTGTCGGCATGCGGCATCAGGGCTCCTGTCGCGAGCGAAGGTGTGATTTGGGTAGGCTTTGCAGTTGGGGCGCGAGGGGCGGTTTGACAAGACGACGCAGTGTCGCGCGGGACGGAAAACGGCTTCGTCTTCGCGGCGTTCGGCCTGCGAAGTCTGGAGGGCTGGGCGGAGCGCCGGGCCTTCGCCCGGAGTGTGATTAGAGATTACCGTTTCGACGAAGGGTATGACGCTCCGCGCGGAAGGTTGGCCTGCAAGCTCGGGGCGCCGAGCGGTGGCGGTCTTATCGCCTAACCCCATAAGCCTGCGACGGGCGGGTCGGAGCAGCGATCCCCGATCCCCGGTGCGGCCGAGTATCCCCCTCGACCCTGCGACGCGACTGCGGACGCCGGGGCGATTCCCCGACCGATCAGCCCCGGCGCCGCGATGGAGTCTCACCATCGCTCCCGTTCCATCCGCTCCCGCCGCCGCAAGGTCGCAGGCCAGGCGAGCCCTCCATGCGACGAGACGGGCGCATTATGGGGCCGTTTGACCCCGTGGATGGGAGACGGGGAACATAAATCGGCAAGCGGTTGAAATCGCTGCGGATGGACCAGCGGCATTGCGATGGCTGAGCATCGTCTCCTCCCCATTCATGGGGAGGTGGCTCGAAGCGCAGCGGAGAGACGGGGGGGCTCTTCAGCGCACCCCTGCGCTTAAGCGGCGTCTAGAACCCCTCCACCGCTTCGCGGTCCCCCTCCCCGC
>AMYY01000043.1 GCA_000335735.1 alpha proteobacterium L41A | reverse complement strand
GCCCAAGGATCATCTCGGGACGATCCAAGGCGTCACGACGAAACGCCAGCCAGTCGTCGAGAGCGCTGATCATGGTCAGCCCGTCATAATGCCGCGTGTCCATCATGCCGTCCTGATCGCGCCAGACGGCCGTGGGAATCCCCGCCATAACCATGTCGATGACGACGGAAGACGGTGCTGACACGCCATAGCGATAGGAGCCCAGATTAGTCCGATAGATCGGATTGTTCGCCAGCACCACGTTGTCCGGCAGCGTCAACTTGTTTTTCAGGACATACTGGCCCCCGGGATGAGGGCGAAGCGCCACCTTCTTCCCGTCGGATCCGACGGCCTCGCAGAAGTCGAAGAAGACGTCCATGAAGCTGGCTTTAAAGTCCCCGCTGGCGCTCAGACGCACGGAATGTAGATTTTCGCATATCAGACCCTCCGCAGAGGGCGAACGCTGGACGTCTGCGTGCTGAAGCACGAGTCCTGGCCCCGTCACGACCAGTTTCGGCTTTTCCGATGAAGCCATTGACGCCATGCCGTCTTCGTTCAACCAGCCGGCCACGATGTCGGCGCCGAAACGGACGTTTCGGCCATGGGCCTTGTCATGGTCGCGGTTCTGCAGGAAACCGACGCACTCGAAACCATGCTGTAGGGTGACGGTTACGAAGCCGGCCGGTGCGATGCGGAACACATTGTGGACCTCATGATGCGCCGACAGATTTGATTCGCTGGCCGCGATCAGGGCGCCGTGCCGTGAGCTGAGCCACTGAAACGCACTCTCGACGCCGTCGTACACGAAGACTTCGGCTGAGATATCGTCCGCTAGTTTTTCGATTTCGACGCCCCAAACCTTCTGCTTGTCCCGCACATGGAAACGGTCCGAAATCAAGAATGCGACGGCGACGTCCATTTCTTTGGCGGCCAGCATCGCGAGGGGACGAACGATATTCACGTCCTGCAGCAGATTAAGAACGAACACCACATATCTGCGATTCATGGGCGCGAACCGTGAACGACGTCGAAGGCGCGACCTGCCGGTCTGTTCAAGAAGGGCGCGTCGAGTTCCGAGTGATAGATACGGATTCCGGGAAACAGGCGTTGAACGGCGTCCTCAATCAGATTGACGCTGTCGATATAGGCCGAAACCGTCGCCCTTGCGCCGTTATTGGAGCGAAAGACATTCAGGGGATGACCGGGAAGGACATCGTTTAACCGCAGCGCATCGACGGCCTTGCCCGAAGGCGAGGTCGCTGGTGTCAGAACCTGACGCAGCTCGGAGTGAAGCGCCTGTTTGGCGGCCGCGCTAAATTGCACCTGTGCGCCATTCTCGTCGATGAAGAACCGAACATCGTAGTTGAGTTTCGGAGCGTTCACTTGACCCGCGATAGACAGATGTCCCAGGCGTTGCGCCGCCTTGTGGCAGTCTACCGGGCTGCGTGAGCCGTGCAGGACCCCGGTCAGGGCTTCCGAGGACGATCCCGCTGCAGGGAGATCGACGACCAGTTGCAGGAAATCCATCAGCTTTTCGCTTTCTCGATCGGGATCACCCCATGTCGAAAGCGTGTTCGAAAGCGCCCTTGTCGTGGCGCGACGGACCTTTAGACGATTGGACTCTACGTCATCGATGAAGCTGTCGGTTGTGTCGTAGATGAATTCCTCCAGCGGCTGGTAGAGCGGATAGCCGGGCGAAAGAACCTGGGCCCCGCCAGTAAGGGCCGTCACGGCGCGATTCAAGGACTTCGCAATACTGAACGCTTGGGCATTTACAGGAATGAAGGCCAGAAGGCTTTGAGCAAGAAGCTCGGTCTCGCGCTCCTGCGACCATTCCTCAACAGAATGGGGAATCGTTAGGCGCGATATGCTCGCTAATCCGTCCAGATCGAGGGCGCGGCGGTTCGTGAGTATGCGTAACCCGACGTCAAATCCACGACGTTGCATCTGCTGCAGGCTGTCGCCGTAAGCGGCTAGGTCTTTCAAACCGATGTGGAAGTTTGGATTGTCACCAACTCCGAACCACAGGACGTCAATGTGTCGCTCGCGCCGAGCCATGGCGAGCTTTTCGTAAGCCAAGTCACCTACAGATTTGGCGTCAAAGGCGTGGAAGGGATCGTTGAGCACGTGACCAGGGGTGTTGGGCATGAACCGCTTGACCACCTCATGCATGCGCGGAGTCGAGCAAAGGAAAAAATCACAAAGTTCGCTCATCGTACGCAGCCACTCGCGGTGGCGTACAAATTGACTGTCCCTAGACTGATCAAAGTAGTCATCGAAGACGTCAATGCCGACATACCGACCTTGGGCACGTATGGCTGTGGCTACGAGGAAGCTTCTTGCATCGTAGCATTTGCTAAAAATATAGGCATCGCTTTCCATAGGAATGCGACGGTCGAAGTCGGCGACCTGCATGATTTCGAGCAGGTGGCCGGCTGCTCCAAGCCGAGAGATCATTCGCAAGTAGCGAATTCTCACGCCCGCTAGCGCCATATACTGCTCTGAAGGCGCGACGATCGTGACCCGCATCAGGTCAGCGCCCGCAGGATCGTGACGCGATCAATCATGTCCACGCTTGCCTTCAGGTCGAACGCTCCAGGCGCCGTCAATTCGGAACGCGGCGAGAATGTCTTCGCCTTGGTGTCCGTCGCGGTCAGCGCCGAAGTGCAAAGATGCGTGAACCCGACCTTTAAAGCGCGAAGGCAGAAGTCCAACTCATAATCCGAATCCGAGCATTCAATGTTGAACCCGCGAAGTTGGCGCCATACCGCTAGCGGTATCATGGCCGCGCTAAGATCATTGCCCGCCACGGGATAGGTCGCGAGTGGCAGGGCGTCCAGAGTCTCCAGCTTTCCAAACGTGACTGCGGGAAACGCACTGAGTGAAATCTGGGCGGGAAAGATGCCGCCGGACTGAAACTGCAGGCGGCGGCCGTCCTGGAATCCGCCTTCCCTTACGATCACGCACCCCGCGGTGGCGACGCCCCGGTGAGATGCCAGAAGATAAAGTGTCTCGAGGGTTCGCGCATCATGCAGGTCAATGCCAGTGCGGCATAGCAAAACCATGTTCACCGGATCGGCGATCGTCTCGACGGCGGTGTTGAGGTCTGAAGCTGCAGATGTTCCCGCAACCGGGACAACCCGGTACCTGCGCGGAAAACTCTGATCCAGAACAGTTTCCAGCCTAGGGTCGAGCGCTACGCCGGGTCGAAGGATAATCAGGATGTCCAATGCGTTCGCAAGCGTCTGGCGGGCGAGCGTTTCAATCAGAGATGTCGGTGAGTCCGCTATATCGCCTGAAATCACAACGGAGATACGGGCTCGCTTTCTTGTTCTGGACGACAGGGCGGTCCGCAGGACGGGATGGGTGTCATCTGGCGCCACAGGAAAGATCATGCGTGCATCGGTGGTGGGCACGGAGGCACGAAATCTGATGCTTAAGGGGCCGAGCCGACGCTGAGCTTTGCCCGCGACCCCGCCGCCCATAGTCAGTGTGGGCATCATAACCGCCGAACTTGCCGGTTGAAGTGCGGCCAATTCGGAGGCCGCTTGCGGTAGCGACGTCAGCCACCTTGGCATCGATCTTCCGACGTCACTCAATAAGAACGCTCCGGCGCCAGATTCGGGATAGTCGGATTTGAGCGCGAAGAGGGCCTCAATCGTCGGCAAAGAATCCGCCGAAAGGGTTAGAAGTCCAGTAGCTGAACGAAGCGCAGCCCTATCGGCACAGGACGTCAAAATCCGCGCCAAATAGCGGTTAGCTGCTGTCTCTTCTTTGTCGAGATCATCTTGTAGTGGCCTCATCGAGAGGCCCAAATCCGACAACCATCTGAGCACGGGATCAGAGAATATCTTCTCTGCCCCATGCGCGGCCTCCAGATCGACGGCGATGGCTCCGATTGCGAAGGCTCCATCATGGCGGGCCACCGCGAGTTTCTGAAACAGCAATGATTCCAGATGCTCACGCCGATCGGCACTGGATCGCCCCCAATCCATCGCCGCAATTTCAGCGTTGTGCGGACCGTTTCGCAACAGACTGGGAAAACCAATCAGATCCCCGCCCGTCAGACGTCCGGTCGGCGCTGCGTAGACGATCAGAATTGGCTGATAGGGGTTCCATAGCGCCGCATCGACTAGTTCACGGCCACTATCCAGCGCGGCTTCCCCCACAAGACGCATCTTGCCATGTTCAGTAACCTGAAGCAGTCGAACGACGTGTTTTTCACTTTGCTCGAAACGAAGGCGTACCATTCCGTCGTTTACGAACCATCCATCCGTCAATCGGGGATTTGTATGGGCATGATGCGCTGGCTCTGCCGGAATCTCTCGGGCCGCTCTACCGAGTTTCGCACTAACCGAAACTTGGTCCTTGGCGCTCAGAAGTCCAAGGCGATGCAGAGCGTGATGCAGCGACGCGGGCAAGGGCTCTGTCCGCTCGTCGTAGACATCGGCCAACAGCCCAACGGTCACTCCCCCAACTTGAGCCAAGGCTCGGCCTGGCCGGCCCTTTAAGGTGCGCGAGGATAGCCAGTCGTATGCGGGCGTGACGGTTGGTGGAGATTCAGGACGCCGTGGCCGCGGCTTGAAAGGAATAACTTCCTGTGCTGCTTCTTGCGTCGTGAAGGCACGACGTCCCTCTGCTGCGCCATGGCGGATGAAGTGCAGCAGGGGGTTCAAGCCGGCGTCCGCAACATCACTGTAAGCCCGGAGGTAGGCGGCAGAATCAAAATCTGGACCTGCAGGCTCGCCGCTGAAAGCGCCTATTTTTAGGTAATGTAGTGCAGCGGTCGACGGCAGCTGCTTCTCGTCTAAGTGTTTTCGAGCATAAGCTGAAGCCTCGAACAACGGGCTTTGAAGAATTTCTGCAGCATCTCTGAAATCTGCCTCGCTAGTCTTCACGCCTTTCAACCCAATCCGTTTCATAGGCTCGCGGCCTTCGCCACGAAGTATGAAATGGACAAGCGGATTCATTCCCGAAGATCGAACGTCCGAATAGCGGTCCATATACCAGCGGGAGTCGAACCCCGGGCCAGGCTTGCGACCCTCGCTACCGCCGTAGGCCACGAAATGCTCAAGTGGATCCAACTCGGCTTCGGCGACGTCGGGATAGCGGGCGAGATACCAGTCAGGATCGAATAGCCCACTTTCTAAAATCACGGTGGCAGGGTCATAAGAGGATCTGCTCATGCGCACGCTTAGCTTGCGTCGCCATCTCGCAAGCCGCTTAAGGATGGACGGGTCTTTACCACCGTTCTTGTGTTCGTTCATGCGCCGACAAGTCTCTTCAGTACCAGTGATTGCCGCCGCCGCGACAAGGAGCCGCCATGTTGCGATGCGTTAGCGTTGAACCTTGATCCTAACCAGCCCAACCCACCATGGGTAGGGCTTTTGGCTATAATCAGACGCCGAGGCGGGCATACACTTTTGAAATCGCGGATGAGTAGTTTTCAGGACTGAATCGTTGCGCCTGTAGGCGGCCTTTTTGGCTCAGCTCGTTTCTCAACGAAGTGTCTCCATCGACTTGACGGATGGCGTCTCGGATGGCGCTGATGTCATATGGATCGATACTTAACGCGGCGCTTCCAGCGACTTCTGGTAAAGAGCCGGCGTTGGATGTAATGACGGGGGCGCCAAGCAGCATGGCCTCTAAAACGGGCAGGCCAAATCCTTCATAGAGCGACGGAAATACAACACCCCTTGCGCCCCTGATCAAGCTCACCAACAGGTGAAAGGGCATGTAGGGGAAGCGCCGGATGCGGTCGCTTCGGACGTTAGAATTGAATGTGAGTTGCTCTAGAAAAGCGTTTTCGTCAGCATCAAGCCAACCTCGGCCGCCCACGATTACTAGAGGCGCATCGACATTTGACGTCAGGTGCGCCTCTATCAGACGGGCAAGATTTTTTTTTGGTTCGACGGCGCCAAAGTATAAAAAATATCCTTGCCAGCCTAGCCCCAAGGTCTCCTCGATATCTAAAATCGCGTCCTCTTGCGATTTATCAATCAAATCAGATGGAAGTGATACGGCTTGATAAGTATTTGTAATCCGGTCTTCATTGACACCTAGTATCTCAATCAAATCGCGACGTGTGGTTTCTGAAACAACAACTATATGATCTGCACGGTCAACGGATGTTTGGCACAGGCGCAGGTAGGCCGATGTATCGTCTGTCGTTGTATGAGGCAGGCGCAGCGGGATCAGATCGTGTACTGTTAGTAGATTAATCGCTTTCGGGGCATGTAGAGGCAGCGGGCAGGTCCAGTGCATGACGTCCGGAGAATTGCTGTGCATACTCCTTCGAAAGGATACGGGTGTGACGCTTCCGTACTTCTGAAAAGCGCGACCTGCGATCGAATATAAGTCCCGCGTAGACCACGCCCCGTTGATTGGTGGGCGTCCACCATTTTCGTTCGACCAGATCACCAGATCGCTCAACGGTATAAATTCAGCCGTTCGTCCGAAACGGGAGGTCAATGTCCGACGCCAGCGACTTCTCTTGTTAACTCGGCTTCGTGGCGGCGGTCCATCAGCGAGGGCTGCTGTATTCGCCGCGATATTTGATGTCTGGTCAGCGGCTGGGCCATACAAGATGGATGTGAGTCGGCCGGTAGTATTGAGAGCGTGGACTAAATTTCTGCCGTAGGTCGCTATGCCAGATCCCTTTGGAAGGGCCATGTTGAAACCGTCGATGCAGACGGAGGGTCTGGAAAGTGCTGGCGTAATGGCAAGAGGGGATGAGCGCATCGTGCGTCCTAATCGCTAGAAGTGCGTTTTATTTGCGTAGCTCGAAGCGATAGCTAGCGACATTAGAACATTCGTCCATCCCTGCTGATCCTGTAGCACGTACTAACAATGCCGAGAGGCCCCTGAATAGTAAGCTTGTGCCACCGAATGCTAGGCCTGCGCCACCGGCGCCTTGGCCCCGATCTTGATGGCCAGGTCGTCGAAGGCGATCAGTTCGGCGGCCAGGGCTTCGAATTGGCTCAGCGGCACCATGTTAGGGCCATCCGACGGCGCATTATCCGGGTCTTGGTGCGTTTCCATGAAGACCGCATCGACGCCCACAGCCACCGCAGCGCGGCCCAGCACCGGCACGAACTCGCGCTGACCGCCCGACGACGCGCCCTGCCCGCCCGGCTGCTGAACGCTGTGGGTCGCATCGAACACGACGGGGCAGCCGATCTCTCGCAGCACCGGAAGCGCCCGCATATCGCTGACCAGAGTATTGTAGCCAAAGCTGGCGCCGCGTTCACAGGCCATGACGTTGGGATTGCCGGCGCCGACCACCTTGGCGATGACGTTCTTCATGTCCCAAGGCGCCAGGAACTGACCCTTTTTGATGTTGATCGCCTTGCCGGTGGCGGCGGCCGCCAGCAACAGGTCGGTCTGGCGGCTGAGAAAGGCCGGAATCTGCAGTACATCGACGACCTCGCCGACCGGACCACACTGAACCTCGGAGTGAACGTCTGTCAGGGTCGGCAGCCCGGTCGCCTCGCGAATCTCGGCGAAGATCGGCATGGCGTCTTTCAGACCGATGCCCCGCGCGGCGCTGGCGCTGGTCCGGTTCGCCTTGTCGAAACTGGTCTTGTAGATGATGCCGACATTCAACCGCTCGCCGATTTCTTTCAGGGCATGGGCCGTCTCCAGCGCGTGCTGGCGGCTCTCCATCTGGCAAGGACCGGCAATGAAAGCGATTCTTGCGCCGCCGACGACGACAGGCGTCCGAAGACCTTCGGACAACGTAATGACAGCGTTGGGACTTTGCATGTGGGCGGCCTAGCATGGTCGCCAGTTGCATGGCCATAGGCTGAGACCCTGTAACTGTCTTCCAGGACCCTTCCCGCGTGACACCGCCCCCATCCCCCGCTATTTCGCGCGCGTGATGAACGAAACAGAACGCCAGTCGGAAGAACGCAGCTGGGAGACGGCGAAGACGCTCGCCGAGGCCTTGCCGTATATTCAGGTGTATGACCGCGAGACCGTGGTCATCAAATACGGCGGCCACGCCATGGGCGAGAGCGCCGTGGCGCGGCAGTTTGCGGCCGATGTGGTGCTGCTGAAGTTGATGGGCGTGAACCCGGTGGTGGTGCATGGCGGCGGGCCGCAGATCAGCGCCATGCTGGACAAGGCGGGGGTGAAGTCCAGCTTCGTCGACGGGCTTCGGGTCACCGATCCGGCGACGATGGAAGTCGCCGAGATGGTGCTGTCGGGCGCGGTGAACAAGGAGATCGCTCACTGGATCACCATGGCCGGCAAGGAGGCGGACGTGCGCGGCGTCGGCCTGTCGGGCAAGGACGCCGGCCTGCTGACCGTCGAGAAAACGCGCCGCACCAAGCGCGACCCCGACAGCATGATCGAGCATGAGGTCGACCTTGGCTATGTCGGCGAGCCGACCAAGGTGGATCCCAAGCTGATCGCCGGCCTGATCGCGTCCGAGACGGAAGACTGGGTCCCGGTCATCGCCCCGATCGGCGTGGCCGAAGACGGACAAACCTACAACGTCAACGCCGACACGGTGGCCGGCGCGGTCGCGGGTTCGCTGAACGCCAAGCGGATGCTGCTGCTGACCGACGTGCCGGGGGTCAAAGGTGCGGACGGCGACATCATCCGTCAGATGACGCTGGACGAGGCGCAAAACCTGATCGACACGGGCGTCGCCACCGGCGGCATGATCCCCAAGCTGGAGACGGCCATGGCCGCTGTTCGCGCGGGTGTCGAGGCGGTGGTGATACTGGACGGGCGCCGACCGCACGCCATGCTGGTCGAGCTGTTCACCGAGTTCGGCGCCGGCACCCTGGTGAAGGCGTCTTGATCGACCCCCATTCCACATCCCTTGGGCATGTGCGCGCATGGGTGTTCGACATGGACGACACCCTGTATCCGCGCAAGCAAGGTCTGATGCGGCTGGTCCAGGCGCGCATCAACGCCTTCGTGGTCGAGGCCGTCGGGCTGGAGCCCGAGGCCGCCGCCGCGATGCAGCGCCAGTTTCTGGACGAGCACGGCACGACCCTGGCCGGACTGATGGCCAACTACGCGGTCGATACCGAGCGGTTTTTGCGCGAGGTGCACGACGTGCCGCTGGACGGGGTCGAGCCCAATCCGCGTTTGGCCGAGCGGCTGAAGACTCTGCCCGGTCGTTGCTATGTCTTCACCAACGGCGCGCGCGACTACGCTCACCGTGTTCTGGAGCAGATCGGCGTCGCCGAGTGTTTCGAAGGCGTCTTCGCCATCGAGGACGCGGATCTGACGCCCAAGCCCAATCCCGCGACCTTCCGACGGATGTTGGAGCAGTTCGGCATCGATCCGCACCAATCCGCCTTCTTCGAAGACACGCCCAAGAACCTGGAGCCGGCCAAGGCGCTGGGCATGGCGACGGTCCTGATCGGCGACGGCCATGGCAAGCCGATCGGGCCGCATATCGACCATGTGGCCCCGGACCTTTTCGACTTCCTCTCCGACCTCACCTTCAAGGACGCCGCATGACCGATCTGTCGCATCTCGAATCCGTCGTCGAGGCCGCCTGGGAACAGCGCGCCGAGGTGTCCGCCACAACGCATGGCGAGGTGCGCGACGCCGTAGAAACCGCCCTGGCCCTACTGGATTCCGGGCAGGCGCGCGTCGCCTCGCGCGGCGCGGGTGGCGCCTGGACCACGCATCAGTGGCTGAAGAAGGCGGTGCTGCTGTCTTTCCGTCTCAACGACAACCAGATCATGCGGGCGGGCGCGCCGTCCGTCATGCCGCTGTCGGCGGATCATCCCGTCGCCGTTGGTCCCTTCTGGGACAAGGTGCCCAACAAGTTCGGCGACTGGACCGCATCGGATTATCAGTCGGCGGCCTTCCGCTCGGTGCCCGGCGCCATCGTCCGTCACGGCGCGCATATCGCCAGGAACGTGGTGCTGATGCCGTCGTTCGTGAACATCGGCGCCTTCGTCGACGAGGGGTCGATGGTGGACGCCTGGGCCACGGTCGGCTCCTGCGCCCAGATCGGCAAGAATGTGCACCTGTCGGGCGGCGCGGGCATCGGCGGCGTGCTGGAGCCGCTGCAGGCCAATCCGACCATTATCGAGGATGGCTGCTTCATCGGCGCCCGCGCCGAGGTCGCCGAGGGCGTGATCGTGCGCGAGGGCGCGGTTCTGGCCATGGGCGTCTATCTGTCGGGCTCGACCAAGATCGTGGACCGGGCGACCGGCAAAGTGTTCCGGGGCGAGGTGCCGGCCTATTCGGTGGTCGTGCCGGGGTCGCTGCCGGATCCCAATGGCGGGCCGTCGCTGTATTGCGCCGTCATCGTCAAGCGTGTGGACGCGCAGACGCGGGCCAAGACCGGCGTCAACGAGCTTCTCCGCGACTGATCAAGCGGCGACGCGCACGGCCTCGATCTGAGGCGTGTCGAAGGTCGCGTGAAGGGTGAAGGTCGATCCCTTGCCGGGGGTCGACGTCACCGTGATCTCGCCGTCCATCAGGGCGGCCAGACGCTGGCAGATGCTGAGGCCCAGGCCGGTGCCGCCGAACTTGCGGGTAGACGATCCGTCCACCTGAGAGAAGGGCTGGAACAGGCGCGTCAGATCGTCGGCGGCGATGCCGATGCCGGAATCGACCACACCAAGTCGTAAGGTCGTGCGCCCCTCGCCTGCCGGCTCGCTGTCGATAATCAGGCGAACCTCGCCCTGGGGCGTGAACTTGATGGCGTTGGCCAGCAGGTTATGCGTCACCTGCGCCAGGCGCAGCGGGTCCATTCTGAGAAGCGGCGGCAGCGGGCCCCGGATGTCGGTCATGAAGGTCAGGCCGCGCGCCTCGGCCTGAGCCTTGAACGGACCCGTCAGCCGGGCGGCGAGAGTCCCGGCTTCGACATCGACGAAATCCAGTTCCATCTTGCCGGACTCGATCTTGGTGATGTCGAGGATGTCGTTCAGAAGCACCATGAGCCCTTCGCCGGAGTCGCGGATGACGCCGACGAACTCCTTCTGGCGCTCGCTGAGTTCGGACATCTGCAACAGTTGTGCGGCGCCCAGAACCCCGTTCATCGGCGTCCGCAGCTCATGCGAAATGACGCCCAGGAAGTTGGACTTGGCCGCGCTGGCGGCGGTTGCGCTGTCGCGGGCGATTTCGAGTTCGGCGATCAACTCGGCCTGGCGCCGGTTTACGGTCTCCAGATCGCTATCCTTCATCTGGGTGATCGCCACCTTGATCACCAAGGCCAGCGCCAGAACCGGGATCATGCTGAGCACCACCCAAAAGCCGGGCGTGCCCCACAGTTTCGCGAACAGCAGAACCACGACCACCGAATACGGCGCTGATGCGATCAGGGCCTCACGGGGCGCGGCGCGCATCTGGGTGAAGACCAGCACATAACCGGCCATGAGAAGCGCCACGCCCAGCGGCACGCCATAGGCACCGCCATAAAGGAAGGCGAGCAGCGGCGCCGCCGACCAGGCGATGCAGGAAATCGTGGCGGCCGTCAGCTTTATCCGGCCGTGCAGTCCCTCATCCCGCAACACTAGCACACGTTCGGCGAACGTCCGTAGCAGGCCTGACGCGGTCGCCGCTGCAAACCACAACACCGCGGTCGCCAAATCGGTGACGGTAAACAAAGCCACCGCCCAACTGGCGATGATCAGATAACGCATATGACCGTTGGCAATCAGATGCTGCAGCAATGAGCGATCTTGGCCTGGCGTGTGGTTCGTCATCGTCGGATCTCGGGGTTCGATGACGCATCGTCGCTCAAGTCCGACTAAGAGACTATGAACGCTAAGCTTTATGTGTCAGGTGTCCGTCGGACATAGCGCGGAATGAGCGGAGAGATGGGAAGCGGTCGTCAGCCGCCTCCCATCCCTGTATCAGGCGGCCGTCTTCATGGCGTCCGCATTGACAGCCGCGTCGGCGATGCCGGTCAGGTCTTCGTCCGTCTGGGCTTCCTCCTGAAGCGTCTCGTCCAGAAGGGCGGCGGCGTCCTTCAAACCCAGCACCAGCGCCCAGCGTTTCAGCGTGCCGTAGCGGGTGATCTCATAATGTTCCACCGCCTGGGCGGCGGCCAGCAGGCCGGCGTCAAGGGCTGGGGTGTCCTTGTATTCTTCCATGATCTCTTCGCCCTCGGCCAGGATGCCTTCGATGGCGTCGCAGGTCTTGCCGCGCGGAGCCTTGCCGATGATCTCGAACACTTGCTGCAGGCGTTCGATCTGCCCTTCGGTCTGGTCCTTGTGCTTTTCGAAGGCGGCCTTCAGTTCGGGCGACTGCGCCGCGCGGGCCATCTTGGGCAGGGACTTCAGGATCTTTCGCTCGGCGTAATAGATGTCCTTGAGCGTGTCGTGGAACAGGGTGTCGAGGGTTTTCTCGGCCATGGTGATGTCTCGCATCTGTGATGGAGCGCAGGCGCGCGCCCCATCACAAGCGATCCATCACATTAGTGTTCCTATGCGCGAATTCGCGCGCAGCGGATCAGCCGGCGCGCTTCAGATCCGGCGGGGTCGCTTCGTCGGTCAGGATGCGGATGGCCTCCTCGACCGTGACCAACGTCTGGGCCTGCGAGCCCAGGCGACGGATGGCGACCATGCCGTCTTCCGCCTCCTTGCGACCGACGACAGCGATGACCGGGACCTTGCCGACTGAGTGTTCACGGACCTTGTAGCCGACCTTTTCGTTGCGCAGGTCGATCTCGGTGCGCAGGCCGGCCGCCTTGAACCTGGCCATAACGTCGCGGGCGTAATTGTCGGCGTCCGAGGTGATGGTGGCCACCACCGCCTGGGTCGGGGCCAGCCACAGCGGGAAGGCCCCGGCATAGTTCTCGATCATGATGCCGATGAACCGCTCGAAAGAACCCAGTATCGCCCGGTGCAGCATGACCGGGCGGTGCTTCTGGCCGTCCTCGGCGATGTAGGTGGCGTTCAGACGTTCGGGCAGGACATAGTCCAGCTGGATCGTGCCGCAGGTCCACTCGCGGCCGATGGCGTCCTTGACGATGAAGTCCAGCTTGGGCGCATAGAAGGCGCCGTCGCCTTCGGTCACGACCGGCTCGGTTCCGGCGGCGCGGGCGGCCTCGGCCATCAGGGTCTCGGCCTTGTCCCAGAACTCGTCCGTGCCGGCGCGGTTCTCGGGGCGTGTGCCCAGGCTGATGTACGCCGTCTCCATGCCCAGGTCGGCATGGACGCTGCGGGCCAGTTTGATGAACTCGGCCGTCTCCTCGACGATCTGGTCCTCGCGGCAGAAGATGTGGGCGTCGTCCTGGGTGAAGCCGCGCACCCGCATCAGGCCGTGCAGCGATCCGGACGGCTCATAGCGATGGCAGGCGCCGAACTCGGCCATGCGCAGCGGCAGTTCGCGGTACGACCGCTGACCCTGGTCGAAGATCTGAACGTGGCCGGGGCAATTCATCGGCTTCAGGCTGAGCTCCTCGCCTTCCACCGTCTCGCAGACGAACATATTGGGACGGTACTTGTCCCAGTGGCCGCTCTGCTCCCAGAATTTGCGGTCCAGCACCTGGGGCGTCTTGACCTCGACATAGCCCGCAGCGTCCAGGCGGCGGCGCATATAGGCCTCCAGCACGCGCCACAGCACCCAGCCCTTCGGGTGCCAGAAGACCATGCCCCGGCCCTCTTCCTGCATATGGAAGAGCTCCATCGCCTTGCCGACCTTGCGGTGGTCGCGCTTCTCGGCCTCTTCCAGCCGTTGCAGGTGGGCGTCCAGATCCTCCTTGGTCGCCCAGGCGGTGCCGTAGATGCGTTGCAGCTGCTCGCGCTTGGAATCGCCCCGCCAATAGGCGCCGGCCAGCTTGGTCAGTTTGAAGGCCTTGCCGACGTGGCGTGTCGAGGGGAAGTGCGGACCCCGGCACAGGTCGATCCAGTCGCCCTGTTTGTACAGGGTGATGGTCTCGGTCCCCGGCAGGTCGCGGATCAGCTCGGCCTTGAACTTCTCGCCGCGCGCCTCGAAGAATTTGATGGCCTCGTCCCGCTCCCAGACCTCGCGCTCGAACTTGGCGTCGCGATCCACGATCCGGCCCATCTCCTTTTCGATGGCGGCGAAGTCGTCGGTCGAGAAGGGCTCTTCGCGGTAGAAGTCGTAGTAGAAACCGTCCTCGATCGCCGGGCCGATCGTGACCTGAGTGCCGGGGAACAGGGTTTGGACCGCCTCGGCCAACACGTGGGCTGTGTCGTGGCGGATCGTATAGAGGGCGGCGGGGTCGTCGCGCATGATCAGGCGAAAGTCGCCGCCCGTCTCCAGCACCCGGCCCATGTCGCGTTGCTCGCCGTTCAGTTCGGCCAGCACGGCCTTCTTCGCCAGCGACGGCGAGATCGAGGTCGCGACGTCGCGCGCCGTAGAGCCGGCCGGGTATTGGCGCACCGCGCCATCGGGGAATTTCAAGTCGATCATGGCTTCGTCTTTGGCTTTTCTCTTGCGCGATCCGCCAAGGCGGCCTCGCGTGACGGCACCGGGTCGTATCCCGACCCGCCGAAGGGATGGCATTTACAGAGCCTGCGCACGGTGAGCCATCCCCCCTTTACCGGTCCGTGCTGGATCAGGGCGTCGCGCCCATAGTCCGAACAGGTCGGCAGGAACCGGCACTGCTGGCCGATCAGGGGAGACAGCGTCAGCTTGTAGCCCCGATGGGCCGCGCGCACGCCGCGTTCATAGAGAGACATATGTCCCTTCGCCGGGGGCTTGAGAGGTTCGCCGCGCTTATCCCCTGTCATCGCAGGGGGATCAACCGGTCGTGCCCGTCAGGCCGCGCCGGCGAGGCGAGTTCGGGCGGCGAGGGCCTTGTTCACCGCCTCCAGCGTCGCCTCTAGTGAGACTAGGGTCGAGGCGTGGCGGGCGGGGTAGTCGGCGACCTGTTTTAGCAGGCGCAGATCCTCAAACCGACCGACGGGGCCGTCGCCGCCGGATTTCAGCATGGCGGTCATGGCGTCGCGCGCGTCCTTGAGATCATCGACCGACGCGCCGATCGCAGATTGACCCAGCACCCCGGCGGCGGCCTGACCCAGGGCGCAGGCCTTCACGTCCTGGGCGAAGTCGGCGATGCGGCCCGCGTCGTCCAGCGTCACATCGACCGTTGCGCGCGACCCGCATAGTTTCGCCACCCGTTCCCCGGTGCCCTGCGGCGTGGGCAGACGGCCTGCATGCGGCAGGTTCGCCGCCAGCGACAGGATGCGCGCGCTGTAGAGGTCGTCGATCATGAGATGAAGATAGGCGCTCAATCCTCCCCCGTGAAGCGCAGCGTAATGGGGGAGGATTCAAAGTGTCAGGACGAGACGCCCATCGGATCGGACTTCCAAAGTCGTATCCGCATAGTCCGCAAGAGTGGGATGATCCGTCGCCAGCGGGTGGGTCCAGGCGGCGGTGACGACCAGCACGTCGGCGCCGGCCGCTTCGCCCGCCTTGATGCCGGCCTCGGCGTCCTCGAACACCAGGCAGTCGGCGATGTCGAAGCCCAGGGTCGCGGCGGCCTTCAGATAGCCGGCCGGGTCGGGCTTGCCGCGTTCGACGTCTTCGGCGGTAATCATGACGGCGGGCGGGGTCACGCCTGCGGCCTTCAGACGGGCGCGCGCCAGGGGGACCGAGGCGGAGGTGACTACGGCCCAGCGGTCGGGCGGCAAGCGTTTGACGAAGTCGACGGCGCCGGGGATGGGGGCGACGCCGTCCACGTCCTCGATCTCGCCGCGTTCGACCCAGGCGACCTCGGCGTCCAGGTCGATATGGGGCAGTTTCTGGCGACGAATGGTGTCGATGGCGCGCACGCCGTGGATGGTGGGAACGAAGGCGGCGACATCCAGCCCGTGGCGCGCGGCCCAGCGGGTCCAGACGCGCTCGGCGGCCAGGGTCGAGGTGATCAGGGTGCCGTCCATGTCGAACAGGAAGGCCTGATAGGCGCGAGACGCGGGTGGGGCGGTCATGGCCTCATCCACCATGCGGGCGGTCAGACCGCAACGGGCGGATCAGCCGCCTTGCAGCGAATTCCAGGTGCGGGCGGTGTCGGTCGCGGGCGAAGGACTCGCCGCGCCGCCGCCGGACGTCGCCGCGCCGTCTGTGCTGCGCGAACGCAGCCATTGCAGGTTATGCTCGGCCTGCTCGGGCGGCAGTTCGCGGCGCAGGATCTGTTCGGCCTCGCCCATCTTGCCCTGAAGGCCCAGCACCATGGCCAGGTTCTGGCGCACCTTGGCCGAGGCGGTCGGCTGGGCCACGGCGCGACGCAGCAGGGTCTCGGCGCCCGGCGCATCGCCATGCGTCAGGGCGGCCGTGGCGGCGTTAGTCAGGACATCGGGGTTGTCGGGCGACAGGGCCAGGGCCTGGTTCCAGGCGGCGCGGGCGTCGTCGGTGCGACGCACCTGTTCATAGGCCACGCCCAGAAGGGAGTAGGCTCGCCAATCGCGCGGCGCCAAGTCGCGCGCCTGTTCCAGCGGCGCGACGCCATAGAAGGCCTGGCCGCGCGCGATGTGGGCGCGACCCAGCTCCAGCAGGGCGTCAAGATTGTTCGGCTGGATCGTCAGGGTCGCCTGTGCGGCCTCGGCCGCCTGATCGTAGCGGCCCAGCTCTCGCAGAGCCTGGGCCAGTTTCACGCCCGCCACGGCGTCGGTCGGATCGGCCTGCTGCTCCGAGGCCCAGAAGACCGAGCGCGACAGGGCGTCCATGCGGTCATAGGTGGCCCGCACCGCAGCGGACGACGGCGCGCGAGCCTGGGCTGCGGACGCCGCCGTCGGATCAGCCGCCAACGCCGGCGTGCCGGACAGGGCGATCAGGGCGACGGTTGCGAGAAGGGCGGGCATGCGCGACATGGGTCAGGTCCAGACGGTCCTAGAGGTCTCGCCCCTAGAATCGCCGGTTCGCGTCAACCGATGGTTAACTTCGTTTCGAGGGCCTTATGTCCGTCTCGCATCCCCTGCTGGTTTCCGCCCAAGACGGCGACGGCGCCATCCCGATCCGCTTCGTTCAGGCGGGCGGCGTGCTGGGGGGCGCGGCCCGCCGATGGGGCGATCGGCATGGGTTCGAAGGCAAGCCGGGCCAGCTGTTGGTCGTGCCGGACGCGGACGGCGAGATCGGTCAGGTGGTCGTGGGCGCGGGCGCGACCTTCGACCCGATGAGCGTGCGAGGGCTGTCGGCGCGGCTCCCGGGCGGCCTGTATCGGCTTGATGTCGCCGCGCCCGATGCGGAGCTGGCGACCCTGGCCTTCCTCCTGGGGGCCTATGTCTTCGACCGCTACAAGGCCCGACCGGACAAGGCGCCGGTGCGACTGGTCGCGCTGGACGGGGTGGATGTCGCCGAAATCTCGCGCATCGCCGCCGCCTGCGCCCTGGCCCGCGAAATGGTCGATACGCCCGCCGCCGACATGGGGCCGTTGCAGATCGAGACCATCGCCCGCGAGATCGCAGAGAGCGCCGACGCCGAGATCACCGTCACCACCGGCGACGCTCTGCTGGAAGACAACTATCCGGCCGTCCACGCCGTGGGGCGCGCCGCCGCCCTGCACCGGGCGCCGCGCCTGATCGAGATCGGCTGGAAGCTGGACCGGACCGACCTGCCGCTGGTCGCCTTGGTCGGCAAGGGCGTGGTGTTCGACACCGGCGGTCTGGACCTGAAGCCCGCCGCCGGCATGCGCAATATGAAAAAGGATATGGGCGGCGCGGCCCATGCCCTGGCCCTGGGGCGTCTGGTGATGCAGGCCGACCTGCCCATGCGATTGGTGGTCATCGTCGCGGCGGTCGAGAACGCCGTGTCGGCCGACGCCTTCCGGCCCGGCGACATCCTGAACAGCCGCAAGGGGCTGACGATCGAGATCGGCAATACGGATGCCGAAGGCCGGCTGATCCTGGCCGATGCCCTGACACGGGCGGGCGAGCACCAACCCGACCTGACGCTGGACTTCGCCACCCTGACCGGCGCCGCGCGGATCGCCCTGGGTCCGGAGCTGCCGCCTCTTTATACAGACGACGAAGCCCTGGCCGCCGGGCTGCTCGCTGCGGCGGGTCAGGTGCGCGATCCTCTGTGGCGGATGCCGTTGTGGCCCGGCTATCGCGGCGCGCTGGACGCCGAGATCGCGGATATCCGGAACGACCCGGCCGGCTGGGCCCAGGCCGGATCGGTTACGGCCGCCCTGTTCCTGCAAAAATTCGCCCCGACCACGGGGGGCTGGGCGCACATGGATATCTTCGCCTGGAACCCCCGCGTCCGCCCCGGCTATCCAGAAGGCGGCGAGGCCCAGGCGCTGAGGGCGTGCTACGCAATGCTCAGGGCGCGCTACGCGACGTAGTTAAACAAAGGCGTAGGCGGAATCTGGTTCAGGATCGCCCGACGGAAATCGCGGCGGTCGAGGCTTACTGACGCGTCGGCCTCGCGACCGCACGCCTCTGATCCGGCCGATCAGTCTTCGAGCGAGGCCCTGCATCAGGTCGCGGCGCCTGATCAGGCCTCGCCAACCGGCGACCGCGCGTAAACTGACCGCCAGAACGACGATGTCGAAGATGACGGTCACGTCGAACATCAGAACCCAGGCCACCATGTCCGGGGCGGCCATCGAGAACAGGCGGACGCCTTCCGTCTCGAACAGCATCACGGCCGCGACGCCCACCAGAGCGACGAGGCCCAACCCAATGTTCGGCCGCGTGACAGGCCAGCCAGGAATCGAGCAGGCGTCTCGACCAGCCATTTTCTCAGGGCTGTGCCGACAACGCCTTCGTCAGCGATGATCAGGCCAAGAACGATCAGAACGCTCAGCAGCAGCATAGGGACCTCCCGGCGCGACGCCGACTCAAACCGAAATGGGCGCCCAAGGTGACGCTTCAAGACAGCGTCGCGCCATCAAGAACGCGGTTCTGTTGATTTTCTTTCGCAAAAGCGTCTCGCGTTAACGGCCCCTAAGCCATCGGGGGATAAGGCTGTGGGTTCAGCAATGCGAGTTCACGTTGACCGACGTCCTCGACCTTATTCCGCCCGGCGACCGCCTCGCTCGCCTTGACCTCGCCGAACAGGCGCTGGAAGGGCTGGTGCGCGCGGACGCCTATCGGGCGACCGAGGCCATGCATTGTCGGGTCGCCGTGGCGGACATCCTGTCGGACGTTGACGGTCGGATCGACCAGCTTCTGCACGGCGAGATCTTCGACGTTCTGGATCGGGCGAACGGCCGCGCGTGGGGACGGGCGCGTCGTGACGGCGTCGTCGGCTGGGTCGTCCTGGACAGTCTGTCGGCCGGAGCGCCGTTGGCGACCCACTGGATCGCCGGCGTGGATGCCGCCCTGCCGCTGAACGCTCTGGTGGTCGAGGCGGCGGATGTGGCGGAGGCTGATCTGAAGCCGATCGGCGCATTCGAGGCGGATCTGGTCGCGGTGGCCGAGCGGTTGCTCGGGAGGCCGCATGAACTTGGCGCGCGATCCTCGATCTCCACCGACTGTTCCGGCCTGGTGCAGCAGGCTCTGCTGGCATGCGGCCTGCCCGGTCCCCGCCGGTCGGACGCGCAGGCCCATATGGGGCGAGCGGCGTCTTCGTCGGACCTCCAGCGCGGAGACATCGTCGTCTGGCTGGCGCCGAACGACGATCACGACTGGACGGGTCATTCGGCGCTGATGCTGGATGGCGAACGCATCATCCACGCGACAGGCGGCCAGGGCGTCGTGATCGAGACCCTGGCCGAGGTCGAGGCGCGTCTGATTGCCGAGGGTTTCGCGACCGCCGTCTTCCGCCGGCT
>AMYY01000042.1 GCA_000335735.1 alpha proteobacterium L41A | reverse complement strand
CTAAGCCGCATCGCAGGCGGCTGTGAGACTTCAAGAGCCCCTCCACCGCTTCGCGGTACCCCTCCCCATTTCATGGGGAGGAGACACAACGCCACGCTTGACGCATCGCGCCTGGCCCCCGACGGTGCGGCTCCCTCGTCGAACCGGATGACCGAATGCCGCGTACCCGCTTGACCGCCGCCTGCCTCGCCGTCCTGATGACGGCCGCCGCTTCGCCAGTTCTGGCCCAGAGTTTCCAGTCCACTCCGGTCGTCACCGAGGCGACTCAGGCGCCGCTGGCCCTGCCCCGCGCCCAGCCGGCCATCCCGGCGCCGCAGGACAAGCCCTATCCGGGCGTGATCCAGTACCGCGCCGACATCACCGACCTGGACCGCCGCATCATCCGCGTCAGCCAGACCATCCCGGTCGCCGGCCCTGGCCCGCTGACCCTGCTCTATCCCAAGTTCCTGCCCGGCAACCACGCCGCCACCGGCCCGATCCAGCTGTTGGCCGGCCTGACCGTCACCGCCGACGGTCGGCGGATCGAGTGGCTGCGCGATACGCTGGACCCTTACGCCTTTCACCTCGACATTCCGGCGGGCGTGACCAGCATTGAGGTGCAGTTCCAGCAGCTGACTCAACCCGACGCCTCCAACTGGCGCGTGCTGATGACCCCGGCCATGGTCAATCTGCAGTGGGAGAAGGCCATCCTCTATCCGGCCGGCTATTTCAGCCGCCAGATCCAGGTCGCCCCCTCGGTGGTCCTGCCCGCCGGCTGGAAATACGGCACGGCCCTGACCACGGCGTCTCAGGACGGCGACGTGGCGACCTTCGCCTCGACCGACCTCTACACCCTGATCGACAGCCCCATCTTCGCCGGCGCCCATTATCGCCGCTTGGATATCGACCCCAGTGATGAGCGCGTCCACCTGAACATCCTGGCCGACGAGGCCAAGGGGCTGGCCGCCACCGACGACCAGCTGAAACTGTTCGAGAACATGGTGCAGCAGGCCGACCGCCTGTTCGGCGCCCGCCACTTCGACAACTACGAATTCCTGTTCGCCCTGACCGATCAGATGGGCGGCATCGGGCTGGAGCATCATCGCTCGTCCGAGAACACCGGCGCGCCCGACTTCTTCACCAACTGGGCCAAGAGCGCGGGCGACCGGGGCCTGCTGCCGCACGAATACACCCACTCCTGGAACGGCAAGTTCATGCGTCCGGCGGACGAGCTGACCGCCAACCACAACGTCCCGACCCAGAACACCCTGCTGTGGGTTTATGAGGGTCAGACCGAATACTGGGGCGATGTGCTGGCCGCCCGTTCGGGCCTGCATTCCAAGGACGTGGCCCTGGCCACCCTGGCCAGCGTCGCCGCCTTCTATGACCAGCAGCCGGGTCGCCAGTGGCGCGCCTTGCAGGACACCAACAACCACAATCTGCTGGGCTATCGCGTGCCGGGCCAGTTCACCTCATGGATGCGCGGCACCGGCGACTACTACCGCGAAAGCCTGCTGGTCTGGCTGGACGCCGACACCCTGATCCGCGAGGGCACGAATGGCCGCAAGTCGCTGGATGATTTCGCCAGGGGATTCTTCGGTCACGACGACGGCGAATGGGCGCCTCAGGGCTACACCTTCGAAGACGTCGTCGCGGCCCTGAACGCCGTCTATCCGCACGACTGGGCCGCCTTCCTGCGCACCCGTCTGGACGCCGTCGGTCCCGACGCCCGCGCGCCGCTGGCCGGGATCGAGCGTAGCGGCTGGCGACTGACCTACACCGACACACCCTCGGCAGCGGAGAAGTCGGTCCAGAGCGGCTGGGCCAACGACTTCCAGTATTCACTGGGCTTCACCCTGTCGGGCGACAAGCTGACCAACATCCGCTGGGGCGGCCCCGCCTTCGAGCAAGGCCTCGGCGCCGGCTGGAGCCTGGTCGCCGTCAACGGCAAGGCCGGCTCGGCCGAGGTGTTGCGCGACGCCGTCACGTCGGCGAAAGGGACCGAGGCCCCGATCGAGCTGTTGCTGAAATCCGGCGATCGCTTCCGCACGGTCACCTTCGCCTACCACGACGGCCTGCGCTACCCGCGGCTGGAACGGATCGAGGGCGCGCCGGATCGCCTGTCCGACATCCTCGCGCCTCGCCGGCGATGAAGGCGTCTCCTCCCCGCCTCGCGGGGAGGAGACACGCCCCTTACCTCAACAGCTTCAGCAGCGCCTCAGCCGCCGCGTGCGACGAGCCGGGGTTCTGCCCGGTCACCAGCTTGCCGTCGGTCAGCACATAGGAGCCCCAGTCTGCCCCCTTGGAGTAGTCGCCGCCGTTGGCGGTCAGCACGTTCTCGACCAGGAACGGCACCACGTCGGTCAGGCCCACGGCCTCCTCTTCGGAGTTGGTGAAGCCGGTCACCTTGCGGCCGTTGACCAACGGCTTGCCATCCGGCCCGTTTACCGACTTCAGCACGCCGGGCGCATGACAGACGAAGCCGGTCGGCTTGTCCGCCTTGGCGAAGGCCTCGATCAGGGCGATGGAGTCGGCGTCGTTCGCCAGGTCCCACAGCGGTCCGTGGCCGCCGGGATAGAAGACGGCGTCGAAATCCTCGGCCTTCACGGACGACAGGACGAGGGTCGAGGCCAGGGCGGCCTGGGCTTCAGCGTCGGCCTTGAACCGACGCGTGTCGTCCGTCTGGGCGTCGGGGTCGTCGCTCTTGGGGTCCAGCGGCGGCTGACCGCCCTTGGGCGAGGCCAGCACGATCTCCGCGCCCGCGTCCTTCAGCGCGTAATAGGGCGCCGCCAGTTCTTCCAGCCAGAAGCCGGTCTTCTTGCCCGTGTCGCCGAGTTGATCGTGCGACGTCAGCACCAGCAGAATTTTCATGAGGGATGGCTCCGTCTTGGGGTGTCCACAGATGGGAAGCCGCACCCCGCCCCTCAAGACTGGCCTCGACGACGAAAACGCCCCACCCTGCCGGCCTCGATCAGCGGAGACGACGTCGCATGAAGCCTTGGATTGGTCTGTTCGCCGCCCTGATGGGCCTGATGATCTTCAGCCCGTCGGCTCAGGCGGCCGGCCCCTGCAACGTCGGACAGGCGGGCGCGACCCAGGCCGTCGCCATCGGCCGCACCGGACGCACGATGCGGATTCACCTGCCCGCTGGTTTTGACCCCGCAAAGCCGGCGCCTCTGGTCTTCCTACTGCACGGCAGCGGCGGCGCCGGAGAGAAGATGCTGGCGTCTTCCGGCCTGGAGGAGGCGGCGGATCGGCACGGCTTCATCGTCGCCGCGCCCGACGCCGGCATCCCGGTCGATCAGGGCTTCGTCTGGAACATTCCCGGCGTGCCGACGATCACCGGCGCTGTGCCCGCCCCTGGGGACGCCGACGATGTCGCCTATCTGACGGGAGCCATCGATTATCTGGCCGACCAGGGATGCGTCGATGACAGCCGCATCTATGCGACGGGCCTGTCGGGCGGCGGGCGGATGGTGTCCTGGCTGGGTTGCGTCGCCGCCGACCGTTTCGCCGCCATCGCTCCGGTCGTCGGCTTGCGCGCCGGCAATCCCAGAAAGGACCGCCCGCAGGAGCCGGATCCCGCCACCTGCCGCCCTTCGCGCCCCATGCCGGTCATCGCCTTCGCCGGCGACGCCGACACGACCAATCCGATCCAGGGCGGCGGCGCAGGCTATTGGAGCTACACCATGCATGCCGCCGAACAGCGCTGGGCCCAGTTGAACGGCTGCACCCAAGTGCGAGACACCCGCTGGATCGCCGACAAGGTTTATGAAGAGAGCTACGCCGCCTGCCGCGACGGCGCGGACGTGGTGGGCCGCATCACCTCAGGCGGCGGCCACAGCTGGGTCGCCGACAACGACGCCCTGTGGGCCTTCTTCGCCGCGCGAACACGCCCGCAGAACTGATGCGGGCCAAGCCGTAGCCCTAGTGCCGCCCATGGGCCTCAAGTAGCGCGAAGCGCGGTAGGCCCTAAAAGAAAAAGACCCGGCGGTTTCCCGCCGGGCCTTTCCGATCTTCAGCAAATGCCGAAAGTCAGATCTTACTTGATCTGGACCTTGGCGCCGGCTTCCGTCAGCTTCTTGGCGACTTCGTCGGCTTGTTGCTTGGAGACGTTCTCGACGACGTTCTGCGGAGCGCCTTCGACCAGGTCCTTGGCTTCCTTCAGACCCAGGTCCGAACGGACGCCGCGGACTTCCTTGATCACGTTGATCTTCTTGTCGCCGCCGTCGACCAGGACGACGGTGAATTCGGTTTGCTCTTCGGCAGCTTCAGCCGGAGCGCCGCCGCCGGCGGCCGGAGCAGCCATGGCGACCGGAGCAGCGGCGCTGACGCCCCACTTTTCTTCCAGCAGCTTGGAGAGTTCAGCAGCTTCGAGGACGGTCAGAGCGGACAGGTCTTCGACGATCTTGGCGAGGTCAGCCATTGTCAGTTTTCCTTCGGAGGATTGGTTTTAGAGAGTGATGCAGAGATGAAAGGCTGGGCCGCTTACGCGGCTTCCTTGGTGGCGTAGGCGTTGAACACGCGAGCCAGCTGACCGGCGGGTGCTTGCAGCACGCCGGCGATACGGGTCGCAGGCGCGTTGAGCAGGCCGATGAGTTGACCGCGAACCTCGTCGAGCGTCGGCAGCTTGGACAGTGCGTCCACGCCCTTCTGGTCGACGACGGTCGAGCCCATGAAGCCGCCGACGATCTTGAAGCGATCGTTGGCCTTGGCGAACTCGGTGACGACCTTGGCGGCCGTACCGGGGTTCTCGGAATAGGCGATGCCCACGGGACCCTTGAACAGGTTGTGGTATTCGCTGCCTTCCTCGGCTTCGAGCGCCTTCAGCGCCAGGCGGTTCTTGACCACCTTGAACGCGCCGCCTTCTTTACGAAGACGGCCACGCAGATCTTCCATTTCCGCAACGGTCAGACCCAGGTTGTGGGTCACGACCACGCTGCCGGCGTCGGCGAAAACGCCCTTGAGCGATTCGATAGACTCGGCTTTTTGAGCGCGATCCATTGCGGTCTCCAGTCTTGGTATTCGCCGCCGGGCTTATTCCCGACGACGGATTGGCCAAAGCGCGTCGCATCGCTGCGAAACGTCGGGCCGGTCGTATTGTCCGAAGGATGCGTCTGACGGCGTCCATCCCGGAATGCGGGCTGACAGCGCAAGGTCGCGTCCCCATCTCCCCACGGCGTCAGAGGGCTCTCTGACAGTTATGGCCTGGGTGACCCCCACGCCCCGAAGTTCTCGGACAGGACCGTCAGAAGATGAACCTCCGACGGGAAGCGGCGCTCTTACAGGCGCCGGCGTTAGAAATCAACCCGGCTTAACGCCGACTGGGCTTAGCGCCGGTCTGCCCGGCCTCGCCGCAGTCAAACCGGGCGCAGTATTTGCTCTGCAGTTCGGTCATGAAGCTGGTCATCACCTTGATCTGCGACTCCTGCACGGCGACGCCCAATGGAATCGCCTTGGCTGCGACGGCGCGCCCTACCGGACTGCGATAGAAGTCGATCTGACCGCGCAGTTCTTCTTCGGTGTAAAGCTCCGCATAGGCCGGAACCATGTCGTCCAGCAGACGCACCACCATCCGGCTGAGCATCGGCGGCATATTGGTCCGGATCCAGGCCGCCTCCTCGCCGCCTTTCTGAGTGATCTCGTCCAACTGCTCGCTCATGGCCTGCTCGAACTCCTTCATGAAGTTCGGCCCGGCCGAGAGATTGATCAGTTCGCGCGCCAGGACGCTGCGGCGGGCCAGGCCTTCGTCTGGACGAACGACGACCTGGAGGCGCTCCTCTCCCCCGTTCGGCGCCCCAGTGCTTTGCGCCAGCGCTGCCGTACTCGAACCGAACGCCGAAACAAGCGCCACTCCCAGCGCCAGATTATGAATGATCGTCATGACTGCCTCCCCTGCTCCCTTATCGGCAGGCATCACCTCGGCTGACCAGTCGAATTCGACCGGCGGTTGCTTAATCTTCCAGCGGCGTGGCGTCGAAGTCGCGGATCAGCGCGGCCAGGTCGGGCTCATGGACCAGATCCGCCGCCTCGCTCAGACTCATCCAGCGGCGCTCGCGCTGATGCGCCTCGGGCCAGGCGCCCATCTGGATCAGCACTTCCAGCGGATAGACCGACACCACGCACTGGCGCACGCCCCCGTCCTTCAACCCCTTGGCGTATCGGAAGACGCCGATGGACTGGGTGTCGACGTCGCCCTTGACCCCCGCTTCCTCCATCGCCTCCTGGGCGGCGGCCTCGGGATCGCTCTTGCCGACCATCCGCCCGCCCTTGGGAATCACCCAGCGTCGCGTTTCGCGCGAGGTGATCATCAGGATGCGACGTTCGCCATCTTCCAGCCGCCACGGCAGGGCCGCGACCTGCCGGGTCTCGGAGCGTGAGGTGCGTTTCGACCGGGCCTGCGGCACGCCTCAGCCCTCGCCCATTGCGTGAGCGGTCCTGACGATTCGTGCTGGCGCTCGCCCAATCTTCACGTCTGGTTCCAGGTCTGCCGGTCGCGGCCGCCCTCGAAACGGGATCACGACGGCTGCGTCAAGTTGTCAGACCACGGACGGTCCCATTTATTTCTCGCCGGGCGCCTTGGCCTTCGGATCGCCCAGCACGTCCTGACGATACAGCATGGTGATCAACGTGTGCAGCACCAGCGCCAGCGGCGTGGCGAACAGCACGCCCAGAGGCCCGAACAGGGTGCCGATGCCCACCACGGCGAAGATGCCCAGCACGACGGGCAGGTTCGCGACGTTCTTCTGCACCATCGGCGTGATGAAGTTGCTCTCCAGCTGAGACACCACGACATACAGCGCCAGCGTCATCAGGGCCGTCTGCCACCCTTGCGTGGCGCCAACCAGCACGGCCGGCACGGTGGAGACGATGGGGCCCACGATCGGCACGAACTGCGCCAGTCCCGTCAGCAGACCCAGCCCCAGCGCCGACGGCACGCCGATAATGGCCAAGCCGACCCCTGTCAGCGTGCCGACCAGAACCATCGAGAACAGCTGCGCTTTCAGCCAGCCTTTCAGCGCCTTGCCGCAGCTGTTCAGCACTTCGCGCATCCTCGGTCGCCGATCCATGGGCAGCATGGACAGCAGCCCCTCGCGCGACTTGGCAGGTTCGATCGCCAGGAAGACACCCGCGACCACGACGAGCAACAGGGTCGTCACGCCAGATGCGAAGCCCAGAGCGAACTTCTGCGCCACTTGCAGCGCCTGACCGGCTCGGTCGCCTAAGCCTTGAATCTGATCGAACAATTGCGCGGCATACGGCTGCGCCTGAATCCAGGACTGCACCTGGTTCCAGCCTTCCGGCACCACGGCGGACAAGGCGACGACCTGCTCGGTGATCTGCGTGCCGAACAACGTCAGCACGCCCGCCAGAACGGCGACGACGATCAACAGCGATAGAAAGACCGCCAAAGGATCCGGCGCCTTCAGCCAACGCACGATGGGATCGGCCAGCGCTCTTAGGATCACCGCCACCACGATCGCGCCGAAGACCAGCAGCCACAGAGTCTGAAGAGTCACGATCAGCTGGACCGCGAAATAGGCCGCCACCAGCACGATGGCCCCGAACGCGAGGCGCCCCTTCCACGGGTCGTGGCCGCCCACACCGGGCTTGTCGCCCATCAGTTTTCCCAGTCCGAACATATCGCCCCCTTCAAGGTCGCGACAGGAACGCGGGTCGAGCGTGGCCGTTCGACGCACCTAAGAAAAAAGTCAGTGGGGATCAGAGGATCGCTGATCATAGGCCATTTGCGCGGACGCGACTTCCGGCATCCGGGTCTCGGCCCAGTCGATCATAGACTGCATCGCCGCCATCAGGGTTTGGCCCAGCGGCGTGACCGCATAGGTCACCGACACCGGCACCGTGGCCACGACGGAGCGTGAAACCAGCCCGTCGCGCTCCAGCGATTTCAGCGTCTGGCTCAGCATCTTCTGCGACACCCCGTCGACCCGCTGCTTCAGGGCGTTGAACCGGATCGGCCCCTGCCCCAGCACGATCAGGATCAGGGTGCTCCACTTGTCGGCGATCCGGTCCAGCAGTTGCCGCGTCGGACAGTTCGCTGCGAACACATCGCCGCGCAGCCAGGTTTCTTCGAGGTGACCAGGTGTCTGAGAGGTGCCGTCTTGCATGGGCGCATCCCATATCGCACCTGGTATCCATTGGATACCAAAAGGAGTCTTCCATGAAAGTCGCAGTTCTCGGCGCCAGCGGTCGCGCCGGCTCGGAAATCACCAGGGAACTGGCCGCCCGCGGTCACACGATCACCGCCATCGCCCGCAAGCCGGAAGCGATCCCAGCCGCAACCGGCGTCACGCCCGTCGCCGGCGACGCCTCGGACGCCGCCGCGCTCGCCGATCTGATCAAGGGTTCGGACGCCGTCATCAGCGCCCTGCACTTCGATGTTCCCGCCGCGACGATCCTGGACGCGCTGAAGACCGCCGGCGTCCCGCGCCTGCTCGTCACTGGCGGCGCCGCCAGCCTGGAGGTCGCGCCCGGCGTCCTCTTGTTCGACACGCCGCAGTTTCCGGCCGAATGGAAGCCCACCGCCAAGGGTGGCCTGACCTTCCTGGACGACCTGCGTCAGGAAACGGACATCGACTGGACCTTCTTCTCCCCCGCCGCCCTGATCGAGGAAACGCCGCGCCTGGGCCGCTATCGGACCGGGACCGACCAACTGGTCGTGGACGCCAACGGCGACAGCAAGATCGGCTTCTCCGACTACGCTATCGCCATGGTCGACGAGTTGGAAAACCCCAAGCACAGCCGCGCCCGCTTCACCGCCGCCTACTGATCCGGGCAAGAAAAAACGGCGGGGATCGCTCCCCGCCGTTCTTCAGTGTGGCTTGTCTTTCGACTTAGGCGCCCAGCGAGGCCGGGTCGACCTTGAAGCCCGGGCCCATCGTCGAGGACAGGCTGATGCGCTTCACATAGGTGCCCTTGGCGCCCGACGGCTTGGAACGCACCAGGGCGTCCACGATGGCCTTCACGTTGGCTTCCAGGGCGTCCTGGGTGAACGAGACCTTGCCGATGCCGGCGTGGACGATGCCCGCCTTCTCGACGCGGAACTCGACGGCGCCGCCCTTGGCGTCCTTGACGGCCTGGGCCACGTTCGGGGTCACGGTGCCGACCTTGGGGTTCGGCATCAGGCCGCGCGGGCCCAGCACCTTACCCAGACGGCCGACCAGGGCCATCATGTCCGGCGACGCGATCACGCGGTCGAACTCCATGAAGCCGCCGGCGATCTTTTCGTACAGATCTTCGGCGCCGACGTGTTCGGCGCCGGCTGCGGTGGCCTCGGCGGCCTTGGCGTCCTTGGCGAAGACGGCGACGCGAACGTCACGGCCGGTGCCCGACGGCAGGTTGACGACGCCACGGACCTGTTGGTCGGCGTGACGCGGGTCGACGCCCAGGTTGACCGAGATTTCCAGCGACTCGTCGAACTTGGCCTTGGCGTTTTCCTTGGCCAGCTTGATGGCGTCGGAGAACGGCAGCAGGTCCTGGGTCACGCCGGTGCGGGCCTTGAAGGCCTTGGTTTGCTTGGCCATGGTTTAGCCCTCCACCACTTCGAGGCCCATCGCGCGGGCGGAGCCTTCGATGATCTTGGCCGCCGCGTCTAGGTCGTTGGCGTTCAGATCCTTCATCTTCTTTTCGGCGATCTCGCGCAGTTGCGCCTGCGTGATCTTGCCGGCGACTTCACGGCCGACCAGTTTCGAACCCGACTTCAGGCCCGTGGCCTGCTTCAGGTACCAGGTCGCCGGCGGCGTCTTGGTGATGAAGGTGAACGATTTGTCCTGATAGACGGTGATCACGGTCGGAAGCGGGGTGCCCTTGGCTTCCTTCTCGGTGCGCGCATTGAACTCCTTGCAGAAGCCCATGATGTTCACGCCGCGCTGACCCAGAGCCGGGCCGATCGGGGGCGAAGGCGTGGCCGAACCGGCCGGCACTTGCAGCTTGATATAGCCGAGAATCTTCTTGGCCATTGGTCTCTCCTATGAATGACCCGGCGCGAACGCAGGGCCGGTGAGCCGTGGTGCGGCATGGCTGCCTCCCACGGATTTGACGCTCCACGAACCGAAGGCCCGCCGAGCGAAGGCGCGCGTGTAACAGAGGAGGGATGGAAAGGCAACGCACCGCCCCACCGTCGCCGCAGAAACGAAAAAGCCGCGCCCTTTCGGACGCGGCTTAAATCTCGACCGGTGCGTGAGCCTTAGCCCGCGACCTTCTCCACCTGGGCGTATTCCAGTTCGACCGGCGTGGCGCGACCGAAGATGGACACGGCGACGCGAAGGCGGGCGTGTTCTTCGTCCACGCTCTCGACCGAACCGTCGAAGCTGGCGAACGGACCGTCGATGACTTTGACCTTCTCGCCAATGTCAAAGCGGATGGTGGGCTTCGGACGCTCGACGCCCTCTTCCACGGCGCCGATGATGTTCTGAACTTCACGCTCGGAGACCGGCAGGGGCTTGGTGCCGCCCGCGGCGCCCAGGAAGCCCGTGACCTTCGGCGTGTTCTTGACCAGGTGATAGGCCTGGTCGGTCATTTCCATCTTCACCAGAACATAGCCGGGGAAGAACTTGCGTTCCGAGTTCACCTTGCGGCCGCGACGGATCTCGACGACGTCCTCGGTCGGAACCAGGATTTCGGAGAAGGCGTCTTCCAGGCCCTGTTGCTTGGCCTGATCACGCAGCTGCTCGGCGACCTTCTTCTCGAAGTTCGAGTAGGCGTTGACGATGTACCACTTGTGGCGCGGATTGGCGGGCTTTGCGGGCGCTGCATCGGTCATGGGCGCGTCTTTCTCAGGATCCGAGAGCGATGATGTAGCGGAAGGCGTAGCCCAGGCCGGTGTCCACGATCCAGAAGAAGATCGAGGCGATGATGACCATGATGAAGACCATCACCGAGGTGATCCAGGTCTCCTTGCGGCTGGGCCAGACGATCTTGCGGCCTTCGGCGCGCACCTGGCTCAGGAACTGGCCGGGGCTGGTGCGGGGCTTCTTGGGCTCGGGCGAATCGACCGTGATGGCGGCGGCGCCGGCCGCCTGAGGCTTGGCGCCCATCTGGGGCTTCGCGCTGCCTTGAGGCCGCTTGCCGGGAGTTTTGGCCTTGGCCATCAGTTGCTCTTCACACAATTGTTCCTGTCGCCCCAGATGGGAAGTCCCATCCGGAAGCGACAGGGGGGATTGGCAGGAGTTGGGGGACTCGAACCCACGACCCCCGGTTTTGGAGACCGGTGCTCTACCAGCTGAGCTAAACTCCTAGACAACCGCGCAAACCCGAAAGGTCCGTGCGTTCGCCAGAGGGGGGCGTATGCCCGACACCGCCCGCCATTTCAAGGGCGATGTGACACTTGCGATCAGTCTTCCAGATGCGCGGCGATGGCGTCCCGCTCGTCCTCGGCCTTCACCAGTTCCTTGAAGATCAGCTTGTCGATGCGGCGGTCGTCCATATCCACGACCTCGACCTCGAATCGGCCCACCTGAAGCACTTCGCCCTCGTCCGGGACGCGCGAGATCTGGTGCAGAATCAGGCCGGCGACAGTGTGGAAGCCTTCATGCTCGCCGAAGTCTTCGCCCAGGGTGTCGGCAAGGTCATCGAGGTCGGTTTGGCCGTCCACCAGCCAGGTGCCGTCCGCGCGTTGATGGATCCAGGCCTGCTCTTCGTCATGGCCCTCGTCGAAGTCGCCGGCGATCATCTCCAGAATGTCGGTCGCCGTCACCACGCCTTCGAAGGCGCCGTATTCGTCGACGATGAAGGCCATGTGGACCCGCGAGCCCTTCAGGATTTCCAGCGCTTTCAGCACCGAGGTCGACTGAGGAATGAAGGCCGGCTCCGCGACCAGCGGCTCCACATCGATCTTGCCGGTCGTCAGCAGGGCGTCCAGCAGGTCCTTCTTGTGCACCAGCCCCAGCGGATTATCGACGTCGTTCTCGCGCGCCACGACGATGCGCGAATAGGGGCAGGTTCGGATTTCCTCGCGCACCACCTCCTCGGGATCGTCCAGAGCGATCCAGAACACCTCGTGGCGCGGCGTCATGGCCACCCGCACCGGACGGTCGCCCAGGCGCATGATCTCCTCGATCATCTCCTGCTCTTCCGGTTCGATCAGGCCGGCCGAGGTGCCCTCGGCCAGAATGGTCGCCACCTCTTCTTGGGTCACGTCCGATCCGTCGCGATCCTTGACGCCCAACAGCTTCAGAATGCCCGAGGTCGAGGCGGTCAGCAGCAGGACGAAGGGCTTCAGCACGATCGCCAAGGTCGAGATGGGCTTGGCCATCTTGGACGCCACCGTCTCGGGGAAGATCAGCGCCAGGCGCTTTGGCACCAGTTCGCCGATGATCAACGAGACATAGGTGATGCACACGACCACCAGGGCCGTGGCGAAGAATTCGGTGTACTTCGCCAGCGCCGGGAAGGCGACTTCCAGAATGCGATCCAGCTCGCCCGCGATGGTCGCCTGACCATAGGCGCCCGCCAGAATGCCGATCAGGGTGATGCCCACCTGAACTGCGGACAGGAACTGAGTCGGTTCTTCCGACAGTTTCAGCGCCGCCCTGGCCCCCCGGTCGCCCCGTTCCGCCCTCGCCTGTAGTTTGGATTTCCGCGAGGAGACGACCGCCAATTCAGTCATGGCGAACAAGCCGTTGAGCACCACCAGGAGCAGAACGACAGCAATAGCGATGAGTAACATCTAGGGGGTTTTGGGGACCGACGCGGCGCGACAGACGGCGTCCGCGGCGCTACATTAGGGCAGGATCGCGACCAGCGCCACGTTTTCCTTTGCGCTCAGCCCGTCCGCCCGGCTTCGACCGAGCCGTAAGCGCCCGAAACCGGCCGGCCGTTGGCGTCATACTGGGTCGAGCAGGCGCTCATGCCCAGCACGGTGCCGATGAAGATACCCAGTCGAATGGCGCGTCGCATTTGGTTACCGAAAGATTAACGTCCGATCCGAACGTAAATCCCGGTCCTCGGTTGCAGGCAATCCCGCTCGCCTTGGGCGCGAGCGCAAAAAAAGGGGGACGCCGCGAAGCACCCCCCTCTTTCGTCCTTGATCAGACCTCGCCGATCACACCTTGATCGGCAGGGCCGTGCGGATGTGGACATCCTTCAGCTGGCGCTCCTCGGCCTCGGTCGGAGCGTTCATCAGCAGATCCTCGCCCTGCTGGTTCAGCGGGAAGGCGATGACCTCGCGGATGGCCGTCTCGCCGGCCAGCAGCATGACGATGCGGTCGATGCCGGGGGCCAGGCCGCCGTGCGGCGGAGCGCCATAGCGGAAGGCGTTCAGCATGCCGCCGAACTGTTCTTCCACCACCGAGGCGTCATAGCCGGCGATCTGGAAGGCCTTCAGCATGATCTCGGCCTTGTGGTTCCGGATCGCGCCCGAGCACAGCTCATAGCCGTTGCAGACGATGTCGTACTGATAGGCGCGGATGGTCAGCGGGTCCTGATTCTCCAGGGCCTCCAGCCCGCCCTGCGGCATGGAGAAGGGGTTGTGGCTGAAGTCGACCTTCTTCTCTTCCTCCGACCATTCGAACATGGGGAAGTCGACGATCCAGCAGAATTTGAACTGGTCTTCGTCCACCAGCTTCAGCTCCGTACCGACGCGGGTGCGGGCCAGGCCGGCGAACTTGGCGAAGGTCGCAGGCAGGCCGGCGACGAAGAAGGCGGCGTCGCCCTGGCCCAGACCGAGCGACGACATCAGGGCCTCGGTCGGTTCCTGACCCAGGTTCTTGGCGATCGGGCCGCCCCAGGCGCCCTGATCCTCGGACCAGAATATATAGCCCAGGCCCGGCTGGCCCTCGCCCTGCGCCCAGCTGTTCATGCGGTCGCAGAAGGCGCGGCTGCCGCCGGTCGGCGCCGGAATGGCCCAGACGGCGTTCTTGTCGTCCGCGCCCAGGATCTTGGCGAACAGGCCGAAGCCGCCGTCGCGGAAGTGGTCCGAAACCACCTGCATCTTGATCGGGTTGCGCAGGTCCGGCTTGTCCGAACCGTACCACGCCATCGACTGGGCGTAGGTCAGGCGCTCGAAACCCTTGTGTTCGAACGTCTCGCCGAAGTCGTTCGTGAAGGTATGGACGCCGTCGATGGCCGAGACCGGCTTGCCCTCGCCGAACTCCTCGAACACGCCGTGCATCAGCGGCTCGATGGCGGCGAAGACGTCTTCCTGCGTTACGAAGCTCATCTCGACGTCGAGCTGGTAGAACTCCAGCGAACGGTCGGCGCGCAGGTCTTCGTCCCGGAAACACGGCGCGATCTGGAAATAGCGATCAAAGCCCGACACCATCAGCAGCTGTTTGAACTGCTGCGGCGCCTGGGGCAGCGCGTAGAATTTGCCCGGATGCAGTCGCGACGGCACCAGGAAGTCGCGCGCGCCTTCCGGCGACGAGGCCGTCAGGATCGGCGTCTGATACTCCAGGAAGCCCTGATCGACCATGCGGCGGCGGATCGAGGAAATCACCTTGGAGCGCAGCACGATATTCTTGTGCAGTCGCTCGCGGCGCAGATCCAGGAAGCGGTTGGCCAGGCGGATATCCTCGGGATAATCCTGATCCCCGAAGACCGGCATCGGCAGTTCGGCGGCTTCGGACAGCACCTCGACGCCCTGAACGCGCACCTCGACCTCGCCGGTCGGCAGGTTGGGGTTCACCACCGAGGCGTCGCGGGCGACCACCTCGCCGTCGACCTTGATCACGCTCTCGGCGCGCAGACGCTCCACGGCGGCGAAGCCCGGCGTCTCGGGGTGCAGAACCAGCTGCGTCAGGCCGTAGTGGTCGCGCAAGTCGATGAACAGCAGGCCGCCGTGGTCGCGCTTGCGGTGAACCCAGCCCGACAGGCGAACAGCGGAACCGGCGTCGGAGGCGCGCAGGGCGCCGCAGGTGTGAGAGCGATAGGCGTGCATGAAACGAACCGTCTGGAGTCTCTGGGCGGTGGAATCCGACGCCGTCGGCGCCCGAAATCGAAGCGGCGTAGGGCGCATCATCGCCCCGGAAAGTCAAGGTTTCAGCCGTTGCAAAGCCTGCCGCTGCGCATGATATCTGACGCTTCCATCCCGCCCGAGGCCGCCATGTTCATCGTCACCATCACCTACACCCAGCCCATCGAAGCCATCGAGGCGCGGACGGTCGAGCATCGCGCGTGGCTGGATCAGCATGTCGCCAGCGGCCTAATCATCGCCGCCGGGCCGATGGTGCCGCGCACCGGCGGCATTCTGGTGGTGCGCAGCGGCGGCACCAGGCAAGAGCTGGAGACCCTGCTGAAGGACGATCCGTTCCAGGTTCACGGCCTGGCCGATTACACGGTGACCGAGTTCAAGGCGGGCAAGCTGAACCCCGCCCTGGCCGAATTCGCCTGATTTCATCCACAGGGGCGCGGTTCGCTCCCCGCAACCAACAGCGCGGGCCTGACGCGGTTAACGCCGGCCTCTGCTATGACAGGCGCATGTCCGCGCTGAGCGCCCTGCCCCTGACGACGACCGAACAGCTGCGTCTGCCGCTGGAGCGGCCGGTTGCGGGCGAGGCCTTCGTGACGTCCGACAGCAACGCCGAGGCCGTGCGCGTTCTGGCCCGCTGGCCCGACGGCGTGGGCACGGTGCTGGCGCTGCACGGCCCCCCGGGATCGGGCAAGAGCCGCCTTGCCGCCGACTGGGCCGAACGGATCGGCGCCGTGCCGCTGAACGGCGCCGAGGCCGCCCTGATCGATCCGCTGGAGCTGGAAGGCCGGCCGGTCCTGCTGGACCGCGCGGCGGACGCCGATGACGAAAGCCTGTTTCATCTGATCAACCTGGCCAACTCCGGCGGGGGCGCCCTGCTGCTGGTGTCGCGTTCGGCCCCGCGTCAGTGGTCGGTCGATCTGCCCGATTTGCGTTCGCGGCTGGACGCCGTGCGCGCCGTCGCCATCGCCGCGCCCGACGACGCGGTCCTGTCGGCCATCCTGCGCGCCCGCTTTGCTGAACGCAGCATCACCCCGTCCGACGACGTGATCGACTATCTGGTGCGCCGCCTGGACCGCTCGGCCGAGACCGCCGCTGCGGTGGTCGAACGTCTGGACGCCCTCCACCGCCCGGTCACGCGCGTTCTGGCGCGTCAGCTGCTGGACGCGATGGACGCCGCCGCCGACTGACCGGCGACATTTTCTCGGCGCCCGCTTGCGGCCGTCACACACGCGCGCGAGAACCGGTTCATGACCGACGCCGCGATCCATGACGACACCCGAGGCGAAGAGGTTCCCGCCTCTCGCGCCCCTCAACTGGCGCTGAGCGAAGAGCTGATGGCCTCGCCTAGCCGGTTCTTCAATCGCGAAACCTCGTGGCTGGCGTTCAACGAACGCGTGCTGGAAGAAGCGGCCAACCCCAACCACCCCCTGCTCGAGCGGCTGCGGTTCCTGTCCATCTCGGCCAATAACCTGGACGAGTTCTTCATGACCCGCGTGGCCGGCCTGAAGGGTCAGTTGCGCGAACGCCTGCGCGTCCTGTCCGCCGACGGCCTGACCCCCGCCGAACAGCTGGAGCGGATCAACATCGCCGCGGGCGAGCTAATGGCCGAACAGCAGCTGCGCTGGCGCCAGCTGAAGAAGGAGCTGACCGTCGCCGGCATCGAGATCGTCGATCGCCAGAAGATCACCAAGACCGAGCGCGAGCGTCTGGAACCCGAGTTCCTGAACCAGCTCTTCGCCGTCCTGACGCCGCTCGCCATCGACCCAGCGCACCCCTTCCCCTTCCTGCCCAACCTGGGCTTCTCCCTGGCGCTGAAGCTGAAGCGCAAGGGCGAGACCAAGACCTTCTACGCCCTGGTGCCGGTGCCGACCCAGGTGCGCCGGTTCTGGGAACTGCCGACCGACGGCCGCTCCACGCCGGGGCACAAGCGGTTCATCACGCTGGAAAACGTGCTGCTGCTGTTCATCGACCACCTGTTCCCGGGCTGCGAGGTTCAGGAAAAGGGCGTTCTGCGCCTGATCCGCGACTCGGACATCGAGATCGAGGAAGAGGCCGAGGACCTGGTTCTGGAGTTCGAGGAGGCGCTGAAGCAGCGTCGTCTGGGCTCGGTGGTGCGGGTCAAGATCGAGGCGTCCATGCCCGCCGATCTGCGTGATTTCATCGTCAGCGAGCTCGAGGCCGCGCCCCAGGACGTGGTTCTGGTCGACGGCATGCTGGGTCTGGCCCAACTGTCGGACCTGATTCCCGGCGGCCATCCGGACCTGAAGTTCAAGGGCTATGAGCCGCGCTATCCCGAACGCGTCCGCGACAATGGCGGCGATGTCTTCGCGGCCATCCGCGAAAAGGATCTGCTGATCCACCATCCGTTCGAGAGCTTCGACGTGGTGGTTCAGTTCCTGCGTCAGGCGGCGCGCGATCCCAACGTCATCGCCATCAAACAGACGCTGTACCGCACCTCCAAGGACAGCCCCATCGTCGCCGCCCTGATCGAGGCGGCCGAGAACGGCAAGAACGTCACCGCCCTGGTCGAGCTGAAGGCCCGCTTCGACGAAGAGGCCAATCTGCGCTGGGCGCGGGCGATGGAGCGGGCCGGCGTCCACGTCGTCTTCGGCTTCGTCGAATACAAGACCCACGCCAAGGTCAGCGTCGTGGTCCGGCGCGAGGGCGAAGGCCTGCGCACCTACTGCCACTTCGGCACCGGCAACTATCACCCCGTCACGGCCAAGGTTTACACGGACCTGTCGCTGTTCTCCTGCGACCCCGTCCTGGGGCGTGATGCGACGCGGGTGTTCAACTACATCACCGGCTATGCGACGCCGGATCACCTCGAAGCCCTGGTCGTCTCGCCGCTGAACATGAAGGCCACGCTGATCGAACTGATCGGCAAGGAGATGTCGGCCGCCGCCATGGGCAAGCCCGCCGCCATCTGGGTCAAGCTGAACGCCCTGGTCGATGTCGAGATCATCGACGCCCTTTACCGGGCCAGCCAGTGGGGCGTGCGGATCGATCTGGTCGTGCGCGGCATCTGCTGCCTTCGTCCCGGTGTGCCGGGTCTGTCGGAGAATATCCGGGTCAAGTCGATCGTCGGGCGCTTCCTGGAACACAGCCGCATCGTCTGTTTCGCCAACGGCAAGGACCTGCCGCATGACAAGGCCAAGGTCTTCATCTCCTCGGCCGACTGGATGACGCGCAACCTGGATCGCCGGGTCGAGCTGATGACGCCGATCCGCAACGCCACCGTGCACGATCAGGTGCTGGACCAGATCATGGTCGCCAATCTGAAGGACGATGCACAAAGCTGGGTGCTGGACGCCGAAGGGCGCTATACACGCGTCACCCCCGCCGATCCTGAGCGGCCCTTCTCGGCCCACAAATACTTCATGACCAACCCCAGCCTGTCCGGACGCGGCCGCAAGGCCAAGAGCCTGCCCGCCGTCCTGCGCTACGAGCGGCCGGGCCGCTGATGCCCGACATCGCGCTTACCGACCGCGACATCGCCGCGATCGACATCGGTTCAAACTCGGTTCGCCTGGTTCTGTACCGGCTGGAAGGCCGCGCGATCTGGACCGTCTATAATGAGAAGGTTCTGGCCGGGCTGGGCCGCGACCTGCCGACGACGCGCAAGCTGTCGCCCGAGGGCGTGGTCATGGCGATGACGGCGCTGCGCCGTTTCGCCGCCGTTCTGGAAGGCGTGCGGCCTGACGCCACCCTGATCGCCGCCACCGCCGCCGTGCGTGAAGCCCTGGACGGGCCGGAGTTCTGTGAACGGGTCGCCGCCGAAACCGGCCTCCAGATCCGCGTCCTGTCGGGTGAGGAAGAGGCCAAATACGCGGCCATGGGCGTGCTGGCCGGTGCCCCCCTGGCTCACGGCGTCTCGGCCGACATGGGCGGCGCCAGTTTGGAGCTCACCCGGCTGAACGGAGACGGCGTCGAGAACGGCCTGACCCTGCCGCTGGGGCCCTTCGCCCTGGCCGAGGGCAAGGCGTTCGACGCCGACCGCATCAAGGCCCGTATCGATCACGCCCTGAAACCGATCGCAGGCCAGTTCAAGAGCGAGCGGCTCTACGCCGTGGGCGGCGCCTGGCGGACCCTGGCTCAGGTGCAGATGGGCCTGAAATCCTATCCGCTGAAGGTCGTGCATCAGTATCAGATGTCGGCCGATGAGGCGCTGGAGACCGCGCGTCTCGTCGCGCAGCAGTCGACGGCCAGCCTGGCCAAACTGCCCGGCGTGTCGAAAAAGCGCGCCGAAACCCTGCCCTACGCCGGCCTGGTGCTAGAGGCGTTGATCAAACATCTGGGTCTCAAACAGATCGAGATGTCGGCTTGGGGCGTGCGCGAGGGCCTGCTGTTCGAGACGCTGGACGAGGCGACGCGAACCGCCGATCCTCTGCTGGCCGGCTGCACCGCCCTAGGCGGTCGCCAGGGCGTGGCTCCGGCCCTGCCCGGCGCGCTCAACGGCTGGATTTCCGAAATCGTCGCCGCCCTGCCCGAAGTGTTCGGCGAGAAACGCGACGCCGTGTTGGTCAGCGCCGCCTGCCGTCTGGCGGACCTGGGCGCGCGGCTGCACCCGGATCACCGACTGGAACTTGTCTTCGACCAGGTGCTGCGTGCGCCCGTCGCGGGCATCAGCCACACGGAACGCGCCTTTTTGGCCAGCGCGATGAACGCCCGCTACGGCGGCGCGCCCGCCACGCCTCAGCCCGAGGTCATCGACCGCCTGCTCGACGCCGCCGCCGCCAAACGCGCCCGCGCCATCGGCCTGGCCATCCGTCTGGCCTGCGATCTGTCCGGGCGCTCGCCCCAGCTGATGGCCAACGCCGCCGCCAAGGTCAAAGGCGGCGACCTGCGCCTGACGGCGACCGAAGGCTACGCCGACGTCCTCCTGGGCGAACAGACCAGGAAGCGCGCAAAGGCCCTCGCCGAGGCGATGGACCTGGGGCTGAAGATTTGATTTCCAAGTCTCCTCCCCACTTGGTGGGGAGGTGGCGCGGCGCTTCTTCAGCGCCGTGACGGAGGGGTTCTAAGCCGCATCGCGGGCGCCTGTGGGAC
>AMYY01000041.1 GCA_000335735.1 alpha proteobacterium L41A | reverse complement strand
CGGGCGCAAGGCCGGTGTCTGGGGTCGCCCCCTCCACCACGCTGCGCGCGGTCCCCCTCCCCCGTGAAGGACGGAGGAGGATCGCCAACATCAGTCTTCGCCCTCGTCTTCGTCGCGTTCGTCGCGGCGTTCCAGGTCGGCGCGGACGCGGGGGTCGTCGAACAGGCGGTCGATGTGGCTGGCGGCGTCGAAGCTTTCGTCGTGGCGGAAGCGCAGATCGGGGGTGAATTTCATGTCCAGCCGACGGCCCAGCTGGCCGCGCAGGAATTTGGCGTGGGCGTTCAGCGCCTTGATGATCTCGCTCTCGTGTCCGGCCGTCGGCGCGGTCTCGACGCCGGCGCCCAGCGGCTCGACGAAACAGGTGGCGTGTTTCAGGTCGGGCGACAGGCGCACTTCGGTGACGGTGACGGAGACGCCGACCAGGGCCGGGTCATGGATATCCTCCTCGCGCAGGATGTCGACCAGGGCGTGACGGATCAGCTCGCCGGCGCGCAGCTGGCGTTGGCTGGGTCCGGCGGGACCGGAGGCGTTGCGGGTGTGTTGCTTGTGGGCCATCGGCCTCTCCTTCTTGTTCGCCTGGTGGGGATCGGACCCGGCCGGATAGGCGAAAGTCGGGCGGTCTAGTCCCGCAGCGGGGGTCTGTCCAGTTTTCGCGCCCGTTCGGCGGCCCGAACCGAGCGGATCACCTCGCCCGAGGTGATGGCCGGCACCGGACGAATGGCCACGCCGCCGGCGTTCAGCACGCCAGCCGTCCAGTGATTGCACAGATGCAGGATGGAGAAGGTCTCGCGGCTGGCGAAGAAGCGCGCGTCGTCGCCGGGACGCATAGCTGCGATGCGCGGCCGGCCTTTTGACAGATCAAGCGAGGCCTCGACCCGCGCGGCTAGACGCTCGAAGCGAACGCGGCTCAGGGTCAGGGCGGCGCTGTCTTCGCCATAGGCCAGGCGCGGATCGTCGCGTCGAGGGGCCAGCATCAGCACCGATCGATTGCCGGGATGCAGAAAGGCGCGCGCCCCGTCCGGCAGCCGATCCGAAATCGGGCGCTGATCGACGTAGAATTTCGCATCGCCCCATCCGATCAGGATCCAGTCGCCGGGCGCCAAGACTTGGACCGCACGGGCCAGAGGACCGCCGCGACGTTCAAGCGCGGCGCGCGGTACGGCGATATCGGTGTGAAAGCCGTTGTCGAGCACCTGAATGACGACGGGGTCTGTCGCCCGATCCGTCGCGCCCGGCCGGGTCCAGGTCACAAGCGCGGCGACCAGTCCGACCAGCGCCGCCAGCATCAGAGCTCGCATCATCGGCTGAGGTCCAGGACGGCGCACAGGCGATCGTCGGCCAGCAGGGCGCCCGGCGGCGGCCCCTGTCGCACCGGCATCAGGACGAAACCGTCGCGCCGCACGGCCAAGGCCAGCCATCCGACGGGATGACCGGCGCACAGCCGCGAGTCTTCGTCAGCCGTGACACGCCGCACCTCGATCTGGGCGATCGGCGGCACGGCCATGGCGTCGGCAAATACTCTGGAGACGCTGGCCGGCTGATCCGCCTGAACCAGCCGATGCGGCGCCGAGGTCAGGCGGCCGCCCGTGGTCGTGCTCAGCGCGCCGCCGTCCACATCGAGCGCCATGTCGGAATTGGTCGCGGCGTAGCGCCCGGACAGCACGACCTCCCCAACCTCGACCTGTCCGGACACGTGAGGTCTGGTGGAGAGGTCGGTCGGAGCGATCAGGCGGTTCAGAGCCGGTTCGACCACCAGGGCGCCCGCCATGAAAAAAGCAAAGGCGCCCGCGCCGACCGCCGCGATCCATTTCAGCGATGGGACGCCGGACGGCGGGGCGGTCGCGCTCATGCGGCCAGTCTAGGGGAACAGGGGTTGAGGAATGGTCACCCGCCCCCGAAAGCCCTAGTTGCGGCCGGGACGACGGGTCGGATCGCTGAGCTGGAACAGGCGCGCCGACAGGCCGGACGCCGGTTGCAGCGACGTCAGCTGGGTCCGGGTGCGGGCGCCTTGCGGATCGGTGATGGTCCACTCTTGCAGACGCATCGGATTGCCGGCGAAGGCCAGCACGACCTGACCGTCGTTCGGGCGGTTGGAATCCCGCGCCGTGATGGCGAAGGCGCCCGAGGCCATCCGCGTCACGCGCTCGATGCGCACGCCCTGGTCCAGCCGCACATTGCGCGCCAGGAAGGTCGACAGCGGGGTGCGACCCAGCGGCACCTGCTGGAAGCTGTTCAGGCGCGGATCGTAGCGTTTGACGTTATAGCCGTCCGACACGACCAGTAGACCGGCCGGGTTGGTGTATTCGAACCGCATCTTGCCGGGACGCTGCAGATAGAATCGGCCCTGGCGCGTCTGTCCGTTCGGGCCCGTTTCGGTGAAGGTCCCTTGCGCCGAGGTCAGGGCCTGCAGATAGCCCTGCGCCTGTTGCACCACGGCGCGGTCCTCGGCCGACAGGTTGGACTGGGCGTGGGCGGCGTCGAAGGCGCCCAGCGCGATCAGGCCAGTCGTCAGGCCGGCGCCCAGCAGCAGGCTGCGGCGGTGCAGGTCGGGGGTGGCCATAGCCACGGTCTTGGCGCGCGAGGTCATGAAGTTCGTCTCCCGTTCGGGATGGTTGTCGATGCTGCCGTCTTGCCCGGTCGGCTTGGCGTCGGAATGACGCGAGCCTGACCATATTCCGGCGCTGCGATGAAGCCCTGTTCATCGAAATGCTGAAGCTTGGACGCGATAGCGGGTCAGACAACGGCTCCGAGCCGCAGCCGTTCCTCGATTGTCGTCACACCATCGGCGGCGGGCCGGCCAGGACGTCGCGCTTGCCCGCGTGGTTGGCGGGGCTGACTACGCCTTCCTGCTCCATCCGCTCGATCAGGGAGGCGGCTCGGTTGTAGCCGATCTGGAGTCGACGCTGCACATAGCTGGTCGAGGCCTTGCGGTCGCGGGTGACCACGGCGACCGCGCGGTCGTACAGGTCGTCGCCGGATCCGCCGCCGCCGCCTTCGTCATAGCCGTTGTCGCCGTCGCCGTCCGGTTCGTCGGTGATCAGATCCAGATAGTCGGGCTCGGCCTGGGCCTTCAGGTGTTTGCAGACGTCCTCGACTTCCTTGTCGTCGACGAAGGGGCCGTGCAGGCGGGTGATCCGCCCGCCGCCGGCCATGTAGAGCATGTCGCCCTGGCCCAGCAGCTGTTCGCCGCCCTGTTCGCCCAGGATGGTGCGGCTGTCGATCTTGGACGTGACCTGGAAGGAGATGCGCGTCGGGAAGTTGGCCTTGATGGTGCCGGTGATGACGTCCACCGACGGACGCTGGGTCGCCATGATCAGGTGGATGCCCGCGGCGCGGGCCATCTGGGCCAGACGCTGAACGGCGCCCTCGACGTCCTTGCCGGCGACCAGCATCAGATCGGCCATTTCGTCCATGACCACGACCAGGAAGGGCAGGGGCTCGGGCCGGATCTTCTCGGACTCATAGACCGGGCGGCCTTGGTCGTCGAAGCCGGTCTGGACCGTGCGTTCGAAATGCTCGCCCTTGGCCTGGGCTTCGCGGGCGCGCTCGTTGTAGCTGGCGATGTTGCGCACCCCCAGCTTGGACATGCGGCGATAGCGATCCTCCATTTCGCGGACCGTCCATTTCAGGGCGACGACGGCCTTCTTCGGATCGGTGACGACCGGCGCCAGCAGGTGCGGGATGCCGTCATAGACCGACAGCTCCAGCATCTTGGGGTCGATCATGATGAAGCGGCATTCGGCCGGGCTGTGGCGATACAGGATCGACAGGATCATGGCGTTGACCCCGACCGACTTGCCCGAGCCGGTGGTGCCCGCGATCAGCAGGTGGGGCATGCGCGCCAGATCGGCGACATAGGGCTCGCCGCCGATGGTTTCGCCCAGGGCCAGGGGCAGCAGATGGCCCTTCTTGTCATATTCGGCGCTGGCCAGAAGGTCGCGCAGATAGACGGTCTCGCGCTTAGCGTTGGGCAGTTCGATGCCGATGGCGTTGCGGCCCTGGACCACGGAAATCCGACAGGCGCGGGCGGACATCGACCGGGCGATGTCGTCGGCCAGGGCGACCACGCGGCCGTGCTTCACGCCCGGCGCCGGGACCAGTTCATACAGGGTGACGACCGGGCCGGGGCGGATCTGGTCGATCACGCCGCGCACGCCGAACTCCTGCAGCACGCCTTCCAGCATCTTGGCGTTCTGCTTCAGCGAGTCCTCGTCCACCGAACCGACGCGCTGGGCCGGCTTGGTCAGGATGCCGAGCGGCGGCAGGTCGAAATCGCCTTCGGGCCGCACGAAGTCGAAGGCCTGCTGGTCCACGTCATCCTTACGGGCCTTGGGCGCCTTGACCGCGGCGACGCGCGGCTCGACCGGGCGGGCAGCCGACGGGCGGGGCGCGGGCTGGACGGCGTCGTCCTCCCACGGCGGCAGGTCGTCATAGGCGGTCTGAGGCGGCTCTTCGGCATAGGTCGGGGCCAGCGGCGCCGCTTCCGGTGGGGCGGCGCGGGGCGCTCGGGCCTTGGGGGGCGCCTTTTCGCGAGCGGCTTGGGGCTTCGGCTGGGGCGGCGTGGGCGCGCGCAACGACTTGCCCCAGTGGAGGGCGTCAAGGAAATCCATGGCCCGCAGGCCGATGGCGAAACCGACCAGCCACAGCCCGGCGATCAGGAAGACGAGGCCCGCGATTATGCGGCCGCCGGGGATATGCAGGGCGCCGAGACCGCGCGCCGCCAGGCCTGTCACCGCATCGCCCCACAGACCGCCCAGACCGGCGGCGAGCGGCCAGGCGGCGGGTGCGGCCAGGGCGGCGAGCGCGCTGGACAGCAGCAGCACCCCGCCCGTCGCAGCCAGGGCTTTCAACGGCGTGGGCTTGAGCCTTTGCTGGATCGCATCGCCGACCGCGCGCGCCAGGCCGAAGGCGACCAGCAGCAGGGCGGCGGGCCAGGCCGCAAGGCCCAGCGATTGCATGAACAGGTCGGCGAACAGGGCGCCGTTCGCTCCCAGCCAGTTGGTCGTCGGCAGGCTAGAGGCCGCGTTCAGACTGGCGTCCGCAGGATTCCACGACACCAGGGCGACCAGCAGCAGGGTCGCCAGCAGGGCCTGCAAGACGCCCCTGAACCGCACCACGAAGGGCGCGTCCCACAGGATGCGGGCGCTGATCCAGGCCTGACGGCCGATGACGAGGGCGGTGGACATGAAGGGTCGAACCTTCCGGCGGCTGACGTTCGACGCCTTTGTCGCATCCACAGGGTTAAGGGGCTGTTTACCAGCTTGGCCTTGGCGATGGACAAACCGTCCTCTGGACCTTTGGCCCCGACGGCGCGACAAGCCTGCCATGGCTGATACCGAACGCTACGACATCGTCATCGCCGGCGCGGGGCTGACCGGGGCGGCCTTCGCCCTGGCGGCGGCGCAAGCGCAGTTGAAGGTCGTGATGGTCGATCCGCAGCCTTTCAGCGACCAGTTGGCGCCGACCTTCGACGGGCGTTCGACCGCCGTGGCCTTTTCGACTTTCCGCATGCTGGACGCGCTGGGGCTGGGCGAAAGCCTGCGTCCGCACGCCTGCTGGATGGATCATATTCTGGTGACGGACGGGCGTCGGCCGGGCGCGGCCAGCCGGTCCGCCTCGCCCGCCTTCCTGCGCTTCGACGCCGATGAGATCGGCGGACGCACCGGCGGCGAACCGCTGGGCTATATGGTCGAGAACCGCCGCATCCGAGCGGCCCTGGCCGAGGCGGTGACGCGCGCGGGGATCGCGGTGCGGGCCCCGGCGACCGTCGCCAGCGTCGCGACCGATGCGGGCAAGGCGACCGTGACCCTGGCCGATGGATCGACCCTGATCGCGCCCCTGGTTGTCGGCGCCGAGGGGCGAGGCTCGGCCGTGCGCCGCGCGGCTGGGATCGAGACCGTCGGCTGGGGCTATGGCCAGAGCGGCGTGGTGGCCACGGTGCGGCTGGGGCGCGACCACGGCAATGTCGCCCACGAATATTTCCTGCCCAGCGGCCCCTTCGCCATCCTGCCTCTGACGGATCAGCGCGCCAGCCTGGTCTGGACCGAGACGACGCGACGGGGGGAGGCGCTGCGCGACGCCTCGGACGACGCCTTCCACGCCCATCTGATGCGGCGGTTCGGTGAGTTTTTGGATGGGGCGACGGTCGAGGGCCCGCGCTTCGTCTATCCGCTGTCGCTCAGCTTGGCCGAGAAACTGGTCGCGCCGCGCATCGCCTTGATCGGGGATGCGGCGCACGGTGTGCATCCGGTCGCCGGTCAGGGTCTGAATATGGGGCTGAAGGATGCGGCGGCTCTGGCCGAGGTGCTGGCCGAGGCCGCGCGCCTGGGCGAGGACATCGGGTCGGAAACCGTTCTGGAGCGTTACGCCCGCTGGCGCCGGTTCGACAATGCGGCCCTGGCGGCCGGTTTCGACGCCTTCGTGCGTCTGTTCTCCAACGACATCGCGCCGGTGCGTCTGGCGCGCGATTTGGGCATGGCGGCCGTCAACCGCATCGGCCCTCTGCGCCGCGCCTTCATGCAGGAGGCGGGCGGCGCGACAGGCGACTTGCCTCGCCTGCTGCGTGGCGAGGCCGTCGTCTAGTTCAACTGCATCCGCACGCGCTCGAAGGTCGTGAACCGCCGCGCCTCCTCAACGCCGTCCAGACCCTGGGCGCGCGCCAGGGCTTGCAACGAGCCGGCGAGCGCCCCCTGTTTCTCGCGCGCCGAGGCGACGTCGAGCCACGGTCGGTGGTCCTCGGGGTCCAGCAGGGCGCGACGCAGGGCCGACCGCTCGGCGCCCTCATAGTCCCGACCGCGAATGCCGCGGCTGAACAGGACGTTCTGCAGGCGGATCAGCGACTGACGATCCGTCACCGGCGCCATGAGGATGTCCAGCCGATCCGCGACGTGCGGCATCAGACCGGCGCGAAGGGCACGCCGGGTTAGCTCGCTGGGCAGGATGAGCCGTCCCTGGCTGAAGGGGTCCAAGGCCACGGGCCCCTCGGCCGTTTCGACTCGGATCATGAAATGACCGGGGAAATCCACCCCGGCCGCCGTGATCCCGGCCTCTTTCGCGGCATGCAGATAGAAGACGGCCAAGGCCGCGGACAGGCCGCGTCGACGCTCGGCGACCGCAATGATGTCGGTGTTGTCGGGATGGTCGTAATGGATCAGGTCGCCGTTTAGCCGCAGGTCGGCGCACAGGGTTTCGGCCAGGGCCTCGTCGGGACCTTCGCCGCCGATCCGTTCCTTCAGCCGCTCGCAGGCGTTGCGGGCCAGGGCGCGCACAGGCTCGGGATCACGCAACGGATGGTCATGGATCGCGCAGGCGATCGCCGCCTCCAGCAGGGGGAAGGCGTCGTCTTCGGCCTGACCGGCGGCGGTCAGGACGGCCTCGGCCTCCTCGCGCGTCATGCGATCCCCTCGTCAGCGCTTCTCGACGCCGCGAAGATGACGTGGAACGCGCCAGGGAGCCAGCGCCACCATATCAATTCTCAAATCCAGACGTTGCAGACCCGGCCGATTGCGCCGGATCGCCTCGCCCGCCGCGATCAGTCGATCGTATTGGACCGGCTTCAGCGCCAGCAGGGCCGCCTGCATCGTCGCGCGGCGCTTGACCTCGACCACCGCCAGCACCCGACCGCGACAGACCAGCAGATCGATCTCGCCGGCCCGGCTCTTCAGACGGAACCCGAGAACGCGATAGCCGCGCAGGATGAGCCAGAAGGCCGCGATCCATTCGGCGGCGTGACCGGACTTGAACGCCGCCCCGCCCTTCGCCTGCCGCCACGCCGCCTTGGGGCGACGGACCGGTGAGGGACGATACAGCCGCTTCACTTGCCCTTCAGCTCCAGCGCCCGGCGATACAGGGTCTTTCGGTTCAGACCCAAGGCCTTGGCCACCTCGGAAGCGGCGTCGCCGGTGGACAGGGTCTGAAGGGCGTCGATCAGGGCGGCGTCCGCGTCGGCCTCGGTCGCCTGGACCGCTTCGCCGGGGCCGACGACCACGACGATTTCGCCCTTGGGACTATCCAGACGGGGATCGACCGCCAGTTCGTTCAGCGACCCACGCACGCACTCTTCATAGAGCTTGGTCAGCTCGCGGGCGACGGCGGCGGGGCGCGGCCCCAGCACGGCGGCCATGTCGGTCAAACTGTCTTTCAGGCGCGGCCCGCTTTCGAAGAAGACCAAGGTCTGGCGCTGGCTCTTCAAGGCTTCCAGCGCGGCGGTGCGCCCGGCCGTCTTGGGCGGCAGGAAGCCGGCGAACAGCACCCGGTCGGCCGGCAGGCCGGCGATGCACAGTGCGGCCAACAAACTCGAGGCGCCGGGGATCGGATGGACGGGCAGTCCTTCGGCGATCACGGCACGGGCGACGACGAAGCCGGGGTCGCTGACCAGCGGCGTGCCCGCATCCGACACCAGGGCCACCACTTGTCCCTCGCGCAACCGTTCGATCGCCTGTTCGGCGGCGCGGCCGGACGCATGGTCGTCGCAACGTTCCAGCCTGGCCTTCAGCCCATAGGCGCTCAGCAGTTTGGCGGTGACGCGGGTGTCCTCGGCCAGCACTAGGTCTGCGGCGGCCAGCACGTCCAGCGCCCTCAGCGTGATGTCGCGCAGGTTCCCGATCGGGGTGGCGACCAGATAGAGGCCCGGCTCCACCCTCCGGGGCGGCGGGGCGGCGGGGGGAAAGGGCGAGGCTTCGCTCAACGCTCGACCACGGCCGCGGGGGGACGCGGCGCCGAGGTCAGGCCCGAACCCTGGAAGGCGGGACCGGCGTCATAGGCGGCGAAGGTGGCGGCGGTGATGATCTCGCTGACCGAGGCGCCCAAGCTGACGATCTGCACCGGCTTCTCCAGACCGACCAGCAACGGTCCGATCACGGTTGCGCCGCCCAGCGCCTGAACCAGTTTGGTCGAGATGGCGGCGGAATGGATGGCGGGCATGACCAGGACGTTGGCCGGCTTGGTCAGGCGGTTGAAGGCGTAGGCCGAATGCCCCTTGGGATCGAGCGCGACTTCCGGCGGCATTTCGCCTTCGTATTCGAAATCGACGCCCTTCTTGTCCAGGATGCGGATCGCCTCACGCACCTTCTCGGCGCGGTCGCCGGGCGGGTTGCCGAAGGTGGAATAGGACAGGAAGGCCACGCGGGGATTGCGACCCAGCTTCCTGACCGTATCGGCCGCCTTGATAGCGATGTCGGCCAACTCCTCGGCGTTCGGCAGTTCGTGGATGGTGGTGTCGGCGACGAACAGGGTGCGGCCCTTGGCCAGCAGGATCGACAGACCGATCAGGGTGTCGTCCACGTCCAGCACGCGCTGGACCTCCTTCAACGCCATGTTGAAGTTGCGGGTCACGCCCGCGACCATGGCGTCGGCCCGGCCCTTGGCGACCAGTGTGGCCGCGAAATAGTTACGGTCCTGATTGATCATCCGCTGCACGTCGCGGCGCAGATAACCCCGGCGCTGAAGTTTTTCGTACAGCCAGTCGGTGTCCTCGACATTGTGGTCGGAGACGCGGGCGTTGGTGATCTCGATGCCCAGCTCGTCGAAGTTCAGACCGGCCTCTGCGGCGTTCTGACGGATCAGATCCTCGCGGCCGACCAGGATCGGCGTGCCCAGATCGGCCTGTTTGAAGCCCCAGGCGGCGCGAATGACGGCGGGTTCTTCGCCCTCGGCGAAGACGACGCGCTTGTTCGGCCCGCCGCGCACGGCCGAGCTAATCTTCTGCATGAGGGCGGCGGACGGATCGACGCGCGAACGCAGCGCGTGACGATAGGCGTCCATGTCCTCGATCTGGACGCGGGCCACGCCGGTGTCCATCGCCGCCTGGGCGATGAAGGGCGGGATGTACCAGATCAGGCGCGGGTCGAAGGGCGTCGGGATGATGTAGTCCGGCCCGAATTTCAGCTTGCGTCCGCGATAGGCGGCGGCGACCTCGTCCGGCACGTCTTCGCGCGCCAGGGCGGCCAGAGCCTGGGCGCAGGCGATCTTCATCTCGTGGTTCACGCGGCGCGCCCGCACGTCCAGCGCGCCCCGGAACAGATAGGGGAAGGCCAGGACGTTGTTGACCTGGTTCACATAGTCCGAGCGGCCCGTGGCGATGATGGCGTCCGAACGCACCGACTTGACGTCCTCGGGCGTGATCTCGGGGTCGGGGTTGGCCATGGCGAAGATGATCGGATTGGGCGCCATCGAGGCGACCATCTCCTTGGTGATCGCGCCCTTGGCGGACAGGCCCAGCACCACGTCGGCGCCGACCATGGCCTCGGCCAGAGTGCGCAGGGGGGTGTCGGTCGCGTGGGCGGCCTTCCACTGATCCATGCCGTGGTCGCGACCCTTGTAGACGACCCCGTCGCGGTCGCAGATCACGGTGTTTTCGGCCTTGACGCCCGCGGCCTTCATCAGGGCGATGGAGGACAGGCCCGCCGCTCCGGCGCCGGCCAGCACGACCTTGATCTCGTCCAGCTTCTTGCCGGCGATATGGACCGCATTGATCAGGCCGGCGGTCGAGATGATGGCGGTGCCGTGCTGGTCGTCATGGAAGACGGGGATGTCCAGCAGGTCCTGAAGCTCGCTTTCGATGACGAAGCATTCGGGGGACTTGATGTCCTCCAGATTGATGCCGCCCCAGGTGTCGCCGATGTTCTTGACGACGGTGATGAACTCGTCCGGGTCGGTGGTCTTCACCTCGACGTCGAAGCTGTCGACGTCGGCGAACCGTTTGAACAGGACCGACTTGCCCTCCATGACCGGCTTTGACGCCATGTGACCCAGGTTGCCCAAGCCCAGGATCGCGGTCCCGTTCGAGATGACGGCGACCAGATTGCCCTTGGAGGTGTAGTCGTAGGCCTTGTCCGCATCGGCGGCGATGGCCAGGACCGGCACGGCCACGCCCGGCGAATAGGCCAGCGACAGGTCGCGCTGGGTCGCCATCGGCTTGGTCGGCGCCATCGAAATCTTGCCCGGCGTCGGGATGCGGTGGAAGTCCAGCGCTTCGTCGTCGGAGAAGGTTTGCTTTTCGGTCTGATCGGGCATCGGTCGTCCAGGGCGTCGGCGTGGCTGTAACCGTTCGTGTCCTAGAGGCTGGGACGGGCCGCGCCAACCCTTGACACGGAGGAAGCCTGAGCAATCGGCCCGGAGCCTTACCTGCGCGTCAGCGTCAACGCCGTCAGATCGACAGCACGCCCGTCCGTTCGATCTCGACCGGCCCGGTCATCAGGACGTGATCGGTCTCTGCATCCCAGTCGATGATCAGTTCGCCGCCATCGACGACGACCGTCGCCTTGCGCTCGGTCAGGCCGCGCCGCGCGGTGGCGACCAGGGCGGCGCAGGCGCCGGTGCCGCAGGCCTTGGTCAGGCCGGCTCCCCGCTCCCAGACCCGCAGGCAGATGTGATCCCGGTCAAGCACATTGGCGAAGCCGACATTGACCCCTTGCGGGAACAGCGGGTGATGCTCGACCAGCGAGCCGGATCCGGTGACGAAGCCGTCGTCCTGGCGGTCGGTGAAGAAGACCACGTGCGGATTGCCCATGGAGACGGCGCCGGGCGTATGCAGGATCGGCGCGTCGATCGGCCCGACCTGAAGCTCGATCCCGCGGGTGTCCATCTCTTCGGCCAGCGGCACCTGGGTCCAGTCCAGGCGAGGCTTGCCCATGTCCACGGTCACACGGTGGTCGCCGGCGCGGGTGGCGGTGGTCGGGCCGCCCGCCGTATCAATGACGACGCGATCCGATCCGTTGGCCTGCATCAACAGCCAGCCGACGCAGCGCAGGGCGTTGCCGCAGGTCTCGACCATCGATCCATCGGCGTTCCACACCCGCATGAAGGCGTCGGCCGTGTCCGACGGTTCGATGGCGATCAGCTGATCGAAGCCCTCGCCCGTCTGGCGGTCGCCCAGCGCACGAATCTGATCCGCGCCGGGAGCGAACGGCTGTTCCAGCGCATTGACGACGACGAAGTCATTGCCGGCGCCGTTCATCTTGACGAAAGGACGGGTCATGCAGGCCATATAGGCCCAACCCAGCGTCGCGGAAACCAGCGTGTCCCAGATCGAAACCGACCCCAAGGACAACGGCCTGCGACTGCGCGCCCGACTGCGATACCTGTATCACGGCAGCCAGCCGGCGGCGGTGAAGTTCCGCTTGACCGTCATCGTGATCGACCTGGCGATCATCGGCTTTTTCCTTGCGGCGCCCATCCTGAAGAACATGGGCTGGGCCTTCTATGCGCTGGACTATTTCATCGCCGCCATCCTGGCCCTGGACCTGGCCGCGCGGGCCTATGCCTATGCCAACATCAAGGACTGGCTGAAGCGGCCGATCGTCTGGGTCGACCTGTTCGTGCTGGCGACCCTGCTGTTTCCGGCCTGGCTGTTCAACCTCGGCTTCCTGCGGATGCTGCGGCTGTGGACCCTGCTGAACTCGGACTTCTTCTGGCGCACCGTGGGGGCGCGGTTCGACGATACGCGGGTTGAAGGGATCGCGCGGGCCCTGGCCAATCTGATCACCTTCGTCTTCGTGGCGACCGGCTTCGTCTATGCGACCTTCAGGGGGCACGACGGCATCTCCGGCTATGTGGATGCGCTGTATTTCACGGTGGCCACCCTGACAACGACCGGGTTCGGCGACGTAACCCTGCCGGGGCCGTGGGGGCGGTTGTTGTCCATCGCTGTCATGCTGGTCGGCATCACCCTGTTCCTGCGCCTGGCGCAGGCCCTGATCCGACCGCACAAGGTGCATTTCCCGTGCGACCGCTGCGGCCTGCAGAACCACGACCCCGACGCCGTCCACTGCAAGGCGTGCGGCAAGCTGCTCTGCATTCCCGACGAGGGTTGAGGCGGCGCGTCCCGCCGGTGTGACAAAACGGTAAGGTCGCACGGCTTGCCGCACGGGAAGGCGTCGTTAAGGTGCCGGCTTCGTTTTCGGGGACCTGTCCATGATCCGTGCTTCCGCCGTCGCACTTGCGACGCTTCTCGCCTCCACCAGCCTGACCTCGGTTTCCATGGCCCAGACTTCCGCCTCCTCACCCGCTCCCGCATCCAGCGGCTTCGCGACCAGCGATGCGACCGACCCCTATCTGTGGCTGGAAGAGGTCGAGGGCGAGCGGGCGATGGAGTGGGTCAAGGCCCACAACGAACGCACCTTCGCCGTCCTGCAGGGCGATCCCCGCTACGAGACCCTGCATCAGCAGGCGCTGGAGATCGTCCAGGCCCAGGACCGCATCCCCTCGCCCGGCTTCACCCATGACGGCCATATCGACAACTTCTGGCAGGACGCCCAGCACGTGCGCGGGCTGTGGCGCCGCACGACGCTGGACAGCTATCGCACCGCGACGCCCGAATGGCAGACCATCCTCGACATCGACGCCCTGGCGGCGGCCGAGGGCCAGAACTGGGTCTACAAGGGCTCGACCTGTCTTCAGCCCGAAGAGCGCTACTGCCTGATCAGTCTGTCGAACGGCGGCAAGGACGCGGTGACCCTGCGCGAGTTCGACACGGTCGAGCGTAAGTTCGTCGACGGCGGCATCACCCTGCCGGAATCCAAGGGCGGCGCATCCTGGATCGACAAGGACACTCTGCTGATCTCGCGCGACTTCGGTCCCGGCACCCTGACCAACTCGGGCTATCCGATGGTGGTCAAGCGGATGAAGCGCGGCCAGACCCCGGATCAGGCCGAGACCCTGTTCACCGGCCAGCCGACCGACGTGTCGGTGTCCGGCTATACGCTGCGCGACGCCGACGGGGTGGTGAAGGCGACCCTGATCAACCGTTCGGTGGACTTCTATTCGTCCGAGACCTGGCGGCTGGGTGACGACGGCGCCCTGACCCAGCTTCAACTGCCGGCCAAGTCCGACATCACCGGCCTGGTCCAGGGCCAGCTTCTGGTGTCGCTGAAACAGGACTGGACCGCGCCGTCGGGTCAGGATTTCAAGACCGGCGACCTGATCGCCTGGCCTCTGGAGGCCTGGCTGGCCGATCAGTCGACCCCGGCCCAGCTGGTGCTGCGCCCGACCGAGCGTCAGGCCGTCGAGGGCGTCAACGTCACGCGCAACCGGCTGGTCGTGGCCCTGTATGACAATGTGCGCGGTTCGGTGCGGGTCTACACCCCCGGTCAAGGCGAATGGGCGCACACGACGCTGGACCTGCCCCAGAACGTCTCGGTCGGCGTCGGTTCGGCCTCGGAGAAGGACGACAAGATCTTCGTCAGCGTCACCGGCTATCTGAACCCGTCCAGCCTGTGGCTGGCCGATGCGGCGACCGGCGCGGTCGATCAGGTCAAGTCGATGCCGGCCAAGTTCGACGCCGCCGGCATGACGGTCGATCAGCACGAGGCCCGTTCGGCCGATGGGACAATGATCCCCTATTTCGTGGTGCATAAGGCGGACATGCCGCTGGACGGCTCCAACCCCACGCTACTGTACGGTTATGGCGGGTTCGAAAGCTCGCTGCTGCCCGGCTATTCGGCGACGGTCGGCAAGCTGTGGCTGGAGCGGGGCGGCGTCTATGTCATCGCCAATACGCGCGGCGGCGGCGAGTTCGGACCGCGCTGGCACGAGGCGGCCCTGCAACAGAACCGCCAGCGCGCGCATGAGGATTTCCAGGCCGTGGCCCTGGACCTGATCGCCCGCAACATCACCAGCCAGCCCAAGCTGGGCATCATGGGCGGCTCGCAGGGCGGGCTCTTCATGGGGGCGATGCTGACCCAGCGCCCGGACCTGATCAACGCCGCCGTCATTCAGGTGCCGCTGTTCGACATGCTGCGCTTCCACAAGCTGCTGGCCGGCGCTTCCTGGATCGGCGAATACGGCAACCCGGACATCCCCGAGCAGCGCGCCTGGATCGAGCAGTATTCGCCGTATCAGAACCTGCGCGCGGGCCAGCCCTACCCCGAGGTCTTCATCCATACCTCGACCAAGGACGACCGCGTCCATCCGGGCCATGCCCGCAAGGCGGCGGCGCGTCTGGAAGAGCTGGGCTATCCGGTGCTGTTCTATGAAAACGTCGACGGCGGCCACGCGGCCGGGGCCAACTTGCGCGAAACCGCGCGTCGCCTGGCGCTGGAATACACCTATCTGTCGCGCCGCCTGATGGACACGCCGGCGCAGGAATAGTCTCTGGTTCCGCTCATCCCCGCGAAAGCGGGGACCCAGTGCTTTCGAAAGGTTCGGCGGCTGGGATCGGGTTCAGTACGAACGGGCGACGCCGAACGCCCAAAGGTCTGGGTCCCCGCCTTCGCGGGGATGAGTGGAAAGTTTTGAAGTCATGCGTCACCTGATCCTGTCCGCCGCCATCCCGGCTCTTCTCATGGGCGCTTGCACCACAACTCCGGCGCAACCCTCGATGTGGCGGGCGGATGAGCATCCAGAGCGCATGGGGCCGCCGCCCGCTTATCCGAAGAACCTGACCCCGGCGGGCGTCGCGGCGGCGGACGATCATCTGGCGCTGGAGCAGGTGGATGGGGCAGAGGCGATGGCCTTCGTCGCCGAGGAGAACCGCAAATCCCTGGCCGCCCTGACCGGCGATCCGCGCTACGAGACCTTCCGCGCCGAGGCCCAGGCGATCCTGACCGCCACCGACCGCATCCCCAGCCCATCCTTCCTGGGCGATGGCATCGGCAACTTCTGGCAGGACGCGACCAATCCCAAGGGCGTCTGGCGTCGCACGACACTGGACAGCTACCGGACCGCGACGCCGCAGTGGGAGACCCTGCTGGACATCGACGCCCTGTCCAAGGCGGAGGGCAAGGACTGGGTGTTCAAGGGCGCCGACTGCCTGGCGCCGGACGACACCCGCTGCCTGATCAATCTGTCCGACGGCGGCAAGGATGCGGTGGTCGTGCGCGAGTTCGACCTGACGACGAAGTCGTTCGTGGACGGCGGTTTCAATCTGCCCGAGGGCAAGCACCGCATCGAATGGCTGGACCGCGACACGCTTCTGGTCGCCACAGACTTCGGCGCGGGCACCATGACCGAGTCCGGCTATCCCTTCATCGTCAAGACGCTGAAGCGCGGCCAAACCCTGGCCCAGGCGACCGAGGTCTATCGCGGCGAACAGGGCGACGGCGGCTACGGCGTCAGCCCCTCTGTCTATCGCGACAAGGACGGCAAGGTTACGGCGGTCATCATCACCCGCCCGCTGGACACCTTCCGCTCGGAGACCTGGGTCATGGCCCATGACGGTTCGACGGTGAAACTGGCCTTGCCGGATCGGGTCAGCGTCTTCGGCGCCCAGGGCGATCTGCTGATCGTCTCCAACGACGAGGCCTGGACCTTCAACGGGATCACCTACAAGCCCGGTTCGCTCCTTTCGATTCCGCTGAACAGTCTGCGAAACGACCGCAATGATTTGAGCATCAGCAATCAGGCTTATCTGATCTATGAACCTGCCGCGCGCCAATCTTTGGGTGACGTGCGAGTTCTGGATCGTCAGGTGGTCGCCTCCCTGTCAGAGAACGTCGCCGGGCGGCTGGCGATCTTCGACAACCGGGGCGAGTTCGGCTGGCGGCGTCAGGACGTCGCCGTGCCCCAGAACATCGCCGTCGGTCTGGGCGATTCCTCCAAGTCGAAGGGCGAGGTCTTCGTCTCGACCCAAGGCTTTCTGACGCCCCCAACTTTGAGCCTGGCTTCAGTCGGTTCGACCGCACTGACCGAACTGAAGGCCGCTCCGGCCAAGTTCGACACCTCGACCCATGTGGTGGAGCAGTTCGAGGCGACCTCGACCGACGGGACGAAAATCCCCTATTTCGTCACCCGCCCGCGCGACATGAAGCTGGACGGGTCGAACCCGACCGTCATGCTCGGCTATGGTGGTTTCCAGGTCAGTCTCAACCCGGCCTACAAGCCCGAAATGGGCAAGCTGTGGCTGGAGCGGGGCGGCGTCTTTGTCCAGGCCAATATCCGCGGCGGCGGCGAGTTCGGGCCCGACTGGCACCAGGCTGCGCTGGACGGGAACCGCCAGAAGGCCTTCGACGACTTCGCCGCCGTGGCGCGCGATCTGGAACGGCGCGGGATCACCAGCCCGCGTCGCCTGGGCATCTACGGCCGGTCGAACGGCGGCGTCCTGACCTCGGTGTCGATCACCCAGCACCCCGAATTGTTCAATGCGGCGGTGATCGAGAGCCCGCTGGTGGACATGCTACGCTATCACGAACTGCCGGCCGGGGCGTCGTGGATCGGCGAATACGGCGACCCGCGCATCCCGGAAGAAGCCGCGTGGATCGCGAAATATTCCGCCTATCAGCAGCTCCGTCCGGACCAACCCTATCCCCGCGTCTATCTGACCACCAACACGCGCGACGACCGGGTCCACCCCGGCCATGCGCGCAAGTTCGCCGCGCGCCTGGGCGATATGGGCTATGACCACCTCTATTATGAGGACACGGCCGGCGGCCACTCCAACGACGCCGACCCGGTCGCCAACGCCCGTCGCTGGGCCCGCCACTATGTCTATCTGTCGCAACAGCTGATGGATTGAATGAAGCGGAGAGAGCCTCACGCGAATATGAGGCGCTCCCTTGCAGCCCAAGGGCTAAGAACGACGGCATGAACACCAAGGGTTGGATCATCGCGGGCACGGTCATGGCGGGCGCCCTTGCAGCCGTCGCCTCGGCGGCCCAGCCGGCGGCGGGGCGGCCGCCGCTTGCGCCGCGGCATGCGACGGCCAACGGCCCGCCGGTGGTCGTCGAACTGTTCACCGCCCAGGGCTGCGGCGGCTGCATCGAGGCCAATGCGGCGGTGGAGAAGGCGGCGGCTCAGCCGGGCGTCATCGCTTTGACCTACGGCGTCGACTACTGGGATTACCTCGGCTGGACCGACACCTTCGCCCGCCCTGAGTTCGTTCAGCGCCAGCGCGCCTATCGCGCCGCACTGCGCCAGCGCGGCGTCTCGACGCCGCAGGTCGTGATCGATGGCCGACGTCAGGTGTCGGGCGCCCGCAGCGTCGAGCTTGAAACCGCCATCGGTCAGGAGGCGGTGCGTCAGGCCTGGCCGCCCGAGATCGAGTTCCGCGAAAACGGAGCCGGCGTCGGCGTCGGTTCCGGCCGCGCGCCGGCCGGCGGCGCCGAGGTGGTGGCGGTGACCTATACCCCCGGCCCTCAGGTGGTCGAGGTCCGTCAGGGCGAGAATCGGGGTCAGGCCGTGCGACACATGAACGTCGTGCGCGGTGTGACGCGCCTAGGCGAATGGCGCGGTCGCCCGATGCTCTACGCGCTGCCGTCCGCCCGCCCCGGCGAAGCCGTGGCGGTGCTGGTACAAGGCAAGACGGACAAGCGTATCCTGGGCGCCGCCGTCAGGGACTAGGCGCCCGCCTTTTTCGCGAAGCCCCACGCCGCGTTGCTGAGCGGACCGACCTGGGCGGCCATGGTCTTGGCGTGGGCGCTGGCGGCGGTGCCGTCGCGGACGCGGCCGGCGATGCCTTGGCAGATGGCGGCCAGACGGAACAGGTTGTAGGCGTAGAGCCAGTCGAGGTTGGCGGGCCGCATGCCTGTCGCGGCGGCGTAGCGTTCAACGGTCTCCTCGACGGACGGTATGCCCAGAGCCTCCAGATCGGCGCCGGCGAGGCCGTTGCGCAGCGAAGCCGGAATGGCCCAGGCGATCAGCAAATAGGAGAAGTCGGCCATCGGATCGCCCAGGGTCGACAGCTCCCAGTCCAGCACGGCCCGCACTTCCGCGCGATCGGGGGCCAGGATCATATTGTCGAGGCGGAAGTCGCCGTGGACGATGCGGCTAGGCCCCTCTGGCGGCAGGCTGTCGGGCAGGAAGGCGATCAGCCGGTCCATCGCCGGAACCGGCTCGGTCTCCGACGCACGGTACTGTTTGGTCCAGCGGCCGACCTGACGCGCGAAATAGTTTCCGGCCTTGCCGTAGTCGCCCAGGCCGATGGCGGCCGGATCGAAGGCGTGCAGCCGGGCCAGCGTGTCCGTCTGGGCCTCATAGACAGCGCGCCGCTCGACGGGCGTCAGGCCGGGCAGTTTCAAATCCCAGAAGATTCGGCCCTCGACCTTGTCCATCACGTAGAAAATCGAACCGATGACGGTTTCGTCCAGGCACAGGGCGTGGGGTTTGGCGACGGGGAAGCCGTGCGCGGCCAGAGCCGAGATGACCTGAAACTCGCGGTCGACGGCATGGGCGCTGGGCAGCAGGACGCCGGGCGGTTTGCGCCGCAGCACATAGGCGGCCGAGGGCGTCACCAGTTCATAGGTCGGGTTCGACTGGCCGCCCTTGAACTGGCGCATCGTCAGCGGGCCGGCGTATCCCGAGACGTGGGCGCGCATCCAGGCGTCCAGCGCCGCCTCGTCCAGGCGATAGCGCGGATCGACCTCGCGCGTGCCGGAGAAGGCGCTTTGGGCGTCCAGCGGGGCGGCGTCGGTCATGCGGCGGTCCTCATCGTTTCCTTGAGCCGTCCGGATCTCACGCCCGGTCCGACGCGGCGATGATGGCGGCCTTCACCGCGCGACGCCAGCCGGAAAGCAGACGCTCGCGCTCGTCCGCCTTCATGCGTGGTTTCCAGCAGGCGGGCGCCTCGGCTGGGCGCGCCTCCAAGTCCGGCAAAAGGCCGACGCCCAGGGCCGCCAGGCGCGCGGCGCCCAGGGCGGTCATCTCCTGGAAGGCCGGACGCTCCACCTCCACCTCGCAGATGTCGGCGACGAACTGCATGGCGAAGCTGTTGGCGGTGACGCCGCCGTCCACCTTCAGCGTCTTCAGCGGCGGGGCGCCGTCGGCGGCCAGGGCGTCGAGCAGGTCGCGCGTCTGATAGGCCAGGGCTTCCAGCGCGGCGCGTACGAAGTGGGCCGGACCGGAATCCCGTGTCAGCCCGACGATGGTCCCTCTCGCTTCCGGCTCCCACCAGGGTGCGCCCAGACCGGTGAAGCCCGGAACCATATAGACGCCGCCATTGTCCCTGAGCGTCTGCGCCATCGCCTCCGACTGACGCGACTCCGAGATCAGCCCGACCCCGTCCCTCAGCCACTGGATCGCCGAGCCGGCCGAGAAGATCGAGCCCTCCAGCGCATAGGCGGTCTGGCCACCGGCCTGATAGCCGAGCGTGCCCAACAGGCGCCGGGTTGAGGCCACCGGCTCCGCGCCGACATTGGCGACCAGGAAGGCTCCGGTGCCATAGGTGATCTTGGCGTCCCCGGCCTTCAGCGCCCCGTGCCCGACCAGGGCCGCCTGCTGGTCTCCGGCCGATCCGGCAATGGGCAGAGGCTGGCCGAACAGCGCCGGATCGCTCTCGCCGATCACACCTGCGCAAGGGACGATGTCGGGCAGGGCTTCGCGCGGGATGTCGAACAAGGCGCACAGGTCGTCACGCCATTCGACCGTCCTCAGATCCATCAAGGACGTGCGTGAAGCATTGGTCGCATCGGTGGCGTGGACCCGGCCGCCGGTCAGCTTCCAGATCAGCCACGCGTCGATCGTGCCCAGCTTGACCTCGCCCTTCATCGCCCGCTCGCGTGATCCGGGCACGGCGTCCAGCAGCCAGGCGAACTTGGTCGCCGAGAAATAGGGATCGAGGATCAGGCCGGTCGCGGTCTGGACCCTCGACTCGTGGCCTTGGCCGGTCAGGCGTGCGGTGACGCCGGCGGTGCGGCGATCCTGCCAGACGATGGCGCGATGCAGCGGCTCGCCGGTCGCCGCGTCCCAGATCACGGCCGTTTCGCGCTGGTTGGTGATGCCGATCGCGTTGAAGCGGGCGACGCCGCCGGCCTTGCGCACCACCTCTCGACAGGTCTGAAGCGTCGCGGTCCAGATTTCGGCGGCGTCATGTTCGACCCAGCCGGATTTCGGGAAATGCTGGGCCAGCTCGATCTGGCTGACCGCGACGGGCCCCAGGTCCTGTTCGCGAATCTCGAAGGCGATGGCGCGGGTCGAGGTCGTGCCCTGGTCGATGGCGAGGATCAGGCTCATGGTTCTCTCCCGGCTGCGTCTTGGGCTAAGGGGAGCATATGACGACGCACCTGCCCAGCTATGAAGGCGTCCTCGACGCCGCCCGCCAGATCGACGGGGTCGCCGTCCGCACGCCCCTGCTCGAAAGCCCCGCCCTGAACGCGGCGGTCGGCGGGCGGGTTCTCATGAAGGCCGAAAGCCTGCAGCGCGCCGGAGCCTTCAAATTTCGTGGCGCCTACAACCGCATCAGCCGACTAACCGATGAGGAGAAAGCGCGCGGCGTGGTCGCCTTCTCGTCCGGGAACCATGCCCAGGGGGTGGCCGCCGCCGCCGCCATGGTCGGGACGCCGGCGATCATCGTCATGCCGTCGGATTCGCCCAGGGTGAAGGTCGAGGGCGTGATCGGCTTCGGTGGCGAGGTGCGCTTCTACGACCGCTGGACTGAAAGCCGCGAGGCGATCGGCGCGGCCATCGCCGCCGAGCGCGGCTCGATCCTGGTTCCGCCGTTCGATGATCCCTTCATTATCGAGGGCCAGGGGACGACGGCGCTTGAAATGCTGGATCAGGCGGATGCGCCCTTCGATCAGTTGCTATGCGGGGCGTCAGGCGGCGGGTTGATGGCCGGGATCAATCTGGTCATGGCCGAACGCAGTCCCGCAACGCAGGTGTTCGTGGTAGAGCCCGAAGCCTTCGACGACACGGCGCGGTCGCTGGCGGCCGGAGAGCGGGTCGGTCATCCACAGGGCGCGCCCTCGATCTGCGACGCCCTGATGTCGCCGATGCCGGGTGTGCTGACCTGGCCGATCAACCGGCGGCTGGCGGGGGCGATCACCGTCTCGGACGACGAGGTCGCGGAAGCGATGCGGTTCGCGTTCCGCCATCTCAAGATCGTGCTCGAACCGGGCGGCGCCGTCTCGCTCGCGTCCGTGCTTGCCGGAAAGATCCGGACGAAAGGACGGACGACAGCCATTGTCCTTTCGGGCGGAAATGTTGATCCGACGCTGTACGCCGAGATCATCGAGGGGCGCTTCGGCGGCTGAGGGTCTTTCCTTCGTGACAACGGTCGGCCAACCTCACATCAAATGAACTGAGGAAACGCACAATGACCAAGGCCAGTGAACTTCAGACATTGATCGGCCGGGAGGTCGGTGTGTCGAAATGGTTTGATGTCACTCAGGCCCGGATCGACGCCTTCGCCGATTGCACCGAAGACCACCAGTTCATCCATGTCGATCCAGAAGCGGCCAGGGCCACGCCGTTCGGCGGAACAATCGCGCACGGCTTTCTGACCCTGAGCCTCGCTTCGGCCATGAGCTATGATGCGGTGGCGCCCCTGGAGGGCGTCGTGATGGGCGTAAACTACGGCTTTGACAAGCTGCGGTTCCTGGCGCCGGTGCCGGCAGGATCACGCATTCGCGGTCGCTTCAAGCTCTTATCGGCGGACGACAAGGGCGGCGGACGCTGGTTGCTGAAACACGAACTGACCGTCGAGATCGAAGGGGCCGACAAGCCGGCGCTGATTGCGGAGTGGCTCGGGATGCAGATGGTCGATCCAAAAAAAACGACCCATGACGCTCGCATAGGTTATAGCGCCGCGCGGTCCTAGATTGTGACGTGTCGAGGGCTGGTCATTCACCATTCTGTGGCCTGACCCGAAATTCACGTGTATCATCAAGGCCACGGTCTCAGATTTGCTGGTCGATATCGTCACGTTTCCGCCTCGACCTTATACGGCAAGGCTGGTAAGACCCGCGGAGGCGGTAGACCCGCCCCCTACTATAACAGAGGCGGAGGGATACCCCCCTATGCGTATGAAGACTTTCGTGCTGGCCTCCAGCGCAGCGGCCGCCTTGGCCCTGTCGGCTGGCGCCGCATCGGCAG
>AMYY01000040.1 GCA_000335735.1 alpha proteobacterium L41A | reverse complement strand
ACCCCAGACACCGGCCTTGCGCCCGCCCCCTCCACCACTTCGTGGTACCCCTCCCCCGCTTCGCAGGGGAGGATCTGAGGATGGCCCGTAAGAAGAAGGGGGACATCGTCGACGGCTGGGTCTGCCTGGACAAGCCGTTCGAGATGGGATCGACCGAGGCCGTCAGCCGCATCCGTCGCCTGTTCAACGCCCAGAAGGCCGGTCACGCCGGGACGCTGGACCCCTTGGCCAGCGGTATCCTGCCCATCGCGCTGGGCGAGGCGACCAAGACCGTGCCGATGATGATGGAGGCGCAGAAGGTCTATCGCTTCACCATCAACTGGGGCGTCTCGACCGACAGCGTGGACCGCGAGGGCGAGATCATCGGCCGCTCCGACGTGCGCCCCACGGTCGATCAGGTGAAGGCCGCCCTGCCCGCCTTCATCGGCGAGATCGATCAGACGCCGCCCCGCTTTTCCGCGATCAAGGTGGACGGCGCCCGCGCCTACGACCTGGCCCGCGACGGTGTGGAGTTCGAGCTTCAGGCCCGCCGGGTGACGATCCATTCGGCCGAGGTGACGGATGCGGCCGACGCCGACCACGTGGAGCTGACCATCCGCACCGGCAAGGGCGTCTATGTCCGCTCGCTGGCCCGCGACCTGGCCGCCGCCCTCGGCGCCGAGGGTCATGTCAGCGCCCTGAGACGCGAGCGCGTCGGGCCGTTCAGCACCCAAAACGCCGTCACTCTGGATTCTCTGGAGGAAATGGTGCATAGGGGCGCCGCCTCGGAAGGCTTGCTTGCCGTCGCGACCGCTCTGGACGACATCCCGGAACTGGCCGTGAACGAACAGGACGCCTTCTCGCTTCGGCAGGGACGCCCGATCGTTCTGCTCCCCCGTCAGGTGGAAACCCTAAAGGATCGTCTTACCGGCGGTTCGCGCACGGTTTCAGCCTTTCAGGGCCAGACCCTCGTAGCGCTGTGTCAGTTGCGGGCCGGCCGGCTAGAACCCGACCGCGTTTTCAATCTTTCCTGATCGCCTGACCAGGAGACTCCAACCCGGCCTCAAGTAGCGCGAAAGCGCGGTAGGCCACCAAGGGAGAACTACGATGTCGGTTACTGCTGAACGCAAGCACGAGATCATCGCCGATAACGCCCGCTCCGCCGGCGACACCGGCTCGGCCGAGGTTCAGGTCGCGATCCTGTCGGAACGCATCGCCAACCTCACCGAACACTTCAAGACCCACAAGAAGGACAACCACTCGCGTCGTGGCCTTCTGAAGATGGTGTCGCAACGTCGCCGCCTGCTCGACCACCTGAACAAGGTCGACGCCGGTCGCTACCAGGCGCTCATCTCCAAACTGGGCCTGCGCCGCTAAGGCGTCGGAACTGTGTAGAATACGCTTTCGAGGCGCGGGCGGTCACGTCCGCGCCTCGTTGTGCAACTAAGCGCTTCCAGGCCAAGTGGCTGCCGGTTGGCCGCCCGGGAAGCGCGACGACAAAGACACGACCTGTGCGCCGCAGGACTTACCGGCGCAGCTGCGAGGGCCATGACGGTCCTCTCCCGGTCGTCGCGATGGCGCGGCGGCCTCTGGATCGAAGGACTGAACGCCGACGCATCCGCCCCATGATGGGACCCCGCACGGAATACGCCGTCCGGGATACGAAAGACGAAATATGTTCGACATCAAACGCAAGACGATCGACTGGGCCGGCCGCCCGCTGACCCTGGAAACGGGCCGCATCGCCCGCCAGGCCGACGGCGCCGTGCTGGCGACCTACGGCGAGACCGTGGTTCTGGCCACCGTCGTCTATGGCCGCGCGCCCAAGCCCGGCCTGGATTTCTTCCCCCTGACGGTCAACTATCAGGAAAAGACCTTCGCCGCCGGCAAGATCCCGGGCGGCTACTTCAAGCGTGAAGGCCGTCCCTCCGAGAAGGAAACCCTGGTTTCCCGCCTGATCGACCGTCCGATCCGCCCGCTGTTCGTCAAGGGCTTCAAGAACGAGACCCAGGTCGTCGTGACCGTGCTGCAGCACGACATGGAAAACGACCCCGACGTTCTGGGCATGGTCGCCGCCTCGGCCGCCCTGACCATCTCGGGCGTGCCCTTCATGGGCCCCATCGGCGCCGCGCGCGTCGGCCTGATCGACGGCGAGCTGGTTCTGAACCCGGCCATCGACCAGATCCCGTCCTCGGACCTCGACCTGGTGGTCGCCGGTACGCAAGACGCCCTGATGATGGTCGAATCCGAAGCCAAGGAGCTGTCGGAAGAGAAGATGCTCGAGGCCCTGATGTTTGCGCACGCGGGCATGCAGCCGGTGATCGACGCCATCATCGAACTGGCCGAACACGCCGCCAAGGAGCCCTTCGACTTCCAGGCCGAAGACCACTCCGACGTCGTCGCCTCGATCAAGTCGCTGGTCGGCGAAGACATCAAGAGCGCCTACACCCACGCCGGCAAATACGAGCGCCGCTCGGGCGTCGACGCCGCCAAGAAGGCCGCCGCCGCCAAGCTGGTGAAGACCGACGAGAATCCCGACGGCGTCGACGGTTCCAAGTTCTCGGCCGCCTTCAAGGAGTGCGAAGCCGAAGTCTTGCGTCGCGACATCATCGAGAACGCGCACCGCGTCGACGGCCGCGCCCTCGACAAGGTCCGCGCCATCGTGTCGGAAGTCGGCGTCCTGCCGCGCACACACGGTTCGGCCCTGTTCACGCGTGGGGAAACCCAGGCGCTGGTCGTCGCCACCCTCGGCACCGGCGAGGACGAGCAGTACATCGACAGCCTGCAGGGCACCTACAAAGAGAACTTCCTGCTGCACTACAACTTCCCCCCCTATTCGGTGGGTGAAGCGGGCCGCATGGGTTCGCCCGGCCGTCGCGAGATCGGTCACGGCAAGCTGGCCTGGCGCGCGATCCGTCCGATGCTGCCGACCAAGGAAGACTTCCCCTACACCATCCGCCTGGTCTCCGAGATCACCGAGTCGAACGGCTCGTCCTCGATGGCCACGGTCTGCGGTTCGTCGCTGGCCCTGATGGACGCCGGCGTGCCGCTGGTCCGTCCGGTCTCGGGCATCGCCATGGGTCTGATCCTGGAGCCGTCGGGCGAGTTCGCCATCCTGTCGGACATCCTGGGTGACGAAGACCACCTGGGCGACATGGACTTCAAGGTCGCCGGCACGTCGGAAGGCATCACCAGCCTTCAGATGGACATCAAGGTCGCCGGCATCACCAAGGAGATCATGCAGCAGGCCCTGACGCAGGCTTCGGCCGGTCGCCTGCACATCCTGGACGAAATGTCCAAGGCCATGGATGCGCCGCGCGCCGAACTGGGTGAACACGCGCCCAAGATCGAAACGGTCAAAATCCCCGTCGACAAGATCCGTGAAGTCATCGGTTCGGGCGGCAAGGTCATCCGCGAGATCGTCGAGAAGACCGGCGCCAAGATCGACATCGGCGATGACGGCACCATCAAGGTCGCCGCCAACGACCAGGAGAAGATCGACGCCGCCAAGGCCTGGATCCAGTCCATCGCCTCGGAGCCGGAAGTCGGAACCATCTACTCCGGCAAGGTCGTCAAGGTCGTCGATTTCGGCGCCTTCGTGAACTTCTTCGGCGCCAAGGACGGCCTGGTCCACGTGTCCCAGATTGCTCTGGAACGCGTCGCCAACCCGGCCGACGTCCTGTCGGAAGGCCAAGAGGTCAAGGTCAAGTTCCTGGGCTTCGACGATCGCGGCAAGACCAAGCTGTCGATGAAGGTCGTCGATCAGGAAACCGGCGAAGACCTGACGGACAAGATCAACGCCGAGCGCGCCGAGCGCGGCGAGGCCCCGCTGTCGGAAGACACCGGCGGTCGTCCCAAGCGCGACGGTGATCGCGGTGGCGATCGCGGACGTCGTCGTCGCGACTAAGCGACCTCGCATCCCAGACTGATGAGGCCCGGCGGAGCGATCCGCCGGGCCTTTTCCTTGGGCGCCGCCAAAGCCTGTCGGGAATTTCACTTGCCGCCCCGGCCCATGCGGTTTCCATTGCCGCATCCAGTTTCGAGGGGCCGCTCCATGTTCGATCGTCGTCGTCTTCTTCAGTCCGCCGCCCTGGGCGCCGGTCTCGTCGCCGTGGGCGGCCCCGCCTTCGCGCGTCAGGCCGGCGCAGCGCAGAGCGACGCCGCCGCCCAGCTGAAGACTTTCATGGACGCCACGTTCGAACAGACGCTGGACAAGAGCCCCGAGGTCGTCACCATGTTCGGCTTGGACAAGGGCGACCGCGCCGCCGCCAAGTCCAGGCTGACCGTTCCCACCCGCGCCGAGGAAGACGACCAGCGCGCCTTCACCCGCCGCCAGCGCGCCGAACTGGCCCGCATCGACCGCTCCAAACTCGATGCCCGCAACGCCAACTACTACGACAGCCTGACCCAGAATCTGGACGGGGTGATCGCCACCTATGACATCCCCTACGGCCAAGGCGGCTGGCCCAATCCGTACCGCGTCAGCCAGCAGGGCGGCGCCTATCAGTCCACGCCCGACTTCCTGGCCAACCAGCACACCATCGAGACGGCCGCCGACGCCGACGCCTATGTCGCCCGCGTCAACGCCTTCGCCGACGTGCTGCTGGCTGAAACGGATCGGCTGAAGGAAGACTATGCGCTGGGCGTCATCCCGCCCGACTTCATCCTGGCCAAGGCGATCCGCCAGCAGGACGGCGTCCTGGCGACGCCGGCGGCGACCTCGCCCCTGACCCAGTCGGTCGTCGACCGGGCCCGCGCCAAGGGTCTGACCGGCGACTGGGGAGCCCAGGTGGAACGGCTTGTGACCGAGCGGGTGTATCCGGCCCTGGCCGCCCAAAACGCCGTGCTGAAGGCGGCCCAGCCGAACGCCGTGCACGAGGCCTCGGTGCGCCGCCTGCCGCAGGGCGAGCAGTATTACGCCAACAGCCTGCGCTACATCACCACGACCCGGCTGACCGCCGACGAGATCCACCGGACCGGCGTGGAACAGATGGCCGATCTGACGGCGCGCGCCGATGTCCTGCTGAAGGCGCAAGGCCTGACGCAAGGCTCGGTCGCCGAGCGGATCAAGGCCCTGGGGGACGATCCCAAATACGTCTACGCCAATACCGACGCCGGCAAGGCCGAGCTGATCGCCAAGCTGAACGCCCAAATGGCCGACATGCAGGCCCGCCTGCCCAACGCCTTCGGCCGCCTGCCCAAGGCCAAGGTCGAGATCAAGCGCGTCCCGCCCGAGATCGAGGCCGGCGCGCCGATGGGCTATTACAACTCGCCCAGCCTGGATGGGGCGCGGCCCGGCATCTACTGGATCAATCTGAAGGACACGGCGGAATGGCCGTCCTGGACCCTGCCGACCCTGACCTATCACGAGGCGACGCCGGGCCACCATCTGCAGATCAGCCTGCAACAGGAAAGCGAATCCGCGCCGCTGCTGATGAACCTGCTGGGCTTCTCGTCCTACGTCGAGGGCTGGGGGCTGTACGCCGAACAGCTGGCCGACGAACTGGGCGCCTATGAGAACGACCCGGTGGGTCAGATCGGCTACCTGCAATCGCTGATGTTCCGCGCCGCGCGCCTGGTCGTCGACACCGGCATCCACTCCAAGGGCTGGAGCCGCGAAGAGGGCATTCGCTACATGATGGAGGCCTATGGCGATCAGGAAGGCGCGGCGACGTCCGAGGTCGAACGCTATTGCGGCTGGCCGGGCCAGGCCTGCGCCTACAAGGTCGGTCACAACGAATGGGTCCGCCTGCGCGAAAAGGCCAAGACGACCCTGGGGTCCAGGTTCGACATCAAGGGCTTCCACGACACCGCCCTCGCCGCCGGCGGCGTACCCCTGTCGGTGCTGGAGCGGATCGTCGACGGCTGGGTCGCGACCCAAGCCTAGTCGGCGACGGTCAAGCCATCGGCTTGGCGCAGGCGATTGTGGATGTCAGTGGCGGCGACGGCGGCTTCGGCGGTCGCTACGGCGATCTGGTTGAGGCCGCGCACGACGTCGCCGGCGGCATACAGGCCCGGCACGCTGGTCGCCTGGTGCAGATCGACCTCCAACCGACCGTCGTCGGCCAGACGCGCGCCCAGCCCTCGGGCCAGTTCGGCGTTCGGCGAGGTTCCGAGCGCCGAATAGACTAGGTCGAACGCGCGACTCTGGCCGGCGTAGCTCAGCGCCGTCACGCGATCGTTCTCGATGTCGATCGCGTCCAGCGGCGCCAGGATCAGTTCGACGCCCAGCCGTTCCAGCTCGTCACGCCGGCTGAGCGCTTCGGGCGCGCCGATATGGATCAGGGTCACACGGTCGGAATAGGTGCGCATGAAGGCGGCCTCGCGCGCGCCCTTGTCGCTTCGCCCGATGATGGCCACGGCCTTGTCGGTCGCCTCATAGCCGTCGCAGATGGGACAGATGCGGACCAGCGCCTTGCGCACCGCGTCCTCGACGCCCGGCAAGTCGGGATGGTGATCGACGACCCCGGTCGCCAGCAGGACGGCGCGGGCGCTAACGGCCCGCCCATCCATCTCAGCGACGAAGCCTTCGCCGTCGTGGGTCAGGCTCCGGACGCGACCCGGTTCGACGACCGCGCCATACTCCTCGGCCTGTTCGCGCATCCGCTTCAGGATGTCCGCGCCGGTGACGCCGGCCGGAAAGCCCGGCATATTGTGGCTGAGCGGAATCCAGCAGGCGCGGGGCGCGCCGCCATCCACCACCAGGGTCCGCCGACGAAACCGTCCCAGATAGGTCGCCGCCGTAAGCCCGGCCGGACCGGCGCCGATGATCAGAACCTCCGGCTGGGTCACCGCGTGCGCCAGCTGACGGCCCACAGGTCGGACGGGACGCCGGCGCATTCGCCCATCACGCTTTCCTGCGTCAGGGTGAAGCCCTGTCCCGTCCAGGCCCAGGTCTGCGCCGCGCCGCAATCGCCGATACCCCGCGCCTTGGCGAAGGCCGACAGGGTGCGGGTCTTGGGATCATAGGCGCCGTTGATGGTCGCGTTGTCGGGCATGACACGATCGGAATCCGGACCGTCCGATCCAGCAAGGATCGCGGGTCTCGGATCACGACCGTCCGGCCCGGTCAGATACCAGTAGTGGGTCAGATTATAGGCGCCGGAGCCGCACGGCACGGCCCACAGCTCGGTGCGGGCGTCCAGACGGGCGGACATGACCATTTCGCTGACGGCCGGAATAACTGACGCCTTCAGGCAATCGCCCACTTCTGTGCGAGCGCGCAGCGCGGCGGGCAGGCGCTGGTTCTGATCGCCGAACCCGGCCTGCTCGACGGCCGGGGCGGGGGTGACGGTCGGCAACGGCGGCGCGACCGGAACGAGGGCGGCCGGGCGGTCGCCGCGCCGGATCAGGGCGGTGGGCGTATCCAGACGTCCCTGCTTCTCGTCGATCCACAACAGAGCGGCGGCGGCGCCGTGCAGCGACACCTCCTGCGTCGAGGCGCCGCGAATGATCATGACCTTGCCCTGGGCCAGGGCGTCGAGGGCGGCGCGGGCGCCGTCGCGGATTTCACCGATGGGCGACTCGGCGTCGCTCGCCGCGCCCAACACGGCCGAATAGGCGCGGCCGTCGATGGTCAGGCTAAGGTCACCGGCGCCCTTGGCCTCGCCGTCGGGCCAATAGCCGAAGAGGATTTGAGGCTGGGCGTTCGGACCGGGCGCCAGGCTGATGCGGACCCAACCGGCGGCGAACTCTGGCGCGAAACCGAAAGCCCAGCACGTTCCGTCATTGCCGCAGGTGGCGCTCCAGTCGCGGAAGGTCTTGGTTTCGGGGCGGATCTGAAGCAAGGGAGCGACGGCGGCGGGCGCAGCCGAGCTGGCTGCCGGGGTCGCGGCGGGCGTCTTGGCCGCATCCTTTTCGCCGCATCCGGCGATGACCAGCGCCGACACGGCGAGGGCGGACACGCCTGGGGCATGTCGGGCGACGCCGCGCCACAGGCCGTTCGAGGTCATGCCTTCTTCAACTCCGACGGCTTGTGCGCCGCGCGTGCGCCGGTTTTGGCGCTTTCGACGATATACTCCGGGTTATCCTTGGAAGCCGCAACCTTGTGACCCTTGATCTTGGTTTCCGAAGTGACCTTCTTGACCACCTTGCCGGTCGTGGTGCCCTGGCTGTGGTCCCACTTCACCTTGTCGCCGGCCTTAAATGTCTTCTCCGACATGACGATAACTCCTGCTGTGTCGCTTCCTGCTCAGCGATCAGCCTGCGCATCAGTTCCGCATCGACCACGGGCGGCGCCTCGCAGAAGGTGATGATCCAACGATCCACCAGCTGGCGCTCTTCCTCCGTCATCCTGTCGTCCGTCACTGTTGCCGAGCCAAAGAGAAGTCCGCACGCGCCAAAGGGTTCAGGATGGATCTGCGTTATTCCGGGCGGCGACGAGGGGCGGCGGGGTTTGCGCGGGCGCGCGGCCTCGCTATACCGCCGCCACGACATTCCCTTCCCCACAGTCACAGGCGGACCGCACGCATGGCCAAGATCAAGGTCGAAAACCCCATCGTCGACATCGACGGCGACGAAATGACCCGCATCATCTGGCAGATGATCAAGGACAAGCTGGTCTTCCCGTTCCTGGATCTCGAGCTGGACTACTACGACCTGGGCATGGAGCACCGCGACGCCACCGACGACCAGGTGACCATCGACGCCGCCCACGCGATCCAGAAGCACGGCGTCGGCGTCAAATGCGCCACCATCACCCCGGACGAAGCCCGCGTTCAGGAGTTCGGCCTGAAGAAGATGTGGAAGTCGCCGAACGGCACCATCCGCAACATTCTGGGCGGCGTGGTCTTCCGCGAGCCGATCATCTGCTCGAACGTGCCGCGCCTGGTTCCGGGCTGGACCCAGCCGATCGTCGTCGGGCGTCACGCCTTCGGCGACCAGTACAAGGCCACCGACTTCCTGATGCCGGGCAAGGGCACGCTGTCGATCAAGTTCGTTGGCGAGGACGGCGAAGTGATCGAGCACGAGGTCTACAAGGCCCCGGGCGCGGGCGTGGCCATGGCCATGTACAACCAGGACGCCTCGATCCGCGAGTTCGCCCACGCCAGCTTCGCCTATGGCCTGCAGCGCAACTACCCGGTCTATCTGTCGACCAAGAACACGATCCTGAAAGCCTATGACGGCCGCTTCAAGGACCTGTTCCAGGAAGTGTTCGATGAACACTATGCCGCCGAGTTCAAGGCGCGCGGCCTGACCTATGAGCACCGCCTGATCGACGACATGGTCGCGGCCGCGATGAAGTGGTCGGGCGGCTTCGTCTGGGCGTGCAAAAACTACGACGGCGACGTGCAGTCCGACGTCGTGGCGCAGGGCTTCGGCTCGCTGGGCCTGATGACCTCGGTCCTGATGACGCCGGACGGCAAGGTGCTGGAGACGGAAGCCGCCCACGGCACCGTGACCCGCCACTATCGCCAGCATCAAAAGGGCGAGGCCACCTCGACCAACTCGATCGCCTCGATCTTCGCCTGGACGCGTGGGTTCAAGCACCGCGCCAAGCTAGACGGCAACGCCGCCCTGGACCAGTTCGCCGACACCCTGGAGAAGGTGGTCGTGGACACGGTCGAGGCCGGCTTCATGACCAAGGACCTGGCGCTGCTGGTCGGCGATCAGCAGGGCTGGCTGACCACCGAGGGCTTCCTCGACAAGGTCGCCGAGAACCTGAAGACCGCCCTGCCCGACGTGGGCTGAGGCCTCAATTCCTCCCCCGCTTCGCTGGGGAGGAATGTCCTCAAGCAGCCCGAAGGGCGGTAGGACAAGAACAATGAGCCCCGTCGGATCGCTCCGGCGGGGCTTTTCGTTGTGCGAAGGGCCGGGGCGTGCATGATCGGCGGTGATGAGGATGCGTTCGTGAAGCGGCTGTTCGGAAACCTGGTGCTGGCGGCGGTGGTCGTGGCGGTGCTGTCCTTCTTCGCGGCGCCCGCGGTGGCCTTCTTCGCCATTCGGTCGGCGGCCGAGGCGAACGACGTGGCGGGGCTCGCGCGCCTGATCGACTTCAACGCGGTGCGCCAGTCGTTGCGGCCGCAGTTGGCGGGACGGCCCGAGGCGATGGCGCCCGCGCCGTCCTTCCTGGAAGACCCCATCGGCGCCTTCCGGCGTCAGATCGAGCAGAACCCGATCCTGCGCCAGCCGGACGTGGACGCCTATCTGACGCCTGCCGCCCTCAACGCCCTGCTGAAGGGCGAGGGCCGATATGCCAGCCAGCGCACGTCGGCGGGGGTGGCGCCGGCCTCGGAGCGCAGCCGCAAGCCGTGGCCCAGCCCCGCCTACTGGAGCGTCAACCGAGCGCGGATGGCGGTGACGGATCAGGGCGGGTCGCGCACCCTGTTCACCTTCGAGCGGCGCGGGCCGTTCGAGTGGAAGCTGGTTCACATCGGCCTGCCCGACGGGACGGCGCCGGCGGCGCCGGCCGTCACCGTCACCCCGCGATAAGCTCGGCAACCGACGCCGCCCAGCCTGCGTTGGCGTTCCAAGGAGACGACATGAGCCGCAAGATCATCACCGGAGCCCTGATCGCCGTCGTCATCGGCGTGGTCGTCGCCCTGTTCGTCTCGCCCTTCATCGCCGCCCAGGCGCTGGTGCGAGCGGCGCGGACCGGGGATGCGGCCGGGCTGGAGCGGCAGGTGGACTTCCCGGCGTTCCGCACCAGCCTGAAAAGCGAGCTGAACGCGCGCGCGGCCCTGGAAATCCGCAACCGGACCAAGGGCGACACCGGCCTGGCGGCGCTGGGCATGCTGCTGGCCCCGTCGCTGGTCGAAGGCGCGGTGGACAACTTCGTCACGCCGCAGGGCATCGCCGCCATGGTCCGCTCCGGCGAGACGCCCGAACCGGAACGGCCCGTGCCCGCCGACGACACGCCGGCCGTGGACAAGGACAAGATCCGCCAGTCCTGGGCCTATCGCGGGCTCAACACCTTCGCCGTCACCCTGACGCGGGACGACCGGCCGGACGATGCGCTGGTGCTGATCATGGAACGCCGGACGCCGTTTACCTGGAAGCTGGCCGGGGTCGATCTGACGCCCGACCCGATGGGTTGAGACGGTCGGGGACAAAAACACCGTCTAAAGTGTCTAATTCGTCTGATTGGACGGCGGGGCGCCGATCAGAAAGTGAGTGCAATTGGTGCACTTTGCCTTTGGGTGCGCGGCCTCCTCTGTGGTGAGCGCAGAGTATAGGCCGTCTCTGCGGCATGCTCAGGAAGCGGACGCTGCGGCCGGTTAAGCCGCTGAACTGCAAGGCTGTCAGGTTCGAAATTGCGATGGATTACCCTCTCCCATTGGGAGAGGGCTTGAGCGCACGAACGCGCAGCGATCGTTCTTGCGCGAAAGGGTGAGGGTCGGGTGGTGCGACATGGCCCACCGGCCGACCCTCATCCGGCCCTGTGGGCCACCTTCTCCCAACGGGAGAAGGGCATCGTAATTTAGGCCAGCGCCGTGCGCACCGCCGCCAGGCCGTCTTCGGCCTTGGAGCCGTCGGGTGCGCCGCCTTGGGCGAAGTCGGGTTTGCCACCGGCGCCTTGGCCGCCCATGGCGATGACGGCGGCGCGGGCTAGGTCGGCGGCGTTGACCTTATCAACGAGGTCGGAGGTCACGGCGACGGTGACCGCCGCCTTGCCCTCGGTGACGCCGATCAGGGCGACGACGCCGGTTCCGACCTGCTTCCTGAAGTCCTCGGCGACGCCGCGCAGACCCTTGCCGTCCACGCCGTCCAGGACACGGGCCATCAGCTTGACGCCGTTGATCTCCTCAGGCGCAGACGACGCGCCCGAGCCGCCGCCCAAGGCGAGTTGCTTCTTCAGCTCGGCGACCTGCTTCTCCAGCGACTTGACCGAGGCGGTCAGGCTGTCGACGCGGGCGGGGACGTCGGCGGTCTGGACCTTGAAGCTTTGGGCCAGAGAACGGGCCACGCCGGCCTGGGCCAGCAGATACTGACGCGCGGCCTCGCCCGTCAGGGCCTCGATGCGGCGCACGCCGGCGGCGACGCCGGTTTCCTGAACGATCTTGAACAGAGCGATATCGCCGGTGCGGGCGACGTGGGTGCCGCCGCACAGCTCGACCGAATAGGGGGCGTTGTCGCTGACCAGCGAGCGGCCCAGCGTCAGGACGCGGACCTCGTCGCCGTATTTCTCGCCGAACAGGGCGATGGCGCCGGCCTCGATCGCCTCCTGCGGGGCCATCAGTTTCGTTTCCGCCGGCACGTTCTGGCGGATGACGGCGTTGACCTCGGTTTCGATGGCGGACAGTTCGGCCTCGGTGAGCGGGGCGCCGTGGCTGAAGTCGAAGCGGGCGCGCTCGGCGTCGACCAACTGACCCTTCTGGGCGACGGCGGGGCCGAGCACATTCTTCAGCGCCGTATGCAGCAGGTGGGCGGCGGAGTGGTTGGCGCGGCTGGTGCGGCGCTTCTCGGCGTCCACCAACTGGGCGGCGCGGGTTCCGATCTCCAGCTTGCCGGCCGTGACCTGGGCCACCAGGACGTGGAGGTCGCCGGCGTGTTTGCGCACATCGATGACCTCGGCCTCTCCCCCCGGCCATTCCAGGGCGCCATGATCGCCGGCCTGGCCGCCGCTTTCGGCGTAGAAGGGGGTGGTGTCGAACAACACTTCGACGATGTCGCCGGCCTCGGCCGTCTCGACCGGCGCGCCGGCGTTCATGATGGCCAGGACCTCGCCCGAGCCTTCGATATTGTCATAACCGGTGAAGACGGTCGGCCCCATCCGGTCGCGGATCGCCAGCCATTCGTTGGTGTTGGCGGTCTGGCCCGAGCCCTTCCAGTTCTCGCGCGAACGCTGACGCTGCTCGGCCATGGCGGCCTCGAAGCCGTCGACATTGACCGAGAAGCCGCGACGACGGGCCTCGTCCTGAGTCAGGTCCAGCGGGAAGCCGTAGGTGTCGGACAGGGTGAAGGCCGTCTGGCCGTCCAGCATGTCGCCGGGACGGAAGCCCTGAACCGCCGTGTCGAACAGGGCCATGCCGCGGCCGAGCGTGGTGCGGAAGCGGACCTCTTCCTGCTTCAGCGTGTCCTCGATGAAGGGCTGGGCGCGGGCCAGTTCGGGATAGGCGTCGCCCATCTGGGCCACCAGGGTCGGGACCAGACGGTGCATCAGGGGGTCGGCGGCACCCAACAGGTGGGCGTGGCGCATGGCGCGACGCATGATGCGGCGCAGCACATAGCCTCGGCCCTCGTTCGACGGAGTGACGCCGTCGGCGATCAGGAAGGACGACGAGCGCAGATGGTCGGCGATGACGCGGTGGCTGGCGGCTTGATCGCCGTCCGACTTGGTCGAGGTGGCGTCTTCGGACGCGGCGATCAGCGTCTTGAACAGGTCGGTTTCGAAAACCGAATGCACGCCCTGGAGCACGGTGGTCATCCGCTCCAGACCCATGCCGGTGTCCACGCTGGGCTTGGGAAGGTTGCGAACGATCTGATCGTTCTCCTTCTCATACTGCATGAAGACGTTGTTCCAGATCTCCACGTAGCGGTCGCCGTCCTCGTCCGGCGAGCCGGGAGGGCCGCCGGCGATCTTGTCGCCGTGGTCCCAGAAGATTTCGGTGCAGGGGCCGCAGGGGCCCGAGTCGCCCATGGCCCAGAAGTTGTCCGAGCCGGCGATGCGGATGATCTTGTCGTCGGAGAAGCCGGTGACCTTCTTCCAGATCGCGGCGGCCTCGTCGTCATCGATATAGACGGTGACCAAGAGGCGTTTGGGGTCCAGGTCGAAGTCCTGGGTGACCAGGTTCCACGCCTTCTCGATGGCGTGTTCCTTGAAGTAGTCGCCGAACGAGAAGTTGCCCAGCATCTCGAAGAAGGTCAGGTGGCGGGCGGTATAGCCGACGTTGTCCAGATCGTTGTGCTTGCCCCCGGCGCGCACGCATTTCTGCGAGCTGGTCGCGCGCGAATAGGGCGGCTTGGCGGCGCCGGTGAAATAGTCCTTGAACGGCACCATGCCCGCGTTGACGAAGAGCAGCGACGGATCGTTCTGCGGCACCAGCGGGGCCGAATGGACCTTGGCGTGGCCGTCCGCCGCGAAATAGTCGAGGTAGGTGGCGCGGATCTCGTTCAGGCTGGGCATTCGGCGTGTCTTCGGCTGGGGCGGTCGCTAGGAACCGGCCTCATATAGGGTTTTCGCGGGGAGCGCATCATCTGGGCGCCGCGTCAGGACGTTCGCCTGCGTCATTGCGTATGCGTTCATAAGCGCGATCAGGTCTTGAACTTGGGGTTGATAAATGCGCACCTTTAAGGCGCGCAATTTCGCGCCTCTTGAGGAGGACTGAAATGATACGCGTTCGAAACCTCGCGCTGGCGATCGCGGCGACGGCCGCCGCCACGGTGACCTTCGGCCCTGCTGAGGCTCTCGTTCAGAGCTCCTGGGATCCCAGCCTCGTCGCCTACTCCTATGTCTACTATGCCGATGAGGCGAAGACTGAGGTGCTCGGTCATGCATGGGACAGATGTGGCGGGAGCGGCAATAACGTCTATGTTCTCAAGCCCTACATTCCGACCGCCCACTACGACGAAACGCCTTCGTACGTCTGCACAGGTATGGGGCCGTATCTGCCGCCTGACTGGCCTTACTGATCTGGGAGGGCGGTTCGATGAACCGCCCTTCTTTTTTCCTCACACCCTCGGTGGCGGGCCGAACTTGCCGGACTGGTAGTCTTGGATCGCCTGAATGATCTCGTCGCGGGTGTTCATGACGAAGGGGCCGTGGCTGAAGACCGGCTCGCCGATAGGATCGGCGTGGCCTAGCAGGACGACGGCGTGGGTGGTCGCCGTGATCTGGACCACATCGCCGTCGGACAGGGCGGCGAGGTTCCATTGGGGCACGGGCGTTCCGGCGACGGCGATCTCGCCCTTGACGCTATAGAGGAAGACGTTGCGGCCGCGGGCGACGGGCGTCTCGAACGTCGCGCCGGCGGGCAGGCGCACGACGGCCAGATGGATGTCGATCAGGGACTGGATCGGCGCCTTGACGCCCAGCCAGTCGCCGGAGACCGGCTCGACCGTGACGCCGTTCTCGGTGGTGAAGGTCGGGATGTCGGACTTCTGCAGGCCGAAATAGTCCGGCTTTGTCATCTTCAGCCGCGACGGCAGGTTCACCCAAAGCTGCAGGATTTCCATCGGCCCGCCGTCGCGCTTGAAGGCGGCCGGAGACAATTCGGCGTGGATCAGGCCGGAGCCGGCGGTCATCCACTGGATGCCGCCCGCCTTGATGATGCTCTCGCCGCCGCCGGAATCGTTGTGCGCCAACTCGCCGTCCAGGATGAAGGTGACGGTCTCGAAGCCCCGGTGCGGGTGCGGGCCGAACGGTAGGCCGGCGTTGCCCGGCGCATAGGTCTGGGGGCCGTGGTGGTTCAGGAACAGGAAGGGATCGATCTGGTCCAGGCCGGGGCCGGGCACCGGACGGCGGATTGTCAGGTCGCCGATGTCGTCGCGATGGGCGGGGTGCAGGCGAAGGACGGAACGGGGCTGGGTCATTCGCTACATATAGGGTGGCGGATCAGCGGTGGCGAGCCCGAGCCCCCGACGATCCATCGTCGCAGACGGACGTATAAGCCGGGCAATCCGTCGATCTGGAAGGTCTGTGCGTTGACACCGGCCCCACGGGGTCACAAAAGCCTTCGCAACCGCACACGGCGATTGAATTCATTCGCTTTTGAGAACCATTCGCATGAACCAGCCCAACCCGACGCCGGGTGGCGCCTCAAGCGACCGGACGGGTCGCTTCGTCACTCAACCGAACGGACATATCGCGCCGCTGTCGCCCCACATGGGCGTCTGGCGCTGGCACGTCACCATGACGGCCTCGATCCTGTTCCGCGCGACGATCATCGCCGCGACGGTCGGAGTGCTGTTCGTCCTGGCCTGGCTGGGCGCGCTGGCGTTCGGGCCCGAGGCGTTCCAGAGCGCGCTCGACCTGGCTGGATCGCCGCTGGGCCTGCTGGTCTTCTTCGGTCTGACGGTGGTGCTGTTCTCCTTCATCCTGAACGGCGCGCGCCACACCTATAACGACACCGGCAACGGGCTGACGGTGAAGTCGGCGACCGCCCTGTCGAACATCGCCGTGTGGGGGCCGATCCCGCTGGCCGTGCTGTTCTGGGTCGTCCTGTTCGCCACGGGGAGGGTTTCGCTGTGAGCGGCGCCGCAAAGTTCAAGAACAACGTCAAGGTTTCCGAGCGCCACGGCGCCGGCGAATGGCTGATCGAGCGCATCCTGCTGGTGGCCCTGCTGCCGCTGGGCCTGTGGGTCGCCTCGACCGGCTTCACCCTGGCGGGGGCCGGCTATGACGCGGCGATGGCGTGGTTCGCCAATCCGCTGAACGCCGCCCTGATGGCGATCACCGCGGTGATCTTCTTCGGCTACGTAAGCCTGGCCTGGAAAGTCATTCTGGAAGACTACGTGCCCAACGTCGGATCGCGCGGCCTTCTGGTCCTCCTGCTGAACGTCGTCTTCTTGGTGCTGGCCGCCGCCAGCGTCTTCTTCATCGTGCGGCTGGCGCTGGGTTCGGCGCCGCTGCCCGCCGGTTTCGGAGCCTGATTTACTGATGGCCGCTTACGAACTGATCGATCACGAATACGACGTCGTCGTCGTCGGCGCCGGGGGCTCGGGCCTTCGCGCCGCGCTCGGCGCCGCCCAGCAGGGGCTGAAGGTCGCTTGCGTGACCAAGGTCTTCCCCACCCGCTCACACACCGTCGCGGCCCAAGGCGGCATCTCCGCTTCGCTCGGCAACATGGGCGAGGACAGCTGGCAGTGGCACATGTACGACACCGTCAAGGGGTCGGACTGGCTGGGCGACCAGGACTCGATCGAATATCTGGTCCGTAACGCGCCCAAGGCCGTCTATGAGCTGGAACACTGGGGCGTGCCGTTCAGCCGCACCGAAGAAGGCAAGATCTATCAGCGCGCCTTCGGCGGCATGACCCGCAACTTCGGCGAAGGCCCGGTGCAGCGCACCTGCGCCGCCGCCGACCGGACCGGCCACGCCATCCTGCACACCCTGTACGGCCAGTCGGTGCGCCGTGAGGTGAAGTTCTTCGTCGAATATTTCGCGCTGGACCTGATCATGCAGGACGGCGCCTGCACCGGCGTGACGGCGCTGCAACTGGACAACGGTCAGCTTCACCAGTTCCGCGCCAAGATGGTGGTTCTGGCGACCGGCGGATACGGTCGCGCCTATTTCAGCGCCACCTCGGCTCACACCTGCACCGGCGACGGCAATGCGATGGTGCTGCGCGCCGGCCTGCCGTTGCAGGACATGGAGTTCGTGCAGTTCCACCCGACCGGCATCTATGGCGCCGGCTGCCTGATCACCGAGGGCGCACGCGGCGAGGGCGGCTATCTGACCAACTCGGAAGGCGAGCGCTTCATGGAGCGCTATGCGCCGACCGTGAAGGACCTGGCCCCGCGCGACATGGTCTCGCGCTCCATGACCATCGAAATCCGCGAAGGGCGCGGCGTGGGTCCGAACAAGGACCACATCTTCCTGCACCTGGATCATCTGGATCCGAAGATCCTGCACCAGCGCCTGCCGGGCATTTCCGAAAGCGCCAAGATCTTCGCCGGCGTGGATGTGACCAAGGAGCCGATCCCGGTCCTGCCGACCGTCCACTACAACATGGGCGGCATCCCCACGAACTATCACGGCGAAGTCCTGACGCTGCGCGACGGCAACCCCGACAGCGTGGTTCCGGGCCTGATGGCCGTGGGCGAGGCGGCGTGCGTTTCAGTGCACGGCGCCAACCGTCTGGGCTCCAACTCCCTGACCGACCTCGTGGTGTTCGGCCGCGCCGTCGGCCTGCGCTGCGGTGAAGTCGTCGACAAGGCCTCGGCCGTGCCGTCGGCCTCCAAGGCCCAGACCGACCAGCACCTGGCCCGCCTGGACCGCTTCCGCTACGCCGACGGCTCAACCCCGACCGCCGAGCTGCGTCTGTCGATGCAGCGCGCGATGCAGGCCGATGCGGCGGTGTTCCGCACCGGCGAGACCCTGCAACAGGGCACCGACAAGCTGCGCGCCATCGAGGCGGCCGGCGCCGACATTAAGACCACCGATCGCGGCCTGATCTGGAATACGGACCTGGTCGAGACGCTGGAGTACGACAACCTGATCGCCCAGGCGATGGTGACGATCGAGGGCGGCCTGAACCGCACGGAATCGCGCGGCGCCCACGCCCGCGAGGACTATCCCGATCGCGACGACGTGAACTGGATGAAGCACACCCTGGCGTGGAAGCGTCCGGGCGAGCAGGTCCAGATCGATTATCGTCCGGTCCACAACTACACCATGTCCGACGACATCGCGTATATCGAACCGAAGGCGCGGGTTTACTAAGATGGTCCAGCTGACTCTCCCCAGAGGCTCCAAGCCGACGACCGGCAAGGTCCACAAGGCCGCGCCGGGCTCCAAGGACGTGAAGACCTACAAGGTCTATCGCTACGATCCGGAAACCGACGCCGATCCGCGCTGGGACACCTATGAGGTGCCGACCGGCGACCACGGCCCGATGTTGCTGGACGCCCTGATCCACATCAAGAACACCATCGATCCGACCCTGTCGTTCCGGCGCTCGTGCCGCGAGGGCATCTGCGGCTCGTGCTCGATGAACATCGACGGGCGCAACGCCCTGGCCTGCACCAAGGGCTGGGACGAATGCGCGTCCAGCAACATCACCATCTCCCCCCTGCCCCACCAACCGGTGGTCAAGGACCTGGTGACGGACCTGAGCCTGTTCTACGCCCAGTACGACTCGATCCAGCCGTATCTTCAATCGGACGAACCGGACCCCGAGAAGGAACGTCTGCAGACCCCGGCCGAGCGCGAGAAGCTGGACGGCCTGTACGAGTGCATCCTGTGCGCCTGCTGCTCAACATCCTGCCCCAGCTACTGGTGGAACCAGGAAGAGTACCTGGGCCCGGCGGCGCTGCTGCAATCCTATCGCTGGATTTCCGACAGCCGCGACGACGCGACCCAGAAGCGCCTGGACGACCTGGAAGACCCGTTCAAACTGTATCGCTGCCACACGATCATGAACTGCGCCCAGGTCTGCCCCAAGGGCCTGAACCCGGCCAAGGCCATCGCCGAGACCAAGAAGCTGATGGTCGCGCCGAGCCGCAAGAAGGCGGCCTGAGGCCAGGTTTTCAACGCTCGCCGGTCCTTCAGATCCGAGGGACGGCGGGCGTGTCGGCCGGCGTCAGAAGTGGGCGAACAGACTGGCGACCAGGGCGCCGTCGTCCCTGTCGCTGTCGACCCATTCCAGACCGGCGGTGAGTTTGCCCACGGGCAGGAAGCCGCCGATCCGCCAGTCCGTCTTGCCGTCCGGCGCATAGGCACCCTGCTCGCGGCCGACCGACAGGCTGACACTGACGGGCCAGTCGTCGGGTCCGTAATCGATTCCCGCCCAGCCGTAGTGATTGTCCTCGTCTCCCAGGGCGGCCTGCGACGGGGCGTAGGCGTATCCCACGGTCGCCGTCGCGGCGCCGAAGCTGCGGCTGACCTGGATGGGCGCCTCGACATAGTCGACCTCGTGTCCGCCGGGATAGCGATAGGCGGACAGGGCCGCGTCCCAGTCCAGGCCGAGCCAGGACCCCGCCCATCCGACGCTCAGGGTCGCCTCCAGCCTTGAACCCTCGTCCTCCTCATCGCCTCCATAGGCTGCGATGCTGGACAGATAGACGTCGGCATAGAGTCCTGACGCCTGGGACAGGGTCACGCCGGCCTGCAGCGCCGGCTTGTCTTCAGACAGGCTCAGCCCACGATACCGATAGTCGCTGAAGCCGCCGACGGCCGCCTCAAGACGCCATGGGTGGGCCGTTTCCTGAGCCAAAGCGGCAACCGGAAACGCCGACGCGAGACCAAGGACGGTGAGAAAGAAGCGGCCCATAAAGTCCCCCTGCGCTTGTAGGGGAATGTGCCGTGTCAGAGGTTAAATATATCGGAAGTATTTCTGTTCTAATGGCTTTCTCTGTTCAGGGCCTTCGGGGAGGTTTGGCCGTTGACCAAGATGCCGCCCTTCGCACAAGCGCATGAGATGCGTTGGTTGAAGGCTGTCGCGGCGACGGTTCTCGTCGTCGTGTGCCTGGGCATGACGATCGCCATGCTTCTGGTCAGTCGCGCCATCGACGAGCGCGCGGCCGTCCATGAACAGACGATGGTGGAGCGTCGTCTGGAGCGCATGCTCGATGTCATCGGTGATGACATCGTCTCGGCGACGATCTGGAACGACGCCGTCGATGCGGTGGCGCGCGAGGATACGTCGTGGATGCAGAGCAACTTCGGCGAATATTACGCGCAGTATATGGGTCATGCCGTCACGCTCGTCTTTGCAGGCGACGGCCGGCTGATGCTGGCGTCACGCGGCGGCAAGACGGTCGATGCGGCGAGCGAGGCCGCCTTGATCGCGGCGGTGCAGGATCTGGCGGCCGACGTTCGACGGGCCTCGCTGACGCCTGCGCGGCGCGAGGCCATCGGCTTCAAGGCCGTTTCGCGGGGATCCTCCATCATAAGGGCCGGCGACATGCTTTATCTGGTCGGCGTCGCGACCGTCGTGCCGGAGGATTTGGAACCCGTCGCCCGCCCGCCGCGTGACACCATCGTGGTGTCCGCCAAGCCGATCAGCGCCTTCATCAGCTCGCTGCACATGGACCTTGGGCTGCATGACGCCCGCTTGACGACGCCGGATGAGCGCCACTTCTTTTCTCTCAAAGGGCAGGATGGCACGCCCATCGCCGGATTGATCTGGGCGCCCGAGAGACCGGGACGGCACATTCTCGGGACGCTGCTGCCAGTGTTCGCCGGTCTGCTGGTCATGTTCCTGATCGCGGCGGCGCTGATGTGGCGGCGCGTGGCCGCCAATGTCCAGCGGCTCAGCGACAGCGAACGGGCGCTCAGCGAAGCCTTAAAGGCCGCCGACGCCGCCAATCTGGCCAAGTCGCGGTTCCTGGCCAATATGAGCCACGAGTTGCGCACGCCCCTGAACGGCGTACTCGGCATGTCCGAGGTGGTTCTGATGAGCGATCTCAGCGCCGCGCAACGGGGGCAGATCGGCGTGATCAAGGAGTCGGGCGAGCATCTGCTCGTCATGATCGAACGCATCCTGGAGATGGCGCACATCGATGACGCCCTGGCCGAGCCGGAAAGGCGGCCGTTTGATCCTGCGTCGGTGTTCGCAAAGGCCGCTGCCGGCCTGCGGGCCAAGGCGGAGGCCAAGGGATTGGCGATCACGGAGACCTATCAGCCGACGGGCTTGCGGCTCGGCGACGCGGGACGCGTATCGAAGGTGCTGACGGCCCTGATCGACAATGCCATTCAGTTTACGCGCGCGGGCGAGGTGCGGCTGACGCTCGAGCCGTCGTCAGAAGGCCTGATCTTCGGGGTGGCCGACACCGGGCCAGGGATGTCCGAAGCCGTTCAGACGAAGCTGTTCACCCCGTTCAGTCAGGGCGACGATTCCGCCACCCGCAGCGTCGACGGCGCGGGTCTGGGACTGGCGCTGGCCAGGCGGCTGGCGACCTCGATGGGCGCCGTTCTGGACTATGAGACCCGGATCGGCGTGGGAACCACTTTCCGGCTCCTGCTCCCGGCGCCCGAGGCGCCATCCGACGATGATCGCTCCGAGACGGCGGCCTGAGCTGCGTTTCTCGGTCTGCATCGTCCTCCGGGGCCAGCAACGCCCTTGCGCGAGCGGTCCGGCTTGATATGAGCGGGCCATGGCCAGCATCACCTATATCGAGCATGACGGAACCGAGCACGTCGTCGACGTGAAGCCGGGGCTGAGCGTCATGGAAGGCGCGATCCGCAACAATGTGCCGGGGATCGACGCGGACTGCGGCGGGGCCTGCGCCTGCGCGACCTGCCATGTCTATGTGGACGACGCCTGGCGCGAGGCGACGGGCAAGCCGTCGGCGATGGAAGAGTCGATGCTGGACTTCGCCGAAGAGGTCGAGCCGAACAGCCGCCTGTCGTGCCAGATCCGGGTGTCGGACGCGCTGAACGGCCTGATCGTGCGGTTGCCGGAAAACCAGCACTGACATGATCGACGCGCGGCTGATCGACAGGATCGGCCGATGGATCGACCAGCGCATCGAGGCGATGGGCCGGGACGGTCCGCCGCCGATCCTGGGGATTGCGGGATCGCAAGGGTCGGGAAAATCCACACTGGCCAAGGCCATCGCCGAGCGGTTCGGCGGCGCGAGCCTGTCGCTAGACGACGTCTATCTGACCCAGGCGGAGCGGGTCGCGATGGCGGCGCGGGCGCATCCGCTGTTCGCCACGCGCGGGCCGCCGGGGACGCATGACCTGGGGCTTCTGAACCGTCTGCTGGATCGGTTGCAGGGGGCGGAGCCGGACGACCTTACGCCTCTGCCGCGTTTCGACAAGTTGGCCGACGACCGCGCGCCCGAGGCGGACTGGCCTGTCGTGAAGGGTCGGCCGCAGGTCATCGTGCTGGAGGGATGGTGCCTGGGCGCGACGCCGCAGGCCGAGGGGGACCTGGTTGCGCCGATCAACGCCCTGGAAGCCCGACAGGATGTCGAAGCCGAATGGCGCAGGGCGGTCAATGACGCGCTGGGCCAGGCTTACGCCCGCCTGCGCGCGCGGCTGGACGCCCTGATCTTTCTGAAGGCGCCGGGGTTCGATGTCGTGCTGGACTGGCGCTGCGAGCAGGAGGCGGGGCTAAGGGGACAGGACGCCGTATCGCTCGAGCGACGCGCGGCTTTGGCTGTCTTCATCCAGCATTATGAGCGCCTGAGCCGGCATATGATGACGGGCGGCGTGGAGGCAGACCTGATCATCGCCCTGGACCGGGAGCGCGGCGTTCGCAGCCTTGAAGGCGGGCTTGGCGCCTGAGCGGCATCTGTGCGTTATCGGACCATGAGCCTGTTCGGATCCAAGCCCGCCTTAGCGGTCGACCGTCGTATGAGCGCCCGCCGGCCCGCTAACGCGCGCGGCGTCGTCTGCGCGCCCGGCCTGGAGACGGCGTGTCTGATCGTCGATCTGTCGGACGCGGGGATGAAGCTGCGGCTGGACCGGGGCGGGGCCTTGCCGCGCGAGGTGGTGGTGGTCGATGTGGCTGCGGGCGTCGCCTATCCCGCCACCGTCGTCTGGCAGCGCGGGCAGGAGGCCGGGCTGAGGCAGACCGGGGCCAAGTCGCTGAGAGGCCTGGCGCCGGCGAGGCTGATCCCCGCGCGCGACGCCTGGCTGAGGGCCGGCGGGCGCTGATCGGCCGGA
>AMYY01000039.1 GCA_000335735.1 alpha proteobacterium L41A | reverse complement strand
TCCCCCATCGGGGGAGGAATAATCCGGCCGCTGGACCGGTTCCCCTTCGTGCCGGACGACGCCGGGCGGCTGGATCAGGACTGCTACGAGGCGTTCAACATCCAGGTGCAGGGGCTGATGCGCCGGATGACGGCCACAGGCGCCAAGTCGCTGGTGATCGGCGTGTCCGGCGGGTTGGACTCGACCCAGGCCCTGCTGGTCGCGTGCCGCGCCTTCGACCGGCTGGATCTGCCGCGGACCAATATCCTGGGCTTCACCATGCCGGGGTTCGCGACCTCGGACGGGACCAAGTCCAACGCCTGGGCGCTGATGAAGGCGTTGGGCGTCACAGGGGCCGAGATCGACATCCGCCCCGCCGCTGAACAGATGTTCAAGGACATCGGCCACCCCTATGCCGAGGGTCAGCCGGTGCACGATATCACCTTTGAGAACGTGCAGGCGGGTCTGAGGACCGACTATCTGTTCCGACTGGCCAATCAGCACAAAGCCTTCGTGCTGGGGACCGGGGACCTGTCGGAACTGGCGCTGGGTTGGGCCACATACGGCGTCGGCGACCATATGAGCCATTACAACGTCAACGGCGGGGTGGCGAAGACGTTGATCCGGCACCTGATCCGCTGGGTGGCGGCGGGAGACCTGATCGGCGCGGGCGCGCGCGAGACGCTGCACGCCATCCTGGACACCGAGATTTCGCCCGAACTGGTGCCCGCCAAGGACGGGGTGATCCAGTCGACGGAAGGCACGGTCGGCCCCTATGCGTTGAACGACTTCTTCCTGTTCTACATCAGCCGGTTCGGGATGGCGCCGTCCAAGGTCGCCTTCCTGGCGCACCAGGCCTGGGGCGATGCGGGCGCAGGGCATTGGCCGGCGAATACGCCGGACGACGAAAAGGTCGAATACGATCTGGCGACGATCAAGGGCTGGTTGAGGAAGTTCCTGATCCGCTTCTTCCAGACCGCCCAGTTCAAGCGCTCGGCCCTGCCGAACGGGCCCAAGGTCGTCACCGGCGGATCGCTGTCGCCGCGCGGCGACTGGCGCGCGCCGTCGGACGGCAATGCGCGGGTGTGGCTGGACGAGCTGGAAGAAAACGTCCCCGAAGCCTGACCGCGAAATCCCGCACAGGGCGTATGGATATTCCCGAAGACGGGGGCTAGAAGCTTGGCCATGACCGATGACGTGACCAAAGACTCCAACGGCAATATCCTGGCCGACGGCGACAGCGTGACCCTGATCAAGGACCTGAAGGTCAAGGGATCGGGCGGGGTGACGCTGAAGCGCGGGACGCTGGTCAAGAACATCCGCCTGACCGGCGATCCGGACGAGATCGAGGCCAATGTGGAGAAGGTGCGCGGCCTGGTCCTGCGCACCGAGTTCGTGAAGAAGGCCTGACCCTCTTCCCTTCGGACGATGCAGCCGCCATCTAGCGGCCTATGACCGAAACCCTCGCCGCCCCCGCCTCGACCGCCTCCGCCAACACCAAGATCCCCGTCACCGTCCTGACCGGCTATCTCGGTGCGGGCAAGACGACGCTGCTGAACCGGATCCTGACCGAGGATCACGGCAAGCGCTACGCCGTCATCGTCAACGAGTTCGGCGAGATCGGCATCGACAACGACCTGGTGGTCGGCGCCGACGAGGACGTGTTCGAAATGAACAACGGCTGCGTCTGCTGCACGGTGCGGGGCGACCTGATCCGCGTGGTCGCCGGCCTGATGAAGCGCCAGCGTCCGGGAAAGCCGGCTTTCGACGCCATTATCGTGGAGACAACGGGCCTGGCCGATCCCGGTCCCGTGGCCCAGACCTTCTTCGTGGACGAGGACGTCAAGGCCAAGACGCAGCTGGACAGCGTCACGACCCTGGTCGACGCCAAACATGTGATGGCGCGTCTGGACGACTCCAAGGAGGCGCGCGAGCAGGTGGCCTTCGCCGACCGGATCATCCTGAACAAGGTCGATCTGGCGACGGCTGACGAACTGGACGCGGTCGAGGCGCGTCTGCGGGCGCTGAACCCGCTGGCGCCCATCGTGCGGGCCGAGCGGTCCAACGTGCCGCTGGATCAGGTGCTGGGCCTAGGCGCCTTTGATCTGGAGCGCATTCTCGAGGTCAAGCCGGACTTCGTGAACCCGCCGCACGGCGCGGACGGCCACGTGCATGACGAACACTGCGGTCATGACCATCATCATCATGATCATGACCACGGGCACGACCATGATCATGCTCACGGTGCGCGCGGTCACGCACACCAGGACGACATCAAGGGCATCTCCCTGTCCTTGGACCGGCCGCTGGACGGAGCCAAGTTCACCGCCTGGCTGGACCGGCTGCTGGGCGAACAGGGCCAGGACATCCTGCGCGCCAAGGGCATCATCGACGTCAAGGGCGAGAACCGCCGCCTGGTCTTCCAGGCCGTGCACATGATCCTTGAGGGCGACCTGCAACGCGAATGGGGCGCCGCCGAACGCCGCTGGAGCCGCGCGGTCTTCATCGGCCGCGATCTGGACGAAGCCGCGCTGAAGGCCGGCTTCGAGGCCTGCGCCGCCTGATTTCAAGGGTGGACTGACAGACAAAAGGCCGGCGGAGCAATCCACCGGCCTTTTTCTTTGTTCAGCCCTTCTCGAACAACGTGTTCCAGCGGCGCTTATCGCGGGCCTTCCAGGCGCCGCGGTGGTAGGCGTCGGAGCCGATCAGGGGGACGACGGTGGTGGCTTCGGCGAAGACCATCTGTTCGTGGGTGGTCTGAACCTTGCCCCAGGAGGCCGCCTCTTTCAGCGTCGAGGACGAGCAGGCGCCGTCGCGCACGTCGGCGACGGTGATCTGGACCGCATAGCGGTGCATCTCGGCCTCGACGCCGAGTATTTCGGCGCAGACGACGGTGTCCTGGGCGAAGTTCTTGGGCACGCCGCCGCCGACCATGAACAGGCCGGTGACGCCGGCTGCGATCTTGATGTCGGTCAGTTCGCGGAAGTCGGCGATGGCGTCCAGCATCAGATAGGGCTGGCCGGCGGCGGCGCGCTCCTTCTGGTGCTTGACCAGGCCGAAACCAGCCGATGAGTCGACGAAGGCCGGGCAGAAGATCGGCACGCCCTCTTCATAGGCGGTCTGGATCAGCGAGCCGGGCTTTTTCGCATTGCCCTCGCTCAGCCACTTGCCCATCTCCCAGATGAACTCGCGGCTGGAATAGCCGCGTGGCTCCAGCCGGTTGGCGATCTCCAGGATGGTGTGGTCGCAGGCCTGAAGCTCTTCCTCGTCGATATAGGTGTCGTAGATCCGGTCGATGTAGTTGTCGCGCAGGACTTTGTCGTCCACCTCGCCGGCCGCCTGGTAGTGTTTGAAACCCAGGGCTTCGAAGAAATCCATGTCCACGATCGAGGCGCCGGTGGCGACCACGGCGTCGACCATGCCGAACTTCACCATGTCGCGGTAGACGTGCATGCAGCCGCCCGCCGAGGTCGAACCGGCCAGGATCAGCCAGGGCGAGCAGTCCTTGTCCTCGATGGCCATCGAGAAGATGTCGGCGGCGCGGGCGGTGTCGCGCGACGAGAAGGACATCTTGCGCATCGAGTCGATGATCGGGCGCGCGTCGAAGCTGGTGATGTCGACGTGCTCGACGACATTCTGCAGCAACTGGGCTTTGGCGTTGGACGAAACGGGTGCGTTCATCTCGGAGGTTTCCCTGTGATTTGAGCGCCCGTCGAACAAGCAGACGTGCCGGGACGGAGCGACCGACAGGACCGATAGACGCCCAACCTTCGGCCGTCACCCTCGGACTTGATCCGAGGGTCGGACGTTCCGCCGCGCGCTCCTCGCAAGGAAGACGCAGAGCGGCCGATCCTCGGATCAAGTCCGAGGATGACGGATGTCAGATGGCGCGTCCTATTTCCGGCGCGACTTGCGCTGACCGGCCTTACCCTTGGGGCGTGACAGGCGCACGACCTTGCGGGCGTTCTCTTCCGCCGTGGTGCGCACGGTGGGGATGGAACGCGGGGCCAGACCGTAGAGCGAGGCCATCGGGGCGTCCTCGACTGCGGCGATGTCATGTTCGCCATAGCCGTTGAAGCCCGTCGACATGGCCACGCCATAGGCGCCCAGCATGCCGATCTCGATGAAGTCGCCTTCGCGCACATCGGCCGGCAGCCAGAAGGGTCCCGGCATATGGTCGATCGAATCGCAGGTCGGCCCGTAGAACTGGAAGGCCTTCAGCTCACCCGCGCTTTCGCCCCCATTTACGCTTTCTGGCCGCACCAGCTTGGTCGGGAAGGGCCAGCGCGAATGGGTCGCGTCGAACAGCGAGCCGTAGGAGCCGTCGTTCAGATAAAGGGCGTCGCCCTTGCGCAGATCGACGCGGGCCAGGATCGACGAGCTTTCGGCGACCAGCGCCCGGCCGGGCTCGCACCACAGCTCGGTCGTTTCCGACACCGGCATCTCGTTGAAGCCGCGATGGATGGCGTCGGCGTATTCGCTCATGTCCGGCGGGACCATGCCCGGATAGACGGACGGGAAGCCGCCGCCGACATCGACGATATCGACGATCACGCCCGCACGGCTGATCGACCGGCCGACCTGGGCCATGGCGGCTTGATAGGCGGTCGGGCGCATGCACTGGCTGCCGACGTGGAAGGAGACGCCCATCAGGCCGTCCTTGACCGCCTGGCGCGTCGCCATCAGCAGGGCCGGCGCCTGATCCGACGACACGCCGAACTTGCCCGACAGCGTATAGGCGGCGCCGTCGGCCGAGACGGCCATGCGCACGATCAGATTCAGGTCGTCCGCGCCGCCGGTGGCGTCGAGGATTTTGTTCAGCTCGTCGATGCAGTCGAGCGAGAAGGTGCGCACGCCGTGATCGAAATAGGCCTTGGTGATCGCAGAGCGGCTCTTGACCGGATGCATGAAGGCCAGGCGCACGTCATGGCTGACCGAGCGAACCAGCTCGATCTCGGCGATGGACGCCACGTCGAAGCCGCGAACGCCAGCCTCGATCAGGGTCTCAACGACCCAGCGCGAAGGGTTGGCCTTCACAGCGTAGAAGACGTCGGCCTTTAGATTATCCTGGAACCAGCGCGCCGCTACGGAAACCGAACGCGGCCGCACGAGGGCGACGGGGCGTTCAGGGGACCGCTCACGGACCAGGTCCAGGGGAAGCTGATACGTGCGCAATTCACGTAACCCCCTGCTAATTGTTAAACCCAGACCGGCGTTAGCGGCGCAGACAGGACCTACGGGGTCCGCCGGAGAGCGCGATATGGGGACGCGCGACTGTCATGTAAAGAGGTTTTTTCGTGGCGGAGCCTAGGTTTGGCTGTCACAAATCCGGTCTGCGCCCTCCACGACACGATCCGACGGCAACCTTGACCGTTCTGCGCCGTTGCGATGCTCGGAGGGTTTGATGAATCGATGGCTGTTCTTTTGGCGCAAGATGCGGCGTCAGCTGTGGGTACGCGCCACGGCCTATGCCGCCGCGGGCGTCGCCGCAGCCTTGCTGGCCGCCGCCCTGGCCCCATGGGTGCCGCAGGAGATGGCCGAGCGCCTGGGCGGCGAGTCTGTGGAATCGATCCTGACGATTCTGGCGTCCAGCCTGCTGGGCGTGGCGACCTTTTCGGTCGGCGCCATGGTCACGGCCTATACGTCGGTATCCTCGGCGGCCAGTCCGCGCGTCGCGGCCCTGGTGACCAGCGATGACGAGACCCAGAAGTCGCTGGCGACCTTCGTCGGGGCCTTCCTCTACGCCATCGTCGCCGTCACCGCGATCAATGCCCACTACTACGGTCAGAACGGTCGGGCGATCCTGTTCCTGATCAGCTTGGCCATGGTGGGTCTGGTGGCGTTTCGCCTGCTGGCCTGGATCAACCGTCTGTCCAGCCTGGCGCGGGTCGGTCACATGATCGATCTGGTCGAGGCCCGGGCGCGCGAGGCGTTGGAACAGCGGCGCGACAATCCGTTTCTGGGCGGGCGCGGGGGCCATCTGCAAAACGGCGCGGACGTGACGGCGCCGGAAACCGGCTATGTCCAGAACGTCGATCCCGATCGCCTACAGGCCATGGCCGAGAAACGAGACTGCCAAGTTGAGGTGGTCGGTGCGCCCGGCGCCTTCGTACGACGCGGCGAGGTCCTCGCCCGGATCAGCCTGCCGGCCTGCGACAAAGAGGCCCAGGACGCCTTCTGCTCCGCCTTCGCGATCGGAGACTCGCGCTCCTATGATCAAGACCCGCGTTTCGGCCTGATCGTTCTGGGCGAGATCGCCGCTAAGGCCCTGTCGCCTGGTATCAACGATCCCGGAACGGCCATTCAGGTGGTGTCGACCGGCGTGAGGCTGATGGACATCTGGGCCCGAGACGGCGCGGAAGACGAGAAGCGGACCCTGCGCGATCGCCTGATGATGCCGGGCGTCTCCGAAGACGATCTGCTCGACGATCTGTTCGGCCCGATCGCCCGTTATGGGGCCGGCGACGTAGCGGTCGCCATCAGACTGCAAAAGGGGCTGAGGGCGCTGGCCTCGATCCCTTGTCTGGCCGAGCCGGTCCGGACAATGGCCGATCAGGCGCTGGAGCGATCGCGCGCCGCCTTGCCGATTCCGGCGGACTACGTCCGGGTGAAGGGTGCGGCAGAAGGCTCCTGAACGGCTCGGGTCTGGACGAGATTGCGCCCGACGTGCGATTAGGACTTGCCCGAGCGCGATTTCAGCTTATTGCGGCGCCCCTTCGCCATAGCCTCCTAGCGAGTTCATGAGTTCATCCGCAGCCGCCGCCGCCCCTGGGCTAGTCCTGGCGCGTGACGTGTCGAAGACCTTCGGATCGCGAAAGGCGCTGGACGGCGTCTCGATTTCCGTGGCCTCCGGCGAAATGGTCGCCCTGATCGGTCCGTCCGGTTCGGGCAAGTCCACCCTGCTCCGCTCCATCACCGGCCTGCAGTCGATCGACGCCGGCGCCGGCACCATCCAGGTGTTCGGCGAGACCGTGCAGAAGGACGGCCGGGTCACCGGCGCCGTGCGCAAGGCCCGCAGCAAGCTGGGCATGATCTTCCAGCAGTTCAATCTGGTCGGGCGGCTGAGCCTGTTCTCCAACGTCATGCTGGGGGCGCTGGGGCGTCTGCCCGGATGGAAGGGCCTGCTGGGCCTGTGGCCGCAGGCGGACAAGGACAAGGCCATGGCGGCCCTGCACCGCGTCGGCGTCAGCGACTACGCCGCCCAGCGCGCCAACACCCTGTCCGGCGGTCAGCAGCAGCGCGGCGCCATCGCCCGCGCCATCGTGCAGGGCGCCAAGGCCATTCTGGCCGACGAACCCGTCGCCTCGCTGGACCCGGTGTCCGCCCGCAAGGTGATGGAACTGCTGGTCGAGCTGAACAAGCGCGACGGCATGGGGGTGATCGTCACCCTGCACCAGGTCGACTACGCCATCCGCTACTGCGACCGCGTCATCGCCCTGCAAGGCGGCAAGATCGTCTATGACGGCCCGTCCACGGCGCTGGACCAAAAGCGCCTGATCGAAATCTACGGTCCCGAGTTCGAGGACGCGTTCTGGGAGACCAAGGCATGAGCCTGTCGCGCATTTCCCCCACCCCCAAGGCTTTTGGCCGTCTGATCGCTGCGGCCGGCGCCGCCGTCATGATCCTGGGCCTGGCGGCCTGCGGCGGCGGCGAGGACAAGAAGGCTGCGGGCGGCGCGCCCAGCGAGATCACCTTCTCGATCCTGTCCGCCGAAGGCCAGGCCTCGGCCGGCCCGCTGTGGCAGCCGCTGCTGGACGACATGTCCAAGGCCATCGGTGTGCCGGTGAAGCCCTATTTCGGTTCGAACTACACCGTCCTGGTCGAGGCCATGCGCGGCAACCACACCCAGGTGGGCTGGTTCTCGGCCAAGCCTGAGGTCGAGGCCATCGACCGCGCCAAGGCCGAGGTCATCGCCCGCACCGTCAACCGCGAGGGTCTGGACAGCTATCAGTCGACCCTGATCGTCAAGAAGGGATCGGGCATCACGCTGGATCAGGTCATGGCGTGCGGCAAGAAGTACAACTTCGGCATCGGCGACGCCCAGTCGACGTCGGGCACCCTGGCCCCGCTGACCTTCCTGTTCAATCCGCGCGGCGTAGTCCCCAGCCAGTGCTTCAAGACCGTGCGCTCGGCCAACCACCAGGCCAACGCCTTCGGCGTGGCGACCGGCGTGATCGACGTGGCGACCTCCAACAGCGTGAACACCATCTTCATGCGCAAGGAGAACCCGCAGCTGGCCGGCCAGATCGAGGAAATCTGGACCTCGCCGCCCATCCCCGAGAGCGGCATCGTCGTGCGCGAGGACCTGGATCCGGCGCTGAAGGAAAAAATCCGCAGCTTCTTCCTGACCTATGGCCAGGGCGAAGGCGCCGAGGCCGAGCGCCAGCGCAAGGTCCTGGCGGACCTGGAATATTCCCGCTTCACCGCCGCCGACGACAGCTATCTGGACCCGATCCGCGAGATGATCGCCGACCAGAAACTGGGCGAGGCCCGCGCCAAGGGCGATACGGCCGCCGCCGCCGCCGCGGAGCGCGAGCTTCAACGCCTGCGCAGCCTGCGTGAGGTCCGGCCTTGACCGCAGTCGCGTCTCCCGCCGTCGCGATCCCGACGGCCCCCAAGAAGTCCGCCCTCGCCTGGGTGGCCGACGTCCTGGTCTGGGGCGGCGTCGCCGCCGTCCTGCTGTACAGCATCGACGCGGTCGATCTGGGGAACATCTCGCGCCTGTTCGCCGGCAACGATAGCACCCAGCTGTTCGTCCATGACCTGCTGCGTCCCGACTTCAGCGACTGGAAGATGTTCGTCGCCAAGATGTGGGAGACGGTGCAGATCGCCCTGTGGGGCACCTTCCTGGCCGTGATCCTGGGTATTCCGCTGGGCCTGGCGGCGGCCCGCAACATCGCGCCCGTCTGGGTCGTGACGCCCGTGCGCTGGATCATGAACCTGCTGCGTTCGGTGCCGGACCTGGTGATCGGCCTGCTGTTCGTGACCGCCGTGGGCCTGGGGCCTTTGGCGGGCGTCCTGGCCATCACCCTGAATACGGCCGGAGTTCTGGCCAAGCTGTTCTCGGAAGCGGTCGAGTCGATCGACAAGGGTCCGGTCGAGGGCGTGCGCGCCACCGGCGCGGGCAAGCTGCACGAGATCGTCTGGGGCGTCCTGCCTCAGGTCGCGCCGCTGTGGACCTCGTTCGCCCTGTACCGCTTTGAATCCAACAGCCGGTCCGCGACCGTGCTGGGTCTGATCGGCGCGGGCGGCATCGGCCAGGTGCTGTTCGACAGCATGAACGCCTTCGATTTCCGCGCCGTCTCGGCCATCGTGATCGTCGTCGTGGTCGCCGTGACCCTGATCGACACCCTGTCGCAGGTGATGCGCCGCCGCCTGCTGTAGCGGCGGCGGTCCCCTTCGCGGGACTGTCATAATCCTCTGCTCTAAGCATCGCGAAATCGATGCTCAGGGAGAGCCTTGGATGATCCGCACACTGAAACTGGCGGCTTCGGCCGCCGCCCTTCTGGCCCTGGCGGCCTGTGGCGACAACGGCGGGGGCGGCTCCGCCTCCGGCGCGCGCTCCGGCATCTGGGCGGCGGGTTCGTCGACCGTCTTCCCCTTCGCCACGCGGGTCGCCGAGACCTTCGCGCGCGGTTCGGGCGGCGCGGCGCCGCGCGTCGAATCGCTGGGCACCGGCGGCGGCATCCAGGCCTTCTGCCAGGGCGTCGGACCGACCACCCCGGACATCGCCAACGCCTCGCGTCAGATGAAGCAGTCCGAGTTCGACCTGTGCGCCAAGAACGGCGTCACCGACATCGTCGAGATCAAGATCGGCTTCGACGGCATCGTCATCGCCACGGCCCGTAACGGCAACGGCTTCAACTTCGAACTGAACGACCTGTACGAAGGCCTGGCCAAGGAAGTGCCGGGCGCCAACGGTCAGTTCGTCGCCAATCCGGCCAAGACCTGGAACCAGGTCAACGCCGGCCTGCCGAACCAGCGCATCCAGGTCTATGGGCCGCCGCCCACCTCGGGCACGCGCGACGCCTTCCTGGAACTGGGCATGACGCCGGGCGCCAAGCTGGTGCCGGCGGTCAAGGCGATCGAAGGCGACAAGGACCGGTTCGAAGCCATCGCCCACACCCTGCGCGAGGACGGCGCCTGGATCGATTCCGGCGAGAACGACAACGCCATCGTCCAGACCCTGACCCGCACGCCGGGTTCGCTGGGCGTGTTCGGCTATTCGTTCCTGGAGCAGAACCTGGACACGGTGAAGGCCGAAACCATCGACGGCGTCGCCCCGACCGCCGACACCATCGCCAGCGGTGAATACCCGCTGTCGCGCAGCCTCTACATCTATGTGAAGAAGGCCCATATCGGCGTCATTCCGGGCCTGCAGCAGTTCGTGCAGGAGTTCCTGTCGGAAGGCGCCGCCGGCAAGGGCGGCTATCTGGCCGACCGCGGCCTGATCCCGCTGCCGGAAGACCAACTGCTGGCCCAGCGCGCGACAATCGCCGCCATGACGCCGATGGCCCGCCCCGCCAAATAGGGCGGAACCCGACCGCCGTTCCGCCCCTTCTTTCACCGGTTCGCCCCGTTGAAGCGCGAAGCGCTTCAACTGAAGCGCACGAGGCCGTAGAAGGGGCGGGATAGCTGTCAGGATGATTTGATGACCACCACGCCCGCGCGCCTGCGCAAGGCCGTATTGCCCGTCGCGGGCCTCGGCACCCGAGTCCTGCCCGGAACCAAGACGACCCCCAAGGAACTGCTGAACGTCGTCGACCGGCCGATCCTGTCCTACATCGTCGAAGAAGCGCGCGAAGCCGGGATCGAGCACATCGTCTTCGTCACCGGCCGCTCCAAGGGCGCCATCGAGGACTATTTCGATCACCAGATCGAACTGGAAGCCCAGCTTCAGGCCAAGGGCAAGACCGACATCCTGGAGATGATGAACGCCGAACTGGCCTCGGCCGGGGAGATGAGCTTCACCCGTCAGATGCAGCCCAAGGGCCTGGGCCACGCCGTCTGGTGCGCGCGCGACATCATCGGCCACGAGCCGTTCGCCGTCATCCTGCCCGACGTCATCGTGGATTCTCAGCCCGGCGCCCTGAAGCAGCTGGCCGAGGTCTATGCCGAAACCGGCGGCAACATCATCGGCGTGGAATCCGTCCCCGAGGATCAGACCCACAAATACGGCATCGTCGATCCGGTCAGCCGCGACGGTTCGCGCATCGTCATGAAGGGCATGGTCGAAAAGCCCGCCGCCGGAACCGCGCCGTCCAACCTGTCGATCTCGGGCCGTTACATCCTGCAGCCGGAAATCTTCGACCTGTTGGCGACGCAGGAAAAGGGTGCGGGCGGCGAGATTCAACTGACCGACGCCATGGCGCGACTGATGGCGGACCAGAGCTTCACCGCCGTCGAATATGCGGGCGTCACACACGACTGCGGCGACAAGATCGGCCTGCTGCGCGCCAACGTCGCCCTGGCCCTGAAACGCCCCGATCTGGGCGATGCGGCGCGCGAGGCGATCGCGGGCCTCCTCTGACGCTAGGGAAGGCGGCGGGGGTTCCGGTTTATGCCCGCCCCTGCTAACCCTCCGCGCAAATCATCAGGAGACGAACCATGGCGACTTCCGAAGGCTGGGACATGCCGACCGGCGACCTCATGAGAGGCAAGAAGGGCCTGATCATGGGCGTGGCCAACTCCAGCTCCATCGCCTGGGGCATCGCCTCGCAGCTGGCCGCCCAGGGCGCCGAGCTGGCCTTCACCTATCTGGGCGAGAGCCTGGAGCGCCGCGTGCGTCCCCTGGCCGAAAGCGTCGGCGCCAAGCTGCTGATCTTGGCCGACGTCACTGACGACGCCTCGATGGACGCGGCCTTCGCCGAACTGGAGAAGACCTTCGGCACGATCGACTTCGTCGTCCATTCGGTGGCCTTCGCCAACAAGGATGAGTTGAAGGGCAGCTTCGTGGACAACACCACGCGCGACAGCTTCCTTCTGGCCATGAACATCTCGGCCTTCAGCTTCGTGGACGTCTCGCGTCGCGCGGCCAAGCTGATGCCGAACGGCGGCAGCCTGATCACCCTAACCTATCTGGGGTCCGAGCGGGTCATTCCGAACTACAACACCATGGGCGTGGCCAAGGCCGCGCTGGAAGCCGCGACCCGCTACATCGCGCGCGACCTGGGTCCCAAGAACATCCGCGTCAACGCCATCTCGGCCGGCGCCATGCGCACCCTGTCGCTGGCCGGCATCTCGGGCGGGCGCGGCCTGCACTCCAAGTCGGCGCAGTTCTCTCTGATCAAGGAAGAGACCTCGATGGAGGGCGTCGCGGGCGCGGCGCTGTGGCTGTGTTCGGACCTGGGGCGTTCGACCACGGGCGAAGTCGTCCACGTCGATGCCGGCTTCCACGCCGTGGGCCTGCCGGAAGACATCGAAGGTTGATCAAGGAGGGCTGGATCCCAGCCTTCCGCCATCCGAGACGACGGTTTAAGGCCGGGGCATGACTGCTCCGGCCTTCTCCATGCGCGCCCTGCCCGCCTCGGCTTTGTCATCCGCCGCCGTGGCGACGGTGATCGGGTTTGGCGGGACGGTAGCGCTGGTGGTCCAGGCGGGCCAAGCCTTGGGCGCGGACGCGGGCCAGATCGGGTCGATGGTCACGGCCCTGTGCCTGGGCATCGGGGCGCCGGGCGCCTTGCTGAGCTGGCGGCTGAAGATCCCCGTGGTGCTGGCCTGGTCCACGCCGGGGGCGGCCCTGCTGGCGGCCTCGACCCTGGGGCTGTCCTGGCCGACGGCCATCGGCGCCTTCGTCTTCGCCGCCCTGCTGATGATCCTGACCGGCCTGATCCCGGCGCTGGGGCGGCTGGCGGCGCGGATACCGGCCGCCGTCGCCTCGGCCATGCTGGCGGGGGTGCTGCTGCCCTTCGTGCTGAGACTGTTCAAGGTCGTGCCGGACGAGACGGCCTTGGTCGTCGGCTTGATCGCGGTTTTCCTGATCTTTCGACGGCTGTGGCCGACCTGGGCCTTGCCCGCCGTGCTGGCGGCGGCTTTTGCGGTGCTGGCGATGCGGGGGCAGGTGGCCCTGCCCGCCGGGACCGGCCTGTTCGGCCATCTGGAGCCGGTCGCTCCCGTCTTCGACTGGAAGGCGGCGGTCAGCCTGGGCTTCCCGTTGTTTCTCGTGACGCTGGCGGCCCAGAACCTGCCCGGGCTGGTGGTGCTGCGGAGCGCCGGCTATCCGCCCCCCGCAAACCGATTGATCGTGTCGACCGGCGTCGCCAGCCTGTTGATCGCACCCTTCGGCGGGCATGGGGTCAATTTGGCGGCGATCACGGCGGCGATCTGCACCGGGCCGGACGCGCACCCCGACTTGGCCAAACGGTGGATCGTGGGCGTGATCTACGGCGGCCTTTATCTGGTCGTGGCTCTGTTCGCCGCGCCGTTGGCCGGGCTGTTCATCGCCATGCCGCCGGCCGTGCTCGCAGCGGTCACAGGTCTGGCGCTGATCGCGCCGCTGACCGGCGCGCTGCAGAACATGATGACGGAGATTGGATCGCGCGAGGCGTCTGTGTTGACGTTTGCGGCGACGGCGTCAGGCCTGACCCTGTTCGGCGTCGGGTCGGCCTTTTGGGGTCTGGTAGTAGGGTTTGCGGCGCTGGCCGCGATGCGCTGGATCAGACCGCGGGCCTGATCCAGCGAGAGGGATTAATCCCGCAGCGAGGCCGGGACCTGACCGCCGTTGTCGGCCAGCTTCTTCCAGACCGCCTTGGACAGAGCGATGTTCTGTTCGGCCGAGCCGTGCTCGCCGGCGTGGACGTTCAGTTCCTCGGCCAGTTCCTTGCGGGCGGCCAGGCTGGAATCCAGGTCCAGCAGCTTCAGAAGATCGACGATCGAGGTCCGCCAGTTGCCGCCGCCGCCCTTGGACGCCGCCAGATCGCTGAGCACCGCCTCGACATCGACGGGCGGCAGGGCCGGCGTCGGAGCGGGGGCGGCGCCCGGCGCGGGTTGGGCGCTGGGCGCCGGGGTCGGCTGAGGCGCCGCCTTGGGCTTGTGGCCCGTGATCTTGTTCCAGATCGAAGAGAAGATACCCATAGGTCGCGCTCCAGTTGATGCCGTCAGATAATGCCCGTGGGCGGCGACGGTTCAGTGACGCGCCGGAATCTCTAGGCCGCGCTGCACGGCGGGGCGCGCCAGGCCACGCTCAAGCCAGGCGCTGACACGCGCAAAGTCAGCGAATCCGACGATCTCGCCTGCTTCGTAGAAGCCGATCAGGTTGCGGACCCAGCCCAGGGTGGCGACATCGGCGATTGAATAGTCGCCGACAAGCCAGTCGCGGGGTTCTCCCCCGTCATTGGCAAGCCGCGTCTCCAGCACGCCCAGCAGGCGGCGGCTTTCAGCGACGTAGCGGTCGCGCGGGCGCTTGTCCTCGTAGTCCTTGCCGGCGAAACGGTGGAAGAAGCCCAGCTGGCCGAACATCGGGCCGATCGCGCCCATCTGGAACATGACCCACTGGATCGTCTCGTAGCGGGTCGCCGGGTCGGCCGAGAGCAGTTTGCCGGTCTTCTCCGCCAGATAGATCAGGATGGCGCCAGATTCGAACAGAGCCAGCGGCTTTCCGTTCGGGCCGTTCGGATCGAGGATGGCGGGGATCTTGCCGTTGGGGTTCAGCGACAGAAACTCCGGCCCCCAGGTCTCGTTCTTGGTGATGTCGACGAGGTGCGGCTCATAGGCCAGGCCGACCTCCTCCAGCATGATCGAGACCTTCACGCCGTTCGGCGTCGGCAGGGAATACAGCTGGATGCGATCGGGATGCTGGGCCGGCCAGCGTTGCGTGATCGGGAAGGCGGACAGGTCGGTCATGGGTGCGGCCTCGGCTATTGCGATAGGCCTATGTCGGCGCCGTGCGGGCGATCCGCAACACCGACGGGAGCGGTGACGACGTGTTAGTCGGGCTCACGCTCGCCCACCTCGGTCGGCGGCACGGCCATGAGCCAGCCGTCGGCCAGATGCAGTTCCGGCGTCGCTTCCTTGGTGAAGGGCAGATACCAGGTCGGGCCGCCGGCGGCGGGCGCGATCTCCAGCATGTCGTCCGCGCCAAAGTTCTGGACCGATTTCACCGTGCCCATGACGGCGCCCGCCGTGTCGCGGACCTGAACGCCCAGCAGATCGGCGAGGTAGAATTCGTCCTCGTCCGGCTCGGGGAACCGGTCGCGGGGGACGTGCAGCTTCAGGCCGCGCAGGGCGTCAGCCTGTTCCTTGGTCGTGATCTCCTTGGCCCGGCCGACGACGCCGTTCTTGTCGGGCCGCGTCGAGGTCAGGGTCAGGGCCACGGTCCCGTCGGCGCGCAGCAAAGGGCCGTAGGCGCTCAGGGCCATGGGGTCGGCGGTGAAGGCGGTCACCCGCACCTCGCCCCGCACGCCGAAGCCGCCGCCGACCTGGCCGACGAGGATCAATCTGCTGTCCGTGGTCATGCGTGTTCTTAACCCATGGAAAAAGGCGGCGTCGAAAGACGCCGCCCTGATCATCGTCAAACCGAAAGGCTTAGCCTTCGGCCTTTTCCTCGGTCGCTTCAGCAGCCGGGGCCTCTTCGGCAGGTGCTTCTTCAGCAGCGGGAGCGTTCTTGGCGGCTTCGGCGGCGGCGGCGGCCTCTTCCTTGGCGCGGGCGGCGGCTTCAGCGGCCTCGACCTTGGCGGCGGCTTCGGCTTCCAGGCGGTCGGCTTCGCGCTGGGCGCGCTCGGCGGCGCGTTCCTGGGCCTTCTTGCCCGGAGCGCCCTTGTTCGGGTTGTTCGACTGCGTCCACTTGACCTTCTGGCCCAGGGTCTCGTCCTGCGACAGGAAGCGGGCGACGCGGTCGGTCGGCTGGGCGCCCTTGCCGAGCCATTCGGCGATGCGCTCGACCTTCAGGGCGACGCGCGGGGTGGCGCCGTCCTTGGGCAGCATCGGGTTGTAGCTGCCGACCTTCTCGATGAACTTGCCGTCACGCGGCGAGTGCGAGTCGGCGATGACGATGTGGTAGTAGGGGCGCTTCTTGGCGCCGCCGCGGGCCAGACGAATCTTCAGCATTTCAGGTCTCTTTCTAGGAAGTCGTTATTTCTTGGGAGGGAAGCCCGGCAGGCCAGGAAGACCTCCCGGAAGTTGTCCGCCGCCCAGTCCGGCGAGCCGGTCCTGGATGGCTTTCAGATCGTCGGCGGAGGGTTCGGCCATCTTGCCGCCGCCCAACGCCTTGAGGCGGGCCATGTCGGGGCCGCCGCCCATGCCGGGCATGCCGCCGCCACCGCCGAGGCCGCCCAGCATGGCGGCCATCTGCTGCATCTTCTTGGGCCCGCCGCGCGCCATCGACTTGACCACATCGGCCATCTGGCGGTGCTGTTTCAGAACCCGGTTCACGTCCTGCACATCGACGCCGGCGCCGGCGGCGATGCGCTTCTTGCGCGAGGCGTTCAGCAGGTCGGGCTTCTTGCGCTCGGCCTTGGTCATCGAGGAGATGATGGCTTCCTGACGCAGGATCATGCGGTCGTCGATGCCGCTCTCGGCCATCTGACCCTTCATCTTGGCCACGCCGGGCAGCATGCCCATGATGCCCTGAAGCCCGCCCATCCGCTTCATCTGCTGAAGCTGGCCGGCCAGGTCGTCCAGATCGAACTGACCCTTGGCCAGTTTGCGGGCCATCTTCTCGGTCTTGGCCTGGTCCAGATCTTGGCTGGCCTTTTCGACCAGGGCGACGATATCGCCCTGACCCAGGATGCGGCCGGCGACGCGGCGGGCGTCGAACACGTCCAGCGCATCGACCTTTTCGCCGGCGCCCAGATATTTGATCGGCAGGCCGGTGACGGCGCGCATCGACAGCATGGCGCCGCCGCGACCGTCGCCGTCGGCGCGGGTCAAGACCAGGCCGGTCAGGGGCAGGCGCTCGTGGAAGGCCTTGGCGGTGCGCACCGCGTCCTGGCCGGTCAGGCTGTCGGCGACCAGCAGGGTCTCGACGGGCTTGGCGATGTCGGCGACCTCGGCCACCTCGTTCATCAGCCCTTCGTCCAGGGTGATGCGGCCGGCGGTGTCAAGGATCAGGACATCGAAGCCCTGGAGTTTCGCCGATTGCAGCGCCCGGCGCGTGATCTGGACCGCGCTTTCGCCCGCCACGATCGGCAGGGTGGCGACCTCGATCTGCTTGCCCAGGGTCGCCAGCTGCTCCATCGCAGCCGGACGACGCGTGTCCAGCGAGGCCATCATGACCTTCTTGCGATCGAACTTGGTCAGGCGCAGCGCCAGCTTGGCCGAGGTCGTGGTCTTGCCCGAGCCCTGAAGGCCGGCCATCAGCACAACGGCGGGCGGGTTGGCGTTGGTGTTCAGCGGGACCGGCTCTTCGCCGCCCAGCATCTCGATCAGGCCGTCATAGACGATCTTGACCACCTGATCGGCCGGCTTGACCGAACGGATAACCTCTTCGCCCGTCGCGCGCTCGGTGGCGAAGGCGATGAATTCCTTGACGACCGGAAGGGCGACGTCGGCCTCGAGCAGGGCCACGCGCACTTCGCGCATCGCCTCGGCGACATCCTTTTCGGACAGGGCGCCGCGCCCGGTGATCCGGTCGAAGACGCCTGTCAGCCGCTCGTTCAGAGCCTCGAACATTCACTACCTCATAGCGACGGGTGAAACGGCTCCATACGACAACGGCCCCCGGCGACGATCACGTCGGCGGAGGGTTCTCGCCGGGCTCGTTCTCTTTTGCGGGCTATCGGCCTTGCGGCCTACTTGAGCCCGAGTGGGCTGTGCTCAAGTAGCGCGGAGCGCGTTAGCACGACAAAAAAGCTGTCGTCCCGGTGGAGACGCAGGTTCACTTGCGTCGGAAGCGGCGGCTTATGGCGGAAAAACCGCACAAAGGCAACCGGAGCGATCCGGTCACGCTATAAGAGCCAATATCGGCGCAGGGATTTAGCGGATTGTCATCATCGTGCTAAGAGCCGCGCCCTTTATAGGGGCGGCGTTGTCGCCAGGGTTTCAGACTTCGGGAGAAGCACAGATGAGCAAGGTGCTGGTTATCGGCGCAGGCGGCGTCAGTTCGGTGGCCGTCCACAAGATGGCGATGAACGCGGACCTCTTCTCGCATATCACCCTGGCGAGCCGCACCAAGTCCAAGTGCGATGCGATCGCCCAGTCCGTGAAGTCGCGCTTCGGCGTCGATATCGACACGGCGGCCATCGACGCCGACGACGTGGCGGCGACCACCGCGCTGATCCAGAAGGTGCAGCCCGAACTGGTCGTGAACCTGGCCCTGCCCTATCAGGACCTGTCGATCATGGACGCCTGCCTGGCCGCCGGCGTCGACTATCTAGACACCGCCAACTACGAGCCGCGCGACGAGGCCAAGTTCGAATACAAGTGGCAGTGGGCCTATCAGGACCGTTTCAAGGACGCCGGCCTGATGGCGCTGCTGGGTTCGGGCTTCGACCCCGGCGTGACCTCGGTCTTCACCACCTACATCAAGAAGCACCTGCTGGATTCCATCGAGACGCTGGACATCCTGGACTGCAACGGCGGCGACACCGGCTTGCCCTTCGCGACCAACTTCAACCCCGAGATCAACCTGCGCGAAGTGACGGCGAACTCGCGTCACTGGGAGAACGGCCAGTGGGTCGAAGGCCCGGCGCTGAGCCACAAACAGACCTTCGACTTCGAAGGCGTGGGTCCCAAGAACATGTACCTCATGTACCATGAGGAGCTGGAATCGCTGGCGAAGTTCTATCCCGAGATCAAGCGCATCCGCTTCTGGATGACGTTCGGCGACAGCTATCTGAAGCACCTCGAAGTGCTGGAAAACATCGGCATGACCTCGATCGAGCCGATGCAGTTCCAGGGCCGCGAGATCATTCCGATCGAGTTCTTGAAGGCCCTGCTGCCCGAGCCGGCCTCGCTGGGTCCGATCACCAAGGGCAAGACCAACATCGGCGTCATCGCCACCGGCCTGAAGGACGGGGTCAAGAAGACGGTCTACGTCAACAATATCTGCGACCACGAAGAGGCCTATGCCGAGACCGGCAACCAGGCCGTCAGCTACACCACCGGCGTGCCGGCCATGATCGGCGCGGCCCTGATGGTGACCGGCCAGTGGAAGGGCGACGGCGTGTTCAACATGGAGCAGCTGGACCCCGATCCCTTCATGGACATGCTGAACAAGCACGGCCTGCCGTGGAAGGTTCAGGACCTGGACGCCCCTCTGGATTTCTGATCGGACCGACTGAATGCAGACCCAGGCCGGCGATCCGGGCGCCTTTGCGCATTTCGACCTGAACCGCGTCGCCTCGCCCGCCTTCGTGGTGGACGAGGCGGCCATCCGTCGCAATCTGTCCGTGCTGAAGGGCGTGCGTGACGGAGCGGAGACGCGCGTGCTTCTGGCGCTGAAGGCGTTTTCGATGTGGTCGCTGGCCGATGTGGTCGGCGAATACCTCGACGGGGTCTGCGCCTCGGGCCTGTGGGAGGCGCGGCTGGCGCGCGAGTTCTACAAGGGCGAACTGACGACCTATTCGCCGGCCTATACGGCGCAGGACCTGCCCGAGATCCTGCGGCTGTCGGACCACGTCATTTTCAACAACCCGGCCCAGATCGCCCGTTTCGCCGATCTGATCGCCAAGGCGCGGGCTGAAGGGCAGGTGTTCGAGATCGGCCTGCGGCTGAACCCTGAACATTCCGAAGGCGAGGTCGCCAAATACGACCCCGCCCAGCCCTGTTCGCGCCTTGGCTTCCCGGTTTCGCAACTGACAGCCGAACATCTGATCGGCGTCGATGGTCTGCATATCCATGCGCTGTGCGAGCAGGACTTCCAGCCGCTGTCGCGTATCTGGGCGGCGGTGGAGCCGAAGCTGGCGCCGCTGCTGGGCGGGATCAAATGGTTGAACCTGGGCGGGGGGCACCACATCACCCGCGCCGACTATCAGACCGATGATCTGATCGCCTTCGTACGCGATCTGCAGGCCAGGCACGGGGTTCAGGTCTATCTGGAGCCGGGCGAGGCCGTGGCGCTGGACGCCGGCATCCTGATCGGCGAGGTGCTGGACGTGTTCGACAACGCCATGCCCATCGGCATCACCGACATCTCGGCCACCTGCCATATGCCCGATGTGATCGAGGCGCCCTATCGCCCCGCGCTGCTGAAAGAGCCCGAACATGGGGTGACGGTGCGGCTGGGCGGGCCGTCGTGCCTGGCCGGCGACATCATCGGCGACTACGTCTTCGCCGAACGGCCGACGCCGGGGACGCGGATCGCGTTTCTGGACCAGGCCCACTATTCGATGGTGAAGACCAACACCTTCAACGGCGTGCCGCTGCCGTCCATCGTGCTGTGGAACTCCCAGACGGATGCGCTGAGGACGGTGCGTGGCTTCGACTATTCGGCCTTCCGCGACCGCCTGTCCTGATCGCAAAGAAAAGGGTGGCTCGCGCCGCCCTTTCCCAATCTATTCTTCTTTCGGTTCGTCCGCCGCCGGGTTGGCGTCGGGCTTGGGCGTCGAGCCCGGCTCGGTGACGACGATGCCTTCGGGCGCGGGCGGCAGTTTCGACAGGTCGCCACCGGCGCGCAGAACGTCCAGCGCTCGTTGAAGCTGATAGTCCTTTTCCTTGTCGAACTTGTCGCCCGGGGCTTCGCGCGGGGTGTGCGGGCCCTTGCGCTCGGCGCCGATGGAGGCGTCCAGGGCCGTGGCGTAGGCCGCTTCGGAATAGATGAAGCTGGAGCGCGAGACGATGCGGGCCTCGGCTTCCGACCGCGCGACCTCCAGATCCGGCTCGATGCCGATCTTCTGGATCGAGGCGCCCGACGGGGTGTAGTAGCGCGCGGTCGTGATCGACAAGGCGCCGTCCTGGCCCTGACGCAGCGGGATCACGGTCTGGACCGAACCCTTGCCGAAGCTGGTCAGGCCCACGATGGTCGCGCGCTGGTGATCCTTCAGGGCGCCGGCGACGATTTCCGACGCCGAGGCCGAGCCGTAGTTGACCAGCACGACCAGCGGCAGGCCACCCGTGACGTCGCCGGGCTTGGCGGAATAGCGCTGGATCTGCTCGGGCTTGCGGCCCCGTTGGCTGACGATCTCGCCGCGTTCCAGGAAGGCGTCGGACACGTCGATGGCGGCGTTCAGCAAGCCGCCGCCGTTGTTGCGCAGGTCCAGGACATAGCCCTTCACGCCCGGCTTCTCGGCCTTGATCTTGGCGATGGCCTCGTTCAGCTCGCGGCCGGTGTTCTCGTTGAAGGTCGAGACGCGCAGATAACCGAAGTCGCCCTCGACCCTGCCTGTGACCGATTGAACCTTGATGACCTCGCGGGTCAGGGTCACTTCCAGCGGGTCTGAACCGTCGCGCAGGAAGGTCACCTTGACGCTGGTGCCCACGGCGCCGCGCAGCTTCTCGGACACCTGGCTGACCGTCAGGCCCGCCGCGTTCTGGCCCTCGATCGAAGAGATCACGTCGCCCGCCTGAACCCCGGCCCTGGCGGCAGGGCTGTCGTCCATCGGCGAGATGACCTTCACCATGCCGCCGTCGGCGCTGATGGTCAGACCGACGCCCGAATACTGACCCTCGGTGCGTTCGCGCAGGTCATCGTAGTTGGAGGGCGGCAGATAGTTGGAGTGCGGGTCCAGGGCCGTCATCATGCCGGCCAGCGCGGCCTCGATCAGCTTCTTGTTGTCGACCGGGACGACGTAGGCCTGCTCGACGATGCCCACCACGTCGCCGAACAGCTCCAGCATCCGGAAGGTTTCGTTTCGGGGGGTCTGGCTGCTGACAGCAGCGGCGGATCCGCCGAGCACCAGAGCGGCGCAGCCGACGAGGAGCAGTTTACGCATTCGGTCTCTTTCGGTCGGGCCGATCACTGTGGGCGCCCGTGGGAAGGTTAAGGCCCCGCAGTCACGACCAAATCGTGGCGACGCGGCGTCCCGCCGATAAAATCAGCGTCAGACGAGAATGCAAAGGACTATTGCGGGTTCAACGCAACCACGGTCCCGGATCGATCGGCCGTTCGTCGCGGCGCAGTTCGAAATAGACATCGCCGTCCGGGCCGCTGCGCCCCAGGGTCTGGCCGTCCGAAACCCGGGCGTCCGGACCGACATCGACGCTTTCCAGGCCGGCGATGACGGCGCGCCAGCCGGGGCCGAGATCCAGCACAACGACATTGCCCCACCCCGTCAGCGGCCCGGCGTAGGCGACCTTGGCGTCGGCGGGCGCGGTGACGGCCGCGCGGTCAGCCCGCCAGCGCCAGCCGGAGGTTCCGGCGCCCCAGGTCTGGCTGGGCGCGCCGGCGACGGGCGAGCTGAGGCGGCCGCGTCCGGCCGGAAGACGGGCGGTCGGCGTCTCTTCGGCCTGGGTGGTCGGGACCGCGCCGCCCAGTTCGCGAATGCGGCGTTCCAGCACGGCGGCGGCGCGTTCGGCGGCGCGGGCCTCGGCGTTCAGGACGGCGGTCAGGGCGGTCTTGCGCGCCGTCAGCCCCTCGATCTCTCCACGCCGGTCGCCCTGCTCGCTCTCGGTCGTCAGCAGTCGCTCCGAGGACAGGACGGCGAGGCGGCGGATGCGCATGATCTCGGCCTGACGGGCGGCCAGCACCTTGGCGCGGCTTTCCAGATCCGGCGTCATGGCCTTGAGCAGGATGGAGGCGCGCACCGTGTCGATGGCCTTATCGGCGGGCACCAGCAAGGGCGGCGGCGGCCGGCGGCTCATCATCTGCAGCGCGCTGAGCAGACGGCCCTGGGCGCCGCGCTCCCGCGCCAGATCCGTGACCAGTTCGGCCTCGCGTTCGGTCAGTTGCTGGAGGCGCGCACGCTGATCGTCGATCTGACGGTCGCCGGTCTGTTCGTCGGCCCGCAGCGAGGCCAGGCGGCGCTCCAACCGGGCCAGTTCGGTCTTGGCGGCGTCGGCGTCGGCGCGCAGACGACGGGCGCGCACCGTCTCGTCGCGGTATTCAGCCTGGATGCGCGACAGTTCGCTCTCGGGCGCCTGCCCACCAAAGCTTGGGCGACTCATCGCCGGGGCGGCGCAGACGAAACCCGTGAGCAGGGCCAGCGATAAGGGTATGGCGCGACGCATGTCAGTCGCGATGATAGGGCGATCCGGCCAAGATGGTCACGGCCCGATACAGCTGTTCGGCCAGCATGGCGCGCGCCAGGGCGTGGGGCCAGGTCTGGGGACCGAAGGCCAGGGTCGAAGACGCGGCGTCGCGCACGCTGGCGTCCAGCCCGTCGGCCCCGCCGATGGCGAAGACCAGACGGCGCTCGCCCTGATCTCGCAATTTGGCGATGTGGTCGGCGAAGGCGCGCGAGGAATAGGTCTTGCCGCGCTCGTCGCAGGCGATCAGGTGCGCGCCTTCGGCGGCAGCCAAGATCAGCTCAGCCTCCGGCGCCTTGCCGGGTCTGCGGGCTTCCAGATCGATCAGTTCGAGGGGACCGAGGCCAAGCGCGCGTCCCGACAGGGTGGCGCGCTTGGCGTAGTCGTCGGCGAGCGTCGCTTCAGGCCCCCGGCCCGGTCGGCCGATGGCGACGATGCTCAGCTTCATCTTGTCAGTCGCGGACCATGCGGTGGGCGGAATCGACCGCCCAGATCTTTTCGATGTT
>AMYY01000038.1 GCA_000335735.1 alpha proteobacterium L41A | reverse complement strand
CGGGTCATATGGAAGCAGATTGAGGAAGATTTGGCCACCAACAGGTGTCGCTACAGCCGGTCGAACACCGTCTCGATCACCCGGCGATAGACCGCCGTCAGGGTCTCCAGCTCTGCTGTCGGCACCCGTTCGTCGATCTGGTGCATGGTCTGGCCGACCAGGCCCAGTTCCAGGACCGGGCACAGGGCGCGGATGAAGCGGGCGTCGGAGGTGCCGCCGGTGGTGGAGGCTTCGGGGCGGCGGCCCGCCACGGCCTCGACGGCGTCCTGCACCGCCGCGACGAAGGCGCCCGGCTCGGTCAGGAAGGCCTCGCCCGAGCACAGGTGCTCCAGCGTGATCTGAAGCCCGGTCTCGGCCTGCATGGCGCCGGCCTCGCGGTTCAGCCAGTCGATCAGGGCGTCGCCTGTATGGCTGGGGTTGAAGCGGATGTTCAGCCGCGCCGTCGCCTGGGCCGGGATGATGTTGGTCGCCGGATTGCCGATGTCGATGGTGGTGATTTCGAGGTTCGACGGGGGGAAGGCCACGCTCAAGCAGTCCCGCTCCGCGAGCGGGACGCTAGCGTCAAAAGAAGGATAGCCCTCATCCAGGACGTGATCGTTCAACCGGGCCATCAGCTTCGCGATCACCGGGGCCGGGTTGGCGGCGCGTTCGGGATAGGCGACGTGGCCTTGTTTGCCATGGACGGTGATCCAGGTGTTCAACGAGCCGCGCCGCCCGACCTTGATCATGTCGCCCAGCTGCTGTGACGACGAGGGTTCGCCGACGACGCAGGCGTCGATGACCTCGCCCTCGGCGGCCAGCGCCTCGACCACGCGCTTGGTGCCGTGCAGCGCTGGGCCTTCCTCGTCGCCGGTGATCAGGAAGGAGAGGGAGCCGGCGGGTTCGCCTTCCGCCAAGACCTGGGACACCGCGGCGACCCAGGCGGCGATCCCGCCCTTCATGTCCACCGCGCCGCGACCGTAAAGGACGCCGTCCTTGACCTCGGCGTTGAAGGGTTGCGACGACCATTGGTCCGACGGGCCGGTCGGGACCACATCCGTATGGCCGGCGAAGCAGAGGTTGGGCGAGGCGGTCCCGCGCCGGGCATACAGGTTCTCGATCCGCGCATGGACGCCCTCGCCGCCTGGTCCCTCGAAGGCCAGGCGGCGGCAGTTGAAGCCCAGCGCCGTCAGATGCCGTTCCAGCACATCCATCGCCCCTTCGTCGGCGGGCGTGACGGAGGGGATGCGGATCAGGTCGCGGGTCAGTTCGACAGGATCGATAACGGGAGTTGATGCGCGGCTCATGCGGCTATGCTTTAGGGATAATCCGCGTCTGCGAGAAGACGGTGTGCTGCTGCCGAAGCCGAGACCTTGACCACAGAATCCATCGCTGCCGGCCCCGCCGCCCCGCCCGTTCCGCCGTCTCCGTCATCTGGGGGGCCAGAAGGCCCGTCCAGCCCGTGGGGCATTCGCGACTTCCGCCTGTTGTGGTTCGGCCGCGTAGTGGCGGTGCTGGCGATCCAGATCCAGTCCTCGGCTCTGTTGTGGCAGGTCTATGAGATCGCCCGGCGGGATCATCCGATCGAGGAGGCCAGCCTGTATCTGGGGCTGGTGGGGCTGTGTCAGTTCCTGCCGCTTCTGGCCTTCACCCTCCCGGCCGGGGCGATGGCGGATCGGCGCGACAGAAAGCGCACGGTGTGGATCTCGATTCTGGTCGAGGCGGCCTGCGCGGGATCGTTCCTGGCCATGGCCCTGCATGGAAACCCGCCGCTGTGGGGTCTGCTGGCGGTGGCGGCCCTGTTCGGCGCCGCGCGGGCGTTTCTGGCGCCGGCCAGCCAGGCCTTCCTGCCGATGGTGGTGGGGCGAAAGGCTCTGCCGTCGGCCATTGCGGCCCAGTCCATCGCGTTTCAGACCGGGGCCATCGCCGGCCCGGCCCTGGGCGGGGTGATCGTGGGGGTCAACGTGCCCCTGGCCTATGCGGTGTCGCTGGGTATGTTCCTGCTGGCCGTCGCCGCCTTCATCCTGATCCGCACCAGCGGCAAGCCCGCCCCCCAGGCCAATCCGCTGTCGCCGGTGGATTCGGTGAAAGAGGGGCTGGCCTATGTGTGGAAGACCAAGATCGTGCTGGGCGCCATTTCGCTGGATCTGGTGGTGGTGCTGCTGGCGGGCGTGGCCCTGCTGACGCCAATCTTCGCGCGCGACATACTGCATGTCGGACCGCAAGGGTTCGGCCTGCTGCGGGCGTCGTTCGGCGTGGGGGCCATGGTCATGGCCATCTATCTGAGCCGCTATCCGATCCGCCGGAACGGCGGGCGCTGGATGTTCGCGGCCGTGGCGGTGTTCGGCCTGTGCACCATCACCTTCGGCCTGTCGCGCATCGTCTGGCTGTCGGGCCTGGCCCTGTTCATCGGCGGGGCGGCGGACATGATCAGCGTCAATGTGCGCCAGACCCTGATCCAGCTGGCCACCCCCGATCACATGCGCGGGCGGGTGTCGTCGGTGTCCATGCTGTTCATCGGCGCCTCGAACGAACTGGGCGAGGCCTATTCGGGCGTCATGGTCCGGCTGCTGGGCGCGGTCGGCGCGGCGGTGTTCGGCGGGTTCGGCGCCCTGGCCGCGACCGGGGCGTGGGCGACGATGTTCCCGGGGCTGAGGAAGGCGGACAAGCTCACTTGAGTGGCGAGTATCGCGTGACGAGTGGCGAGGACGATAGCGAACGGCTCGTCACTCGCCACTCGGCGCGATCACCAAGCCTTGAAGTGCTTCGACAGCTTCAGGCCCTGGTTCTGATAGTGGCTGCCGCTTTCGCCATACAGGCGGCTGGGGCGTTCGGTCAGGGGTTCATAGACCAGGCGGGCGACGATCTGGCCGTGTTCCAAGAGGAACGGCGTGTCGTGGGTGCGGACTTCCAGGACGCCTTTCGAGCCCGCGCCATGCGCCTCGTCGGTGCCGAAGCCGGGGTCGAAGAAGCCGGCGTAGTGGACGCGGAACTCTCCCACCGACGGATCAATGGGAGTCATTTCGGCGGCCTGATCGACCGGGATTTCGACGTCGTCGGACGAGGCCAGGATGTAGAACTCGCCCGGATCCAGCAGCAGTTCCCCGCGACGAAGGCTCAGCGGCTCCCAGAAGTCGCGCGGGTCGTGGCCGTCAATGTGGTCCAGATCGACCACGCCCGCATGGCGACGCCCGCGGAATCCGACGATGTCGCCGCCCTGCAGATCGACGCCAACCGACCGGGTCTCCAGCTTGGGCGGATCGCCGGCCTTGAGCCGCAGTTGGTTCAGGCGGGTGCCGGGACGGACCAGGATGGAGAAGGTCTGGGGCGCGACCTCCATATAGAGGGGGCCGTCATAGCCTTCGGCGACGTCATCGAAGCTGGCGCCCTGATCCGTCAGCAGACGCACGAAGACATCGACGCGGCCGGTCGAGCTTTTTGGATTGGCGCGGGCGATCAGGCCTTTCGGCAGTTTCAGCCGCTCCTGAAGGCGCACGATATAGACGCAGCCCTTTTCCAGCACGACGCCCGCCTCGGTGATCTCGATGGCGTGCATGGCCACGTCGGCGATGCGGTCTTCGACCTTGCGTCGGCCGGGCAGGAAGGAGGCGCGGACGCGCCAGGCCTGATCCGACAGCCGCAGATCCAGGCTGGCCGGCTGGACCTGGTCGTGGTCGAAGGGGGTGTCGGACGTGACGGCGCCTGTGGCGATCAACGTCTCGATGGACTGGGCGGGCAGGATGCCGGGACGGGGCGCTTGGAAGGAGCTCATGGCGTCTGTCTCACACGGTTTTCACGACTTGTCTCGAAGTCGCGCTTGCAGCCCGCGCGCGGCGGGGCGAGCATATAGCCCATGCACGATGGTCCTGCCTATACCGCCGAGACGAACGGCATCCTGATCCGGGTGCGCCCCAGCTATCTGGCGGGCCAGTCCGATCCAGACGAAGGCCGCTGGGTCTGGGCCTACCAGATCGAGATCGTGAACCTGACGGGATCGACGGTGCAGCTGATGGCGCGTCGCTGGACCATCACCGACGGCCACGGCCATGTCGAAGAGGTGCGCGGCCCTGGCGTCGTCGGCGAACAGCCCGTGATCGAGCCGGGAGGCAGCTACGCCTACGCCTCGGGCTGTCCGCTGGGCACCGACAGCGGCTCGATGGTCGGCGCCTATTATATGACGGATGCGGATGGGCGCAGTTTCGAGGCGCAGATTCCGGCGTTCTCGCTGGATACGCCGGATGCGCGGCGGGTGCTGAACTGATCCAAGGGCGGATGGGGCTGCGTCAACCCGGATGAACCGCAGCCCCGCCCCTGAAGTCTCGCCGGCCGCTTGCGCGAACCGGCGAGGGGGAAGTCGGCTCCGTAGGGAGCATCTTTTTGGCGCTACGTTCGCGACGCGGTCGCTCACGACTTGAGCGCAGTCGTGCGCCCTGCGCGAAGCGCCGCGCTCAAGTCGCGCGAAGCGCGGTAGCGCCCTTAGATATAACGACGCAGGCTGCGGGCCAGGTCGGAGCCGCTTTCCTTGGAGCCGCGACGGACTTGGGGCTGGTAGGCGACGCGGGCGTGTTCGACGCAATAGACGCCTTCCGACGAGCGGCGACCGCAGAAGCTGAACTCGCGCGACGACGGGTCGCCGATCGGCCATTTGCACATGTGGGCGCCCAGGGTCATCACGGTCGCCGTGCCCGGCAGGTCCGGGATCGGGGCGGGCACGGGCGCGGCGGGTTCGACCGGCTTGGGCTGGACGGCTTCCAGACGGCGCGGGGCCGAAGGTTGCTGCGCCGGAGCGGCCGGCGCCGGACGCGGACGCGCGGTGCGGAAGGTCGCGGCGACGGTGCGCGCCGGTTGCGACGGGGCGGCCCGGCCCGACAGGCCCAGACGGTGCACCTTGCCGATCACGGCGTTGCGGGTGACCCCGCCGCCCAGTTGTTTGGCGATCTGGCTCGCGGACTGGCCCTCAAGCCAGAGCTTCTTTAGCGCGCCTACGCGGTCGTCGGTCCAGCCTGCGGTCATGCCACCCTCCAGCGAGTTTGGATTCAATATCTAGGTCCAGGCTCCCCCTCCGGGGTCTTGACCTACAACTAATCGTAAACCAGCCGTTAAGAGACGCAAGATGTGCGAATCATCCTGTCCACAGAAACCAGATATTGAATCATCGTTAAGGTTAGCGAGAGAGTGGCGAGTGGCGAGTGGCGAGTGGCGACGCCTGACGCGGCGGCCTGATGGGTTCCTTCTCGTCACTCGCCACTAACCACTCGCCACACCTTGCGTAGCAAGGCTTCAAAGCGCATCTGGCGGGCCATGACCGATACGCCCGATCTGATCTCCACCCGGCCTGCCGGCCTGCCGCAGCCGCGTCGCTATCCGGGGATCAACTGGATCGGGGTGCAGACCCTGTATCTGCGCGAGGTGCGGCGCTTCTGGAAGGTGGGCGCCCAGACGGTGGCGGCGCCGGTGGTCACGACGCTGCTCTATATGCTGGTGTTTGTGGTGGCGCTTCAGAACGCGCGGCCGCCGCTGCACGGCACGCCGTTCGCCCTGTTCGTCGCGCCCGGCCTGATCATGATGGCCATGTTGAACAACGCCTTCGCCAACGCCTCGTCCAGCCTGATCCAGGCCAAGATCATGGGTACCGCGACCGACTTCCTGACCCCGCCGCTCAGCCCGCTGGAGCTGACGCTGGGCTTTACGCTGGGCGCCGCGACGCGTGGGCTGGCGGTCGGTCTGGTGACGGCGATCTGCGTGCTGCCGTTCGCGCCGCTGGGCATCGCCAACATCTTCGCCATCGTCTGGTTCGCCCTGGCCGCCTGCTTCATCATGGGCATGACCGGGGTGCTGGCGGGGCTGTGGAGCGAGAAGTTCGACCACCTGTCGGCGGTCCAGAACTTCATCGTCATGCCGATGACCTTCCTGTCGGGCACCTTCTATCTGGTCGAGAACCTGCCCGAGCCGTTCCGGGCGCTGAGCCGCTACAACCCGTTCTTTTATCTGATCGACGGCTTCCGCTACGGCTTCATCGGCCATGCCGAAAGCCATCTGACGGTCGGCGTCATAGGGTCGGCCGTGCTGATGGCCGTCATGGGCGTGGTCTGCTGGCTGGTGTTCCGCTCGGGCTGGCGTCTCAAGAGCTAGATCGCTACCTGTTGCGGATCGCTCCCCCGAGAGGTCCGCTTCATGCTGTTTCGTTCGCTCGTCGCCGCCACGGCCCTGTTCGCCGCCACATCCGCTTTTGGTCCCGCCTTTGCTCAGGAGGCGACGCCCCAGGCCGGCGACCGCCCCGACATCGCCGCCGGCGCCGCCCAGTTCATCAAGCCCACCAACGCAGAGCGGACCCAGGTTCTGGTCGGTTTCCTGACGACGCTGGGCTTCACGCCCGAAATCCAGACCTTCGAAGGCGGCAATCAGGCCACCGGCCCGATGGAAGGCGCCAATGTCGTCGTCACTGTTGGCGAGGGCGACAAGGATATCGTCCTGACCGCCCACTATGACGCGGTGAAGCTGCGCGACGGGACGCTGTCGCAGGGCATCGTCGACAACGTCGGCTCGGTCATGGCGATGATGGAGGCCGCCAAGACGCTGGACATGGCGCTGGAAGGGCAGCCGGTCGCCCACCGCTTCGTCTTCGTCTTCACCGACCAGGAAGAGCTGGGCCTTCTGGGCGCCAAGGCCTTCCTGGCGAAACACGGCAAGGACCGGATCGCCGCCGTCATCAACGCCGATGTCGCCGCCTATGGTCAGACGGTCATGTATGGCGAGAACAATGGGCCGCAATCGGCCTTTGTGCTGGAGACGTTGCGCGGCCTGTGCGCCGAACGCGGCTTCGACTGCATGCCCTATCCGACCTATCCCCCCAGCGACGACCGCGCCTTCTCGGCCGCCGGCGTGCCGGTGGTGTCGATGGGCACTCAGGATGCGGTCGGCGCTCACCAGATGTGGTTGGCCTTCAACGGCGGCAAGGACAGCGGCCTGAAGGAGGGCTTCGTCCCGCCCGTCTTCCAGCGCATCCATTCGACCGAAGACAAGCTGTCGTATCTGAAGGGCGTCGACGTCGCCCGTTTCGGCCTGTTCATCGCCGACCTGGGCTTGGCCCTGGACAAGAAGCTGGTCGAAATCCAGGCCAAGGACGCAGCGGTCGCCGCTGAAACGGCGCCTGCTGCGCCGGCCACCACGCCCGGCGGCGTGTGACGACGGTCATCGAGGTTCGCGGCGTCCAGCCGACGCCGAAGGAAGGTCGGGCGGCCGTCAAGGCGTGGCCCGTCGTTCGGCGCTGGGCGAACCTGCCCGTGTTGTTTCTGGGCGGCGCCATGCTGGCGACCATCGCTGTCTGCTTCGGCCTGCCCCTGGAGCGGACCGGCTGGATCGTCGGTCTTCAGCTGGTCGGACTGTATGGCTTTATAGGGCTATCGGTCGTGGCGCATTACAGGGTCATGGCGGCGGCGCGCCGGTCGCCGATCGCGCAGAGGCCAACCGACTGGCGCATCGATGACAGGGGTCTGGCGCTGTCGGGGGCGGATTTCGACACCCGCATCGGCTGGCGCAATCTGGTCGCGGTGGTGGAGGGCAAGGATCGCCTGATCTTCGCAGCCTCGCCCAACACCAACTTCATTCTGCCCCTGCGCGTGCTGGAGACGGATCAACTGCAGGCGCTGCGTATCTTGGTCGGCGATGTGCGAGCGCGGGGCGTCCTCGGCGCCGGTGTTGACTAAGACCCTCGCGCGTCCGACAACGCCTGACCGTATTGATCCGGCTCCGTCGCGCTCGCGCCGGGGCCGTCTCGCTTTTGGAGGTCTTGGTCCCGTGTCCACTGAACATCTGATGGGTGTCTACAATCGCGCGCCGCTGGAAGTGGAACGCGGCCGAGGCGCGCGTCTGTGGGCGACCGACGGGACCGAATATCTCGACTGCGTCGCCGGCATCTCGACCAACGGCCTGGGCCACGCCCACCCCGAACTGGTCCAGGCGGTCAAGGATCAGGCCGAGAAGCTGTGGCACGTCTCCAACATCTTCCGCATTCCGGGTCAGGAAGCCCTGGCGGACGCCCTGTGCGAATCCAGCTTCGCCGACGTGGTGTTCTTCACCAACTCGGGCACCGAAGCCGTCGAATGCGCGCTGAAGACGGCGCGCAAATACCACTCGGCCAATGGCGCGCCTGAGCGGATCGACATCTACGGCTTCGACGGCTCGTTCCACGGCCGGACCTATGGCGCGATCAACGCCGCCGCCAACCCCAGCTATACCGAGGGCTTCGGCCCGCCGATGCAGGGCTTCCACCAGCTGAAGTGGGGCGACCACGAGGCGATCAAGGCCGCCATCGCCAACCCCACGACCGCCGCCATCATCGTCGAGCCCGTGCAGGGCGAGGGCGGCTGCCGCGCCATGCCCGAACAATGCCTGCGGGGGCTGCGCGACCTGTGCGACGAACACGGCGTCCTGATCATCTTCGACGAGGTCCAGTGCGGCATGGGCCGGACCGGCAAGCTGTGGGCCCACGAATGGGCGGGCATGGCGCCGGACATCATGGCGGTGGCCAAGGCCCTGGGCGGGGGCTTCCCCATCGGCGCCTGCCTGGCCTCGGCCAAGGCGGCCAAGGGGATGACTGTCGGCGTTCACGGCTCGACCTTCGGCGGCAACCCACTGGCCATGGCCGTGGGCCAGAAGGCGCTGAGCCTGATCAACAGCCCCGAGACGCTGAACAACGTCAACGAGGTCGCTGGCTATCTGAAGCAGCAGTTCGCCGGCCTTCAGGAACGCTTCCCCGATGTGATCGCCGACGTGCGCGGCAAGGGTTTGCTGATCGGCATCAAGATGGTGCCGAACAATCGCGAGTTCATGGCCCTGGCGCGCGACACGCAGAAGCTGCTGATCGCCGGCGGCGGCGACAACTGCGTGCGCCTGCTGCCGCCGCTGAACTTGACGCTGGACGAGGCCCGCGAAGCCGTGGCCCGTTTCGAAGCGGCCTGCGAGGTCGCCCGCGAAAAGCTGGCCGCCTGATCCTGACATCCGCTCATCCCCGCGAAAGCGGGGACCCAGTTCTTTCGAGAGCGCGGGATCGACGGATGAAACACCCGACGGGCGGCTGTCGCCCACAGCACTAGATCCCCGCCTTCGCGGGGATGAGCGGAGCTAGACATATGGTCCGGCACTTCCTCGACATCCACCGGCTGGACGCGGCGGATCTGCGCGCCATCCTGGATGACGCCCATGCCCGCAAGGCCGCCCGCAAGGGCTGGCCCCAGGGGCGCGCCGACGCCGATGCGCCCGGCAAGGACCGCGTCCTGGCCATGATCTTCGAGAAGAACTCGACCCGCACGCGGTTCAGCTTCGACGCGGCGATCCGCCAGCTGGGCGGCTCGTCCATCATCGCCACGGCCTCGGACATGCAGCTGGGGCGCGGCGAGCCGGTGGAGGACACCGCCCGCGTGCTGTCGCGCATGGTCGACGCCGTGATGATCCGCGCCAACGACCACGAGGATGTCGAGCGGTTCGCCCGCGTCTCGACCGTGCCGGTGGTCAACGGCCTGACCGACCGGTCGCACCCGTGCCAGATCCTGGCCGATCTGCAGACGATCGAGGAGCATCGCGGGCCGATCGCCGGCAAGACGATCGCCTGGATCGGCGACGGCAACAACGTCTGCCACAGCTTCATGCACGCGGCGCCCAAGTTCGGCTTCCATCTGAACGTCGCCTGCCCGGCGGAATATCACCCGGACCTGCGCGATCTGGCCAAGGGCGGCGACGCCGTCACCCTGACCAGCGATCCGCGCGAGGCGGTCAAGGGCGCCGACGTCGTCGTCACCGACACCTGGGTCTCCATGGGAGATCAGGACTATGAGGCGCGCCTGGCGGCGTTCGAACACTACGGCGTCGACGAGGCCCTGATGGATCTCGCCGATCCCGAAGCGGTCTTCCTGCATTGCCTTCCCGCCCATCGTGGCGAGGAAGTCACCGACGCCGTCATCGACGGGCCGCGCTCTCTGGTCTGGGACGAAGCCGAAAACCGTATCCACGCCCAAAAGGCGGTTCTGGCCTGGTGCTTCGGGGGATGACGTTGGATGACTGGAAGGCGATGTCGACCGCGTCGCGCTTCTGGTTTGTCGTTGTAATGCTGCTGGCTGTTTCGGTTGGCGCCTTCGCGCTCTTCACCGCGGCGGCGCCGACGCTTGATCCCGGCAAGTTCTCGTATGAAGCCGTCACCGTTGAAGGTCGCGTCAGCATATCGTCTTACAAGGCGCTGCCGGTGCTCGTGATCACCGACGGAGAGGGCCGTAATCATGCGTCGCGATGCCACCCTTACGCTCGTGACCAGGCCTGCGTTGATTTGGCGCTGGTCAGAGGGCTGCGCCAAGGCCAGCAGGTCAGCGTCGGATTAATAAGAGCCAAGTTCTGGCCATTAGCTGAAGACGCGATCGTCCGCTTGGCCTCGAACGATAATGTATTTCTTGAGTGTGCCGATCGGCTCGATGCGTTGGGAGTGGACCGCTCGCGAATATCCGGAGTCGAGCGAGTATCTGGCTGCTGACTCTAAAAGGCCGGGGATCGCTCCCCGGCCTTTCCAGATCACCACGGACTAGTGATCAGTCAGCTAGAGCTTCACGTCCGACACGCCGCCGACATCCGGGACGCTCTTGGTCAGGTTGGCCTTGAGAACTTCATAGCCGAAGCCGAGAGCGCCCTTGTCGGACACCCAGACGCGGCCGTCGTCGGCGTCGAAGCGGATCAGGGTCAGGTGGGCGTCGTCCTTGCCGTCCGGGTACCAGGCGGCGACGACGGGGTTCCAGTATTTCTCGATGCGGCTGCGGTCCTGATCGATGGCCAGGCGGCCGTGGATGCAGGCCTGAACCTTGCCGTCCTTGGCCTGATAGCAGAACATGCCGTTCTGGCCGCCGCCGGCGACGTCACGGGCGAAATCGGTGTCGTCGCGGGTGAAGAACCAGATGGTCCCCGTCTCGTCCTCGCCGAAACCGGTCATGGGTTGGTGGTGATAGCCGGGGCGATCGATGCCCAGCATGCCGGTATTGGACTCTTTCAGGCTCTTCCAGAATTCCTTCTCGGCCTCGGCGGGGGTCAGTTTGTCGGACACGCGGTCTCTCCTTGGGTGGTTCGCGAGGTTCAACCGACCGGCCTTGATCGGGTTCCCGTCTCTAGGCGCCGGGTATCCAGGGCGCACGCTCGGCGCCGAACAGTGTCGCCAGGTGGATCAGCAGCAGCATGGCGATCGCCGCTGCGCCGACCATCAGGAACCGCCAAGGCATCAGTCGCGGTCCCTTGAACGGATCGGGCGGCCTGGCGCCGCGCCATCCGCAAAAGACCATGACGGTGAGGGCGACGCCCAGCAGGACGAGGGTGGTGGTCAGGCTCATGGGCCGCAGGTGGCGAAAGCCGCGCCGCTTGGCAAGCGAACCCTTGCCGGGAGGTTAATCTTCATGCCGCGTTAACCGAGATGATTCACAAATCCGGCGATCTGGCGCGATGTCCACAGGCTCGGAATATCGCGGCTAGATATTGCGGTTAACCATCAGTTTACACCCTCGATATTGACGGTATAGCCTTCGTCGCATGGGCCGGGAGACGAATCAGTGAGCGCTGCAGCGCCGTGGAGCGTTAAGGGAATCGATCCCAAAGCACGCGAGGTCGCCAAGGATCTGGCGCGCCGGTCCGGCATGACGCTGGGCGAATGGCTCAACTCCATGATCATGGAAGACGAGGAGGAGGGCTACGCCACCCTGCCGCGTCGCTCCCAGGCCGCCGAATACGAACGCCGCAACCGCAGCCGCCGTCTGGACGACGCCTATGAGGTCGAAGACAGCCAGCAGCGGATCAGCGCCTCCATCGATGTGATCGCCGCACGGCTGGAAGCCGCCGAACGTCGCTCGACCGTCGCCATTCAGGGCGTGGATCAGGCCGTCGCGGGCCTGATGCGCCGGCTGGACGGCCAGGAGGCCGAGGCCCAGGGCGCCGCCCGCCGCATCGACGACATCGCCGAGGAACTGCGCGAAGGGCATCGCCGCCTGCGCGCCTTCGAACGCGACACCGGCCCGTCGACCCAGGAAGCCTTCGGCAAGATCGAGACCTCCCTGGGCGCCCTGACCGGGCGCCTGTACGACATCGAGGAACGCCAACGTCTGGGCGTCAGCGATCTGCGCGAGCGGATGGAGGCGGTCGAGAAGGCCGCCGGCCCCGGCGTCGGCACGGAAATGCTGGCCCAGGTCAGCGCGCGTCTGGACGAGGCCCAGAACCGCACGACCGAAGCCCTGAAGACGCTGGAACGCTCGTTCGCCGCGCTGGACCAGCGGATGCGGACGGCCGAAAGCCGCGTCGAGCCGGAAGGCGCGCGCGACCTGGCCCGTTTCGAGAAGCTGGCCGAAAGCCTGTCGCGTCAGATCGACAACAATCGCGCCGAGATGATGCAGCGTCTGGACGCCGCCGAAACCGGCGCGCGCATCGACCGTATCGAACGCGCCGTCCAGGCCGTCGGCGATCAGTTGAAGGCGTCCGAAGAGAAGGGCGCCATCGGCCTTGAGGCCATGGGCCGCGAGGTCCTTCGTATCGCCCGCAACCTGAATGCGCGGGTCAAGAAGGTCGAAACCGAAGGCGCAGGCCGTGCCGAAGCGGCCGGCCGCGCGGCGGCGGACGTCGTCAGTCAGACCATCGAGACCGAGGTCGCCCGCCGCGCCGCGCGTCTGGACCAGGAGTTCGCCCGCCACCTCGACCGCGTCGACCAACGTCTGACCGCCAGCGACGATCGCCACGCCATCGCCCTGGAGAAGCTGGGCGGCGAGATCACCCGCATCTCGGACCAGCTGAGCGATCGCATCGCCCAGTCCGAGCGTCGTTCGCAGCAGGCGCTGGAAGACATTGGCCGACGCCTGTCGGAAAGCTCGGACAAGATCGAGCAGCGCTACGATCGCGCCTCCGGCGAACTGGCCGAGCGGATGCGTCTGAGTGAGGAGCGCACCGCCCGTCTGCTGGCCGAGGCCCGCGAAAGCATCGACGCCCGCGCGCCCACGCCCGTGCGCGACAAGCCGCTGGACAATGAGTCGGCGTGGACCCCGGCGCGCCAGATTTTGGAACGCGCCGCCTCGGCGACCATACAGGCGCCGATCCAGTCCGCATCCATCGAAGGCGACTGGCGCGCCGCCGCCTTCCCCGATGAGACCTTCACCGACCAGGACGCCTGGTCCAGCGATCCGGTGACGCCCGAAGTCGCGACCGCCGCGCCCTTCCCCTCGTCGCCCGTCGCCCAGACCGAGGCCGAGCCCGTCGAGGCGCTGGCCGACGACATGCCGATGCGCCAGGTCGATCCCGACGGCGTCGAGCCCATCATCCAGCCCTTCAGCGGTTTCGGCGGCGCAGACGTCGAGGACGCGCTGGAAGCGACGTCGCCGGGCTTTTCGACCGCACCGACCGAAAAGCGCAGCGCCGCCGCCCTGGACGCGGACGACGACGATTTCGCAGGCGAAACCGAGTTCGTGGATCCGCGCCGGCTGCGCTCCAGCATGGAAGCCGCCGCCGCCGCCGGCCGCGCCGCCTCGACCCGCAGCACCATCGACGCCGCCCGTGCTGCGATCACCGCGCCGGCCGAGCCGGAACCTGCGCCCCGGTCGGGCTTCGGCCTGAAGCGCGGCGGCAAGTCCAAGCTGCAGGAACGGCTGGACCGGCAGGCGTCCAAGGACGGATCGACGGTCAAGAAGACCTTTCTGGCTTCGGTCACGGCGGTCGCCCTGACCGGGGGCGTCTATGGCTATCTGTCCCTGACCGACGGCGGCGCCCCGGACTTCGAGATGCCCAGCTTCGGCGGCTCGACGACGAACGGCGCCGTGCCTCTGGCCGCGTCGGCGGTGACGCCGACCGGCCCGAAGGCGACCTTCGACATCGGCGGCCCCGGCGCGGCGGATTATGAGGCGGCGATCGGCAAGTTGGAGGCCGGCGACAACTCTGGCCTGGACGGCATGAAGCGCGCCGCCAACCTGGGTTACGCCCCCGCCCAGACCTATCTGGGTCAGCTGTATCTGGACGGCGCCAATGGCGTGCCCGCCGATCCGGTCCAAAGCCGTCAGTGGGGCCGTCGCGCGGCCGAGGGCGGCGATCCGCGCGGGATGCATCTGTATGGGATGCAACTCTATGAAGGCGACGGCGGTGCGACCAATCGGGCCGAGGCCCTGACCTGGCTGCTGAACGCGGCCGAGCGCGGCCTGCCGGACAGCCAGTACAATGTCGCGCGCATCTATGAGACCGGCGCCGACGGCGTGGCCAAGAATCCGACCGAAGCGCTGAAGTGGTACATGATCGCCGCGCGCGGCGGGGATGCGGAGGCCCAGGCCGCCGTGACGCGCCTGCGCCCGACGGCCAGCGCCACGGCCCAGCGCGCGGCCCGCACCGCCGCCGACGCCTTCGTGGCCCAGTCGCAGGGTCAGTCGCAGACCCAAGCCCAGGCGACAGGCTAGATTCCCAGGCGCCGGGCGGCTATCGGTCGCCCGGTCGTCCCCGACCTCGCCCGCCTGACGGCGATTCTTGTGTCCGCTCCAGCCGAAGGCGCGTCCTTTGGACATCTATCTGCCGATCGCCGAGGTTTCGGTGAACTGGCCGACCCTGGTGATCCTGGGGGCGGTGGTCGGATTCGTGTCCGGCCTGTTCGGTATCGGCGGCGGCTTCCTGATGGCGCCGATCCTGGTCTTTCTGGGCATCCCTCCGACCGTCGCCGTCGCCAGCCAGGCCAGCCATGTCGTGGCCTCCTCGACCTCGGGCGTCATCCGCTATGCCGGAGCGGGTTCGGTCGATTTCAAGATGGGGTCGGTGATGGCGGCCGGCGGCGCGGCCGGCGCCCTGGCGGGGGTCGAGCTGTTTCGCTACCTGCGCCTGCTGGGCCAGGCCGATCTGGTCGTGGCCCTGTCCTATCTCGTCTTCCTGGGCGCGATCGGCATTCTGATGCTGAACGAGAGCCTGACCGAGATCCTGCGCCGCCGCCGGGGGCTGCCCGCGCCGCACAAGCAGCGTCGGCGGCCGATGTGGCTGTATGGTCTGCCGCTGAAGATGAAGTTCCCCAAATCGGGTCTGTACATCAGCGCCCTGCCGCCGTTCGGCCTGGGCGTCTTCGCAGGCGTTCTCTCGGCCATCATGGGGGTGGGCGGCGGCTTCATCCTGGTCCCGGCCATGCTCTATATCCTGCGCATGCGGGCGGGCGCGGTGGTGGGCACCAGCCTGTTCCAGATCATCATCACCACCGCCATCACCACCATCCTTCAGGCTGGGCGTAACCAGACGGTCGACATCGTCCTGTCCACCATCCTGCTGCTCGGCGGCGTCGTCGGCGCCCAGATCGGCGCGCGGTTCGCCGGGCGGTTCCGCGCCGAGGAACTGCGGGCGGCGCTGGGCCTGATCGTGCTGCTGGTCGGGATCCAGATGGGGCTGGATCTGTTCGTGCGGCCCAACGACATTTTCATGATCGCGCCGGGGATCGCCGACTGATGCAGGCGCTTCCTCCTCCGCCGCCCGCTGTTGCGGCCCCGCCGCTCGATCGGTCCGAAGCGACGACGGGCGACCTGCGCGTCGCCGCCGCCCTGACCGACGCCCAGGTCCGGGTCGACAGCAGCTTCCGGGGCGCGTCCATCGTCCTCTACGGCGCGGTGTTCAATCCGACGCCCGAACCGGCGGACGTGGTGGTGGTGGTGCGCGGGCCGGATGCGCCGATCCGCCTGGTCAAGAAGACGCGCACGTCCGGCGTCTGGCTGAACAGCCGGCCGGTGCTGTTCGAGGGCGCGCCCGGCTTCTACATGACCGCCTCGACGCGCCCGCTCAGCGACATCGCCGACTTCGGCCAGCTGCGCCGGCTCGGCGTCGGCGTCGATCACCTGCGCATCGACGCGCCCGAGGAAAGCCGCACCGTCACCCGCTACGGCGTGCGCGACGTGGTCGTCAGCCGTCTGGGCGACGACTACCTGGATTGGCGCCGCGCCGTGATCCGGCTGAAGGAGGCCGCCGCTCTCTACGACACCGATTCTGAAGGGGTCGATTTCGTGGACCGGGGCCTGTTCCGCGCCGAGGTCAAACTGCCGACCGTGGCGCCCACCGGAAAATACTACGCCGAGGTCTGGCTGTTTCAGGACGGCGAGCCGCAGTCGGTGTCGAACCTGACGCTGACGGTCGAGAAGGTCGGGCTGGAGCGCGACATCTATGAGTTCGCCCATCGTCGGCCGTGGCTGTACGGCGTGCTGTGCGTCGTGCTGGCCGCCCTGACCGGCTATGGCGCCTCGCGCATCTTCAGCCGGCGGAGCTAGGGCTAAGTCAGCGTTTTCAACGCTCTACCTGCAAAACCGCGTCTTACGGCCCTCAATCGGATCAATGGGTTACGGACGGGAAGCAAAACCGTTCACCCCCTCCGACGCCCACGAAAAACCCCGGCGGCCTGGCAGGGCGCACCGGGGTCATGCAGGGTTCAAATGGCGGGTCTGAACAGGGCGCAGCCTACCACACCTTGGGGGCGCTGTCATGCTGAGGATGGTCCGACGCGCCCATAACCGGAAGCAGCTGCGCGACACGGTTCGCAAGTTCCAGGCCCAGCCCGGCGTCCAACGGGTCGCCGCCTACGCTCGCGCCATGAAGACCGAGACCGAGAAGCGTTGGATCGCCGGGATCATCCGCGACGGCGCGATGGACGCCTTGGGGGACCTGGGGATCAATGGCCCCTGGGCGGGCGACCGGAAGCGCTTGGCCCCCGAGGCCATGCGGACCCTGCTGACCGGCCTGATCCCCGCCGATGTCCTCGAGATGGTCATGGAGGGCGTGGGATGAGCGCCATCCGAGATTTCGATGCCGAGTTCGAGGAGGCCGCCCAGGCTATTCAGGCGAAGCGAGAAAAGCCCGCTGTTGGATACCGGGTCAGCGATGGATTGGGCGGTCAGAAGATTTGGACGGGCGACAGGTTTGTCGATAGCCGTTCGGTCTCCGGTCAGGTCGCCGCCGCGAAGGCGAACGATGACTGCTATTGCGCCGCCGATCCCTGCGTCTGTGGTTCTGATCCTGCCCTTGACCGCCCCCTGACGCATTTCGTCCGCCCGTTCGCCTGGCGCGACCCGACGACCATGCCTCGCCGCCAATGGCTCTACGGCGGCCGCCTGATCCGCAAGTTCGTGTCGGCGACGTTCGCGCCCGGTGGTGTCGGCAAGTCGGCCCTGAGCCTTGCTGAGGCCATGGCGATGGCGAGCGGCAAGCCCATCCTCAAGATCAAGCCCCGCTGCCGCCTGCGGGTGGCGTACTGGAACGGCGAGGATCCATACGAGGAGACGGAGCGGCGCGCCCTGGCGGCGGCCCTGCACCACGATCTCGACCCCGACGACCTGGAGGGCTTTCTCCACCTTGGGACGGGACGAGAGGACTCGGTCACCATCGCAGAGGAGACAGCGAACGGCGCCACGATCATCACGCCGAACGTGGAGGCGGTCATCGACACGATCAAGGAGCTTCAGCTCGACGTGGTCGTGCTGGATCCCTTCGTTTCAACGCACCGGGTCAATGAGAACGACAACAACGCCATCGACCGGGTCGTAAAGCAGTGGGCGAAGATCGCCGACACCTGCAACGTCGCGATCGAGCTGGTCCACCACACCCGCAAGACCAATGGCGCGGAGACCACGGTGGAGGATGGCCGAGGGGCCGGGGCGCTGGTCGCCGGCGTCCGCAACGCGCGCGTCCTGAACCCCATGACGACCGAGGAGCGGGACCGGGCCGGCGTAGCAGCCGGGGAGGCCTATTTCCGGGTCGATGGAATGGGGAAGGCGAACCTTACGCCACCTTCGTCAGGCGCCACCTGGTATCAGATCGCCAGCGTGGACCTCGGGAACGAGGGCTACGCGGAGGATGGCGTCTGGGAGAAGTCGGACAACGTCGGCGTGGTCCGTTCCTGGTCCTGGCCCGACCCGTTTGACGGTGTGACCGCGAGCGACCTCCTGGCCGTCCAGAGGCGCGTTGACGAGGCCCAGTGGCGGGAGAACCCCCAGGCGGCGGAGTGGGTCGGCAAGGCTGTCGCCGATGTGCTGGAGCTGGACCTGGACGACAAGGCGCACAAGCAGAAGGTGAAGGGTCTGATCGCTCAATGGATCAAATCCGGGGTGTTGGTTCGCTCCATGGCGATGGACGAACACCGCAAAGAACGCCCGGTAATCGAGGTCGGAAAATGGGTGGAACTCTGATGATCTGCGCCACCTGCGCCACCTTGCGACACCTCACTTTTCGCGGTGGAGCATCCCCCCTTTGCGCCACTGCGCCACCTGCTTTCCCCCCTTTAGGGGGAAGCAGTGGCGGTGGAGCAGGATGCGGGCGCGCTGAGGCAGGCCAGATTTGCGCCACCTCGATTAGCCTCACGATCACAGAGACCCTGAGCCTTCACGACGGCGAGTCGATGCACTGGTGGACCTGGGACGACCAGGGGAGGGGCGACCTCGAAATTCCAGAGCGGGAAACTTCCCGGCCGGCGACATTGAGACGAGGGATGACCTCGCAAAATCCGAAAGAGGTTTTCCATTCCGCCGAGGGCGAGATCGAACCGGCACTGCACCGTCTGGCCGGGAGGATCGGACGATGATGGATGACTGGGGCCACGGCCTAGCGGGCGAGGGAGCGTGCACGTGACCGTCTCGCGCAGGTCATCCTCGCCGCTCGCCCTGGTCCGTACCCTGCGCCATGAGCACCCCGACCTGACCGATGGTCAGATCGACGCCCGCTTGTTGGAGATCGAGCAATCCCTCCAGCAGAGCGTCTCAGTCGCGGAAGCTGCACGGTTGGCCGGAGAGAAGCCCGCCACGATCTACAAGGCCATTGCTCGTGGCAATCTCACCAGCACGACGGAGGGTGCCAGCAACATTCACCGGCTCTCGCAGGCAGATGTCGAGGTGTGGGCCGGACGACCGCGACGCCGGCCCAGCGAGGCCGCCTGACGGTCTTTGTCCAATCTTGTCCAATCGCATTGAGCATCATCGGTCGCGGCAGCAGGTTCACCTCACCATCACGAGGACCGACATGGCTGTCACCGACATTCTGAAACGCGATCCTGTCGCAGCCGCAAGAAAGACCCACGAGGCAGCGCAGCGCGGGCTGGCCAACGCACAGGTCAAGCGTGCAGCAGCTGTCGCGGAGGTCGAGGCCGCCGAACGCGCCCAGACGGTCGCAGCGACGGCGGACGGCGACGCCGCCGATGGCGTGCTGGAAAGCGCGACCAGGCGTCTGCGCGATGCGCGCGACTTGGTGGATGCCTTCGACCGCCGGGTGATCCCTTCGGCCGAAGCCGCCGTGTCGGAGGCCGAGGCAGGTGTGACCGATGCCAAAAGGCAGGTTCAATACGCGGCTGCTGAGGCGAAGGGTGCCGCCGCGCGCACCAAACTGGCCAAGGATTATCCAGGTCTGGAGCAGCGCTACACAGAGCTTCTGAAACTCGTCGCCGAGGCGGACGCGGCAATCGATGCAGCCAACGCCAATCTCCCTGCAAACGCAGACCCATTGCCCACGGTCGAGGGGCCGGTTCGCGACTACCCTGCGCAGCCGGAACGCATCGTGTCCGACACTGTCCAAGGCCTCTGGTATCATCAGGACGGCAGCCGGGTTCTGGATCAGTCTCGCGTCAAGGATGGCAAATACCAGCACCACAAGCCGGGCATCATGGTCCACAATGTCGTCACGGACCACTGCCGAAAGATCGACACCCGCGTCATCGTGTCGGTCCCGTTCCGCGTAGGCGTGTCAGGTCCACGTCTTTCAGCTACGAAGCTTCCGCCCCTCAAGGCTGAAGCGCCGGCCGATCTGCCGGAGAAGATCGAATACCGTGTTCCGAACACAGATGGTCACGAGGGCTGGGTATGACCCCGGATCGCCGAACGTCTGAGTTGATGACCGACCAGATGTCGGACGTGGCGTCCTGGTACATCGTTGATCAGCGCCGTGTCGGCATCATGCAGAGCCCGTTCGCCGAGGGCCGTTTCGCCCTGGCCCTGTCCCTGGCTGCCCATCGGCCCTTGTCTATCGACACTGCCCTACTCGTGCTGAGATCGGCCCCGGTCGCGATGACATCGAGCGAAGCCGAGACATTGGCGAGCCGGGTCGTGGAGCCGGCCTTCGACAGCCTAGGGGCGACGCATGGCCACTGAACTCGCCTCACGCCTTCGCGGGTCCTCCCCCGGCCCCCACCCTCGTATACGGGCAGCTCAGGCATGTTGTGTCCCTAGCTATAGGGGAGAAAGTTGGTTGCCGGTTGCCGGTTGCCCGTATGCGGCGGCGTGGACTCAATCCTCCGCGACACGAAACCCAAGCCCCGCCGACCTTCTAGGGTCGATGAGCCTCTATCTACGCGTCGCCCGCGCGGTTGCCGCTTGGTTGTCGGTTGCCGGGTGCCGGTTGCCCTCTAGGTTGCCGGTTGCCGGAGGTTGCCGCCGATGAACGTCACCCTCGTGTCCAGGCCTGCTTTTGCCAAGATGCACGACGTCAGCAAGGCCGCAGTCCAGAAGTGGGAGGCGCGCGGCGCGGTCGTCGTAGTCGACGGAAAGATCAGCGTCGAGGCGTCGGATCGCATCCTCATGCACGCGGGCCTTGGCCGGTTTTCGGAGCGACCCAGAAAGCCTCGCTCAGCCGTTGTCGACACCGCGGAGACCGTTGCGCCAGAAGCCGAGGGCCGAGGCCCGGACAGAACAGATATCGGGATCGCGCCCGAATTGTTGATGCCCCTTGCGACGAATCTGCTGGTTTCCTACTTCAACCGGATTTGCGCCTTCGCCGGGCTCTCGGCATGGGAGCACGGCGCCTCGCTCGAAGTCGCCAAGCAAACCGACCAGACCTTCAGGCATCTCGCCATGAGCGTCGCGACAGACATCCTCACCGAAATCGACGTCACCCGGCCGGACGGCTTCATTTGGGAAAACCAGCCCATCTGGGATTTGGATCGCATGGCTGCGATCGACTGGTCAGCTGTCGAGGAGGCGACATGACCGTCGTCGCCGGCCTCTCTAACATCGCTGCAAAAATGGGCGTGTCCAGGCGGACGGCCAAGCGCCTGGCTAGGACTGGCGAGGTTTCGATGCAGCTCGTGGATCGCCACCGGTTCGCATCGCGTCAGGCCATCGATGGCTTCCGCCGCGAGCGGCATGCTGTCTCGGCCTGGGAAGACGAAGGCGGTGCCTTACGCGGTCCACTGCCGTCCGATCGATCGTTCCCAAGCCCTAAAAAGGAGGCCCAATGACCCGCCCGACCACTCCGAAGCCCCAGCTTCGCTACAGCCTGGCACAAGCCATGGCGACAGCCACACGCCAACCGAAACCGGCCAACCAAAAGTTTAGCCTCGCCGAAGCCATGCGTAAGACGACAGGCTCGGAGCCAAGCAAATGAACCGCCGGCTAAGGCTGTTCTTCGGCGTGCTCGTTTCATTGATGGCCGTCCCCGCCATTGCCCACGCAGACCCGATCACGGCGGCGGTGGTGGCGTGGACCACGTCGATAGGGATCAACGCCGCCTTCGCGACCTTTGTCGTCAACACGGTGCTCTACAGCGCCGGTGCGGCGACCCGCGATAGAGCAAGGCCGTCGCAGGGTGCCAACGAATGACCGCGACCCTTGTCTATCTCCAGCCTCGCTCCGTCAGCCTGTTCACCGACGGCATGATGGTCGGACCGAACGGCGCCATGATCGCGGCGAAGCAGAAGGTGCAAATAGCCGCGCACCAATCTGCGGCCTTCGTTGGCCGGGGCCCTGATATGTTTGGGGCTCTGCTGGCTGTAGCCGTTGCCCAGGTGCAAGGTGGCTTTGACGACCTTCTTAGCGCTTTCCCAGAACAGGTCGTCGGCGCACATCGAACGATGATGGCTGCGCTCCAGGCCGGGCATTCGGTGTCTGCCGACCCCGCCGTGATCGACGGCGTTCTCGTCGGGGTCGATGGATCAGGCCGGGCCAGAGGCATCTGCGTCAGCAGCTATGAAGACGACGGCCATCCCCCATGGACGGCTAAGGCGCTGACGCCCGCTTTGCCGCCGAGCGCTGCCCAGCTGCGCTTCACACCTGACGACATACAGCCCGCCCTTGCGTTCGCGTCCCCATGGCCGGCCTCGATGGATTTCGATCTGGCGGTATCAGGTGTGAAACCATGGGAGCCGTGCCTGGATGTCCGCGAGCATGGCCGCAGGATCATGCGTGCACAAAGATCCAGCGGGACAGTCGGCGGCTTCTGCCAGATGACGACCGTGACGGCGGGCGTTGTTGTGACGGAGATCGTCGAGCGCTGGCAGTGAAGCCAGACTAGGCCTCAGCCGTACGCCACCGGATCGGAAGGTTCATCCGCCTCAACAGGAAACCCCATGAACGATCTAGGCGGGTTGCGGTGAGACCCAAGCGGATCGAGCAGGAAGCGCGCCACGAGCAGTATGGGGTGGGGCGCCCCGAACGTGGGGGACGAAGAGGGGCGCCCCTGCGGGTGACTGACCTAAATCAGCTTCCGCAAACCGTCATCGCACGTTTCGCACGGTTCAGCACGGGAGGTGGCGGCTCAGCCGACGATTTCACCTGAGGCCATTGCCATGGCGCAGGACATCTTCGCCCGAACAGTCCTGCTGCTCGCCGGTCGGGTTCAGCGGATCGCGCGGGATGAGGTGAAGACGTCGGCGCTGGATGAGTGTCGCCGGCCGCGCCACCTAGGCCGGACTAGGCTTGTTTCGCTTCCGGGTCGCCGTCTCGGATGCGCCACTTCATGAAAAGCACTCCCGACGCTATTACGAGCGCGAAGCTATTAGACACGGTCACGGGGCAAGCCTGGGTAATCACGCAGTACACGACCCAATCCAATCCCGGCACCAGCGATTACGCGTTCGCCATCATCCAATGCCGGAAGGCATCTGCGTCGGCTTTCGATCCGAAATGGAAGTTGTCGACCATCGGGTAGAACCAGCCCTGCCCCGGCTGGTCCGACAGCCAGGCGACCCATCGCGCCCGAACGACAGGCCCTCGATCTAGGAGGCTCAGAGTAATGATCCGTTCCCGAACCCTAGCCCATTCGGTAGGCGTCAGCTGCTTCATGGGCGCCGGTAGATAGCGCTTCGGATGCGGTGTCGATCACCTCGCCGGGTTTTCAACAGCCGATTATCGAGGCCCGTCATCCGACAGGGTGGCGGGCCTTTTGCTTTTGCGGCGTTGAATAACGACATAAGCATATCGTTATGTCTTGCAGCCTCCACTGAAATCCGATCAGTAATTGTCGTGCTCCCCAGGTCCGCACGACTTGTCCGACTGATTCGCCCAATAATCGACGGTCAAGTCCATTGACGGGTCATTAGGCATGTGCGCCGTATGATGGAGTTGATCGGAATTGCAAAAGCCGTCGGCGCGGGAACGCCAACGGCCTCTGGCTTGACGATACTGTCGGGGTTTGGATCATCCGGCAGCGAGTTCGCCATCTCTTCGATGAGAGGTAAGCACCTCTACGGTGAATTCGTCAACCGATCCTTACGTCGTTCGGCTTCGTGCCGGCGCTTTAGGACTGTTTGATATGCAATACGCCTTGAAGGTCTTCGAGACCGAAGACCACTTCGACTTCCGAACGATCAACCGTGATGGCGAACCCTGGTTCGTTTTGGCTGACGTTTGTCGCGCCCTAGAGATCGGGAACGTTTCGGATGCGGCCAAGCGGGTTGATGACGACGAGAAAGATGCCCTCGACATTATCGACCCCATCGGCCGACCTCAGAAAACGACGATCATAAACGAGAGCGGCCTATACAGCCTCATCCTGACCAGCCGTAAGGAAGGGGCAAAAAAGTTCAAAAAATGGGTCACGTCGGAGGTGCTGCCGTCGATCCGCAAGACCGGCACCTACGGCGGCCGAGTTCCGGCGTTCATTAAGCGCTACAACGAGAACTGGGATCGCATTGAGCAGGGGCACTTCTCTGTCCTGAACGAGCTTGTCATCCGCGTTTGGGGACGACTTGAGCAGTCAGGCCACACCATGGCCGACAAGGCGCCGGATGGAACCGAGATCCGCATGGACGGCAGCGTTGGACGCTGCTTCAGCGACTGGCTGAAGAAGCACCATCCGACGATCTCGACGTCGTTCTCCTACTACATGCACAAGACCGCCCAGTGGGAAGGTGAGGTGCGCCAGTACCCCATGTCCATGCTCCCGATCTTCCTGGAATATGTCGATACGGTTTGGATTCCGGAGCGGGCGGTCGACTATTTCAAGACCCGCGATGCGGCGGCTCTGCCTTATCTGCAGAAGTTGCTTCCGGATCCGTCCAAGCCGAAGGCTGGCATGATGAAGCGTCCGACGCTGCCCCATCGCCGCAAGTGACCAGCAGGGCCGTCATCCTTCGGGGCGGCGGCCTTCTGTCGTTTCAAGATGCGGTGGCTGCTTTGGGGCTGACCTGAGTACGGGGAGAAGAATACGTTCGCTGTCGGTGATGCCCGTTTTCACGAGATCGCCGACCTCGTCCTTACCGTGGGCGACCTCCCCCAAATGGCTCCAAAAGTCCGCTTCCATTTTGCTGGAGAGGTCGCCCTCCGCCTTCGGATACATTTGCGCCGAAACTTGAATGCGAGTGAGCGCCTGGCGGAATTTCTCCAGGGCCTGTTTCATGTCTTCGCCAAAGTATGCCTTCGCGGACGG
>AMYY01000037.1 GCA_000335735.1 alpha proteobacterium L41A | reverse complement strand
GGCCAAACTCCTGATGGCCCGGGTCCGTCAGCGGAGGGGCGCGATGCTGATCTTTAAAAACCTGGAGCGGGTAGACGGGATCGAACCGACATCCTCAGCTTGGAAGGCTGCTGCACTACCATTGTGCTATACCCGCGCGGAGACTGCGGAAGTTCTTTCGGAACGCCGCAGCCGGTTCCTCTCCGTCGTCCTGATCCGTCGTATCCGTCAAGGCGCGTGGTGGGGGAAGAAGGACTCGAACCTTCGAAGCTTACGCAGGGGATTTACAGTCCCCCCCCTTTGCCGCTCGGGACATTCCCCCAGCGCGCCTTGTCGAACCGTCGGACCCCTCGTTTCCGCCCATAAAGAAGCGGGACGAAACAAAAGCCTTCGGCTTGTCGCCTCCTCTAGGATAGAGGGGGCGCCCAGACCCGAAAGCCCTTGGGGCTCCAAATCGGAGGGCGTCTTATAGTGTCGTCGAAATCAGAACGCAACGACCGTAAAAGCGGTAAAAAACCGGTCTTCGGAAACCGTCCCGACGGCCCTCGCGACAAGGGCCAAAAGCCCGTTGCGCAAGGGTTTGGCCGGCGCGAGGAACCCTCTCGTCAGCCCCGTGCGCCCGATCGGGGCAAGTCGGACGCCGATAATTTTCTGTGGGGGCGCCACCCGGTTCTGGCCGCTCTGGCGAATCCCGCCCGTCGCGGCATGGGTCGTCTGCTGGCCACGGCCGAGCGCGCCGCCGAGATCGAGAACAATGCTCTCGCAAACGGCCACAAGATCGAGGTGGTCGAAATCCAGGCCCTGACCCGGATGCTGCCCCCGGGCGCCGTGCATCAGGGACTGGCCTTCAAGGTCCAGCCGCTGGAGGGCGTGTCGCTGGAAGAGCTGGCCGATCCGGCCCCCAAACCTGGAGAAGGGGGCGTCATCGTCATGCTGGATCAGCTGACAGACCCCCAAAACGTCGGCGCCATCTTCCGATCGGCCCTGGCGTTCGGCGCGCGGGGCATCATCGTTCAAGACCGTCACGCTCCGGCCCTGGCCGGCGCCCTGGCCAAGGCGGCCGTCGGCGCCACCGAACGCCTGCCCCATGCGCGCGTCACGAATCTGTCCCGTGCGCTGGAGCGGCTGGCCGATCTGGGCTGGCGCGCCGTCGGACTGGACGGAACGGGCGAACAGACGCTGGAAGAGGCGCTGGATCATCAGCCGACCGTTCTGGTCATGGGGTCCGAAGGCGACGGCATCCGGCGTCTGGTCGCCGAACACTGCGACGTCCTGGCCAAGATCCCCATGCCGGGTGGATTCGAGAGCCTGAACGTGTCCAATGCGGCGGCGGTCGCGCTTTATGAAGCGGCGCGCGCGCAACGCGGCTGACAGAACGCCGCACCGAGGCTAAGGAGCGGAAATGGAATTCCTCTCGTCTCCCGAACTCGCCAGCCAGGCCACGGCCCTGGGTCAGGTCTTGCTGATGGATCTGGTCCTGGCCGGCGACAACGCCGTCGCCGTGGGTTTAGCCGCCGCCGCCCTGCCCCAGGACCAGCGCAAGAAGGCCATTCTGATCGGTCTGGCCGCCGCTGTCGTCATGCGAATCGGCTTTGCGCTGATCACCGTGCAGCTTCTGGCTCTGGTCGGCCTGCTGCTGGCCGGCGGCCTGCTGCTGCTGTGGGTGTGCTGGAAGATGTGGCGCGAACTGCGCGAGCAGGCGACGCACGACCAGGCCGAGGCCGAGAAGGAACTCGAACTGGCCATGAGCATCGAGCACGGCTCTGGCCCGTCGCCCGAGGAACTGGGCTTGAAGCGCAAGAGCTTCGGGGCCGCCCTGCTTCAGATCATGGTCGCCGACATCACCATGTCGCTGGACAATGTCCTGGCCGTCGCCGGCGCCGCGCACGAACACCCCTGGATCATGGTCTTCGGCCTGGTCCTGTCGATCGCCCTGATGGGCGTCGCCGCCACCTATATCGCCAAGCTGCTGCACCGCTTCAGCTGGATCGGCTATATCGGTCTCGTCGTCGTCCTCTATGTCGCCCTGCACATGATCTGGGACGGCGCCCGCCAAGTGGTGGTCCGCACCGGCCATATTGACGCGTTCAACGCCTCGGCCCCCGCCTTCCTTGAGATCGGTCCCGAGGAAGCGGCCAAACACCTGGGCCAGAAGCGCACCGAGGACAGCCCGAATCCGGTGCCCGCCGAACCGGCGGTCGCACCATGATCGTCGCCACGGTCACCGTCGAAGAGGCCGCCGTCTGGCTACAGGCGGGCGAAGCGGTGCTGATCGATGTGCGCGAGCCGGACGAGTTCGCCGCCGCCCGCATCGACGGCGCGATCCCGGCCCCGCTCAGCCAGATGCCCGCCGCCTGGGAGGCGCTGGACCTTCCGGCCGACAAGAAGATCATCGTCCAATGCCTGAAGGGCGGCCGCAGCCACCAGGTCTGCGCCTTCGTCGGCCCGACCGGTCCCGAGGGCCAGCCGCTGTTCAACCTGACCGGCGGCATCCAGGCCTGGAACGCAGCCGGCCTGCCCGTGGTCTTCGCGGACCAATAAAACCGCTCATCCCCGCGAAAGCGGGGACCCAGTTCTTTGGGCGGTTCAATGCTGGATCGGTCAGCACGCTCGCGATCCCACGCACCGGAAATGCGAAAGCGCTGGGTTCCCGCTTTCGCGGGGATGAGCGGAGTGGAGCTTACTCCGCGCCGCCGAAGCGTTCGGACCATTCCGCGACCTGGGCGTCTTCGATCTTGGCGAACAGGACGCCCTGAGCTTCGACCTTGCCGCCCACAGGCAGACGGTTCAGCAGATCCTCGTCGGCGGCAGGCCAGCTCAGGTCGTCCACCCCAACCGACGCCGCGATCTTGGGCGCGGTGAAGGGCAGGATCGGCGCGGCCAGACGCGCGAACAGGGCGACGAGATTCAGACCCGTGCGCACCCCCACCGCCGCGCGGTCGCGGTCGGTCTTCAGCGCCGTCCACGGCGCCGCGACCTGCAGATACTCGTTGCCCAGCACCCAGGCGGCGCGAATGGCGACGGCGGCCTTTCTGAACTCCATCGCCTCCAGCTGTTCGGTCGCCTCGGCGACGGCGACCTTGATGTCGGCCTCCAGCTGGATTTCGACTGGTCCGGCTTCGCCGCCCTCGGGCACCGCGCCGTCGAACTTCGATTCAGCGAACTTGACGATGCGGTTGACGAAGTTGCCGAGCACATCCGCCAGGTCCTTATTGGTCGAGGCCTGGAAGTCCTCCCAGGTAAAGGCCGAATCCGCGTGCTCCGGCCCATAGGCCGTCAGGCGCCAGCGCCAGTAGTCGGCCGGCAGCAGCTCCAGCGCCTGATCCATGAAGACGCCGCGCTTCTGGCTGGTGGAGAACTTGCCCCCGTACCAGTTCAGCCAGTTGAAGGCCTTCAGCTGATCCACCGTCTTCCACGGCTCGCCCGAACCGATGATGGTCGCGGGGAAGCTGACGGTGTGGAAGGCCACGTTGTCCTTGCCCATGAACTGGACATAGCGAACGTCCTCAGCCCCCTCGTCCAGACGCCACCAGTCACGCCATGACCCGCCCGTCGCCTCGGCCCATTCCTCGGTCGCGGCGATATATTCGATGGGGGCGTCGAACCAGACGTAGAAGACCTTGTCCTCCATGCCCGGGCGCGGGAAGCCGTCCTTGGTCACCGGCACGCCCCAGGCCAGGTCGCGGGTGATGCCCCGGTCGATCAGCCCCTCGTCCAGATGCTTGTAGGCGATGGACTTGGCCAGCTGTTGCCAGCCGGTCTTGCCATCGACCCAGGCGCGGATCTCGGGCTCGATCTTGGTCTGAAGCAGATAGAGGTGACGCGTGTCGCGCACCTCCAGGTTCTTGGAGCCCGACACCGAAGAATAGGGATCGATCAGGTCGGTCGGATCCAGCAGGCGTCCGCAGTTGTCGCACTGATCGCCGCGCGCGCCGACATGGCCGCAGTGCGGGCAGGTTCCCTCGACATAGCGGTCAGGCAGGAAGCGGGCGTCGTCGATCGAATAGATCATCCGATCCACCCGCTCCTCGATCAGGCCGTTCTTCTCCAACGCCTCGGCGAAATGCTGGGTCAGGCGATGGTTCTGCGGATTCGACGACCGGCCGAACCAGTCGTAGCTGAGGCCGAACGCCTGACCGGCGGCCTTCTGGATTTCGTGCTGCTCGTCGCAATAGGTCCGCACGTCCTGGCCGGCGGCGGCGGCGGCCAGCTCGGCCGGGGTGCCATGCTCGTCGGTGGCGCAGATATAGAGGACCTCATGCCCCTGCGCCCGCTTGAACCGCGCCCAGACGTCGGCCGGCAACATCGAGCCCGCCAGATTCCCCAGGTGCTTGATGCCGTTGATATAGGGCAGCGCCGAGGTGATGAGGATGCGGGCCATGATCGTCCAGGTGTTCGGGGAAGCGCAGGGATATAGAGCGGCGGCGCGGTTTCCTCAAACGCCTTGCGGCAGACGGCGCGCAATACGGATGAAACGCCCGGTCAGCAGGGTCGAGGACGCCAGGCTGGCGATCACCACCGCCCAGACCAGGCCGTTGACGCCCATCTGATGCGCCAGCACCCAGCCCAGCGGCATCATCACCGCGCCATAGGCGGCGAAATGCATGATGGTGGGCCACCAGACGTCGCCCGCCGCGCGGTTGGCCTGGGCCGCAACGACCTGAATGCCGTCCGCCACAAAGAACAACGTCGCCAGCACCAGGGCGGGCGCGGCGATGGCCAGCAGGGTCGGATCGCGATTATAGGTGCCGACAATCAGATGGGCGCTGGGCCAGACCAGCAGGGCGACCACCAGCGTCAAAGCCGTGACGACGCCCAGCCCGACCAGCCCGGCGCGCAACACCCCTCGCCCGTCGCCGGCGCCATAGCTGCGGCCCACCAGCACCGCCGTCGCCGACGACAGCCCCATCGGCAGCATGAAGACGATCGCCGAGACGTTCAGCACCACCGCCCAGGCCGCCGTCTCGGCCGTACCGATCTGACCGGCGAAGAAGGTGAAGCCGGAAAAGGCGCCGACCTCGATGAAGTAGGAGGCCCCGGCGCCCAGGCCGACCTTGACCTGTTCGCGCGCGGCCTCGGGATCGCGTTCGGGCTTGTCGAAGATGCCCAGCGCCCGCGCCTCGGGCAGACGAAGGATGTAGATCACCAGAAAGATCGCCAGCGCCGCCCGCGCCCCAAACGTCGCCCAGGCCGAGGCGAAGGCGCCGTCGAAGCCGAAGCCGAGCAGGTCCGGCACCAGCACGATGTTCAGCACCAGATTGACCCCGTTCGCCACCCACATGGCGACCATGCCGGGCTTGGGCCGGCCCAAAGCCTCCAGGAAGAACTGGCCCGTCACCGAGATCAGATAGAAGGGCATGGACAGGGCGAAGACCACCAGTGCAGGCCCGGCGCCCTCCGCCAGACCATCCTCCAGCCCCAGCTTGCCCAGTCCCCACGGGCCGATGGCGATCAGGGCGATCATCGACACCACGCCGATCTGCAACGAATAGGTCAGGCCGCGACGCAGCACCGAGCCGACCGCGTGCCGACGCCCCTCGCCCAGCATCCGCGCCGTCATCACTTGCACCCCCAGCATCAGGCCCACCGCCGTCGTCACCACGATCGACGTCGGCGCCCAAGCCAGCGAATGGAACGCCAGTTCACGGCTGGAATAGTTGCCGACCACGATGGCGTCGGTCAGGCCCATGGTCATGATGCCGATACGCGCCAGGATCACCGGCCATGCCAGGTTCAGCAGGTCGCGGAAGGCGGTACGGGTCTGGGAGCTGAGCGCGATCATCGGACGCGGCACAGGCCACGCCGACCCGTCGGGGTCAACTCCCAAAAACTTTGAGGGCTTGGCCTACCAGGCGCCCAGTTCGCGAAGCTGCCGCACCAGTTCTTCCGGAGCCTCGCCGGCGTCGAGGTCGGTCAGATCGACCGGCGCATCCTTGGGCTCGAAATATCGCCAGCCCTGGAAGGGTCGCCGGGCCGTGGGCGCGGTGCGGATGACCTTGGGTTCGAGCGTGATCTCGCATCGGCTCTGCTTACCCTCGCCTCGCGTCGCGATGTCCAGCACCGGTTGGCGACAGACGATTGTCCCCTTCACCACCCAGTAAAGCGAGCCGCCGTCCTCGATCTCGGTCGCCCGTTTCGGCGTCATGCGTGTGTGGACGACGAGCGCCCCGCCCCGGGCGGCGCGGGCCTCCAGCCATTCGACGTCCGGCACTCCGACGCCCAGCTTGATCATGTGAAGCGGCATGGCGCCCACGTAGTGCCAGTCAGGCGCATTAGCCAGATTCTTAATGAACAGTCCGCTAGGGAGGGTAGCGCGCTCTCCCCTCCCGGCGCAGCCAGAGACCAGTATGTACGGATTGATTACCCGGCTGTCGGCCCATCCTGGTCGTCGCGACGAACTTGGGCTGTGCCTGATGGACCCGAACATGAGGCGTCCAGGCTGTCACAGCTATGTGGTGGCGCACGATCAGAAAGACGCCGACGCCCTGTGGGTCACCGAGGTGTGGATGAGCAAGGCCACGCATGAGGCCTGGTCCGACAGCATCCGGGAAACAGGCGTCATGCGACCCGCCCTGGCGCTGATCGCCACCTTCGGCGACACCGTCTTCACCCGACCCATCGGCGGCGTGGGGCTTTAGCCCGCCTTCACCACCGCCAGCACGGCCGCCTCGACGACCTGGTCGCCAAGAGACGCGACGCTTTCCACCACGCCGTCGAATGGCGCGGTCAGGGCGTGTTCCATCTTCATGGCTTCCAGCACCACGACCGGCTGGCCTTTCGTCACAGCGTCGCCGGCCTTGACCGGCGTAGCCACGATCTTGCCCGGCATGGGCGCGCGCAGCGAACCGTCGGCAATCACGGCAGCAACCTGTCCGCTGGCGCGGAACCAGCCAATTTCGAAGGCTTCACCGTTGCGGAATACAAGGTCCGGCATGTCCGCATTGCGGAAGCGAACTTGCGAATCTCGACCATTGACGTCGATACGGCTCCCGATGTCGCGAAGACTGCTGCCAGGTTGAACCTCAACGACGAAATTGCCGTCGCAGACGGCTACGTCGAAATCATACCAATTTCGGGCTTTCAGTCTCGCAGCGCATTGCTCGCCGTTTATCGAAACAACTGCGGCTGCAGTGTTGGGCGCATTCAACCTAAAACCGAATAAGCCTTCTCCTTTTGAGTCCCAGGGCGAGGGCTCGTAGCTAGAATACTCAGCCCAGCGAGTATGTGATGCGAGAAGGCCGACGACTGCAGCTGCCAACGAAGGTTTATCGGCCCGACCCGACAAGTCCGCCTCCTCCGTCGCGATGAAGCCCGTGTCCACGTCGCCCGCGACGAAGCGTGGGTGCTCCAGACACCGTTTCAGGAAGCCGGCGTTGGCCTTGACTGGCCAGACCTCGACCTCGCCCGCCGCCTCGGCCAGACGCGCCGCCGCCGCCTCGCGCGTGTCCTCGTGCACGATCAGCTTGGCGATCATCGGATCGTAGAACTGGCTGACCTCGCCGCCCTGCTCCACGCCGGTGTCGACGCGGATGCCTTCAGGCATGACGAAATGCTCCAACTTGCCGATGGAGGGCAGGAAGCCGTTGGCGGGATCCTCGGCATACAGCCGCGCCTCCATGGCCCAGCCGTTTAGCTGGATCTCATCCTGCTTTAGGGGGATGGGCTCGCCCGCCGCGACGCGGAACTGCCATTCCACCAGATCGACGCCCGTCACGCTCTCGGTCACGGGATGCTCGACCTGCAGCCGGGTGTTCATCTCCATGAACCAGACGCCGTCGGCCTTCAGCCCGTCCGAGGCGTCGGCGATGAACTCGATCGTGCCGGCCCCGACATAGTTGACCGCCCGCGCCGCCTTGATCGCGGCGCCGGTCACGGCGGCGCGCACGTCATCGCTCATGCCAGGCGCGGGCGCCTCTTCGATCACCTTCTGGTGGCGGCGTTGCAGCGAACAGTCGCGTTCATACAGGTGGACGACCTCGCCGTGCTTGTCGCCGAACACCTGCACCTCGATGTGGCGGGGGCGGGTGATGTAGCGTTCGATCAGAACCCTGTCGTCGCCGAAGGCCGCAGCCCCTTCCCGCTTGGCGCTGGCCAGACCGGCGGCGAAATCGGCCGGATCATCGACGCGCTTCATCCCCTTGCCGCCGCCGCCCGCGACCGCCTTGATCAGCACCGGATAACCGATCCGCGCCGCCTCGGCCGTCAGGGTTTCCTCCGACTGATCGGCGCCCTGATAGCCTGGCGTCACCGGCACCCCGGCCTGGATCATCAGCGCCTTGGCCGCGTCCTTCAGACCCATGGCGCGAATCGAGGACGGGTCCGGCCCGATCCAGATCAGGCCCGCCGCCGCGACAGCCTCGGCGAAGTCGGCGTTCTCGCTCAGGAAGCCATATCCAGGGTGGATGGCCTCGGCCCCCGTCGCCTTCGCCGCCGCCAGCACCTTGGCGCCGTCCAGATAGCTTTCACGCGCGGCCGCCGGACCGATCAGCACCGCCTCATCGGCTTCGCGCACATGCAGGGCGTTGGCGTCCGCCTCGGAATAGACGGCGATGGTGCGAATCCCCATCCGCTTGGCGGTGCGGAAGACACGGCAGGCGATTTCGCCGCGATTGGCGACAAGGACGGACTTGAGCATGAAGCGGTCTTAGCCGGATCGTGCGCATCAGGCGAGAGGCAGAGCACGACCCTTCTCACGCGACGCGGCAGGCGTTAAGCCCCTCCCATGTCTCTGCGCCCCCTCTTCGTCACCCAGGTCTATGAAGCCTCCCTCGCCGCCGGCCGCGGCTGGCCCGACTTCAACGACCAGCTGATCGACGTCATCCGGATGATGGCCGAGGAGGACGAGGCCGGACGCCGGTGGTGCAAGGCCAACGCCTATCGCGGCTACACCTCCTACGGATCACTGAACGACCTGCCCCAACGCTTCCCGGAGTTCGCCGAGCTGAAGCGCCATCTGGATCGCCACGCCGTCGCCTACGCCAAGGCGCTGAACTTCGACCTGGCGCGCAAACCCCGCCTCGACAATCTGTGGGTCAACATCCTGAAGCCCGGGGGCGGTCATACGGGCCACATCCACCCGCACGCCTTCCTGTCGGGCACCGTCTATATCGACGTGCCTGACGGCGCCTCATCGCTGAAGCTGGAAGACCCCCGCCTGCCCTTCATGATGGCCCGCCCGTCGGTGACGGAAGACGCGACCGAGGCCGAGCGGCCGTTCGTCTATCTGCAGCCTCAGGCGGGCACGGTGCTGATGTGGGAAAGCTGGCTGCGGCACGAGGTGCCGACCAACCTGGCCAAGGCCGACCGGATTTCGATCAGCTTCAACTACGCGTGAAATCGGCCGCCGTTTCCGACGGCCGATCAGCGCATTCAAACCGTCCAGTTGGCCTTGCGCTTTTCCAGAAAGGCGGCGACGCCCTCGCGGCCTTCGTCCGAGACGCGGGCGCGGGCGATGCGTTTGGCGGTTTCGTCCATGAGGCCGTTGTCGATCTTGTGGTGGGCGATGTCGTTGACCAGACGTTTGGCCTCGCCCATCGCGCCCGGCGCATTGTTGGTCAGGCTGTCGCTCAGCATCGAGATGAACTCGTCCACCGATCCCTCGGGCAGGACAAGGTCGATCAGGCCGGCGTGGGCGGCGTAGTCGGCGTCGAAGGCGTTGGCGGTCAGGAACAGCTGGCGGGCGCGGCGCGCGCCGACGGCCTCGATCACATAGGGGGCGATGGTCGCCGGGATCAGACCCAGCTTGACTTCGGAGAAGGCGAAGCGCGCCCCCTCGACCGCCACGGCCATGTCGCAGGCGGCGACGATGCCCGCTCCACCGCCCATGGCGTTGCCCTCGACCACCGCCACCGTCAGGGCGGGAATGTCGTGCAGGGCCTTCAGCATTTTCGCCAGGCCCATGGCGTCATCGCGGTTGTCGCTCTCGGACCAGCCGGCGGCGTCGCGCATCCAGTTCAGATCGGCCCCGGCGCTGAAGGTGCCGCCCGCGCCCCGAATGAAGACGGCCCGCACCCGGTCCGCGCCGTGCAGCGTTTCGAACGCCTCATGCAGGGCTGCGATCGTCGCCGCGTCGAATGCGTTCTTCTTGGCCGGACGGTTGATGGTGACGAAGACGACGCCGTCGGTGGTCGAATCGATCTGCACCAGATCATCGTCGGCGTCCGGCGCCGCATCGGGCACCAGCGGCTGGGCGATGCTGTTGATCTCGGCCGCCTCGGCGTCGGTGACGTCCAGGGCGTTCAGGTCGGCTTCGGTCGGTTGATCGGCCATGGGGGTCTCCAAACTGCGTGTCCGCTCACAACGAGGCGCGGACCAATAGGTTACATCCGGAACAGGCCGAACGTCGTCTCCGGGATCGGGGCGTTCAGGCTGGCGCTGATGGCCAGGCCCAGCACATCGCGCGTCTGGGCCGGGTCGATGACGCCGTCGTCCCACAGGCGGGCGGTGGCGTAATAGGGATTGCCCTCGTCCTCATACTTCTGACGGATCGGCGCCTTGAAGGCCTCGGCGTCGTCCGCGCTCCAGGTCTCGGCGTCGCGGTGCACGGTGGCCAGGACGCTGGCGGCCTGTTCGCCGCCCATGACCCCGATCCGGCTGTTGGGCCAGGTGAACAGAAAGCGCGGCGAATAGGCCCGGCCGCACATGCCGTAGTTTCCGGCTCCGAAACTGCCGCCGATCAGGACGGTGAACTTGGGCACCTCGGCCGAGGCCACGGCCGTCACCAGCTTGGCGCCGTCCTTGGCGATGCCGCCCGCCTCATATTTGCCGCCGACCATGAAGCCACTGATGTTCTGCAGGAACAGCAGCGGAATCTTGCGCTTGCAGGCCAGTTCGATGAAGTGCGCGCCCTTCTGGGCGCTTTCGGAAAAGATCACGCCGTTGTTGGCCAGGATGGCGACCGGATAGCCCCAGATGCGCGCAAACCCGCACACCAGGGTCGAGCCATACAGGCTCTTGAACTCGTCGAACTCCGACCCGTCCACCAGCCGGGCGATGACCTCGCGCACATCATAGGGCGCGCGCACGTCGTCGGGGATCAGGCCGTACAGCTCCTCCGCGTCGAAGGCCGGCGCGCGCGGTTCGCGCACATCCATCTCGACGGCCTTGGTCGTGTTCAGATTGGCGACGATGGAGCGCACGATCTCCAGCGCATGGTCATCGTTCTCGGCGACATGATCGACCACGCCCGAGCGACGACCGTGGGTTTCGGCCCCGCCCAGTTCCTCCGCCGAGATGACCTCGCCCGTCGCCGCCTTCACCAGCGGCGGCCCGGCCAGGAAGATGGCGCCCTGGTTCCTGACGATGATCGTCTCGTCCGACATGGCCGGCACATAGGCCCCGCCGGCGGTGGACAGCCCCATGACGCAGGCGATCTGCGCGATGCCCTTGGCGCTCATCCGGGCCTGGTTGAAGAAGATGCGGCCGAAATGGTCGCGGTCGGGAAACACTTCGGCCTGGTGCGGCAGATTGGCCCCGCCGCTATCGACCAGATACACGCACGGCAGGCGGTTCTGCTCGGCGATTTCCTGGGCGCGCAGGTGCTTCTTCACCGTCATTGGGAAATAGGCGCCGCCCTTCACCGTCGGATCGTTGCAGACGATCATGACCTCGCGGCCCGAGACCCGACCGATGCCGGCGATGACCCCCGCCGCCGGGGCCTCGCCGTCATACATGTCATGCGCAGCCAGCTGCCCGATCTCCAGGAAGGGCGAACCGGGGTCCAGCAGCCGCTCGACCCGGTCGCGCGGCAACAGCTTGCCGCGAGCGACGTGGCGCTCGCGCGACTTGTCGGACCCGCCGCGCGCGGCCTTGGCCACATGGTCGCGCAGCTCGGCGACCAGGGCGCTGTTGTGCGCGTGCAGGGACTTGTACTTTTGGCTTTGCGGATCGACCGCGGACGTCAGCTTCGGCATGGGGTTGGTTTAGGCGGGGTCGCGGGGTGCCACAAGCGTCTGCCGCCATCCTTGCTTCCTCGCCCCTTTTCGCCTATAGGCCCCGCCTTTCCAGGGCTTCGGTCCTGTCGTGGAGCACCAAAGGGTTGGACGTTCGGTCCGGCCGCCGCGCCAGGAGCCATCGTGGAGACCGACTTACCCGGTCGTTTCCGCGCCGACGCCCACAAGGGAGACTACCGCATGGCTCTTTACGAGCACACGGTCATGACGCGCCAGGATATCTCGGCGCAACAGGCCGAAGCGCTGAATGACACCATCAAGGATCTGATCGTCGCCGGTGGCGGCTCGGTCGCCAAGATCGAATACTGGGGTCTGCGCAACCTGACCTACCGCGTGAAGAAGAACCGCAAGGCCCACTATTCGCTGCTGGCCGTCGACGCCCCTCCGGCCGCCATGGCCGAAGTCGAGCGTCAGCTGTCGATCAACGAAGACGTGCTGCGCTGGCTGACCGTCCGCGTCGAGGAACTCGACCTGGAGCTGTCGCCGCTGCTGGCCCGCCGCGAGCGTGAACGCGAGCGTGAGCGCGAGCGCACCCCGCGCGACGACGCCGCCGCCGACGCCGAATAAGGAACCCGGAACATGACCGATACCACCGCCCCGACCCCGGGCGCACCGGCGGGCTCCGGCGCCGCCGGCCGCCGCCCCTTCTATCGTCGCCGCAAGGTCTGCCCGTTCTCGGGCGCCAATGCGCCGAAGATCGACTACAAGGACGTCAAGCTGCTGCAGCGTTACGTCTCCGAACGCGGCAAGATCGTGCCTTCGCGCATCACCGCCGTCTCCCAGAAGAAGCAGCGTGAACTGGCCAAGGCCATCAAGCGCGCTCGCTATCTGGCCCTCCTGCCTTACGTGGTGAAGTGAGATGAAGGTCGTTCTGCTGGAACGCGTCGATAACCTCGGCGCCATCGGCGACGTCGTCACTGTCAAGGACGGCTTCGCTCGCAACTTCCTTCTGCCGCGCGACAAGGCCCGCCGGGCCACCGCCGCCAACCTGAAGGCGTTCGAACTCGACCGCGCCGCCATCGAGCAGCGCAACGAGAAGAACAAGGCCGACGCTCAGAAGGTCGCCGACAAGATCGACGGCCAGACCTACGTCATGATCCGTCAGGCCGGCGAAACCGGTCACCTTTACGGTTCGGTCGCCGGTCGCGACGTCGCCGAGGCCATCCAGGCCGAAGGCGGCAAGGTCGAGCGCTCGCAGGTCGTCCTGAACACGGCGATCAAGAGCCTGGGCGTCCACGAAGTGCCGGTCCGCCTGCACGCCGAGGTCCGCGCCACGGTCAAGATCAACATCGCCCGCTCGATGGACGAGGCCGAGCGCCAAGCCAAGGGCGAGGACGTGATCCGCAGCCAGTTCGACGATGAGCGCCAGGCCGCCGAGCAATCGGCCCAGGAACTGATCGAAGGCGGCGCCGGTCAACAAGAAGGCTTCGGCGACGAAGCCTGATCCGACCGGATCCCAAACGACATCAAGGGCGCGTCTCGCAAGGGACGCGCCCTTTTTGCTGCGCGTGAACGGCATCCACCGCACGGCCGATCGTCACATTCGACCTATGACAAGATTACAACAAACCCAGATCATTGATCTCCCAAACAGGCATCTAGACATTAAGCTTGCTTGACGTAGTCACATTGCGGTCACAGCCTGCAAATGGGGCCTGCGTTTCGATTATATGCGCAAGATTATTGCGCTTTCGAGACGCCAACCGAGGGCGACGGCATGACGGCCTGCCGAGCGCCGACACAGAGGGCTGTCGTGCATCGTCGGGGACTATCAATGAAAATCGGATACGGTCGTCAGGCCCTGTTGGCCTTTGCCTCCACCAGCGCGCTCTTCATCGCCTCATCGGCGTTCGCCCAGACAACCCCTCCGCCAAGTGAAGCCACCGATGTCGATGAAATCGTCGTCACCGGCACACGCACCGTAGGGCGCAGCCGGCTCGACAGCGTCGCCCCCGTCGATGTCATCACCGGCGAAACTCTGGCGAAACAGGGCACCGGCACAGAATTGGCCGCGGCCCTCGCCGCCACCGCGCCGTCCATCAACTTCCCTCGTCCCGCCATTTCCGACGGCTCGGATCACGTTCGTCCGGCAACCCTGCGCGGTCTGGCCCCTGACCAGACCCTGGTCCTGATCAACGGTCAGCGCGGCCATGTCGGCGCCTTGGTCAACGTCAACGGCGCGCTTGGCCGTGGCTCCACAGCCTTCGATCTGAATACGATTCCTTCGATCAGCCTTGGCTCGGTCGAAGTCCTGCGTGACGGCGCTTCGGCGCAATATGGCGCCGACGCCATCGCCGGCGTCATCAATCTGCGTCTGCGCCAGGCGTCGACCGGCGGCGGCATCACCGCCAACTACGGTATCTACGACACCGACTTCACGACCGCGCGCGGCGACCACAGCCGCCGCGACGGCGAACAGACCTCGCTCGCCGGCTGGATCGGCCTGCCCCTGTTTGGCGACGGTTTCCTGACCCTTTCGGGCGAAGTGCAGAAACGCCAGCCCACCAATCGCTCCGACTACGCGGCGACCACTGCGGTCAACGGAGGCAGTGCGACCACCGTCATCGGTCGCTTCGGCGATCCCTATACCGAAGCCTACACCGGCTATTTCAACGCCGGTAAACCGCTTGGCGGCGAATGGGAAGCCTACGCCTTCGGCGGCTATCAGAAGCGCAAATCCGAGGCTGCGGCGACCGCGCGCGCCTTCAACAACTCCAACAACGTCACCGCCATCTATCCCAATGGCTTCCTGCCGATCATCGCCGCCGACATCGACGACTATAATATCTACGGCGGCCTCAAAGGTCCCGCTGGCGGCTTCGATTGGGACATCTCAGTCGGCTATGGGCGCAATGAACTGGACTACCGCGTCCTGAACTCGCTGAACGCCTCTTACGGCGCCGCCTCCCAGACCCAGTTCGACGCCGGCGGACTCAGCTACGGCCAGCTCACGATTGGCGTCGACGCCGTGCGACAGATCGACGTCAATCTGTATGAACCGCTCAACGTCGCCTTCGGCGTCGAATACCGTCGGGAAGACTTCAGCGTCTTGGAGGGCGAACCGACGTCCTACAACAAGGGGCCGGTCACGGCGGGCGGCGCGGGCGCCCAAGGCTTCCCAGGCTTTGCGCCGTCGAACGCCGTCGACGTCGATCGCAACAACATCAGCGCCTACCTCGATCTGGAGGGCAAGTTCTCGGAGCAGTTCACCGTCGGCATCGCCGGGCGTTACGAGGACTACTCCGATTTTGGCGATCAGTTCACGGGCAAGATGTCGGCCCGCTATGACTTCAACGACGCGTTCGCCCTGCGCGGCGCCATCTCGACGGGCTTCAAATCGCCGGCCCTGCAGCAGCAATATTTCAGCTACGTCGCCACGAACCTGGTCGCGACAGCGGGCGGTGTGGTGCTTCAACAGAACGGCACCTATCGCGTCGACGACCCCATCGCCATTGCGCTGGGCGCCAAGCCTCTGGAACCGGAAACCTCGACGAACTACTCGGCGGGCGCGGTCTTCCGCAACGGCGGTTTCGAACTGACGGTCGATGCCTATCGGATCGAGGTTGATGACCGGATCATCTATTCCGAAACCCTGGGCGTCTCGCGTCCAAGCCAACCCGCCGCATCCACTGCCGCCATCCAGGCGCTCCTGGCGCCCTATGGCGTGACCGGCGCGAGGTTCTTCCTGAACGGCGTCAACACCACGACTAGCGGTGTGGATGTCGTCGGTCGTTATCGTACGACCCAGGATTTTGGCCGATTCGACTTCACCCTGGCCGGCAACTTCAACAACACCGAGGTCACGCGCACCCCGCCCGTGCCCAGCAATCTGGCCATCGCCCCGGCCGGCGACTTCCTGTTCGACCGCTCCTCCAGGCTGTCTTTCGAACAGGGCACGCCGGAACAGAAGATCGTCGCCAGCGTGGACTGGTCGCTGGGCGACTTCGGTGCGACCCTGAAGGGCACTAGCTACGATAGTGTTCTGGTCGCCAACAATAACGCCACGCTCGACTACGAGACGGGCGACGCGTTGCTTGTGGACCTGGAGGGCCGCTACACCCTGCCGTTCGGCGTCTCGCTCGCTGTCGGCGTGAACAACCTGACCGACGAATATCCAACCGCCACGCCGACCAACATCAACGGCGCGACCGGTTCGGTGGGCTACCCGAGCTATTCGCCTTACGGCTTCAACGGCCGCTTCTTCTACGGCCGCCTAAGCTACAACTTCTAAGCCGACCGATATCACATCTGAATGGGGCGCTCCTCGGAGCGCCCCATTTTACGTGGCGATAGATTTCCTACCGACTGCTGCAACAAAACATGGTCGTCTGCGTCGATTGACCCGCCGCACCTTCGCCCTGATATGGCCATGACCGCCGGGACCTCCCCGACCTTGCGGTTGGAGAGGCCATGAAGATCACCCCCCGTTCTACGGCGACGCCGCCCGCCATCGCGCGATGTTGCGGCTGAGACCGCAAGACACCTGAACTTCGGATCGACTTCAAAGCCCGTCGCGGTTAGCGGCGGCGATGCGCGCTCGCGCCAAAAAAACAGACTTTAGGAAATCTCTCAATGCGCTCTCTTTCTCGTCGGGCCGCCGCACCGGCCCTGCTCGCCACCGTCTCGACCTTCGCCCTGCTGACCGCCGCCCCGGCCTTTGCTCAAAGCGCCGAACCCGTCGCCGATGAGGCGGCGCAGGTGGACGACATCGTCGTGACTGGCACGCGGGTCCAGAACCGGTCGCGCCTCGACACCCTGGCGCCCGTCGATGTCGTGACGTCCGAGGCGTTGCAGACGCGCGGCACGACCGAGTTCGCCACCGCCCTGGCCCAGGCCGTTCCCTCGCTGACCTTCCAGCGGCCGTCGGCCAACGATGGCTCGGACTCGATCCGCCCGATCACCCTGCGCGGCCTGTCGCCGGACCAGACGCTGGTCCTGGTCAACGGCACGCGTCGCCATGCCTCGGCCCTGGTCAACGTCAACGGCGTGGTGGGGCGCGGGTCGGCCGCCGTCGATCTGAACACCATTCCGACCGGCGCCCTGGATCGGGTTGAGGTGCTGCGCGACGGCGCTTCGGCCCAATACGGCTCGGACGCCATCGCAGGCGTGGTGAACCTGCGCCTGAAGGAGGCCTCCAGCGGTGGCGGCGCCAGCGTGACCTACGGCCAGTATTTCACCACGGTGAAGACCGCCCGCGGCGAACGCGACGAAAACGACGGCGGCACCGTCACGGCCTCGGCCTGGCAGGGCTTTTCTCTGGGCGACGACGGCTTTCTGACCCTGTCGGCTGAGTATCTGAACCGCGAGTCGACCAACCGATCGGACTATGACCCCCGCGCGGCGGCGAACGGCGCGATCACCGCCCGCTTCGGCGACCCGGACGTGGAGCAATGGACCGTCTTCGCCAACGCCGGCAAGGGCCTGGGCAACGGCTGGGAGGCCTATGGCTGGGCCGGCTATCAGGACCGCGACAGCGAAGGCGCCGCCTTCCCTCGCCTGTCTGACAACGTCAACAATGTCGCCTCGATCTACCCGAACGGCTTCCTGCCGAAGGTCGCCATCAACTCCAAGGACGCCTCGCTGGCTGGCGGCCTGCGCGGCGAACTGGCGGGCTGGAACACGGACATCAGCCTGACCTATGGCCGCAACGCCCTGGACTTCCGCACCGAGGATTCGTTGAACTCCACCTACGGCGCGACTTCGCCGACCAGCTTCGATTCCGGCAGCCTGATCTATGACCAGTTGGTGCTGGGCGCCGACTTCAGCCGTGAGTTCGAGGTCGGTCTGTCCGGCGGCCCGCTGAACTTCGCCTGGGGCCTGGAGCAGCGCTGGGAAAACTACAAGATCGAGGCCGGCCAGCCCGAGAGCTACAACCGCGGCCCCTTGGGCGCCAATACCGCCCTGACCGGCGGCGCCCAAGGCTTCGTCGGCTTCCAGCCCTCAAACGCCGTCGATGTCGATCGCGACAACTTCGCCGCCTACGCCGATGTTGAAATTCCCCTCACCGACAAGCTGCGCGTCGAGGGCGCCGTGCGGTTCGAGGACTATTCCGATTTCGGCGACACCCAGACGGGCAAGCTGTCGGCCCGCTATGATTTCACCCCCAGCTTCGCCCTGCGCGGTTCGGTCTCGACCGCCTTCCGCGCGCCGTCGTTGCAGCAGTCGTATTTCACCTCCACCGCCTCGGTGATCCAGAACGGCGCCGTGGTCGAAACCGGCACCTTCCCGGCCACCAGCGCGGTCGCAGCGGCTCTTGGCGCGCGTCCGCTGAAGGCCGAGACCTCGACCAACTATTCGCTGGGCGCCGTGGTGCGACTGGGGCGGTTCGACCTGACGGTCGACGCCTACAAGATCGACATCGACGATCAGATCGTTCTGTCGGAGTTGATCAACCGGACGTTCTCGGGCCAGGTCGCCGGCCTGCTGGATCCGCAAGGCGTTCAGGCCGCGCGCTTCTTCCTGAACGGGGTCTCGACCTCCACCAAAGGCGTGGACGTCGTCGGACGCTATCGCCTGCCGACCGATACGCTCGGCGACTTTGATTTCACCGTCGCGGCCAACTTCAACGATGTGTCGGTCGACCGCGTGCCGACGTCCTCGTCGGTTCTGAACCCGGTGCCGACCCTGTTCGCCCGCCAACGCATCCTGACTATCGAAGACGGCACGCCCGATACCAAGGTCTCGGCGTCGGCGGACTGGAGCCGGGACAAGTGGGGCACCACGGTTCGCGCTACCTACTATGGCGACGTGCTGCAACCTGGATCGACGGCGGCGAACGACTATAGCACCGGGGCCAAGACGGTCGTGGATCTGGAAGGCCGGTTCCAGTTGACCGAGCGCGTCGGCGTGGCGATCGGCGTGGACAATGTGTTCGACGAATATCCGGACTTCGTCCCGGCGTCGCTGAACTCCAACGGCGTTCTGGGCTTCCCCTACTATTCGCCCTTCGGTTTCAACGGTCGTTACGGCTATGCGCGCCTCAGCCTGAAATGGTGAGGTCGGACTGACCGCTAGCTAGCAGGGGCGGTCTTCGGAGCGCCCTTTTCCTTGTTTGCATTACGAAACCTTCAGCTTGGCCGTTCTGCTTCGCCCCAGTTGCGACACATATCGCCGTTCAATCTGGGCGCAGCCAGAGGGGGCTTTGGAGGGGACCATATGAAGACCAGATCGATCGCAGCGGGCGTCCTGGCGCTGTCGCTTTTCGCCGGCGCCGCCAGCGCCATGACGGTTCAGGAATTCCTGACCACCGCCAACGCCATCCCGCAGAACCCCACCGCCCTGCTGCGCTCGGACACCCGTCGCCTGATGGCCGAGTTCCGGGGCGCCGTGCGCACCGTCCGCGCCGAACAGACCCAGGCCAAGGCGGCCGGCCGTCAGCCCGCAACCTGCATGCCGGACAAGGTCGGCTTTTCGCCCAACGCCATACTGGGCCATTTCAACGCCGTCCCGCAAAGCCGTCGCAACATCAGCGTGACCCAGGCCGTCCGCGAATGGATGGCCCACGACTATCCCTGCGCCTGACGCGCGCCGATTGAGGAATTTCGGTTCGTCCCCAAGGCGGGACGATCTGTCCACGGTCCAGGCGGCGTCCGCGTCTGACGCAGGGCCGTGAGAGGGCTAAAGCGTTAATCGATGAACGCCTTCGCCCCCATGCCCTTTTCGTCGTCTCCGCTGGACTCCGGCGGCGTCAGTTCGATGCCGCACAATCTGGAGGCCGAGCAGGCGCTGCTGGGCTCGCTCATGTTCGACAACGCCGTGTTCGAGCGGCTGAACGACCGGCTGCGCGGCTCGCACTTCTACGAACCCTTCCACCAGCGGCTGTTCGACGCGATCGAGGACCATATCCGGCAGGGCTTGCTGGCCGAGCCCACCATTCTGATGGAGCGGTTCAAGCAGGATCCGGCGTTCCAGGAGTTCGGGGGCCTGCGCTATCTCGCCGATCTGGTCGACCGCGCGCCGCCCGCCGCCAACGCGCCAGACTACGCCCGCGTCGTCTATGACCTGGCCCTGCGCCGCGACCTGATCCGCATCGGCGGCGACATGATCAAGGAGGCGCCCAATCCGGAGACGCCCGCCGACGAGCAGATCGAACAGGCCGAACAGACCCTGTATTCGCTGGCCGAGACGGGCAAGCCCTCGTCCGGTTTCGTCAGCTTCTCCAACGCCTTGTCCGGCGCCGTTCAGATGGCGGCCGAAGCGTATCAGCGCGAAGGCAAGCTGGCCGGTCTGGCCACCGGCCTGAACGATCTGGACCGCAAACTGGGCGGCCTGCATCCGTCCGATCTGCTGATCCTCGCCGGCCGTCCGTCGATGGGCAAGACGGCGCTGGCGACCAACATGGCCTTCAACGTGGCCCGCGCCTATCAATGGGAGCCGACGCCGGAGGGCCGCAAGACGGTCAACGGCGGCGTTGTCGCCTTCTATTCGCTGGAAATGAGCGCCGAACAGCTAGCGATGCGTATTCTGGCCGATGCGTCCGGCGTTTCGTCGGACAAGCTGCGCAAGGGCGAGATCGACGCCGCCGACTTCGGCAAATTGCGCGACGCGGCGGTCGAGATCGGCGAAAGCCCCCTCTACATCGACGCCACCGGCGGCCTGTCCATCTCCAAGCTGGCGGCCCGCGCGCGCCGCCTGAAGCGCATGGAACATGGGCTGGACCTGATCATCGTCGACTATCTGCAACTGGTCACGACCGGCAACAGCGGCGGCCAGAAGAACCGCGTGCAGGAGGTGTCCGAAATCACCGGCGGGCTGAAGGCCCTGGCCAAGGAACTGTCGGTGCCGATCATCGCCCTGTCGCAGCTGTCGCGTCAGGTCGAGCAGCGCGACGACAAACGCCCGCAACTGTCGGACCTTCGTGAATCCGGCTCGATCGAGCAGGACGCCGACTGCGTGATGTTCGTCTATCGCGAAAGCTACTACCTGGGCCGGGCCGAGCCTCGTGAGGGGACCGAGGAACACCTGCAATGGCAGCAGGACATGGACCGCCTGCAAGGCCAGGCCGAGGTCGTCATCGGCAAGCAGCGCCACGGCCCCATCGGCATCGTCAAACTAGCCTTCGACGCCGACACCGTCCGCTTCGGCAACCTGGCGCACGGCTATGAAGAGGTCAGCTACGAGTAGCCTCTTCCATCGGTGTGATGTTGGCGCATAAGGACGCCATGACCGCATCGACCCCCGCCGTCCTCTCCGTCGATCTGAACGTCCTGGCGCGCAACTATCACACGCTGGAGGCCGTCAGCGGCCAGCCGGTGCATCCGGTGGTCAAGGCGGACGGCTATGGACTGGGCGCGCAGGCCGTGGCGACGCGGCTGATGGCCGAGGGGGCGCGGACCTTCTTCGTGGCGCGAGCGGCGGAGGGCGTGCGGCTGCGGGCGGCCTTGGGCGCCGACGGTCCCGTCATCTATGTGCTCGACGGCTGCCACGGCGACGATGCGGCGATGCTCAAGGCGTCGGACCTGCGGCCCGTGCTGAACCATCCGGCGCAGATCCAGGCCTGGAGGGCGGCGGGCGGCGGGACCTGCGGCCTGCAGATCGACACCGGCATGAACCGGTTGGGTATTCGGCCCGAGGACGCACCCGAGGCGTTCGACGGCCTGGCCCTGGTCCTGACCCACCTCGCCTGCGCCGACGAACCGGCCAATCCGATGAACCGGCGCCAGCGCGACGCCTTCGCGGGCGTGCTGGATCGCTATCCGGGCGTGATCCGGTCGTTCGCCAACTCCAGCGGCTGCTTTTTGGGACCGGACTTCGCCTTCGACACCGTGCGCCCCGGCATCTGTCTTTACGGCGGCGGACCGGAGGGGCGTCCCGATCCCCGGATCGCACCCGTGGCGACCCTGACGGCCGAGGTGCTCCAGGTTCGCGACGTGCCGGCCAGCGAGAGCGTCGGCTATTCGCGCGGCTATATCGCCGAACGCCCGATCAAGGTCGCCACCGTGGCGGCCGGCTATGCGGATGGATTGCTGCGATCCTATTCGCCCAAGGGCGCGGTCTGGATCGCCAACGAGACCCGGCCGCTGCTGGGTCGGGTCTCGATGGATGTCTGCGCGGTGGACATCACCGGCCTGGATGTCGCGGTCGGCGATCCGGTCGAACTGTTCGGTCCCAACCGCCTGTTGGACGACGCCGCGGCCGCGGCGGGGACCATCAGCTATGAGTTGCTGACCTCGATCACCCCCCGCGTGCCGCGCGTCTATTCTCAGTAGCCGGCGCCCATTCCCGCCAGGCCGGCCATGCCGACCGATGCTGCGACGAAGCTCATCGAAATGGCTCCGACGATCGCCGAGATGATGAAATACATCACGACGCCGGCGATCACCGTCACGATGAAATAGCCGACCTTCTTGTCTTCCGGCACCTTCATCAGGATCGGCAGGCCGACGAACAGCAGATAGAAGCTGTACAGGCCCAGGATGGCCAGAATGCCCAGCATCGGGATCAGGCCGAACACGCCCGCCAGCCAGGCGGCGGTCCAGGAATAGACGGCCAGCTTCATGGCCTGAACCTTGTTGGCCGTCCCGCCGAAGTTCGGCGCCAGCGCATTGATGATCAGTCCCAGCAGGAAGACCCCCAACAAGGACATGCCGTAGCTGACGAGCGCCACGACGATCGCGCCGACGATTGACAGCTTCATGCCCATGATCGGCATTAACTGACCGCCGAGCAGCGAACAGACCGGGCCGATCGCCGCCAGGATCATTGCATAGCGGGTGAACAGGCTTTTGGTCGTGGCGAACTCGCCGTCAATCTTCAGCCATTCGGACTTGGGTTGCAGCAGTATGCCCTTGACCCGCGCGACCAGGGCCGGATCGACAGCGGGTTGGGAATGGGTCGTCGGATCGGTCATGACAGGCCTCGGCGATAGAAGAGGGGCGGATGTTGACGTTGCGTCGCTTCAAGAAGCAAGGGTGTGCGACACATTCTCAATACTTCAATATGGCAAAGGTTGCGCATGCGACCGAAACTGTCGTGAGCCGACGCCATGTCCGGCGCGACCGTTCGATCTGCTAAGGAAGCCCATGGCTCGCGATTCCGCCCTCTATGTCTGTCAGTCCTGCGGCTCGGTCCACAGCAAGTGGTCGGGCCAATGCGGCTCCTGCGGTCAGTGGAACACCTTGAGCGAGGAAAGCCGCTCGGCTCCGCCGGGTGCGATCAAGCCGTCGGCGGCGGCTTCGGCCCGCACGCGCGGCATCCAGTTCGAAACGCTTCAGTCCGACACGCCCGAGCCGCCGCGCATCACGACGGGCGTGGCCGAGTTCGACCGTGTCTGCGGCGGCGGCGTGGTGCCCGGCTCGGCCATCCTGCTCAGCGGCGATCCGGGCGTCGGCAAGTCCACCCTGTTGCTGGAGGTCGCAGCCAAGGCGGCGCTGCGCGGATCGCGCGTGGCCTATATCTCGGGCGAAGAAGCCGTCGAGCAGATCCGCGCCCGCGCCAAGCGGATGGGCCTGGCCGACGCGCCGGTCAATCTGGCGGCCGCGACGGCGCTGCGCGACATCCTGGGCACACTGAAGCGCGAGACGTTCGACATCGTCATCATCGATTCGGTTCAGACCCTCTGGTCCGACGTGCATGACAGCGGCCCCGGTTCGATCACTCAGGTCCGGGCCTGCGCGGGCGAACTGGTGCGTCTGGCCAAGAGCGACGGCCCCGCCATCGTCTTGGTCGGCCACGTCACCAAGGACGGCCAGGTCGCCGGCCCCCGCGTCGTCGAACACCTGGTCGACGCGGTCATGACCTTCGAGGGCGAGCGCGGCTATCCGTTCCGCATCCTGCGCGCCGGCAAGAACCGCTTCGGCGCCACAGACGAGATCGGCGTGTTCGAAATGGGCGACGCCGGCCTGCGCGAGGTCGCCAACCCCTCCGCCCTCTTTCTGGGCGAGGGCAAGGAGCGCGCACCGGGCGCCGCCGTCTTCGCCGGGATCGAAGGCTCGCGCCCCGTCCTGGTCGAGATGCAGGCCCTGGTGTCCAAGTCCGCCTATGGCACGCCGCGCCGCGCCGTGATTGGCTGGGAGACGGGACGTCTGGCCATGGTGCTGGCCGTACTGGAGGCCCGCTGCGGCTTCGGCTTCGGCGATCAGGACGTCTATCTGAATGTCGCCGGGGGCCTGCGCATCAATGAACCGGCGGCCGATCTCGCGGCGGCGGCGGCCCTGATCAGCTCGGCGACCGGCGTTTCCCTGCCCCAGGGCTGCGTCGTCTTCGGCGAAATCGGCCTTTCGGGCGAGGTTCGCAGCGTCGGTCGCGCCGAGGCCCGCCTGCGCGAGGCGCAAAAACTGGGCTTCGATCAGGTGCTCAGCCCCACTTTGACCGCCAAGACCAAAGGGGTGAAGGTGACATCCGTCACGCGCCTGACGGATGTGGTCGAACGAATCTCGCAGAACCGCTATTAGACCCTGGTAGCAACCGCAGGATCCCGCACGCGTGACCGGATACGACGTCTTCGCCATCGTGGTGATCCTGTTTTCCGTCGCCGCCGGCTGGGTGCGCGGCGGTGTGCGCGAAGTCATCACCCTGCTCAGCGCGACCCTGGCGGCCCTGGTCGCCCTGATCGCCCTGCCCTGGACCGCCGGCGTCACGCGCGCCTTCGTCGATCCCGAATGGGCCGGGTCGATTTTAGCCGCCGTCCTGACCTTCTTCGTCGTCTATTTCGGCCTGCGTCTAGTCGGTTCAATGATGTCCAAGAGCGCCAAGGACCATCCGCACCTCGGCGTCATCGACCGCATCTTCGGCCTGTTCATCGGCGGCGTCCGCGCGCTGGTCCTGATCGGCGCGGTGCATTTGGTCATCGTCGCGGCCCTGCCGGGCGAGCGCACGCCGCTGTGGCTCGGGAATGCGGCGCTCTATCCGGTCAGCGCGATGGGCGCGCGGATGATCCAGATCGTCCTGCCCAGCATCGGGCGCGGCGCCGATGCGATCACGCCCGTGGTGGATTCGTCCGTACGCCGGGGCTTTTCCGACGAGGAAGCCTTGCCCCCGACGCAATCACAGCCTAACTCGCGCCGCGAAGCCGCCCCTTAAGTTTCCCCGGTCATCGGAGCCCCACGATGCGCCACCATATCGCCGATCCCGTCGTTCACCGCGAGCACTGGCGCGAGCCGGAGGATGACCAGCTCCGTCTGGAATGCGGCGTCTGCGGCGTCTGGGGCGCGGACGAGGACGAAGGCTCTTCCGTCGTTGCGCTTGGCCTTCACGCCCTTCAGCATCGCGGCCAGGAAGCCTGCGGCATCGCCAGCGTCAAGGACGACCGCTTCTACACCGAACGCCACCAGGGCCTGGTGGGCGAGGCCTTCGGCGGCGCCGACCTGATGACGCGGATGCCCGGCCGCGCTGCCGTGGGCCACACCCGCTACTCCACCGCCGGCGGCAGCTTCCTGCGCAACATCCAGCCGATGTTCGCCGATCTGGACCAGGGCGGCATCGCCATCGCCCACAACGGCAACCTGACCAACTTCAAATTCCTGCACGCCCAGCTGGTCAGCGAAGGCGCCATCTTCCAGTCGACCTCGGATTCCGAAGTCATCCTCCACCTGATCGCGCGCAGCCGCAAAGCCAAGATCGTCGATCGCTTCACCGACGCCCTGGCCCGGATCGAGGGCGGCTACGCCCTGGTGGCCCAGACGCGCACCAAGATGATCGGCGCCCGCGACCCGCTGGGCATCCGCCCGCTGGTGCTGGGCCAGTTGGGCGACGGCTGGGTTCTGACGTCCGAGACCTGCGCCCTGGACATGATGGGCGCCACCTTCGTACGCGATGTCGAACACGGCGAGATCGTCGTCATCGACGACAGCGGCCTGCGCTCGCTCAAGCCCTTCCCCGCCCGCGCGGCGCGTCCCTGCCTGTTCGAATACGTCTATTTCTCGCGCCCGGATTCGGTCGTGAACGGCCGCTCCGTCTATGAGGTCCGCAAGGAGATGGGCCGCGGCCTGGCCCGCGAGCTGGGCGTCGAGGCCGACATCGTCGTGCCCGTGCCCGATTCCGGCGTCCCGGCCGCCCTCGGCTATGCCCAGGAAAGCGGCATCCCCTACGAAATGGGCATCATCCGCAGCCACTATCTGGGCCGCACCTTCATCCAGCCCAGCCAGGGCGCCCGTCAGAAGGGCGTGCGCATGAAGCACAGCCCCAACAAGTCGGCCCTAGCCGGCAAGCGCGTCGTCCTGATCGACGATTCCATCGTGCGCGGCACCACCTCGCTGAAACTTGTCCGCGCCGTGCGCGCTGCCGGCGCGACCGAGGTCCACCTGCGTTCGGCCAGCCCGCAAATCCTGTATCCCGACTTCTACGGCATCGACATGCCGGAACGGGCCCAGCTGCTGGCCGCCAACAAGACGCTGGAAGAAATGCGCGAGATGCTGGAGGTCGATTCGCTCGGCTTCCTGTCCATCGACGGCCTGTACCGCGCCATGGGCGAGACCGGCCGCAACGCCGCCGCCCCTCAGTTCACCGACCACTACTTTACCGGCGACTACCCTACCCGCCTCTTGGATCGTGAGATCGAGGAAGGCGGACGCGAGTTCGGCGCCAAACAGCTGTCCTTGCTGGTCAGCGCCTGACGACCGTCACTCGCGGTTCTGCGCGGTGTGGAACAGGCGTATGATCTGGACCTGCCCACCATCGGCATGGTCCGCCAAGGTATAGACGATCAGATACGGCGCGCCGGCCACAAGCTTTTCGTAGGTGTCCGGCCGTTTGCCCGGCCGACCGATCGGTCGTTGCGCCAGCTTTTCAGTCGTCTCGATGATGCGGGCTTCGATCTTCTGCGCGGCGGGCAGATTGCGCCGGGCCAGGTAGTCAATGGCGTGGGTCAGTTCCAGCAGCGCACGCCGTGACCAGACGACGTAGCGCATCAGGACTCGTATTTGGCGATGGTCTCGCGGATCTGCCGCATGGCCTCTTCGTGCGGGACCACATTGCCTGTTCGGAAATCTTCGAGACCTTCCTCGACGGCCGTCATCATTTCCAGCTCTCGTTCGACGTAGCCAGCGATGGCGCGTTCGGCGAGAAAGGATTGGGTGCGCTGGGTTTTCTCGGCAAGCAGCCCCAGCCGCTCTTTCAGTGTTTCACTCATGCGGACAGTGACGGTCGTGCTGGCAGCCATGACAGAGTGCTCCTGTACACATCTGCTTACAGCTTAACACATTGACCCGCCGCGTCGCCACTCCTACCACCCGAACATGACCGACGCCCTGCCCCTGAACGACCGTATCGCCCTCGTCGTCGGCGCCTCGCGCGGCATCGGTTATGAGAGCGCCCTGGCTCTGGCCAAGGCCGGCGCCCACGTCATCGCGACGGCGCGCACGCAAGGCGGTCTGGAAGAGCTGGACGACGCCATCTTCGCCGCCACCGGCCGGCATGCGACCCTGATCCCGTTCGATCTGGTGGACGGCGGGGCCATCGACCGGCTGGGCGGCGCCATCTTCGAACGGTTCAAGAAGCTGGACATCTGGGTCCATTGCGCCGCCACCATGGGCCCCTCGGGCCTGACGCCGGTGTCGCACGCCGACCCGCGCGAGTTCGCCAAGGTGGAAAAGACCAACTTCACCGCCGTCTATCGCCTGATCCGCTCGTTGGAGCCGCTGCTGCGCGCCTCCGACGCCGGCCGCGCCATCCACTTCACCACCAGCGTCGCCAGCGCGCCCAAGGCCTTCTGGGGCATGTACGCCGCGACCAAGGCGGGGGCCGAGGCCTTGGTGAAGGCCTGGTCCGACGAGATCGAGAGCACGCCCGTCCGCGTCAGCATCGTCGATCCCGGCCGCATGCGCACCGCCATGCGCGCCCAGGCCTATCCAGGCGAGGACCCGTCCGTCCTGCCCCACCCCTCGGAAATCGGCCCCCTGGTGGTCGATCTGGCCCGCCCCGACGCCACGCCCCCGCTGACGATCCGCTTCCGCGACTGGGCGGCCGGACCAACGACGGAAGCGCTGGTCTAGGCTCCGTACTCAATCAGCTTGCTTTAG
>AMYY01000036.1 GCA_000335735.1 alpha proteobacterium L41A | reverse complement strand
AGTTCGTCCTTCTTGACCGCGTCGCCGTTCTTCTTGACCCACTTGCCCATCGAGCCCTCGGCGACGCTCTCGCCCATGACCGGCACGGTGATGTCGATGGCGGCGGCGGCGGCCGGAGCAGCGGCCGCCGGCGCGGCCTTGGCGTCAGCCTTGGCGGCCTTGGCTGGAGCGGGGGCCGACGCAGCGGCCGGAGCGGCGCCGGCGGACGCGCCTTCCGTCACCGAACCCAGGACCGTGCCGGGAACGACGTTGTCGCCCTCGGCCGCCTTGATGTCGCCCAGCACGCCGTCGGCGGGCGAGACGACCTCCAGCGAGACCTTGTCGGTCTCCAGCTCGACCAGCAGTTCGTCCTTCTTGACCGGATCACCGACCTTCTTGGTCCACTTTGCGATGGTGGCTTCGGTGACGGATTCACCGAGGGCGGGGGTCAGGATGTCGGCCATGTCAGGTCCAGCTCGTCTCTAGTCGGTCTTTTATACGTGTATCAGGCGAAGGCTTCGGTCGTGAAGGCTTCGAGTTCCTTCAGGTGCCGGCTCATCAGACCGGCGGCGGTCGAGGCCGATCCGGGACGGCCGACATAGCGGGCGCGCTTGGCCTTCACGTCCAGCTTGTCCAGCGTCAGCTCCAGCCACGGATCCACGAAGGTCCAGCCGCCCATGTTCTTCGGTTCTTCTTGGCACCAGACCAGTTCGGCGTTGGGGAAGCGGGCCAGTTCCTTGCGCAGCGACTGGATCGGCCACGGATAGAACTGCTCCAGACGCAGGATGTAGACGTCGTCCACCGCCTGGCCGTCCTTGGCCTTCTTCTCGCGCGCGTCCAGCAGGTCGTAATAAACCTTGCCCGAACACAGGATGACGCGGCGGATGTCCTTGTCCGCCTTGATCGTGATGCCGGCGATCTCGGGCCGCGTCTGGGCGTCGTCGTGCAGGACGCGGTGGAAGGACGAGCCTTCGGCCAGATCGGCCAGGCTGGATACCGCCTTCTTGTGACGCAGCAGCGACTTGGGCGTCATCAGGATCAGCGGCTTGCGGAACGGCCGGTGCATCTGGCGACGCAGGATGTGGAAATAGTTGGCCGGGGTGGTGCAGTTGGCGACCTGCATATTGTCTTCGGCGCAGGCCTGCAGGAAGCGCTCCAGACGGGCCGAGGAGTGTTCCGGCCCCTGACCTTCGTAGCCGTGCGGCAGCAGCATGGTCAGGCCGCTCATGCGCAGCCACTTGCGTTCGCCCGACGAGATGAACTGGTCGATCACCACCTGGGCGCCGTTCACGAAGTCGCCGAACTGGGCTTCCCACATGACCAGCGTATTGGGGTCGGCCAGCGAATAGCCGTACTCGAAGCCCAGCACCGCCTCTTCGGACAGCGCCGAGTCGATGACTTCGAAGTTGGCCTGGCCTTCGCGTAGGTTGTTCAGCGGGATGTAGCGCTCTTCGGTCGTCTGATCGATGATGCCAGAGTGACGCTGCGAGAAGGTGCCGCGCACCGAATCCTGACCCGACAGACGGATCGGGAAGCCTTCATCGACCAACGAGGCGAAGGCCAGGCTCTCGGCCGTGGCCCAGTCCAGGCCCTGGCCCGAGGTGACGGCTTCGCGGCGACCGTCGATGACGCGCTTCAGCGTCTTGTGCATGTCGACGCTGTTGGGGATCGTGGTCAGGCGGTGGCCCAGGTCGGTCAGCTTGGCCAGCGGCACGGCGGTGTCGCCGCGCAGCTCGTCCTTGGGCGACTGGAAGCCCTGCCACTGGCCGTCCAGCCAGTCGGCCTTTTCGGCGGACCAAGTCTTGCCGGCCTCGAACTGCTCGTCGAGGAATTTCTCGAACCGCTCGACCTCGGCGTCCACCTCGGCCTGGCTGATCACGCCTTCGGCGACCAGACGCTGCGAATACAGTTCGCGTGTCGAGGGCTGGGCGCGGATCTTCGAATACATCAGCGGCTGAGTGAAGGTGGGGTCGTCGCCTTCGTTGTGGCCGAAGCGGCGGTAGCAGAACATGTCCACCACCACGTCCTTGTGGAACTTCTGGCGGTATTCGGTGGCCACCTTGGCGGCGAAGACGACCGCTTCGGGATCGTCGCCGTTGACGTGGAAGATCGGCGCCTGGACCATCAGAGCCACATCCGACGGATAGGGCGACGAGCGCGAGTTGCGCGGGCTGGTGGTGAAGCCGATCTGGTTGTTGATGACGAAGTGCAGGGTGCCGCCGGTGCGGTAACCCTTCAGCCCCATCAGGGCGAAACATTCGGCCACTACGCCCTGGCCGGCGAAGGCGGCGTCGCCGTGGATGAGCAGCGGCACGACCTTGGAACGGTCCAGCGCCCACTGCCCCTCGGGCACGCCCTCGTTGGCCTCGCGAATGTCGAACGCCTGTTTGGCACGCGCCTTGCCCAGCACGACCGGGTTGACGATCTCGAGGTGGGACGGGTTGGCGGTCAGCGACAGGTGGACGTGGTTGCCGTCGAACTCGCGGTTCGACGAGGCGCCCATGTGATATTTGACGTCGCCCGAGCCCTCGATGTCGCTCGGCACGGCCGAGCCGCCCTGGAACTCGTGGAAGATGACCTTATAGGGCTTGCCCATCACGGCGGCGAGCACGTTCAGGCGGCCGCGGTGGGCCATGCCCAGCACGACCTCGTCGACGCCCAGCGAACCGCCGCGCTTGATGACCTGCTCCAGCGCCGGAACCATGGCCTCACCGCCGTCCAGACCGAACCGCTTGGTGCCGGGGAAACGCTTGTGCAGAAAGCGTTCGAAGCCTTCGGCCTCGACCAGCTTGGACAGGATGGCCAGCTTGCCTTCCTTGGAGAAGGCGTTCTGCTCGAACTTGTCGGCGCCTTCGAACCGCTGCTGCAGCCAGGATTTCTCTTCCGGCTCAGCGATGTGCATGAACTGGATGCCGATATTGCCGCAGTAGGTGCGCTTCAGGATCTCCAGCACTTCGCGGATCGTGCCGGTCTGAAGACCAAGCACGCCGTCCAAGAAGATCGGACGATCCAGATCGGCGCCGCTGAAGCCGTAGAATTCGGGCGTCAGCTCGGGGTTCTCCACCGGCTGCTCGATGCCCAGCGGGTCCAGCTTGGCCTGCAGGTGGCCACGCACGCGATAGCTGCGGATCAGCATCAGGGCGCGGATGGAATCGTGAGCGGCGGCGCGGATCGCATCGGCCGAGACGTCGGCGGGTGCAGCCTTGGTCGCCGCAGCCGGCGCAGCGCCGGGCTTTTTGAGATCGGGCTTCGGCGCCGGCCAACGGCCGTCGAACACGCCGGTCTCCTCCGTCGGCTCGGTCGCCACGCCGCGACCCCAGGCGCCCGCGCTGGCCGAGGCGGTCACCAGGGCGGCGTTGTCGCGCAGCTGGTCGAAGAAGGCTTTCCATTCGGCGGACACGGAGCCGGGGTCTTTCGCCCACTTCTCCTGAAGCTCCTCGACGTAGGCCGCATTGGACCCGTAGAGGAATGAGGTCTCGGCAAAGACCTGGTTCAGCCGACCGGCATCGTCCGCCATCGTTTCGCAATCCCTGGGCCCCGACGGACACATCTCCGTGAGGGGCGCGCCCGTCATATAGGCGTCGTTTCCTGACGGGTCATGACCGAAACGGGGCAATTTGGTAGGAAATTGGTCGCAGGCCCAAGAAAAAACGCCCCCGGCCTGAGCCGAGGGCGTCCATCGATGCGTCACACGGCATTTTTGATGCCGAAAAACGATCAGGCAGAGAGCATCAGCCCTTTAGCACTTCGACCAAGGTCTTGCCGAGGCGCGCGGGCGATTCCGACATGCGGATGCCGGCGGCTTCCATCGCCGCGATCTTGGATTCCGCATCGCCCTTGCCGCCCGAGACGACCGCGCCGGCGTGGCCCATGGTGCGGCCCTTCGGAGCGGTACGGCCCGCGATGAAACCGGCCATCGGCTTCTTGCGGCCCTTCTTGGCTTCGTCGATCAGGAACTGGGCGGCGTCTTCTTCCGCGCCGCCACCGATTTCGCCGATCATGATGATCGAGGTGGTTTCCTCGTCGGCCAGGAACAGCTCCAGCACGTCGATGAACTCGGTGCCCTTGACCGGGTCGCCGCCGATGCCGACGGCCGTGGTCTGGCCCAGGCCTTCGTTGGTGGTCTGGAACACGGCTTCATAGGTCAGGGTGCCCGAACGCGACACGATGCCGACCGAGCCCTTCTTGAAGATGTTGCCCGGCATGATGCCGATCTTGCACTCGTCCGGCGTCAGGATGCCGGGGCAGTTCGGGCCCAGCAGGCGCGACTTGGAGCCTTCCAGGCGACGCTTGACCTTGACCATGTCCATCACCGGGATGCCCTCGGTGATGCAGGTGATGAAGGGGATTTCGGCGTCGATGGCTTCGATGATGGCGGCGGCCGCGCCCGACGGCGGGACGTAGATCACCGAGGCGTCGGCGCCCGTGGCGTCACGGGCTTCGGCGACCGAGGCGTAGATCGGCAGGCTCTCACCGTGCGATCCGGTCCAGTTCGTGCCGCCCTTGGAGGGGTGCACGCCGGCGACCATCTGGGTGCCGTGATAGGCCAGGGCCTGTTCGGTGTGGAAGCCGCCGGTCTTGCCGGTCAGGCCCTGGACGATGATCTTGGTGTTCTTGTCGACGAGAATGGACATGAGGTCTCGCTGGTTGGGTTAGGCGGGAAGGAAGGGGTTTTCGACGCGGACCGACCCATAGGTCTGACCGTGACCGAGGTCTTCGGAATAGAGCACCTTGGCGCCCAGCCGCTCGGCGGCGGCGATGATGGCGCCGTCCCAGTAGGACATTTGGTAGCGGCGGGCATGGTCGATACCCGCCAAAACCACGTCAGGCGTCACGGGCTGGCACGGCTTCAGGGCGATCACGCGGATCCATTCGCGCGCCTCGTCCGGCGTCAGCGGCGGTGCGCCCTTGCGTGTGGCGACGTTGTAGAATTCAGCCAGCACCTGCCCCGAGGTGCAATAGTCCTCGCTCAGAGCTATCTCGCGCGCCCGACCCCAGCGATGACCGGCGTGGTCCTGGCCAAGGGCGGCGTAAAGCAGGATGTTGGTGTCGAGAAAGACCTCAGAATTCGCGATCAAAACGACGATCCCCGCTATAGATTTCGTCGCGCTTCCCAGGCCGCCAGTCGCCCATTCGCCCCTTGGATTCGTCGATCAGCTTCAGCAGCGCTTCACGCGCCTCGTCCTTGGACGTTTCCTGCTGGACCCACTGAGTCAGAAAGCCGCGCACCGCCTCGTTGACGGTCGTCCGCTTCATGGCGGCCAGCACCCGCACCTTGTCGAGCAGTGCGTCGTCGATGGCGAGGGTGATGTTGCGGGTCATGGCCTTACACGGGTTATGTGGAGCACATAGGCCGTGGAGGGCTGGGGGGCAAGTCAATCGCGAACCGACCTTGGATCGCGCGGGATATCCAGCAGCAGGCCCAGCCCGCGCAGGACCGCCTGCTGCAGGGGGTTCAGGCTGTAGAGCCTGGCGAACAAGGCGCGCTCTCCGCCGGTGTCGCGCGCGGCGGCATAGGTCGCTTGTTGACGACGACGGCGACGTCCGATCTCGACCGTGTCGCCTGCGGCCAGGCGCCGATCCCATTTGGCCTGCCAGGCGTCCAGGCTGATGGCGTCGTAGTGCAGCAGCCGCACGGGCCGGCCGGTGCGCGGATCGCGCGGTCGCGCGGCCTTCAGCGGAACCTCGTTCCGCTTGGCTTCGTGGATGCAGGGGGTGGCGCAGTCCAGTCCGCGCCGCAGCGCATATTTGCCCATGTGGTGGCCCAGCAGACCCCTCACGAAAAAGGCCCCCGCGCCAGGGTAGAGCAGATGGCCAAGCTCGGACCAGCCTGGCCCGCTGTAGGATTTGCGCGCCAGGACGGCGCCGTATTCGCGGTTCAGGTCGTCGCCGGCGCGCCACACCGCCTCGACCGTGGGAAAGATCGCCAGATCGCGCCCGGCGGGCACGGTCTGAAGCGCAGCGGCCAGATCGACCGGCCCGAAGATCAGCTCGTCGATATCCACGACCACCAGCCAGTCGGCCTGCAGGTCGCGATAGGCGTCGGCGTAGACGATGCGCTGGCGGGCCTCGACCGAGGCGGGACGACCGCCGCGCGCCGCCCAAAAGGCGTCGTCGCAGATGATCAGCTCGTCGTCGGATAAGCCGACGGCCTTAGGGTGAGGGGCGGCGCAAGCGGGTCCGTCGAAATAGACCCGCACACGCTGGGCGCCCCTCGCCCGGTAATGATCGACGAAGACGCCGATGTGCCGTTCCGGGGCCAGGGCCATGGCGACGACGTCGAAGCCTGTCATCGTCGCTAGACCCGGCCGCCGGTTATCGGCAGGTCAGCCGACCGCAGCGACGATCTTCTGGGCGGCGTCGTCGAGGTCGTCGGCGGCCTGGATGGTCAGGCCCGACTCGTTCAGGATTTTCTTGCCCAGCTCGGCGTTGGTGCCTTCCAGACGCACGACCAGCGGCACCTTCAGGCCCACTTCCTTCACGGCCGCGACCACGCCCTCGGCGATGACGTCGCACTTCATGATGCCGCCGAAGATGTTGACCAGGATGCCCTGGACGTTCGGGTCGGCGGTGATGATCTTGAAGGCCGCAGCGACCTTCTCCTTGCCGGCGCCGCCGCCGACGTCGCAGAAGTTGGCCGGCTCCTTGCCGTACAGCTTGATGATGTCCATCGTCGCCATGGCGAGCCCTGCGCCGTTGACCATGCAGCCGATGTTGCCGTCCAGCGAGACGTAGGCGAGGTCCCACTTGGACGCTTCGATTTCCTTGGCGTCTTCTTCGGTTTCGTCGCGCAGTTCCTTGATGTCGTCGTGGCGGAACAGTGCGTTGCCGTCGAAGCTGACCTTGGCGTCCAGAACGCGCAGGTGACCGTCCTTCATGACGATCAGGGGGTTCACCTCCAGCATGTCCATGTCCTTCTCGACGAAGGCCTTGTACAGGGCGGGGAACAGCGACTTGGCGTCTTCGGCCGCGGCGCCCGTCAGGCCGTAGGCGGCGGTGATGGCGGCGACGTCGGCGTCGGTCACGCCCGCGCTCGGGTCGATGACGATGTTCTGGATCTTCTCGGGCGTGTCGTGGGCGACGGTTTCGATGTCCATGCCGCCTTCGGTCGAAACGACGAAGGCGATGCGGCCATAGGCGCGATCGACCAGCAGCGAGCAGTACAGTTCACGCTCGATGTCGGCGCCGTCCTCGATGTAGAGGCGGTTGACCTGCTTGCCGGCGTCGCCCGTCTGGGCGGTGACCAGGGTGTTGCCCAGCATTTCCTTGGCGTGGGCGACGGCTTCCTCGACCGAGAAGGCCAGGCGAACGCCGCCCTTGGCGTCGGCCGGCAGTTCCTTGAACTTGCCCTTGCCGCGGCCGCCGGCGTGGATTTGCGACTTCACGACATAGAGCGGGCCGGGCAGCGACTTGGCGGCCGCTTCGACCTGATCGACCGACGTCACCGCGACGCCCTCGGCGACCGGGGCGCCGAAGCCTTTGAGGACCTGCTTGGCCTGATATTCGTGAATGTTCATGGGGGACCGTCGCAACCGCTGCTGGGAGAGTTGCGGGGCTTATAGGCTCCGGCCGTTCGCACGTGCAACCGCGAAGGCGGAAGTGGCGAGTGGCGAGTGACGCGTGGCGAGGGTGACGACGGCAAAAACGACTGACGGCAGATCAAGCCCAGGTCCCAATATTTTCTCGCCACTCGCCACTAACCACTTGCCACTCTTTAGTCGACCCAGTCCTTCTTTAGGGTGCGCGACGCGCCGATCAGCAGGATCGCGGCCAGCACATAGAAGCCCATGCCGGTGTAGATGGCCCAACGCAGGCTTTCCTCGCCGAAGCGCGGCGCCAGCAGGTCGCTCATCCAGCCGAAATAGTAGAAGCCGACCGCGATCCCGAGCAGATTGTTCAGCAGCAGGAACAGGGCCGAGGCCGTCGAGCGCATGGCCGCCGGCACCAGATGCTGGACCGCCGCCGTGATCGGGCCCAGCCAGGCCAGGTTCAATCCGGTCGGCAACAGGAAGATCAGGAAGGCCAGGGTCAGCTGCTGGACATGGCTGCCGCCGCCGGGCAGAACCAGGCCGATTAGCCAGGGCGAGTTCATAGCCAGGATGAAGCACGGCGCCGAGATCAGGAAGGCGACGGCGGGCGTCAGCGGATAGGCGCCCTTGCCCTTCTTGGACAGCTTGTCGGCGATCATGCCGCCCAGCCAGATGCCCAGGATGCCGCCGATCAGGGCGATGCCGGAATAATAAATGCTGGTCTGTTTCAGGGTCAGGTCGAAGCTGCGCATGAAGAACAGCGGCAGCCAGCCGGCCACGCCATAGCCGCACACCGACGATGAGGCGGCGCCCAGGCCCAGGAGCCAGAAGCTGGGCTTCTTGATCACCACCGAGGCGGTACGCCGCGCGATCATCAGCGAAACGCCGATCACCACAGCCAACAGGCCGCCGAACGCCAGCACCAGCGGATTGCCCAACGACATGCCCATCAGCCAGCTCAAGGCGCCGAGGATCAGCAGGCCGGCGCCGAGCCCCAGCATGATCTGGGCGGCGATCTTGCCGGCCCTGTCCGTGCCGACAGGAGCCGAGGCCAGAGCCGCGACCTGGGCCTCGGTCTTGATGGTGTCCGTCCCGCCGCGTTTGGGATCACGCACCGTCAGACGCAGCAGGGGCGCAACCAGCACGCCCAGCAGGCCGACCACGATGAAGGCGGTGCGCCAGCCATAGGTCGCCGCCAGCAGGCCGCCGACCAGGGTCCCCGCCGCCATGCCCAGCGGAATGCCGAAGGCGAAGGCCGCCATGGCCCGCGCGCGCTGATGCGGCGGGAAATAGTCGGCGATCAGTGAATAGGCCGGAGCCACGCCGCCCGCCTCGCCGACGCCCACGCCCATCCGGCACAGGAACAGCTGTCCGAACGAGCCGGCCATGCCGCACAGGGCGGTAAAGCCAGACCAGACGGCGAGCGCGCCGGTCATGATCCAGACCCGGCTGAACCGGTCCGCCAGCCAGGCCAGGGGAATGGCCAATGTAGAATAGACCGAGGCGAAGGCGATGCCGCCCAACAGGCCGAACTGGCTGTCGGTCATGCCGAACTCTTCCTTCAGCGGCGCGGCCAGGATGCCGATGATCTGGCGATCCAGGAAGTTCAGCATGTAGATCAGGATCAGGACCGCCAGCACATAGTAGCGGTAGCCGGGCCGCTCGGGCCGCGCCTCCCGGACCGTCAGCGTCTCCGTCGTCATCGGCGTTTCCCCTCGGCGTCTTGTTGTTCGTTGCGGCGAGCCTAGCCGCAAGTCCGGCCTGTGCAAAATAGGTCCGACAAAGCGAAAAGGGCGGCGGCCCGGAGACCGCCGCCCCTCGTCGTCAGGCGTTATGGATGTGGATCAGAACTTCAGACCCAGGGTCGCCGTGACGGTGCGCGGCGGGCCATAGAAGCCGATGATCGAGTCGCCAGTCAGGGCGCCGGGGAAGGTGTAGCCGCCGACACGATAGCGTTCGTCGCCCAGGTTCTTGCCGTGGACGCCGAAGGTCAGGCGGTCGTCGGACGAGGTCCAGACGATGCTGGCGTCATACATCCAGTAGGCGTCCTGATCGAGCAGCGGCGCGGGCGTCTCGAACTGCTGATAGGCGCCGCGATAGGCGACCGACGGGATGAAGGCGATCGACGAACCGTTCTCCATGGCCCAATTGTAGTTAGCCGAGATCGATCCGGTCCATTCCGGCGTGTTCTGGAAATCGCGCTGCGACGACACATCGACGAAGCAGCCGACCGCTGTGGGGCAGGTCGTGTTCAGCGGGCCGGTCGGGATGTAGGCCAGGAACTGGTCGAACTTGGCGTCGATGTAGCTCAGCGAGGCGTTGAAGGTCAGGGCGTCGGTGGCGCGCACGCGGCCTTCGAACTCCCAACCGCGGATCGAGGACGAGCCGACATTGTCCACCACCGAGGCGACGGTCGCGCCGGCCGGATATTGGGTCGTGATCTGCTGGTTCTCGTAGCTGGAATCGAAGATCGCGGTGGCGAAGGTCAGACGACGATCCAGCAGCGAACCCTTCAGCCCGATCTCGTAGGTCTCGACGGTCTCGGGCGCATAGCCGTTGACGGTGGCGGGATACAGGACCGCATCGCCGCGCATGTCGAAGCCGCCCGACTTGAAGCCCTCGCCCCACGAGGCGTAGGCCGTCAGATCGGGGCCGAACTTGTAGTTGACCGAGACGCGCGGCGTGAACTTCTCGAACTCGCGCGTGCGGGTGTAGTTGGTGCGCGGCGCGCCCAGCGGGACGGCGGCGTTGTTGCCGAAATAGGGGCTGCGGATGCCCAGATACTGCTGACGGAAGACGGTGCCTTCCTTCTCGTCCTTGGTGAAGCGTCCGCCGACCGAGACCGACAGGGCGTCGGTGAAGTCATAGGAGAAGTCGGCGAAGGCGGCGTAGCTCTTGGTCGCCACCGAACCCGAGGTCAGGGTCGTCAGATTGGCTAGACCCACGACGGTATCAAAGGCGCCCGAGGCGTTGGCGTTCATGTAGAAGACGCCGGCGACGCCGTTCAGGCGGCCCGCGCTGACCAGAACCTGGAATTCCTGGCTGAACTGGTCGTCGTCATAGGCGGCCGGGATGTCGAGGATGGGCTGAGGCAGGTTGTCGAAGTCGATGTTGCCGCGCGTTAGGCCTTCACGATAGGCGGTGATCGACTTGAAGGTGAACATGTCGCTCATCTCCCACTCGCCGGTCAGCGACACGCCGCGCGTCTGAACGCGGTTCTTGTCGCCGGCGCCGGCGTTGGTGTCATAGACGTCGGCGGGCGACGGAGCGACTTCGCGGTGACCGTGGCGCGCGTTGGAGTCGTCGTTCACCAGATCGCCGGCCAGACGGAAGAACAGGCTGTCGGTCGGGCTCCATTCCGCGCTGGCGCGGAAGGCGGTCACGTCCTTGTTGTAGTGTTCGTTGCCGGTGTTCAGGTTCTTGCCGTAGCCGTCGCGCAGATAGCGGGCCAGGGCGGCCGAGACCTTGAACTCGTCGCTGAAGGGCAGCTGGGCGCTGGCGATCACGTCGCGCTGGTTATAGCTGCCGTAGGAAGCGCGCAGGCGTCCCTCGGGCTCGTCGGCATTGATGCGGCTGGTGACGTATTTGATGGCGCCGCCGATGGTGTTACGGCCGTAAAGCGTGCCTTGCGGACCGCGCAGCACCTCGACCCGCTCCACGTCGAAGATGTCCAGAACGGCGGCCTGCGGACGGGCCACATAGACGTCGTCGATATACAGGCCGACACCGGGATCGAAGCCCCACAACGGATCCTGCTGGCCCACGCCGCGAATGAAGGAGATCAGGGTCGAGTTCGAGCCCCGCGCGGCGTTCAGCGTCAGGCTGGGCGTCGAGCGCGCCAGTTCGGTGATGTCCAGGGCGCCGCGCGCCTCAAGCTGTTCGCCGCTGACGGCGGTCACGGCGACCGGCACGTCCTGCAGGCTTTCTGCGCGGCGACGCGCGGTGACGACGATGTCGTCGACGGTCGCCGCGCTCTGGTCGGCGTTCGCAGCCTGAGCTGCGGCCTCCGCGTCCTGGGCGACCGTGGCCCCTGCAAGCACGCCCCACGCCGCGCCGGCCAGCAGCGCGCACTTCACATGACGGTTCATGATCCTAGACCCCTTTGTCGTTTCCAGCCCGATGGACGCTTTTATTCAGCGTTCAATGATTTTTACGGAACCTACCCGGTTTCGGCTGTCTGTCAAACACTGGACTGACGCAGCGTCACTTGGATCGCCGACCGTGGCGCCGTTGCACCGTCGCGGTCGTGCGCCTAGCGTTGACGGATGAGCAAGCCGGACGCCGTCGCCCCCCTTCCCCGCCCCGTCGCCGCCGCGCGCCGCAAGGCGGCGGGCGCTGCCCCGGCGCGGCGAGGCCGCCCACCCAAGACCGAGGCTAAAGCGGCGGGCGAGACGCGCGACCTGATCCTGGATGCGGCCGAGGACCTGTTTTCCAAACACGGCTTCTACGGCGTGACGATCCGCGAGGTGGCGCGCGAGGCGGGCGTGGATACGGCCCTGGTCCACTATTATTTCGGGGCCAAGCGCGAGCTGTTCGACGCCGTCTTCCTGCGCCGCGCCGAGGTCTGGAACGACGATCGCGTCGCCGCCATCGATCGCTATGCCGAGACGGCAGGTGACGACATGACGCTGGAGGGCCTGCTGGAAGCCTTTCTGCGGCCGCCGTTCGAATGGTCGTTGAAGGGCGGACCGGGCTGGAAACACTATTCTGCCCTGGTGGCCCAGACCAACGCCAACCCCAGCTTCGGCGGCGAGACGATGGCCCGCTACTTCGACCCGGCCATTCACCGGCTGATCGAGCTGATCGCCAAGGTGCTGCCTGACGCCAGCGAGGTCGATCTGTACTGGGGCTATCACAATCTATCGGGCGCCCTGACCCTGACGCTGGGCGAGACGGGACGTCTTGACCGGCTGTCGAACGGGCGGGCGCGATCGGGCGATCTGGAGACGGCGGGCGACTATATGGTCCGGTTTGCCGCCGCCGGCTTCCGGGCCGTGGCGGGTCTGTCAGCACGCCAAGACTGATCGTTCACGCCAGGGCCGGCGCGCGCCCGGCTTTCGCCCGGCCGAAAATCATGGTCTCAAGGCCCGACCTGCAGATGCCGAAAGCCGCCATGACGCCCCCTGCCGCCGACCGCCGCCGCACCTTTCTGCGCGGGCTCATCGTGGCCGCGCTCGGGGGCGTGTTTCTGGCGGTCACCGGCGCTTTCGGCAGCGCAGGCGCGTCGTTGCCCCTGCGTCTCGTCTATTGGGTGCTGGTCATGGTGCTAGGCGGACTGTGGGGCCATCTTTGCGGCCTCGTGGTCAGCCGGTTTGTGGATTCGGATGAGCGGCCGTGGCTGAGCATCGCGGTCATGGTGATCGTGATCACCGGGCCGCTGTGTGTCATCGTCTGGGCGGCGACGGGCCTGTTCTTCGCCCAGAAGCTCTATCCGCTGGCGGTGCTGCCGGAACTGGTCGTGCCCGTCGTGGTCATCACGGCGGCGGTGACGACGTTGAACGTCTTTTTGGGGCGGGCCGTGCCGGTCCAGACCCATGCGGCGCCGCCCGAGACAGCGGCCCGCCCGGTGCGGTTTCTGGACCGTCTGCCGATCAAGCTGAAAGGCGCGACGATCCGGGCGGTGCAGGCCGAGGACCACTATCTGCGCATTCACACCGACCGGGGATCGGACCTGATCCTGATGCGGCTGTCGGACGCAGTGGAAGAGTTGGAGGGGCTGGAGGGCGCCCAGACGCACCGCAGCTGGTGGGTGGCGCGCGAGGCGGTGCGCGCCGTCGAACGCGGCGACGGCCGCGCGACCCTGACGCTGGACGGCGGCCTGTCGGCGCCGGTCAGCCGCCGCTACGCCCGGATGCTGCGCGACGCCGAATGGTGGTGACGCTCTCTTTGAGCGCATGATTCACGCTTCGCACGGGGCCGCGTTGCGCCCCGATCCGAAACGATCACGCGCTAGGGCGCGGGCTGGGTGGTCAGCATCGACGCCGGCGCGGCGCAGCCGGTCAGTTCGTCGTCGCCGATCTCGACCTTGGCCGTCAGCGGATAGGTGCGGTCGCTCATGCCGTCCGAACATTCGGTGGCGATCAGCACGACGTTCAGCGCCTGGTTCAGATTGGTCGAGCTGGCGAAGGTCGCGACCGTGCCCTGGACCGTCGCGCCATGGTTCGGCGCGCGCTGGGTCGGCTGATCGACGCGGGTGTAGATCAGGGCGTCCGGCGTGATCTCCACGCCCCAGAAGGGTTCGGTCCCCAGCGCTCGCACCGACTGGCCCAGATCGACGCCGCCCAGGGTGACGGCGGCCTGGGGCTGCGGCGCCGGCTTGGGCTTGGAATCCTCGCGGTCGTAACAGGCGCTGAGCGAGAGGCCGGCGAGGGCGATGGCGAGCGGAATGAGGCGCATGACGGCTCCTTTTGGTTCGGGCGCAGGTGAGGTCCCCGCCGCCCTCGGTCAAGGGGCGCGGCTGGGTTATGCTGATCCCATGTCGATTCGCCCCACCGCATTCGAGTTCTTCGCCGGGGGCGGCCTGGCGGAGCTGGGACTGTCCGCCGCAGGCATCGACACCGTCTTCGCCAACGACATGGACGCGGCCAAGGCGCGCGCCTTCACGGCCAATCATCCGCACACCCCGTTTCGTCAGGGCGATGTCTGGAGCCTGACCACCGAAGATCTACCGGGACGGCCGGACATGGCCTGGGCTTCGTCGCCCTGTCAGGACGTCAGCCTGGCGGGCGCGCGCGGCGGGCTGGAGGCCGGGCGATCGGGCGCCTTTTGGGGCTTCTGGCGGCTGATGCAGGGGCTGGCGGCCGAGGGACGCGGCCCGCGCGTGATCGTGCTGGAAAACGTCATCGGCCTGCTGACCTCGGGCCAAGGGCGAGATTTCGCTGCCGTCTGCACCGCGATGGTCGAGGCGGGCTATACGGTCGGCGCGCTGGAGATGGACGCCGCCCATTGGCTGCCCCAGTCGCGCCCGCGCCTGTTCGTCGTGGCAACTCAGGGCGAGGCCCCGCGCGCGGCCGGCCCGACCCAGCCCTTCCATTCAGCGCGTCTGGTCGCCGCCCACGCGCGCCTGCCCGAGGCGGTGAAGGCGGCCTGGGCCTGGTGGTCGCTGCCTGCGCCGTCACAGCGCAATCTGGACCTGGCGGCCATTCTGGAGCCGGACGACGCCGTCCACTGGCTGGACGATGCGGACGCCATCCTGGTCCTGGCCGCGCCGCTCCACCGCGCCCGGATCGCGTCGGCCCTAGCCTCGGGCCAGCGCTGCGTCGGCGCCGCCTATCGCCGGGTGCGGACCGAGAACGGCCGAAAGGTCCAGCGGCTGGAAATCCGGTTCGATGGTCTGGCCGGATGCCTGAGGACGCCGGTCGGCGGCTCGTCGCGGCAGTATGTGGTGGTGTGCGATCAGGGCCGGGCGCGGGTTCGGCGGCTCACCGGGCGCGAGGCCGCGCGGCTGATGGGCGTGTCGGACGACTATCGCCTGCCGTCGAGCGAAAGCGCGGCGCTGAAGCTGATGGGCGATGCGGTCGCCGTCCCGGTGGTCAGGGCGCTGGCCGAAGGGCTGCTGCTGCCGGCGCTGATGGATCGACGCGCCGCCGCGTGACGCCGTCACTGATCGCCAAGATAAAAACACCCCCCGGGACACCGCCCGAGGGGTGGGAAACGTGCGGTCCTTAGCGCTGGACCCACTGGCCTTGGGCGTTGCGGTACCATTGGCCCGAGGCGATGCGGGGCAGCAGTTGAGCCTCGAACATCCGGGCCCCGGCGACATCGGCCGTGGTGCCGGCCTCTGCGGCGCTGCGGGCGTAGGCGGCGCGGCGGCCGGCGTTGGTGGCGTCCACGGCGGCGCGCAGGCTGGCGTCCGAGGTCGGGGTGCGGAAGCCCAGATAACCGTCGGCCTGCTCACCCACGGCGCCGGCGGCCTTGGCCTGGTCGATCTGCGCCTTCTGGGCGCTGGTCTGGGCGATGGCGGCGCCCGCGACGCCCAGAGCCGCAACGGCGGCGCCGATGACGAAGAGTTTGCGGAAGGTCATGTCAGCCTGTCCCTTTCAGAGAGAAGCGGGAAATCAGAAGAGGTTGGGGTTCTGCTGCAACAGCTGCTGCAGCTCCTGGTCCAGCCGAACGCGCACGTCGGCGTCCAGCTTGGCGTAGATCTGGATCGGCGCGACCTCAAGACGGATGGTCGGGGCGCAGGCCGCGAGGGCGACGACGACGGCTCCGAGACCGAGGCCGGCCAGTTGGCGCTTGTGGATCATGACATGGGCTCCGGTTCGGCCGAGGGTGATGTCTCTATTAGCACGCCGTCCAATGAACGCGCGCTGAATGGTGAAGTTCAATCGGCGGGCGCCAGGACGGGCGTGGGCGTCGCATCCTGTTGACCCTGGCGGGCGCGATTGACGGCCAGCAGGTCCGAGATCAGCTGGTTGGCGTTCAGGGTCGTGTCCAGCGTCAGGTCGATCTGGGTGTTCGACGGCAACGGCAGTTTGCGGTTCAGGAACTGGCGGCTGATCAGTTCGCCGATCGTCAGGCGAAGCTCCTGGCGCCGGGGCGGATCGTGGCGACCGCGGATGTGGAACAGGACCGCCAGACGCCCGCCGTCCAGACTGTTCACATCGGCGCTGAGCTGATCGAAGGACAGGTTCTCCATCGCCTGATAGGCCAGGTCCTCGACGACGTTCTCCGACACCTCGCCGCCCCCGCCGCTGGCGGCGACATCGGTCAGGACGTCCCGCTTGATCGACAGGTGCCCCGGCTGAACGGCCTCCAGCTTGCCGGCGGTGATCTTGAGCCCGCGCTCGGGGTCCATGATGAAGGGCAGGCGGCCCGAGACGACGGCGTCCAGCTGAACCTTGTCGTCAAAGCCGGTGTCGGCGACGATGTCGCCCAGCTGCACCCGGTCCAGCACGATCACGCCGCTGTAGGGCTGCGCAGCGTCCAGCGGGACGGTGAAGGGCTCGACCGAGACGGTCCCGCCACCGGCGACGACCTGGGCGCCGTCGATCAGCACCCCGGCCTCATTGATCGAGAAGGTCACGTCCAGCGCCGTGACGGCCGTGCCGACGGCGAGGCTGTCGGCCGTCAGCTTCTGGTTCGGGGCGGTGATCAGGGGCGTCAGGCTGCTGAAGACGATGTCGCCGCGCAGCCCCTTCACCGCCCCGACCGGACTGACGAAATCCAGGCTTGGCGTGACCAGATGGCCGCTGGACGTCGGTTCGGCGTCCTTGGTCCAATCGAAACGTCCGTCGAAGCTGACGGCGCCTTCGACCGGCGACTGCAGGAAGTTGGCGGCCAAGGGGCTGAGCATCGCTGGCTGCAGCCCCTGCTCGGAAAAGACCACGTTCGGGGCGGTGATGACGATGCCGCCTGCGCCAACGCGCCCATCGTGCGCCAGGGTCAGGCGGCCGAGATCATAGGCGGCGGCTGCGTCCGTGCCCTTCAGATCGAAGGCGCCGCTCCAGCGTTCGTTGGCCAGGGTCGCCCGACCCTTGGCGAACAGGGGTTCGAACCTTTCCGGCGTCAGGGCGTCGATGACGCGGGCGGCGGCCACGTCGGCGGTCAGGCCGATGCCCGCCTTGGTCCCGTCGACGGTGACACGGCCCGAGGCGTCGGCAAACCGCATGCCGAGGAAGGGCGCCTGGGCCGAGACCTGACTGAAGCCGCCCGCGACGCGCCAGACGCCGTCCTTGGACGTCAACAGCGGACCGCCCTGGGGACACAGTTTGCCGGCGACCTGATGCACGTCGTTCTCGTCCAGCTCCAGCCGCTCGACGGTCAGATCGACGCAGCCCGATGTCGCATAGGTCAGCCGGCCGGCATTCAGGGCCAGGACGCCGCGCGTCCGGGCGTCGATGCCGCGCGCCAGGTCGAAATCCAGTCGGGCGCGACCGTCCAGCGTCGCTTCGAACCCGCCCTCGGTAAGACGCCAGTTCGGGATCGCGACGGACATTTCCGGCAGGCCCTTGCCGCGCGTTGCGGTCAGGGTCAGCGCCCCGCCGCCCAGCCGCCCCGGCTCGGCCTGATAGGCGCCGCCCTGACCTTGGGCCACCGTCAGGACGCCGCCGTTGGCGGGCGTCAGGGTCACGGGACGCGTCAGGGCGACGGTCGTGCCGGCCGCGCCCGTGGCGAAGCGGATGGCGGGCGCGTTCAGGGCGAAGCGTCCCAGCGCACGTTTCATCTCAGCCAGCTCGGCGATGTCGTCGGGGCCGACCGCGCCGAACAGGGGCCAGGCCCCGTCGGCCGCGCGCAGCGATCCGTTCGCCGCGATCTGAACCCCGCCGTCGCTGACCACGTCCAGATCCAGGTCGGCGCGGCCGCGCTTCAGCGCCAAGTCGCCGAAACCGAAACGGTCGAAGGTCGCGCTCAAAGGGCCTGTCGCCTCGAAGGCCGCATCCTTGCCGCCCAAGGCTAGGTCGCGCGACGTCAACGACAATCCGCCGATTGTCGTCTGACCCGTCCGTCCCGAACCGGCGGTCAGGGCCAGCGGCCCCTGCACGCGCCAGCGCACGGCGTCGTCACGCGACACCGTCAGCTTGCCCTGCGTCGCCGTCGCGGCGACATCGGCGATGCGCAGGTCCGCCCCCTCGACGGCCGCCGCCTTCAGCGCGGTCGTGATATCGCCGTCCAGCCGGAAGGTTTCGATCCAGCCGGAGACGACGCCGTCGAACCGGGCGGCGACATCGGCGCTGCGGGCGCTGAGCGTCGGGGTTCCCAGGCGCTCGCCCGTCAGGCGGGCGTCCAGAACCGCCCGGCCGTCGCCGCGCCGCGTCTTCAGATCCGGATAGGGCAGATCGCCGGTCAGGGTCAGCGCAGCCCCCTGCCCTCGCGCGGCCGGTGTCGCGAAGCTGTCGGCCGCGGCCGACAGCTTGATCGCCATCCGGTCGCCGGTCGTGGTCAGGTCCAGAAGGCCGGACAGGCCCTGGGCCTGCGTTTCGCCGCTCTTCAGCGCAGCCCTCGGCAGCCGCGCCGCCAGCCGCATCAGCTTGCCGTCGTCGATCCGGGCGTCAGCCAGCAGGTCGACCGGCCCGTATTCCGTGTCCAACCGCCCACGACCGCCCTCGACGATGACCAGGGGTCCGCGCGAATCCGGGCGCGGCGGCCCGCCGGTGAACTCCTTGATCAGCGGGTCCAGCGATCCGAACGACAGCTTTCCGCCCTTCCAGCTGGCCCGGACGACCGGTCGCAGCAGGCGGATGCGGCTTGGGGTCACGCCCAGGCCCGACCTGGACCACGGCAGGGCGACGGCGTAATCGACCTCGGCCCGCTCGACCACGACATCCGGGTTCTTCGGATCGCCGATGCGGATGCGGCCGACGAAGCCGTCGATCTCGATCCGCTCCACCTCGACATCGGCCGGGATCCCGCGTTGGTCCAGCCAGCCGACGAGGACGTTGCGCGCCACCGCGCGGCGATTGAGATAGATCAGGGCCGCCACTACGCCGACCAGCAGCGCCAGGATCAGAGCCCCAACGGCGACGGCGCGCAGGACGCGACGGGTCTTAGCCTGCGGCTTTGGCTTTGGCTCGGGCTTGGACGGTGTGTCGGTCAAACGGATCGATCGCGTGATTGAAACAGCGGGCCGCCCACCTTGGTCATCCTTGTCTTCAGCACAAGATCAAAGCGTGACGGTCGGCTTTCGGCGCCCGCTTCCTGCCGGTCAAGCTGGGCCAGATAACGGCGAATCGACCGGTCGGGATCCCTGCACCGTTGAGCTTTGTCTGTCGCACGTTAACCGTTTGTAACGGTCTGCTTTCCAAAATGAGACAAGCACGGTATAGGACCGCCTTCGCGCCACGGGCGATACGGCGCGATCTTCGAGAACGAGTAAAGCTTTGGCGCCGAAGGCGTCGCAATACGACGGGGACCGATGGCTCAGTTCGACCCACGCCGCCAGCCGACGCGGCTCGCGCCGCACATGCTTACGGCGGCAGCTGCAATCTCGGTGGCGATACTCGCCGGTCGAGCCTATCAACCCGCTCAGGCGGAAGAAGTTCCCGCGCTGAGCTCGACGCAGATGGCGGCCATGGAAGCCCAAGCCTTCGCCGCTGCGAACGCGCCCGCCGGCCTGACCGCGCCCGAGGCCGTCAACGTCCAGATTCGTCGCGGCGAAACCTTCGAGCAGGCCGTGCGCCGCACGGGCGTCGCCCCCGAAGAAGCCAGCGCCGTCGCCGCCACCGTCGCCAACGCCTTTGACCTGGCCGATCTGCGCGCCGGACTTAAGTTCGAAACCGCCATCGCCAAGCCGCGCGACGGCCGCGGCGACGCCCGCCTGATCGGCCTGACCATGCGCACCGGCCCGGCGTCGCAGCTGACGGTGTCGCGCAGCTTCGACGGCGCGCTGCGCCTGCGCTCGCTGGAAGAAAAGGTCACCCACGAGACGGTCGTCCTGAAGGGCGATGTCGAGCGCAGCCTGTCCGCCAGCGCGCGTGAACTGGGCGCCACCGCCTCGATCGTCCGTTCGGCCAGCCGCCTGTTCGCCACCAAGTTCGACATGCAGCGCGACATTCGCGCCACCGACGAGTTCACCATGGTCTTCGACCGTGAAGTGACCGAGGCCGGCCGCACGGTTGACGTGGGCGACCTGATGTACGCCGAACTGCGCGGCGTGACCTTCTATCGATTCAAGCCCGCCGGCGCGAAGGAGGCCCAGTTCTTCGATTCGAACGGCAAGAACCTGCGCTCTGCCATGATGCGCACGCCGCTGCAGAACTTCCGCCGCGTGTCCTCGGGCTTCGGTTTCCGCACCCACCCGATCTCGGGCTACAAGAAGATGCACCAGGGCATCGACTTCGCCGCCGGAACCGGCACGCCGGTCGTGGCCCCCGCCGACGGCGTGGTGGTCGAGGCGCGCCGCTGGGGCGGTTATGGCAACTGGCTGCGCATCCGCCACAACAACGGACTGGAAAGCGGCTACGGCCACCTGTCGCGCTACGGTTCGGGCATCCGCGCCGGCCAGCGGGTCAGCCAGGGTCAGATCGTCGCCTATGTCGGCTCCACCGGCGCCTCGACCGGTCCGCACCTTCACTATGAACTGTGGCGCGGCGGTCAACGGATCAATCCCGCCGGCGTGCGCACCCAGGAAGGCACCGAATTGGCCGGCGCCGACCTGACCGCCTTCCGTGCCGAAAAGGCCCGCATCGACCGCATCATCGCTTCGGGCGGTCAAAAGCGTCCGGCCGTGCAGCAGGCCTCGGCCGAAGGTCTGCGGCCCGCCCGCGTCTGATCCGGCAAAGCCGTCAGCCGACCAGACGCGGCGTCGCGCGCCCCGGATCCGGGCAGGACAGGCCGTGCACCGTCACATCGGCCTCGCCCAGCTTCAGGCCCAAAAGGTCCAGCACGGGATTGAGCGCGCCGTCCAGCACGGGCCCCAGCGGGTCCAGCAGCTGACCTAACGCCTTGGTCAGGTCGCCGAGCCCCAGGCCCAGGCCGATCACGTTCACATCCACGCCCAACCGCCCCAGCAGGCTGGCGACCGCGCCGCTGGCGAAGCCGCGCGAGGCCATGGTCTTGGCGCGCTGATTGTCGATATCGCCCGCGTCAAACCTCAGCGGCCTGAAGCCGGCGTCCGCCGCCTCGACATCCGCCTTGCCGGTAATGCTCACCAGGCCCAGGACCGACAACAGTGTCGCGCGCTGGGGCGTCAGCGGGGTCTTGAAATCGCTCAGCTTGGTCTCGTCCACCGCCCCGATCGATGCGCGCGCCACGCCCGGCCTTACATCGACCTCTACCTCGCGCGCCGGATCGCAGGACAGCGACTTCAGCCGCGCCTCGGACGCCGCCAGTTCGATCAGAACCGGCAGCTCAACCCGCGCCAGACCAGACAGGGATTGCGCCGTCCTGGCCCGCACATAGAGACGGGCCTGGGCTGTGCGGATGATCGGTTGGCCGTCGGCCGTCACCGTGAGCCAGGGCGAGCGATTAGGCCGTTCGCCGATCGCCAGGCTGGTCTTCAGATCGGCCAGCCCCGCCGGCACGCCCAGATTCAGCGCGACCTGCCGATCCCGATCCCCACCCCCGACCTCCAGCATCGCCATGACCAGATCCAGGGCCGACACCGAGGCGTCCAGCCCTTCGCGGATACCGTCCGACGAGCCCGCCTCCAGTCCGATCAGATCACTGAGCCTGACCTTTGTCCCGACCGAGGCCGACGCCAACTGGCCCAGCGCCCCGCCGTCCTCGCCGCCCGCCACCCGCTCCAGCACTCTTAACGCACGGCCGGCGTCGACCTGAGTCGCCAAGAGCCGGTCGTAGTCGCCGGCCTGGACGCCCATATCGGTCGCCAGCGCGTCGGTGTATCCTAGTAGATTGACGTCCAGATCGATCAGACGACGATAGTCCATGACGCTGAGCGACACCTTGGACCCGGTCAGGCCGCCGAGCAGTTGGTTGGCCACGCCGTCGTCCAGCCGCGCCAGGCGCGAGCCGATGGAGATCATGGCCTTTGGCGTTTCTCCCCCGATCGTCGCGGTGGCGCGGCGCGTGACGCGCACCAGATCGCGCCCCAATAGCAGATGGGTGAAGAACATTGGCGCGCGGCTGGCGACCTCCACTCGCGCGGCGTTCGGCGTGGCCCCGCCCGGCGCGAACCGGGCGTTGCGCGCCTTGGTCGGATCGGGCGTATAGACGCCCAGCGCCGTCGCCACAGTGACCGAGACGTCGGGCGCGACATTGGCCTCGACCGTCGCCAGAGCCGCCTGGGCCACGCTCCCCTCGCCCTGCGTCAGATTTCGCACCGCCGACAAGGCGGCCAGGTCCGCCGCGCCCTGGACGCGACGCGTGTGCAGAACCAGAACTCCCAGATCGATCACCGCCGCCGTGAACAGACACAACAGACCGCCCGCCACGGCCGCGATCACCGCCACCGCCCCACGACGATCAGCGCCGAACCTGACCAACAGACGAGGCAGGCGGGCGTTCATGAAGGGTCGCCGACATGGATGACCGCTGAACGACGTATGACGGAGGGCGGGCGGGGCAACATCCCGCCCAGGGCCATGACCAGACTGTCGCTGGCGTCATAGGCCACGACGACCCGCAAACGTCCTGCGTCCTCTGTCACCTCGATGGTCGTGTATTCCGGCTTCAGCGCCACGCCCTGAACCGCGTGGGTCACCTCGCGCCGTGCCAAGTCGTCACGCTCGGCCGCATCAAGCCCCCCGATGGCCGCCCGCGCGCCCTCGGACGCCAGGGCCTGGACCGACTGCGCCATCAAGAACCAGCCGCCATAGACCACGATGCCGATCAGCAGCAGGACCAGGATCGGCCCCACCAACGCAAACTCCACCGCCGCCGCGCCCTCGCGCCCGCGTCGCCTTTCAGAAGGAATGGGCCGAAACGTCCGCATGCCAACCTCACGATTGCTCGCGAGGGTTGTAGACCAGACACGGTTAAGCGTTCGTGTGGCCGCTACGAACGACGGCTCACGGCCATCGTCGGCAACTGCGTTAGCCGACCAGTAGCTGTCTTTCCTCTGCGACAGACCCTGCGATGAAGGCGACCAGATCGTTGAACGGCAGCGGCCTTGAGACCCAATAGCCCTGGATCGTGTCGCAACCCAATGCGGCCAGGGCGTCGAAGACATCTTCAGTTTCAACGCCTTCGGCGACGACAGACATGCCGAGGCCATGGGCCAGATCGACTGTCGACTTGATGATCAGGCGGTCGCGGGCGCTCTCGACCACATCGAGGATCAGGGATCGATCGATCTTCAACTCATCGGCGTTCAGCATCTTCAGATAGCTGAGCGAAGACAGGCCGGCGCCGTAGTCGTCGATCGATATCCTCACCCCCGCCGCCCTATAGGTCGCGATCGCCTGGGCCGCGATCTTCGGGTTTTCGATGACGGCGGTTTCGGTGATTTCGAAGATCAGATCGGCGTCGCAGCCCTCGATCAACTGAAGCGCGCGCGTCCGGAACGCCTCGTCTACGAGGAGACGTCCCGAGACGTTCAGGGCGATCGCTATATGAACACCGTTGGCCCTCAGCGCGGCCTGATCCTCGATCGCCTTGACGATGCTCCACTCCGTCAGAGCCCGGATCTGGCCCGTCTGTTCGGCGATGGGGATGAACAGGTCAGGCCCGATCCGGCCGCGTACCGGATGATGCCAGCGGCAGAGCGCCTCGACGGACGCCGTCGTGCCGTCCGACGTCTTGCGCTTGGGCTGATAGTGCAGACTGACGTCATTATCGCGCAGGGCGTCGCGAAGCTCGGACATCAGGGCGAGGTTGTTGTCGGGATCGACGAAGGTCGCCTCGTCATAAAGCACCGTACGATCGTCCGAGAGATCCGCCTGATTGAGGGCCGTCGTCGCCCGCTCGATCAGCGCGTCGCCGCTGGCCGAGCCGGGCTCTTGAGACGCGCTGCCGATGCGAACGAACAGATCCAGCGGCTGGCCCTCGACGACAAAGGTCGTCTCCACGGCGCGAAGCGATCGGGCCAGGTCGCCTTGTTGATCGGCGGACAGGTCGGCGCGCGCAAAGGCGAGCACCGACGACGAAATCTGCGCAACCAAGTCGACCTCGGCGAGCTCGGCCAGACGCGCGGCAAGCTGGACCATCAGCGTGTTGGCGACGTCGTAACCAACGACCCCTCGCATCTCCGCATGACGATCCACGCCGACGGCGAACACAGCGACACTGAGTTCAGCTTTGGCGATCGTCTCGTCGATGTCCGACAACAGGGCGCGGCGATTGGGAAGCCCCGTCTCGGGCTCGTGCATGGCCAGATGAAGCAGGCTCGCCTCACGCGCCTGGATGATGGCCTGGGCCTGACGGGAGAGTTCGACCCGCGTCGCCCAGATCGCCATCAGAATCTGCGTCCCGAGAAGGGCGGCGATATCGATGTTGATTGGCGCCCAGGCCTGGAGCAGGACCGGCAGGACAATGATCAGGGCGGCGATCGCGACATGGCGCACGACCAGCCGCCGCAGCGCAGTTCCCCCGCTTCTGGCAGGCTGGAGCGCAGCGATAAGGACGGCGCAAAGGATCAGCAGGGCCGGCGGGCTGAGGCTCATCAAGGCGCGTCCGTCAGCGATGCTTTCATAGGCGAGGGCGTGAATGATGACGCCGGGCAAGAGCCCGACGGGTGTGGCGAACTCGTCGCCCAGTTCAAGCGCCGTGGCGCCCAGCAGAACCTGTTTCCCCCGCACGAGCGAAGGGTCGAAGCGGCCGAGATAGACGTCCTCGAAACTGAGATGCGGGATCGACTTCTGCTTGATCCCAAAATCGACGGTGAAGGCGCCCTGACGTACTGAAGCGTCTGCCAGCAGGGCCGCCACCGATGGCGGCGCCGCCTCCGAAGCGCCGTAGGCATAGTGGCGTACACGTCCATCTGCATCGACCGGAACATTGACCGAGGCGAGCAGAGCGTCGTTCAGCAAAGGCCCGATCGGACGATTGCCTGATCTACGCGTCTCACCGGCGCCGTACGACTCCATCTGCTCGAACGTGGCCAGAGCCACCTGACCAGGGTGACGCGACACCGCAGCCGCCAGCGCCTGATCCGAGGCCGGATTCGACGGCGCGCTGAAATCGACGTCGACAGCCACCAGGGTCGCCCCTGCCGCCATCAGATTGTCGATCGCTTGAGCATATCGCCGCCGATCCCAGGGCCAGGCTTTGGCGGCGGTCAGGCTCCTGGAGTCGATCTCCACGATCGTCAGCGTCTGGCTGGCGCTCCTCTGCAGGATCGAGAACCGCGCAGAGGCGACGACGTCGTCGATGGGCCGATAGGCGTTCGCCAGCATGCCCACAGCCGTCGCCAGCAGGATCAATCCGCACCAGATGACTGTCGACAGCTGACGCCGACGCTGAGCAAGATCAGCACGCATGGTCACGGCTTCTGAGGCCCTGGACCACCCTTGCCCGGATCACCGGAGCCGGGATTGCCGTTACCCGGCATGCCGGGGAAGCTGGGAACACCAGGGATGCTGGGAACACCAGGGACGCTGGGAATGCCGGGGACGCTGGGAACTCCCGGGACGCTGGGAACACCAGGGATGCTGGGAACACCGGGGACGCTGGGAATGCCGGGCACGCTGGGAACTCCCGGGACGCTGGGAACACCGGGGACGCTCGGAACACCAGGGACGCTCGGAACACCGGGGACGCTCGGAACACCAGGGACGCTCGGAACGCCGGGGACGCTCGGAACACCGGGGACGCTCGGAACACCAGGGACGCTCGGAACACCGGGCTTTTCGGGGTTGCCCTTGCCCGGGTTACCGGCGCCAGGGTCGCCGCTTCCAGGGTTTCCCGAACCGGGGTTGCCCTTGCCCGGATCCCCGGAACCGGGGTTGCCGTTTCCAGGATTGCCGTTGCCCGGATTACCGGCGCCAGGGTTGCCGTTTCCAGGGTTGCCCGAACCGGGGTTGCCGTTTCCAGGGTTGCCTGAGCCAGGGTTGCCGTTGCCGGGATCACCGGCGCCAGGGTTGCCCGAACCGGGATTGCCGTTGCCCGGGTTGCCGTTTCCGGGATTGCCCGAACCGGGATTGCCGTTGCCCGGATTGCCGGAGCCAGGGTTGCCGTTGCTGGGGTTGCCCGCACCGACCGCTGCGCCGTTGCCGCCGCCGGGCGCTCCGACCGTGCCTGGCGTTCCAATAGCGCTTCCGTTGGATGGCGGCGTCGATCCGCTTGCACCGGGTGCGTTAGATGTCGCGGTGGTCGTTGTGGATGTGCCTGCACCGCTGCTTGCAGGCGATGTAGACGGGGTCGGCGTGACGGCCGTCGCGGCGGTTGTCGAGGTCGCTGCGGGCGTAGTCGCTGGCGGGTTCTGGACCAAGCCGTCGGTCAGGGTCTCATAATCGAGGCTCGGCGCCGCCACCGGCGCTGTTTCGGAGGGAACGGCTGCAGCCGGCGCGGAAAGCTCGACACTGGTCGGTTGCTGGCGGGGAACCAGGGCGGTCGCGCCCGCTGCGACGTCGCTGACCGCATTGCCGCTGTTGGACCGCACTTCTACAAGACCTTCGGCCACATGCACACGGTCGCCCATGGGATCGACTGTGACCGTAAACGTCGTCCCCTTGACGACGGCGGCCAGCAGCGGCGTCTCCACGCGGAAGTGGGGTTGCCGTTGCCGGTCGACCTGGAACAGGGCCGAGCCCAGGTCCTGTAAGACCCGTGTCATGCCTCCAGCTTCCGGCGCGAGCGTGGTGCGACTGTTCGGTCCTACCACGACCCGTTGCTGCCCATTCGTGATCAGCGCACGGCCGTTTCCGCCCGTGGTGACGCTGGTTCCCGTCGGTAATACCAGCCCGACCGAGCCGTTCGCGATGGGACGCGCGGGTATGGCCACGCGAACAACGCCAGAGACTTCCCGGACCCGCCATTCATCAGCAAGCGCCTGAGTGGGATAACGCACGAAGAAGAAGAGGACGACGAAGAAGACCGCGTAGCGACGAGCCATGACAGGATCCTGACATAATATTTCGACCGTCCTGATATCACCCCATGCCTGCCAAGCTCTTAACTCGCTATATTAACAGGATTTTCAGCTCGACCGTCTAGATTGCGTTTTCTAGTCGGAGAACTGCGTGCGCCACATTTTCAATACTGCATGGTTAAGAACGGCGGCGATCCTCTTCGGATTGGTCGCGGTGCTGACCGTGGCGACGACGGGCCAGGTTCGCGCCGACGCGGAACCGAGCGCCTCGGCAGACGGCGGCTGCGCCGGTTGCCTTGTTCTGACCAGCATGTTGATCCAGGGCGTCAGCGCCTATCCTCTCGCCGATCTGGCCGACACCTACGACCAGCAGCTGGCGCGCCGCGTCTCGGTTGATGATCTGGTGCAATCCGCGAATGCGATTACCGCCCGCTATCGCGACGACGGCTATTTTCTGACCCGCGCCGTGGTCGCCGAAACCGATCCGACGATCGGCGCCGCCCGCATCGTGGTGTTCGAGGGCTACATATCGGAACTGCAACTGACCGGTGAGGGCGCCCGGGCGGTCGAACCGATCCTGAAGCCGTTGGTGAACCAACGCCCCCTGACCATCGGCGAACTGGATCGCCGTCTGTCGCTAGCGTCCGACGTTCCGGGGATCAAGCTGACCAGTCGCATCGAACCCGTCATCGGCGACCCGGCGCAACACCGGCTTGTGGTCGAGACGCAAATGACCTCGGGCAGCGCGGGCGCCTATGTCGACAATCGCGGTTCCGAAAACCAAGGCCCGTGGCAGGTCTACTTGTCCGGCGCCCGCAACTCGACCTTCACGCCGGGCGATCAGATGACGCTGGGCGTCCTGACTGTTCCGGAACGCCCCAATGAACTGACCTATGTTGATGCGTCCTACGCCGTCGTTGCGCCGGGTGGGGGGCGCCTTCGTTTCGGCGTCTCGGGTTATGAGACGGACGCGCCGATCCAGAATGCCTCGGGCTGGATCGGCGGCAGCAGCCGCATGGCCTCCGTCACCCTTTGGCATCCCCTCATCCGGTCGCGAGACAAGAACCTCTGGCTGAACGCCGGCCTGGATGTGCGCCGCGTCGAACAAAACTACGCTGCGACCGGCCGCTCCGACGAGACCTTGACCGTGGCGCGCGTCTCGGTGGCGGCGCAACGTCGCTATAGCCCAGGCTGGGTCGCCGGCTCGGTGCAATTGTCCAAGGGGCTCGACGCTTTCGGGGCCACGACCCAACGGTCGCCTCTGAACACCCGCTATGACGCGACCGGCGAATTCGTGAAGATCAACGCGCAGGTCAGCGCCTACCGGGACCTGAGCAAATACGTCGGCGTCTATGTAGAGGCTGCGGGACAGTGGACGGACGATCCCCTGCTCAGTTCCGAAGAGTTCTTCGTGGGCGGTCCGACCTATGGCCGGGCGTATGACTATGGCGAGACCAGCGGCGACAAGGCCGTCGCCGGCATGATCGAGGCTCGGGTCGGCTACGACCCGAAGGGCGACTTGATCTCCTTCGCCCAGGCCTTCGCCTTCTTCGACACCGCCAAGGTCTGGAACAAGACGCCCGGCCGGGATTGGTCGGAACAGCTGTCCTCGGCCGGCTTCGGCTCGCGGATCACCTTCGACCGCAAGACCACCCTCCGTATCGAATTCGCCAAACCCCTGTCCCGCGCGCCCTATAACCAACCTGACAAAGGTTGGCGCACCTTCGTGTCGCTGTCGAAACAGTTCTAGGCGCGCGCACAAGCCCTCGCGATGCGCTGCGACGGATCGAGAGGCGGCGAACGGCCCGCCTAAATCGGCGACGCGTTTGAAGTCGGATTGTTTGGAAGAAGTGGCGCACCCGGAGCGATTCGAACGCCCGACCCTCAGATTCGTAGTCTGGTAAAAACCTTCTTATGGTCAGCAACTTACGCTATGCGTTCTGTAACAGTCCACACTGGTGCGCCCCTAGGCTCAGGACTCATAGCCAGAACAGCACGGTAGCGGCGAGGGCTATGGCGGACAGGAAGACGTT
>AMYY01000035.1 GCA_000335735.1 alpha proteobacterium L41A | reverse complement strand
AGGGAGAACAACCGGGTCGAGAACTCCCACCTGCCGATCCGACGACGAGAGCGACAACAACAGGGCTTCAAATCCCAGGCCTCCGCCCAGCGTTTTCTCACCACTCACGCCGCGATCTACAACACCTTCAACATCCAGCGACACCTGATCAGCCGTCCTACCCTCCGACGCTTCCGCGCCGAGGCACAGGCCGCTTGGGCGGCAGCGGTCGCCTAAAATCGGACGGGGTTGGGCGAACTTCATCCGCAGGCGGTTAAGCTGACAGCACCGTTGGACGATCAAGTTTGGACCGCAGATCGCAAGGCGACTGAAGCGGCTCCGCCCCTCCCCTTCACCTCGCTGGCATCTGGACGAGGTCGTCTGTTCGATCGGCGGAAAGCGCATGTTCCTTTGGCGCGCGGTTGACGATGAGGGCGAGGTCCTGGACGTCGTTGTCCAGCGCAGGCGAGACACGGAGGCGGCTTTGGTGTTGGTGAAGCGGTTATTGCGAAACCAGCCTGTCGAGCCAGAACGCATCGTCACCGACGGCCTTCGATCGTATCCGGCTGCTCTTGAGACGTTGGGCCTGCGTCATCTTCATTCACCCGGCCGGCTTCGGGAAAACAATCGGGCGGAGAATTCACACCTGCCGATCCGACGTCGAGAGCGACAACAACAGTTGTTCAAGTCCCAGGCTTCAGCCCAGCGATTTCTCACTATCCACGCAGCGATCTACAACACCTTCTACACTCAGCGTCACCTCATCAGCCGGCTCACGCTTCGACGCTTTCGCGCCGAGGCAGCGTCCGCTTGGATGGCGGCCGCAGCTTAGAACTTTAATGGATTGGGCAAGTCGTGGCCGACGGCGATTAAGCTGACAGCGCTGCCCACCACCATCCGCCGGCGTCCGTGGTGCGTTTCGCGCGGTCCAAGGCCTGGACCAGGCCTGCATCAAGCCGGTCCCGGAAGCCCGGGTTCAATGTGTCGTAAACTCCAGGATGACTTGATATCATCGTGTCGTGCAGAGCCGTGGCATCCTCCGCCAGGGTCGAAGACCAAGACCTCTCCGCCGCCATCGACGGAACAGGAGACGACGGCGCGGTTTGCGCCAAGGCGGCATGGCTGACCCCGGTGAAGAGAAGGGCCGCGGCGGCGGTGGGCAGCACTTTCATTTACGTGGTCCTGGCTATGCGATCCCCAACGGTGACCCGCTTGCCAGCACATGAAAAGTTAAGCTTCGTTCATCCGAAGCCCCATGCATCTTGGCGCGCGGCTTGGTCCGCTGCTCCAGAACCGTGTCTTGGCGACGCTCCTCGTCGGTCTGACCCTGAAGCGGACGGTCAGGTTTGCGATCAGTGTCGCGGCCGCACGGCGTGAGTGTGCTCCGGAGAGACGGTCTCACCCTCGCTCTGCCAAGGCATACTGCCCTCCCAGATTATTGCCGCGATTTCACTTGTGATCCGTCTCGCTGACGCGCTGATGGCTCACAGGGGTTTTTGGGGATTTCGAGATGGTTGAACGGTCCAGACTGGCGGCGCTACTCGCGGGCGCCACGATGATGTTCGCGTGTGGCGTCGCCCACGCCCAGATGCCGTCGCCCTTGCCCGCCGAGGCGCTGGTGGATGCGCCAGATGCGGCCAAGGTCGCCTTCCTGAAAGCGCACGTCGTGGCGTCCGGGCCGGTCACGGGCGGGCTGAGCTTCGACTTCCCCGCCGCCTTCTACGACAACAAACTGTTCCTGTTGGGCGAGAGCCACGGCGTCGCCGCGCCTCAGGTTCTTGATCTGGAACTGTTGACCCATCTGAACGCCCGCATCGGCGTGAGGGACTATGTCGCCGAGGTCGATCCGGTTCAGGGCGCGCGCCTGAATCAGTATCTGGAGACCGGCGACGAGGCCGTGTTGGACCGGGTGTTCGACTACTGGACCAAGAGCGGCGCCCAATGGGGCAACACCGCCTTCGAGGCCAAGGTGCGCGGCGTGCGCGCCCTGAACCAGACCCTGCCCGCCGACCGCCGTATCCATTTCATCGGCGTCGACGCCGTGCAGGACTGGCCGCTGCTGGCCGCCTGGGTCGTGGAACAGGGCGGACAGGCCGATGCGGCGGCCCTCGCCGGAGCCACCACCAATGCTGCCCGCGCGACCATCGCCCAGAACTGGCTGGCGACGGTCCCGGCTTCGCCCGCCACCTCGCCTCTGACCGACAGGCTGCGCGGCGTGCTGGACGGCACGGCGAGGGCCATCGGCCGCGAGGCGGTGATCTTCGACACCTATTCAAGAGCCGTGACCGGCGGCGAGCTGGGCGAGCGGCCCGCCTATGGGCTGTGGGGCCTTTTCCACGTCATTCAGGGCGGGGTGAACAACGCCCAGCCCTTCGCCGCCCGTGTCGCCGCCTCCGACCTGCCGACCGCCCATAGAATAGTCAGCCTGGCCGTCATGTCGCTGGACAGCGCGGTCCAGATCCCGGCCCCGACGCCCGCCGGGGTGCAGCGGATGCGGCTGGACAGCCTCAACATCGACGGCCCGTTCGTGAAGGTGAAGGGATCCGCCACCCTGCGCGAGGCCAGCACGCCCAACGCCATCGTCCTGTTCGACATCGGCGCCCAGGGCACGCCCTTCACCTCGGGCGGCGACTTCACCGACATCCGCACCTCGGTCGGTCAGAGCTTCGTCATGGATCATCCCGAGCGACCGGCGGCGTCCTTCGTTCAGTATGTCGGCGTGTTCCGTAACTCGGACTGGGCGCCGCCAAGGCCGGAGTGAAGGCGAAACGAGGTACCGCGTCTAGCTTACTGGCTAGGCGCTCTTTCGTCGGCCAACTCGCGCCGCGCGATCACAAACTCCCTTTGGAAGTTCGGATCCGCCTTTAGCCTGGCGACCAGCGCGGCGCCCACGATGCGGCCGGCTTCGACATCGCTGGCGTAGTGGACGCCGCAGATGGCGCGGCTGTCTCCATAGGCTAGGCCGCGCGCCAGGATCTGGTCGGCGCGGTCGGGCGCCATTTCGGAAAGGACCAGCGCCCAAGCCCAGCCTAGCGCCGAATGCCCAGAGGGATAGGAGCCGCTAGCCGCCAACCACGGTTCGGGCGCGATGCAGGTTTCGGCCGGCTCGGTCACGAACGGACGCGGGCGAACGAAACCGCGCTTTGCCGGCGTCTGGATCGTTTCCAGGTCACCCAGCATCCGGCCTAAAAGCCTTGTCAGGGTTGGCATGCGTTCGGGGACGAAGGCGACGCCCAGTGCTTCGTCAAAGACGCGCGGCGCGGCCGGGGTCTCGATCTCGTTGTCGGCGCGCGCTTGATCCCAGCGGGGCGTGCCCTTCAGCGCGCGGGTGGCGCGGTAATAGGCGATGTCGTCCTGTTCCCTCAGCGAGCCGGACGCCGGGGGCGCCTCCAGGAAGACGGCGGCGTTGGGCGCGTCCGCCTTGTCCAAATAGCCGTGCGGATGATCGCGAAAGCCGGTCCAGAAGGTCTGTGTGGGCGCAGGCGCCGAAGCGCAGCCCACGACAGCCAAGGCGAGAGCGACCGCCGTCGATCGGTGACCGAAAAGGGAAAGACGCATAGAAACTCTGAAACCGTGTGAAACTTAGCCGATCTGGGCGCCGGGACGGCCGTCCTCGACGACCCAAGTCTTCAAGGTGGACACTGAAGCCTTGGGATCGCGCACGTCGCTGATCGCCTGATAGCGGGCGGTCATCCGCTGGGGCGTGACCTCCATCGACATGTAGCCCCGCACGCGGCTGTCGAAGAATTTGATGTGTGGATTGGCCGGCATGGCCGCCATCAGACTGTCGTAGGGCGGACCGCCCGAGGTGATCGAGGCGCCGACGAACTCGGTCGCGACGACGGGCGAGCGTTCGTCGCGGCTATCCAGCAAGACATCGTTGGTCCAGAAGGAATGGTAGTCGCCGGCCAGAACCACTGGATTGCGCGGCTTGATCGTGTTCAGCGCCTGGGTCATGCGGTCGCGCGCGGCGGGGAAACCGTCCCAGGTGTCGGTCCAGTAGCGGGTCTCGCCGTTCGGGCTCTCGAACCGCAGACCAGCCATGACCAGATCCTGACCCATGATGTTCCAGCGCGCCTCGGCGCCCGCCAAGCCGTCATAGAGCCAGCGCTCCTGCTCGAAGCCCAGGAAGGTGCGCGAGGGGTCGGTGCGGTCCAGACACTGGGCGTCGGTCACGATCTGGCCCTTCGCGCCGCCCTCGTCCACGCAGGCGCCGCGCGAACGATACTGGCGGCCGTCCAGCATGAAGAACTCGGCCAGATTGCCGTAGCGGACGCGCTTGTGAATCGACATCTGCAAGCGGCGATCCAGACGAGTGCGGCGGATCGGCATGGCCTCGTAGAAGGCCTGATAGCCGGCGGCGCGGCGCATCAGAAAATCGTCGGGCCGGCCGCCCTTGTCGGCCCAGACGCCGGAATAGTTGTCCAGCACCTCATGGTCGTCCCAGACGACCAGACAAGGCGCCGCCGCGTGAAGCCGCTGCAGGTCCGCATCGGTCCGGTGCAGCGCATAGCGGTTACGATAGCCGGCTAGAGTGGTGGCGTCCTCGAACCGATAGGGGCGCACGATATTGGCCGCCCGCGCCCCGGTGCGGGTGTACTCGTAGATGTAGTCGCCCAGGAACAGGGTCAAGTCCGGGGCCTCGTCGGCCATGTGGCCATAGGCGCTAAAATAACCGACCTCCCAGTTCGAGCAGGAGGCGACGGCCAGCTTAAGCCGATCCACGTCGGCGTTTGGCGCTGGCGCCGTGCGGGCCAGGCCGACGGGGCTGCGCTGGCCGGCGGCGGTGAACCGATACCAGTAGGGGCGGCCGGGGGGCAGACCCTGAACCTCCACATGGACCGCATGGGCGGCGGCCGGCTCGGCCGCGACCTGGCCCGAGGCGACGATGCGCGAGAAGCCCTCGTCGGCGGCGATGTCCCAGCGAACGGGGATGGGGGCGGCCAGACCGCCCTGCCCGTCCGCGGCGACCGGATCGACGGCCAGCCGCGTCCACAGAACGAAACCCTCCGGCGACGGATCGCCGCTGGCGACGCCCAGCGGGAACAGATAGGCGCCGCCCGCCTGGGCCCGGCCGAAGCGCAGCACGACCGGCGCCGCGACCAGCCCCCCGATGAGGGCGCGACGGGAAAAGCCGGCGTTCGGACCGCTCATCGGGCGGCGCTCCCGGCGCCGGGACCGAAGCGGGCGCGGAAATCCTCAAGTTGGATGACGAAGTCGTCGCTGGCCACGAAGGCGGCATCGGTCATATGGGGCTGTTCGTTGGGCTTGTAGCGACGCGCGTACCCGGCCTGTTCTGACGCATATTGCCGGTAATGGGTCGAATAGGCGCGTACCCGCACGGTCGGCGTCTCACCGGTCATGTCGAAGGTCATCAGCCGCATCCAACCGTCGCCGATCCCTGGCGCGCGATCCGGTGCAAACCCCGCATCCAGAGCGGTTTGATTGCGGTCCTGATAGTCGGACAGAAGCTGATAGACCGCCCCGCCCCGGCGGTTGAGATCGGTGCGGAAGGCCTGGCCGTTGTGATGGCCGCTCAGCACCATGAAGATCTGCGGATTGCGGCTGATCAGCTTGTCCCAGACGCCTTGAGCGCTGTTGTCGAACGGATCGAGGGCGTTCAGATCGACCACCGGATGGGCGCGGCGCTGGCCGGTCTTGTCGATGAAGTCGTGGGTGGTGATTACGGTCGGCAGGCCGGGATGGGCGTGAATGACGGTCTCTGCCCATTTCAGGCTGGCGTCCGGCGGGGCCATCTGCAGGCCGATGTGCAGGAAACGATAGCCGCCCGCCTCGAACACCTGGGCGCTGTCGGCGCCGCCGTCGTGGGAGGCCACATACCAGGGCCGGTCCTTGAAGAATTTCGATGTCGCGCCGAAGGCTTCGGTGAAGGCGGTCAGGCCGCCGATGTGGATCATGCCCAGGCGACGCAGATCGCCCGCCGGCGCGGTCAAATCCTGGGGCCACTGTTGGTCCCACCACTGGCCGTCGTAGTCGTGATTGCCCGACACGACCGAGAACGGCAGCACGCCGTCGATACGCTCATAGGCGGCGACGGCGGCCGGAATCTCGACCGTCCGAACGCCCTCGGCCATCTTGTCCAAAGTAGCCCCGCCGGGCGACGGACGGGGTCGGAAGCCGCGCGCGGCATGGTCGGGGTTGATGGCCATGATCGGATGCTGCCACACGTCGCCGACGGCGGAGGCGAAGACGATGTCGCCGCCACGCGATACGGCATGGTCCGCGATGAATTGCAGTTGTTCGACCATCAGGTCTCGGGCGTCGAAGGGAAAGCCCGCCGCGCGCTGATGAGTGAAGTCGGCATAGTTCTGTGTGTCGGGAATGACTGCGATGGTGAACCGGCCCGGCGTCGGCTGGGCCAGCGCCGCGCCGGAGAACGAGGCGATCGCGCCCGCCAGAAGGGCGCACGTCAGGCGTTTCAAGATGATTTCCACGACGCGATCTCCCGGCGAAAGGATGGGCTTCGGCCTCGGAGCCGAAGCCCGAGTTGGATCAGTACCGATAGCTCAGGCGTACGCCGAAGGTGCGCGGCGGGTTGGGTGAACCTGTGGAGGCCGAGATGAATCGATTGCGCGATTCCTCGGAGTAGGAGTCTGTCAGGTTGTTTACATAGACGCCGAACGCATAGTTCCCGTTCATCCTCCGCAGCGTCACACCGGCGTTGACCAGCCAGTAGGAGTCGATGATCGAGTTGGCCGAGGTGGAGAACTTCTCGTCGCGGAAAGCGTAGTTGGTCTGGGCCTCCACGCCCCAGTCGCCCATCCGCCAGTCATAGGCGATCGAGCCCTTGTAGTCCCACTTGGGGAAGGGCAGCCGTTCGCCGGCCCGGTCGCTGTAGACGATGGTATTGTACTGACCGGTGATCGGATCGCGGGCCGCTTCGGTCGCGGTCGAGTTGACGAAGAAGAACTCGTCATATTCGCCGTATTTGTAGGCGAGGGCCTGGGTGACGGTCAGATTAGGCAGCGGCCGCCAAACGGCCTCGATCTCCGCGCCCTGGATGTGGGACTTGGGCACATTGATCATCCGGCCCACGCGACCGGTCTGGGTGTAGAGGATGCCCTGCAACTGCTGGTCGCGGTAGTCGTAGTAGAAGGCGGCGGCGTTGAACTGCAGCTTGCGGTCCAAGAAGCTGGACTTCACGCCGGCCTCATAGGCGATCAGCTCTTCGAACTTGAACGGCTCCAACTGGTCCGGCAGGCCGCTGTTGTAGGTGGTGAACCCGCCCGACTTCACGCCGCGCGAGACGTTGGCGTAGGTCAGGACGTCGTCGCCGATCGTGTATTCGACGCCCAGCTTGCCGGTCCATTCGCGCATCGATTGCGACTTGGAGGCGGTGGCCCGGATCGCGGGGACGGGGGCCAGAATCTCGGTCTTGAAGTTGTTTAGCCCGCGCGTCTCGTCCTCGTAGCGCAGTCCGCCGACCAGGGTCAGGCGATCGGTCAGCCTGTAGTCCAGATTGCCGAACACCCCCGTCATCTCGACCTTCTGGCCGTAGGTCGTGCTCATGTAGAAGCCCAGGTTCCGGGCTTGCGAGAAGTCGGAATAGAAGCCGCCGTCCACGCTTTCGTTGGCGTGATAGACGCCGGCCAGCCATTGGGCGCGACCGGCCGTGGGAGAGGCCAGACGAACCTCCTGCGACGACGTCTCGATGGCGTTGAAGAAGAAGGTGCCGGCCTCGTTCGAGGCGGTGGCGTCCCAGTCGTTGAACTCGTTGCGGTCGAAGGTTTCGTGGCTGGCGATGGCCGTCAGGGTCGCCCAGGTCAGATCCTGGTTCAGACGCAGGCTTATGCCCTTCCCCTCGTTGTCGCGGAACGGCTTGGCGTTCGGCGAGGCGCCGATCAACTGGGCGAAGTAGGGCGAGATGCCCCAGCCGGTGATGCGATGCGAGACGTCGATCGGATAGACCCGACCGCCGCTAGCGGTGAAGGGCACGGTGATCAGGCGCAGGCCCCGGCCGTCCGACTGGTCGCGGCTGTAGTGCAGGATCAGGTCGATGTCGGTCTGGGCGGTCGGGGTCCAGTTCACCCGCAGACGGGCGGCCTTGGTATCCTTGTCGCCCAGGGGTTCGCCGGTGTCGCGGTTGTACTGCCAGGCGCCGCCCGATTCCGCCGCCACCGAAAGGCGCGCCGTCAGGTTTTCGGCGACCGGACCGGACAGATAGCCCTCCAGTTTGGCCGCGTCATAGCTGCCGTAGCTCAGGTTCAGGCCGGCGGCGACATGGTCGGTCGGGGCGTTGGTGATGACGCTGACGGCGCCGCCGGTGGTGTTGCGGCCGTAAAGCGTGCCCTGTGGCCCGCGCAGCACCTCGATGCGAGCGATGTCGAACAGAAGGCCCTGGGTCATCACCCCATACGGATAGGCCACTTCGTCGACATAGATGCCGACGGTCGAGGTGTTGTTTGCGGCATAGTCGGTCAGGCCGACGCCGCGAATGCGGAACTGCGGCTGGCCGCCGCCCAGCTGGCTGTCGACCTCCAGGCTGGGGACCGTGTTCTCCAGATCGTTGACGGTCTGGATATTGCGGTCGTCCAGCGTCTCGCCGGAGATGACCGTCAACGCTAGGCCGACCTTCTGCGAGGATTCGGCGCGACGTTGGGCCGTGACGATGACGTCGTCGACCGAAGCGGTCGCGGCCTGGGCCTGCGGCTGGGTTTGGGCGACGGCGGGCAGGGCCGCCAAGCTAAGCGCGGCGACAGAGGCGCCGAGAAGAAGACGTTGCATTTGATCATCCATCGGGCGACGCGCGGGGCCCCCGCCCTCGCGTGTCGATGTGTTTCGGGATGTCGTCGAACAGCCGTTTCACCAAGCTTTGGTCGAGACGCGCGCGGCCCGGGGGAGACGAGCTGGAGCGTCTTCGTCACGCTGGAAAAACAACCGTTCGACAACAATGCCGCAATAGGCCGCGGGAATAATGCTTTTATGACGCTTGTCGTAAGTGTTCTTGTCAAAGGCCGATCAAACAGCCGCGACGAGACGGTAACACGCGTTCTGCTAACGCTCGCGCGCAACCAGCAGACAAGCCGCTGCCTTCAGGTCGTCCTCATCGAGCGCGCACCCACGAGCGCAGCCCAACAGCGCCTCGGCTTTGATCCAGAGGGCGAAACGGGTGGCCGCCAACCGATTCAAGTCAAAATCGGCCGGCCAGACGCCCATTCTCTTATAGTAAGTGCCCCCGCCCTCAGGACCACGCAGCAGCATGGCCAGGTCGCGCAAAGACGGATCGCGTCGGGCCTCGATACAAATACTGGCGATCAGTCGGGCGTATCTGACGTAGAAACCTTCCGCCTCGCGCCGGATGGCCACGGTCGGCGCCATGATGGAGGCCCAGCGGTCGAGATCCGCGATAGCCGGATCGCTGATCGGCGCATGCCCGGCCAAATGCCCAGGCATGTCGCGAACCACGCTATGCCAGACCGCGTCCAGCACGAAATGGCGCATATCGGGCCAATGGTAGGCAATGGTCGAGGTTGAGGTCGCAGCGACGGCGCTGACTGAACGATTTGTGACGGCGGTGATGCCGCCAGCCAGGATCTGGTCCGCCGCGATGTCCAGCAGCTTGCGCCGCATGGCCTCGGGCTCGGCGTCCCGAGCCGGCGCCTGCGGCACGACCATGGTGTCGCGATACCAGAAGGTCGCGGTGGCCGGCGCATCTGGGAGACCAAGGGCGCGATCAATCATGGCGCCCAGACCCTCGGCGGCGACGACGCCATAGTCCGCTCGGCCGCGAAGGGCGCTCGCATAATACTGTTCGAACGTGAGCCAGGCGACTAGGGGCTCGACGAACGGATCTAGCCGCGCATCGTGCGCCAGATGGCCGCGCCAAGCCGCGCATCGCATGGCGTGCCAGCGGGCGACCATGTCGCGCTGCTCAGGCGCGGGTTCTGCGTCCAGCAGCAGGGACTCCCAGATACGGGCGAACCCCGCGTTGTCCGCCACCCGATGCCGCAGATAGGTCTGGGCCAAGGCCAACAGGCCTTCGCGTTCAATCGGCAAACCCGCCACCGAGCCGAAGAAGGCGTCGTGAAAGGCCGCGTCGCGCCGTAACGCCTCCTCGCCAACTGCGTGGATCAGCCCCGCCTTGCTCCCGAACAGATTGACGATGACGGTGGTGCTCTTGCCCACCGCTTGGGCTAGGTCGCGGAGCGTCAGGTTGTCCAACCCCTCAAGCGCCGACCGAGCAATCGCCTGCTCGACGATCTGCTGAGCAAGGTCGGAGCGGGCCGTGGAGGTAGGCATGGGGTCTCATTGCCCTCGCCTCAACGGGCTGTCGAGACCGCACCTCGACCCTAGACGCAATCAGAAGGGCCGCGTTGGCTTGATGTTAGAAGGCGTAGCGCAGCCCCACGCCATAAGTCGCCGGGGCGCCGACCAGCCGCGAGGCCCCGTTCAGTTCCGGGAAATAGACCTCGTCGGTGATGTTGCGGCCATAGGCGTAAAGCGCCCAGTTGCTCGTGGTCTCCAGTTCGATCCGAGCATTCAGCAGAGTATAGGCCTCGGCCGTATTGCCCGGAGCCGCATTCAAGCGGTTGGACTCCTCGCCGTGGTGCGAAACCGACAGGCGCGAGTTCAGGCGCCAGCCGTTGTCCAGCATCAGATTGTGGTTCAACGACGCCGTCGCCGTGACGTCGGGCGCGCCGGGCAGCGGATCCCCGACCGTCGACAGGACATCTGCGACGCGAGCCGAGCTGAACGACAGGATCTCGGTGTCCAGGGAGGCCGCTGCCACGTCTAGGTCCAGGGTCTGGTTCGCCGTCTCGAACAGCACGGCGTTGACGGCGAACTCGATCCCCTTGCTCTCGGCCTCGCCGACATTGGCCCGGCCGTTGGTGTCGTTGGCCAGGCGGGTCGTCGCCTGAAGTTCCTTGAACCGATAGGAGAAGGCGTCGATCGAAACGCGCAGGCGCGGCGTTGTCCACCGCAGGCCCGTCTCATAGGCCGTGACCGTCTCGGAATCGAACGGCAAAGTTTCGGCTTGGGTGAAGATTGAGGTGCCGTCGAACCCGCCGCCGCGATAGCCCGTCCCGGCCGAGACGAAGACGTTCAGGCTGGGCCTGAAGGCGTATTTGGCCGTGACCCGACCCGACACATTGTCGTCCTCGAACGACCGGTCCCAGACGAACGGATTGGTCGTGGCGAAGGTGGTGGTGAAGGTCGAGATACCCCACGGGTTCAGGTCGTCGTTGCGGCCGTTGAAGGTCGCCTCGTCGCGGGTGTAGCGCAGGCCGCCCGACAGGGTCAGCTTCTGCGTTAGATCATAATCGACCTGGCCGAACAGGGCGAAGCTGTTGCGGCTCTGCTTGTGAAGATTGTCGTATTTGGTCCGGGCCGTATAGCTGGTCCAGTGGGTGTCGAAGTCGATGTCGTCAGACACATAGAAGACGCCCGCGATCCAATCCAGGCGACCGCCGGTGTCGTCGCTCAGACGCATTTCCAGCGAGGTCTGGCTCAGTTTCTCGTCCGCATCGAAGCGCGACGCGGGATAGGGCGAGCCGTCGCCATTGCCCTGGATCGAACGCGTCGTGCCCTGAGCATTGCCGATCACAGCCAGGTTAAGATTGTCGCCAAGCCTGTGCTGAAGCATGGCCGAGGCGCCGTAGATGTCGATGCTGTGGGTTGGATATTCGGACGAGTAGAACTCGTACGGATCGTCGTTCTCGCCGGCATTGGCGATGTTGGTGTCCAGCGCGGCCGAGATGCGATCGTACTGGCGCGTATCGCCCCGGTCCCGACTACCGAACAGCTTCAATGTCAGGCTGGTCTCGGGCGTGAAGTCCATCGCCAAGGTGGCGCGGCCGGCGAACAGATCCTTGTCGCCGAATCCTTCGCGACGGCCCGGATCGACGATGGTCGGCACCTGGGTCTGGACCACGCCGCCAATGACCGGTCGAAAGCCCGCGAGATCGCCGGCCCCGGCGCCGGTCATGAAGCCGCCGCCCTGTTCGGCCAGCACGGCGATACGCACGCCGACCTTGTCGCTTAACGGGCCGCCTACGGCCGCTTCCAGGGCGGTGTAGTCATAGCTGCCGACCTCGATCCGACCCGAGCCCTCGACCATGTCGCCGGGCCCCTTGGTGATCACGTTGATGACGCCCGCGGTGGTGTTGCGGCCATACAGGGTGCCCTGCGGCCCCTTTAGGATCTCGACCCGGTCCAGGTCGAACAGCGGCATGCCGAGATAGGCGTTCGAGGTCTGATAGACGCCGTCGATGTGTAGGGCGACCGAGGGGTTGCCGTTGGGCTTGTAGTCGTCGGCCCCGCCGATGCCCCGGATGCTGATCAGACCATAGTTCGCGCCGCCGAACGCATAGTTGACCGAGACGCCCGGAACCTCGTCCACCAATCCGGGCACGCTGTCGATCCCGCGACGCGCGGCGTCGTCGCCATCGACCACGGTCACCGCCAGCGGCACATCCTGAATGCGCTGGGCCCGCTTCTGGGCGGTGACGATCACCTCGTCCAGGAGAGTGGCGTCGGCGGACTGGGCGGTGGCTTGCGAAACAGAAAAGGTGCGTTCGCCGACCTGGGTCGCGACGAGATCCGAGCCGGCCAGGATCTGACGCAGGGCCTGGGCCGGCGCCATCATCCCGACGGCGCGCCCGCCACGCTTGCCGCGCACCAAGTCAGGGGCGAACACCACCTGAACGTCCGCGGTGCGGGCGAAGCTGGTCAGGGCGGTTTCCAGCGACTGGCCTTCGATGGCGAAGGCGACCGGCTGCGACGGCTGCGTCGCGCTCTGGGCCATTGCAGGCAATGCGGAGACCAGCGCGAAGACGGCGCTGCAGGCCAGAAGGCCGAGTTTCAGACCGGGTGAGATCGGCGAGGAATAGGTCATCAGTAGCCCCCTGAAAGATTGGACCGGCATCTCGCCGGTTCGCTCTCAGGAACGGACGCGCGCCTGCGAGTCCCCACCCCGTCTTAGAAATTTCATCGAACCGTAGCCGTTCCTTCAGGCGTTCTGATGCGCCAGACCCCGTCCGACGTCCGCTTCACCGAAAGGTCGAAGCCGGACGCCAGCGCCAGGGCGAACTCTCGCCCTCCGTCATATCGGAATGAGCCCGATATCCTTTTGTCTCCTGCCGCGCGATCCTCGATGGAAAGCCGTTCGGCGGAGTATCGGTTGAAGGCGGCGACGACCTCCGACAACGGACGATCACGCACGACCAATCGACCAAGCCGCCACGCCGTCTCGGCTTCGACGTCCGCTGCGATCACCTTCAGGCCGTCGCTTTTCTGGCCTACCGACAATCGCGTCGACGCCTTGGCTCCGCGGGGCTCGGCGACCGTCAGCACGCCCTGTTCGACAACGATGTCGGATCGGTCGTCCGTCACGGCCAACTGGAATCGGCCGCCGGCTGCCGTCAGCATACGATCGCCGACACGCAGTTCGAACGGGCGGGCAGCGTCAGGCTTTAGGTCGAACCAGACCTGGCCTCGCTCCAGCGTGGCGGACCGTCTTCCACTCACGAAGTTCAGTCTCAATCGCGTCAGCGGCGCCAGCGTAACCGCCGACCCGTCGGGCAGAACCGCGTTCAGCCTCTGCCCCGCCTTGGTCGAGATCAGGGCGCGGGCAGGCGATGGGGCGCTCAGCACCCACAGCCCCGCGCACGACGCCGCAACCGCTCCGCCCGCAAGGCCGCACATCGCCCGACGCGACAGACGCGGCTCGACCGGCGCCAAGGCGGCCGCCCGCAGCGCCAGGACCTCGGGCTCCGCCGCCTTGTCGTTCAACATCCGCCAGATCGTCTGACACTCTCGATAGGCGTCGGCGTTAGCCGGGTCGGCGTCGAGCCAGCGTCGAAACCCGGCCTCGTCCTCGGGGCTCGGCGTTACGCCTCCGTTCATGCGTGCGAACCAGAAGGCGGCGGCGTCATCGACGCCTGCGCTCGTATGGACAGAAGTCATCAGCACTTCGTCTCGATCAGATCGAGCCTCAGCGCCGCCATCGCGCGGACCATATGTTTTTCGACCGCGCTGACCGAGATGCCCAACCGCCTTGCGATCTGGGGATAGGTCAGGTTTTCCAGCCGCCGCAGGATCACGACCGTCCGCGCCCGTGGCGGCAAGGCGTCCAGCGCCGCCAGCATCCGCTTCAACTGCTGCTTTCCATCCAGAATCTGCTCGGCGCCCGGCTCTTCGCTTTTGGGCGTCAGATCGTCGATATCGACGTGCCGCCCCTGTCCGCGCGACTTGTCATAGCGGCCGCGATCCCGTGCGACGTTCGCAGCCGCCTCGAACACATAGCCGTCGATATTGTCCAGGCTGAACAGGTCGCCGCGCCGAAGCAGACGAACGAACAGGTCCTGCACCATCTCCTCAGCATCCATCGGCGACCGGGCTCGACGCAGCAAGAACTGCATCAACGGACGCCGCAGACGACGGGTCAGGTCGGCGAACGCCATGTCGGTCGATATCCGCGCGGACAGGGCCGCCGTATCTTCGCGCATTTCCGCCAGCGGGTTCATGAGACGCCCAGATGAAGCCGAACTGTCACCGCCTGATGTCGAATGGACGACAGTTCCGTTTCACCCCTTCCGCCGCCGGTCGAAAGCGATCGCCCCCTGAGCAAACTGTCACATGTCGCCTCTAAGGACGGGACGAATTCACGACTGAGAGGGCGGATCATGACGACGTTCAAACGCTTCGGCGCGGCTTTGGCGTTCGGCTCAGCCTTGCTGGGATCGACGGTCCCGGCCTGGGCCGAGATCTTCACCGTCGCAGTCGTGTCGGATACCCAGAACTATTCCGACATCACCCTGGCCCAGCCGCGCGGCGCCGACACATTCGCCCAGCAGATGCGCTATCTCGCCGACACGCGCGAGGACAAGAACCTGGCGTTCGTCACCTTCGTCGGCGACATCGTCCAGCATGGCGACGGCCAGTTCCGCCGCGCGATCCCCGATGCGGAGGGCGAGTATCGATATTTCGACACGCGCGAAGAGTGGGATATCGCCAACCGTTCGATCTCGATCCTGGCGGCCAGCGGCGTGCCCTTCGGCATGGTGCTGGGCAATCACGACTACGACAACTATTCCTGGTGGACGGAGAACGGCCCCGGCGCCTCAAAGCCCCTGAGCGGCGGCCGTGTGTGGAACCTGTATTTCGGGCCGAGCTCGCGCTTCTTTGCAGGCAAGTCCTGGTATGGCGGCGCTTCGCCGGACGGGCTGAACAGCTATCAGACGTTCGACGGCGGCGGTCGCCGGTTCCTACATCTGGCGCTGGAGATGGAGCCGCCGCAGACTGCACTCGACTGGGCGCAAGGCGTGATCGACGCCCATCCCGGTCTGCCGGTCATGATCACCACGCACGAATGGCTGCAACCCGGTTCGCAGGATCGGTCGAACGGCTACGCCAACTACTTTCCGGGCGCACCCAATCTGACGCCGGATCAGATCTGGGACCGCTTCGTGCGCAAGAACGCCATGATCTTCATGATCCTCAGCGGCCACAACTACACGCCGCCGGTCGTGGGCGTGTCCAACGGCCAGAACCTGCGCATCGATCGCAACGAAGCCGGCTATCCCGTCTATCAGCTGATCCAGGATTACCAGGGCAATACCGTCGGCCCCGACGGCCGCCCCGACGCCGCCAATGGCGGCGCCGGCTGGCTGCGCTTCATGGCGTTCGACACGGAAGCCAGGACGATCCGCTTTTACACCTACTCCACCTTGCTGGATCGGTACGCCGGCCGGAACGGAGAGACCACCTTCAACGTCGCACCCGAACTATCGCATTTCGAACTGGAATTTCCGCCTCAGCTCTTGGGTTCTGCTGCACGTTCGACCAGCGGCGGGAAACCGCATTGACGGGCGGCGACGGGCTGACCCCAGACGTTTTTCCCGTAGAGCGCTAACGCCCCGCCGACGGCATTGTCATCGCCAGGATTTCACGGGTGCGACGGGTGATGCCGTAGAGCATGCCAGGCTGGGTCTCGTCCCAGTCGATGGCCTGTCCCTCTGCTTCGATACCAAGAGTTTCGACGTGATCCAGCACGCCGCCGCCCATCGGGATGGCCACGACATATAACTCGGGCAGGTCATGGCCGGTCAGATAGAGCCGTCCGTCCGGTCCCCAGCCCCCGCCCGAAATGCTCATCGGCGCGATCCGCTTCAGGATCGAGGACGGCAGGGCCCAGGCTTCCATGCGTCGCCATTGGTCGTCGAATCGGACCAGGGTGGTATGGCGGTGATCGCGCGGCGCCTCGCCGCCCCGTCCATCATAGTTGGCGAACATGGCCCACCACGATCCGTGGTGGCGATCGACCCAGGTGATCGAGCCGGTTCCTAGCCCCAGCGACACGCTGCGCTTGTGATGCAGGTCGACGGGATCGAACACCTCGACTGTACTGACCTGCGGCGTGGCGGGGAAGTTGGAGCTGGCGCAAACCAGTTCGGCCACGATCAGATTGCACGCGTTGATGTGCGGAAACCGTGCGCGGTCGCCGGTCCATTCCGCCTGTTTCTGACCGCTGGCCTTGTCGTATCGGACGATGGACCAGTTGGAGACCGCATAGACGGCGTCCGGCCCCACCGCCACGCCCTGGCGCGCATCCGACGCGTAGCGCCGCACCGTCTCGGCTTGGCCGGCCAGTGTGATGGGCGGCGGCGCGACCGGCTCTACCGGCGCCGCCTGAACGCCCGATAGGATCAGGGCGGACAGGATGGAAACGGGCATGGCGGACCTTTCGAGAAAACGGCCGCTTCAAGCGGTCAATCGGATCGGGATCAGAAGCTGGCCGACAGACCGATCCAGTAGGTCCGGCCGTAGTTGGCCGATTCCTGCAGATAGGTGCGCCCCGGCCCCGTCACTTCGCGACGACCCGAGTTCGACAGGTTCTGGCCCTCGGCGAAGACGGTGATCCCGTTGTCGAACCGCCAGCTGATCGAGGCGTCATAGACGTGACGGCCCTTCCAGTACTGGTCCGCATTGGGGATGGTGTCGTTGATCGTCTCCAGGAAGCCGCCGATATAGTTGTGCGACACCCGCGCCTCGATCGGCCCGCGCTGATACCAGATCGATTCGTTCGTCGTGGTCGAAGGCTGCTGGAACAGACCTGTATGCCGCTTGCCCGCCGTGGTCAGGAAGGTGAACTCGGTGTCCAGGAAGGTGGCGTTGGCGCTGACGCCGAACCCGTCGAACGGCGCCGGCAACATCGCCAGGGCCTGCTGGAAGGCGACCTCGACGCCGCGGATCTTGGCGGTCTCGGCGTTCGTCGGCGTCGAGACGATCACCGCCTCCACGCCCCGGCCCACGTCCAGGTTCTGGACCGAGCTGAGGGTGAAGATCTCGTTGTCGATGCTCTTGCTGAACAGGGCGACCGACATCAGGCCGTCGGTCGGATAATATTCGAACGACAGATCGAACCCTTCGCTTTCCCGCGCCTTCAAACCGGGATTGCCGCGCGACAGGATCGCCTGCGAGCCGTCGAAGCTGACGTTCTCGCTGGCGGCCAGCGAGCCGAAATCGGGGCGGCCGATAGTGTTGGTCCAGGCGGCGCGCACCACCACATCGTCGCGCACGTCCCAACGCAGGTGCAGGCTGGGCAGCCAGTTGTCGTAGTCGCCGCTATTCGACACGGGCGTCAAAGTCGTTCCCGTCGCGCGCACGGCGTCCGAACCGACCTCGGTCTGCTCGTAACGCAGCCCGCCTAAAAGCGTCAGGTCGCCGATCCGGTACCTGGCCTGGGCATAGCCGGCGAAGACGTCTTCGGTAACATCGTAGTTGCCGGTCGGCAGAGCCGTCGTCGCGATGAAGTTGGCGACATTTGCGACATAGAAGTCCTCCGCCGTCGCCACGTCGATGCGCGGGGTCAGACGATACTGTCCCTCGATCAACTGGTCTGGCCCGGGACGATCGACCTGATCTAGCGTGTAGATGAAGCCGGTCCTGGCCGTGTAGTCCGTACGGCTCGACGTATAGCTGCGGTCGCTAGAGCGCAGCACGGCGCCGAATTTCGCCTTCAGGTTCCGCGTATCGCCGCCGTCGTCGAAAGCGACATTGAACCGGGCTTGGGTGGTGTTTTCATCGGTTTCGACCAACGAGACGCGGCGCTGCTGAAGATTGAACAGGGCCGGGTTGCGGAAGGCCGTCGGATTGGTCGGCGTGAAGACCGGGAAGAAGTTCGACGTGTCGTAGCTGAAGCCGAAGTTGGCGTTCGACGCCGTGCGGAACTCCATCGAGATGTTCGGCGTCTCCAGCCCGGCCTGCGAATGGACCAGATCGCCGTCCAGCCGCCATTGCGGCGTCGCATCCCAGCGGAAGGCCGTGCGGCCCAGGCCGATCTCGCGCCGGGTGATCGGCTGGTTCAGACCGACGATGTTGCGCCCCGTGGCGAAGGTCCCGGACGTGCGCGTCTGGTTGGCCACGTTGCCGGTCGGCTCAGTGCGGAACTCGGTGCGCTCCTCGTCGTCTTCCATTCGGGCATACAGGGCAGAGGCTTCCCAGCGGAAGTTCACGTTCGGCCGCCACTCCAGCTTGCCGTTCACGCCCGAGCGCTGCTTGGTGTTGTTGTACCAGAACAGGCGCAGCTGGGTCGGCACCTGAATGCCGTTGCCGGTCGCCGCGCCCGAGTTCACCGGGGCGCCGGCGGTGGTGTACTCGCGGATCGAGGGGGCGGCGGATTCGACCTGCGGAATGTCGTAGTCGAGCTGTTCGTGCGAAACGCCGACCACCAAGCCCCATTCATCGGCCGCGCCGAACCGGCGACCGGCGGCGAAGGACAGGCGATAGGACGGATCGTCGTTGCGCACGTCGCCGTGCTGCTCATAGACGCCATAGGACGCCATGCCGTTGAAGAAGGGCTTCGACGCGTCAAAGGCGCTGCGGGTGGCGATGTTGATGACGCCGCCGATGGCGTTGCCGTCGTTCTCCGGTGTCACCGTCTTGATGACCTCGACCCGGCCGGCCATCACCGACGGCACGATGTCCATCGGCACGGTGCGTGCGCTCTCGTCCACTGATCCGACGAAGGCGCCGTCGATGGTCGTCCGGTTGTAGGTCGAGGCCAGGCCGCGCAGGATCGGCCAGCGCGGCTCGCCCTGGTCTTCCATCACCGAAACGCCTGGAATGCGACGCAGGGCGGCGGCGGTGTTGTGATCGGGCAGCTTGCCGATGTCGTCGGCCGACACCGCGTCCATCACCTCGAACTCCGCGCGCTTGACGGCGATGGCGGCGCGCTGGGCCTCGCGCTGGCCGGTCACGACGATCTCGTCGACCTCCGCCGCCTGCCCCGCATCCTGCGCGCGCGCCGAGGCGGCCAAGGCGGCAGTGACGAGCGCGGTCGTGGCGAGCAGAAGCGGCAGGCGAGCCCGCGGCGATAGATGAACAGACATGAGAATCCCCCGGCGTCGAAACGGCGACGCCGGTCGGTACGTCGCCCGAATAACGCTGCGATCTCCAATTGATGTCGCGGGCGATAACTATTGACGACCGAAGGACGTCAAACGCGCCGTTACGCGGACGATGCAACCGCTAGCCGCGCTCGTCGTCACGGCTTTCCTGCAGGCAGAAGGAAACGCGACCTGCCGGGAGGCAGGCCGCGCATCTCGATCATGGGCAACGGCGGAACTCAGCGTCGAGCGTCGCGCTTGCCCATGTGAGTATCAGAATGTCGCCCGCAGACCGAGATTGTAGCTTGGGCCGTATTCCTGGACTTGGAACGGACGGTCCTCGTTGCCCTGGTAAACCGCCTGCCTTTCGTCGGTGATGTTCGTACCCTCGACGAAGATCTGGAACGTCGGATTGACCTGCCAGGACGCGCCGAAATCCAGGGCGCCGAAACCGTCGGCCACGATGGCGGCGTTCTTGTCGATCACCGCGTTGGACCCCGGCGTGATGTTGCCGTTGGCGGCGAAGTCGGAGCGATAGGTGTAGCTGAAATGAACCTCGAACGGACCACGTTCGAAGAAGGGGCTGATCGAATAGCTGGTGTCCGAGACGCCCTGTAGACCGGCGGTGATGCGGTTGCCGGGCGAGGCTTCCACTTCGGCCGAGGAGTCCGTGAAGGTAGCCGAGGCGGCGATGCCAAAGCCCCAGTCCATCTTGTAGGAGCCGCCGAACTCGATTCCCTCGACCGTCGCATCGCCGATGTTCTGGGGACGGGTGATCAAGAGATCGGCGGTCAGGGTCTGGCCCGTCTGGGTCGCGAACAGTATCTGCTCGTTGCGCGCAATGCCGCCGATGAAGTCCGAGATGTCCTTCTTGAACACCGCGCTGTACAGAGCGCCGAAGTCGTTGAAATACCACTCCAGCGACGCATCGTAGTTGACAGACGTATAGGGACTGAGGCTCGGGTTGCCGCCGACCCCGACCTTTACGCTGGGCGCCGCCGTGTCGAGGGCGGTCTGGCCATTCAGGAAGACTTGGGTGATCAGCGAGCTGTTGGGCACCACGGCGGTGCGCAAATCGGCTAGCGAGGGGCGCGTCAGGGTGCGCGAGACGCCGACGCGGAACAGGACGTCGGGACGGATCTCGAAGTTCAGGTTCAGGCTGGGCAGGAACTCTTCGTACGATCCTTGGAAGGTCTGTGGATTGACCACGGTCGTCACCGCGCCTGCGCTGTTGCGACCGGCGGTCAGCAGGGTGCCGCGCACCTCAGTCTCGGTCGACACCCAGCGCAGACCCAGATTACCCTCAAGCGCAATGGAGCCGAGGTCGGCCGCGAAATCGGCCCGACCGTAGAAGGCGGTGATCTGCTCGTCGACGCCGTAGGATTGCTGCAGGTCGGCGCCCGTCGGCGTCAGGTCGTCCGACTGGGCGTTGGTGTCGTTCGACTCGTTCGGGATGACATAGGACCGGCCGAACAGATCGCGATTATAGGTCAGCCCCATGTTGTAGAGGTTGCGGATCGCGCGATCGAAGGCGTTTGACGGCAGCTGCTGGTTCAGAAACTCCGGCGTGTTCACATCGACGCCCGGCCGGGCCGTCAGCACCCGGTCGCGCCGTTGGTAATCTCGCGAACGGTCGGTGTACTGTCCCCCGAAGGCGACCGACGACAGGACCACCGGGCCGAGGTCCGCGTCGAAGTCGCGACCGACATTCAGCAGGGCGGTGGTGTCGTCATCCTCCGAATTGATCGGACGGGTGCGATAGGCGCTGACCCTGGTCGAGGTCGGGCTGCCGAAATCCAGATTGGTCAGCAGCGAGGCGTAGCGCCGGTTCCCCACAGGGTCGTCGCCGAAGTCATAGCTGTAGGTCAAGCCGGCCGGATTCTCTGTCGTTCCACCCGAGATCCGCTGCAGCGGCACCGGCAGGAAGGAGTTAGCTTGCGAATAGCTGATCGACGGCGTCAGGGTCCAACCGGCGACGTCCCAATCGACCTGGGCGTGCAGGGACAGGTTCTCGTGCTCCTGTTCCGAATATTCCGCGTTCCGGTCGATGCGGCCGCCGTTGATCGTACCGGCGTAAAGGATCCCGTTCACGATGCGAGCGCTGGAGGCGACCAGTCGGGTCGAGAAGTCCGCACGACCGCCCAGACCGAAACTGATCCGGTCCTCGTCGATGACATTATTGAACTTGGAATAGAGCACGTCCATTCGCGCGGCAAAGGCGTCGGTCGGCCTCCACGACAGACCGGCCATGGCGCTGATCCGCTCACGCTCCTCGCGCTCCAGCGTCGTCTGGATTTCGTTCGGCACGGCGACGGTCTCGCCGTTGACGACGCGGTTGGTGTAGCCGGTGGTCTGGACACGATCGAACTGCACGTCGCGCGTCGCCAGAGACACGCCCGCGATTACGCCGAAGGTGCGATCGGCGTTGCGCCATCCGGCCGACAGCGAACCGTTAGGCGTGTTCTTTTCTGTACGGTCTTCATAGTGGGTGAACAGGCGCGCCGTGGCGAACATCTCGGTGTCGAGCGCGTCGGCGGTGCGAATGTCGATGTTGGAGCCGATACCGCCATCTAGCAGGTCAGCGGTCGGGGCCTTGGTCACGACGATGCCCGAGATCAGGTCGGCGGGGATGACCCGGAACTGGAACTGCCGACCGCTCTGGTCGGAGTTGCGGATGTTTTCGTTGTAGGCGATCGGCGCGCCGTTCAGCGTCACCGACTGGAAGTTGGGGCCGAGCCCCCGAACCGACACGAACTGGCCTTCTCCCGCTTCGCGCGATATGGAGACGCCCGGAACCCGCTGCAGCGCCTCGGCCACGTTTACGGCCGGGAAGTTGCCGATGTCCGAGGCGGACACGGCGTCGGCGATGGAATCGGCGCGACGCTTAATCGTCAGCGCGTCGGCCAGGCTGGTGGCGAAGGAGCCGGTGACGACGATCTCGTCCAGAACCGTGGCTTCCTGCCGATCCGTCTGTTGGGCGGCGGCGGGCGTCACAATGGAGGCGAAGGTCGCCGCGGCGGCGCCGGCCATCAAGGCGGTCCGGGTGTGAATCTGGGTCAGGCGGATCATGAGAGTCTCCCGGTGTCAGCGAGATCGTCAGCCCCATGCCCGACTCGCTGCCACCCCTTGGCGGCGGCGTTTAGCCAACACAGCAGATCGACCTCAACCCAAAGACCTTCAGATTGCAAAAGCTTCACACGATACAAAAAATTGACACCAAACCTCCGCGTTTATTTGAACTCAATCAAATCGAGATGTCACATTCATCTGTATTCAGGGTGCGGATTAATGGAGACCGCCGCCATGACGTCCCCCCTCGCCCTTGGCCTGATGCTTTCCCTGACGTCGAGCCTGGCCTTGGCCCAGACCGATCCGACGCAAACGGAGAGTCGCCGGTGGTTGGCGGGTGACCACCATGTCCACAGCCGGTTCAGCGCCCGCTACACGCCTGACCCGGCCACACCGGAAGCGCCGCCGGTTCCGCAACTAGGCGGCGACGGCGACCACACCATCGTCCAGAACGCGGAAGCGGCCAGGCGCTTCGGTCTGTCGTGGATGGTGTCGACGGACCACGGCGGCCCCATGCACGCTCAGTTGAACGCCGACCAGGCCTATCCTGAGCTTGTGCAAGCGCGCGCGCGGGTCCCAGAGTTGGTCCTTTTCTACGGCATGGAGTTCGACACGCCCGGTGCCGAACACTCCAGCCTGATCATCCCGCCATCGTCGCACGAACGCGAAGACCTTCTGCACATCGAAAGCCGATACGGTCGTCGCCAGCCCTGGCCCGCCGATCCGGCGCGCGACACCGAGGCCTTTATGCTGGAGGCTCTGCGCGACATCGCCACGATGGATCCGCGTCCGGTGATGGTGACGAACCACCCTTCCCGATCGGCGCCCGGATTGCGCCATTACGGTCAGGTCCATCCGCGTCAGCTTCGGGACTGGAGCGAGATCACCCCGCGCGTCGTCATCGGCATGGAGGGCGCGCCTGGCCACCAAGCCGACGGGCTGTTCGCCGATGGCCGATCCGATCCCCAAGGATCGCGCGGCATCTATCGTCTATTCCCAACCATGGGCGGCTACGACCAGATGACGGCCCGCCTGGGCGGCGTTTGGGACAGTTTGCTGGCCGAAGGGCGTCGCTGGTGGATCACCGCGACCTCCGATTCCCACACCAACATCAGCGAGGGCGGCGACGACTTCTGGCCCGGCGAATACGCCAAGACCTACGTCATGGCCCGGAGTGATGGCGCCGACATTTTGGACGGACTGCGGCAGGGTCGGATCTTCGTCACAACAGGAGACCTGATTTCCGAACTGGACATGACGGCTGCCGCCGGCGGCCGCACGGCCAGTGTCGGAGGCGAACTGGCCGACGCAGGCGAAGACGTCCTCGTCACCATCCGCGTGCGCGACCCGCAGCCTGTGAATGCAGCAGGGCGCACGCCGTCGGTGAACCATATCGATCTCATCGTCGGCGAGGTGACGGGTCCGGCATCCGACCGCGATGCCGACGCCAACCCAACGGCGCGTGTCGAGCGACGCTTCACCTCCACCGACTGGACGGTGGAAGGCGAAACCCTGACGATCACGCACCGCCTGCCGAAGTCCTCAAAGGCGCGCTACATCCGGGTTCGCGGAACCAACGGGGCCGAAACTGAACCCCAGATCGACACGCCAGGCGAAGACCCGTGGTCCGACCTCTGGTTCTACGGAAATCCAATCTTCCTCACCGGATCGGCCGTCAGTTAGCAATCGGCGGTTTGGAGTGCGCATCGACGCGCGGACCATAAGCTATGGGAAAGGTCTTCAGGGAGCGCTGTCTCCGAGCAGACTGCTCCCTAGCCTCCGCAAACGAAAAGCAGCTGTTGCGCCTCACCAATAGTCATCTTTCGGCTATCGTGAACGCACGAACCCACCCTCCAAGGGCGCTGTGAGAGTCCATCCGCATCGCGCGGCACCGAAGCCTGATTTTTGAGAATGGCTAGTTGGTGACGCGATAGACAGCGTCGAAACATTCCATCTAGCTGCCGCCATGTTAGCAAGAATCGTCAGGGGCAAACCCGGTGTCACCCTGGCCGGCGACGAAATCTGGCAGATCGAAACGCGAGGATCGGTGAACGCGCCTTGGCGGCAAGTCGTCGGCGGTGGCCACACATCAACGGATACGACGACGTTATATAAAACGATCCAACGTCATCAGTGGCGATTGACTGATGATGAGTCCCGACAACGTCGACAGAGGCTAAAGTGCTCGCCCTAACCTTGCGGATCCTCGCGGGACGATGCGCAGGTCGCGCTGAGCGCCGAGCCCCCTCATATCGGCCCATTGGCGACGTTAGCATCACCACCTAACCTGCAAGTCTGCCTGTGGACCAAGAACTTCAGTGCGGGTGTCGTCGGTTCCGGCACCATCCCTGCAACGGCGTTCGCTCAGGCCGCGCCCTCGCGTCCACGTTCCAGAGCCGGTTCTTGCGAGGTAGGAACGGCGTGAGATAACAGGGTCGAACGGCGCTCTTAGCGTTGCCGACGACCGAGCCAAAGCGGGCAGCCGGCTGATCCTGCTGCCTTTGATGATCTTTCGTATCCGATGAACGCCAGCCTTATAAGCTTTCATCGCTTTGGCACATTAGCGCCTGGAAGATATCCGCTCGCTTACTGTCCGCTGAGCTATGCATACCTGTATGTTGCTTCGATAACGCTAAAGATGATTTAGCGACAAGCATCAACGCGCTGCGTGGGTGCAGAATGAGGTGTTCAGACTTCCGATAAGCTGGCCGTCGGCGAGACAGCAAAGGCCTTCACCATCTTTAGATCATAGGGTTTGACCGCGATGGTGGACACGGCCCACAGCTCGCCCACGACCCGATCGCGCGTGATGTTCAGCATCACATAGCCCTTCGACGTCTGGTCGCAGAACTTGACCTCGGGATTGGCCGCCGACAGCGCGGCGCCCAGCGGCAGCCCGCCCACATGGTCGCCCGGCGACGGGCTGGAGATCGACGATGTGCCGAACTCCACCGCCCGGCGCGCGCCCGCCTTGTCATGCAGTTCGTTGACCCAGAAGGCGTGGCTGTCGCCCGACAGGACGATGGGGGCGACGCCCGCCGCCGCAAACGTCTCGTACAGACGCTCGCGCCCGGCCGGATAACCGTCCCAGCTGTCCAGATTGAACGGCAGGCCCAGTTTGAACAGTTGGATCGCCGCCGCGACCTGCGGCCGGACGTCCTCGGGCAGGGAAGCGACCATTTGCTGAAGCTGTTCCGGCGGCATCATGCGCGAGATGTCCGGCCCCTTGACCTTGGCCATCACCACCTGATTGCCGATGATCTGCCACGGACGCCCCGCCGCCCTGGAGCGGCTCAGGGTCTCGCCGATCCACTGACGCTGGCGCTCGCCGAGGAGGTCGCGATCCGGCGCCTGACGCAGAGCTTCGAACGCCGCGACGTCCGGCCCGCCTTCCGCCGTCTTGGGCACGTCGGCGAAGGTCATCTGCTCGCCGCGCGCCAGCAGCCGCGTCTCGACCATCGCCAGGGTGGCCAGTTCGCCGAAGTCGAAGCTGCGGTTGATCGCCGCGTCCAGCTCGCCCGTCTTGGGCTCGCGGATTGGCATCCATTCGTAATAGGCGCGCAGGGCCGCCGCCTTGCGGGTCGCGAAGTCGCCCTCGGTCGCGGGCTGGTGGTTCTCCGCGCCCATCATCCAGGCGTCGTTGGCCACCTCGTGATCGTCCCACACGCAGATGAAGGGCGCGCGGGCGTGGGCCGCCTGAAGGTCGGGGTCGGTCTTGTACTGGGCGTGACGCGTCCGATAGTCGGCCAGGCTGACGATTTCGTACGCCGGCTGCGGCACGCGGTTCAACGCCGCGCCCGTGCCCATGCCATAGTCGGACGGCTCGGCCCCGTATTCGTAGATGTAGTCGCCCAGGTGGACGACCGCATCCAGGCGTTTCCGCTTCGATAGGGCGTCATAGGCGTTGAATAGGCCGCCGGGATAGAGCTGGCACGACACCACCGCCAGCGCGAGGTCGGCGGTCGCACCTTCCGGCAGGGTCCGCGCCCGCCCCACCGGCGAGGTCATGCCATTGGCGACGAAGCGGTAGAAATACTCGACGCCCGGTTCAAGCCCCTGATCGTCCAGATCATGCTTGACGGTGAAGTCCCGCTCGGCCCGTGCGCGCAGGCCGGTCACGCGGCTTACGACGTCGCCGAACGCGGCGTCGCGGGCGATTTCCAGCACCACGGCCACCTCCCCCGCCGACGGATCCGCCGGGGTGACGCGGGTCCAGAAGACCGCCGAACGTGCGGCGGGATCGCCGCTGGCCACCCCATGCAGGAAGGCGACCGATCCGGTGTTGGCGCCCTGCGCGACGGCGGGCGACGCCGCCCCCGCGCCGAGCAACCCAAGAAGACTGCGGCGATCCATTTTCATTGTCGGACCCTTAGAGCTTGAGCTTGAACACAAGGCCGTACGACGCGGGCCGTCCGGCGATGAAGGTCGGCATCCCAAGGCCGTCGCCGGTGTTGCCGGCATCCTTGATATAGTCCTCGTCCAGCACGTTCTCGCCGAACGCCTCGACGCCCCAGGTGCCCGAGTCGGGCGTGTAGCGAACGCGCAGGTTCAGCAGGCCGTAGGCGTCCTGGTATTCGTCCTGGATCAGGTCGCGCACGATGTTGCGGCTCTGAAGCGCCGGAATGTCGTTGTCGTCGCTGAAGAAGACCTTGGACTGCCAGGTGTAGGTCGGCTGGACCACGACCGCGCCACCGGACACGGGCAGACGCCAGGTCGCGCCGATCGAGGCGGCGTTGTCCGGCGACAGGCGGAACTGGTTGCCGTCATAGATGCCGTTCTCGAACCGCGAGTGGTTGTAGGCATAGGTGGCGAACAGGTCGAAGTTCGAGGCGACGGCGAAGTTGGCCTGGGTTTCGAAGCCATAGGACTTGGCCTCGCCGGCGTTGGTGACGATGAAGGTCGTGCCCTGCTGCACCGTCGTCTGGAAGTTCTCGTAGTTATACAGGAAGACCGCGCCGTCGATGCGCAGGCGGCCGTCCAGCAGCGACGACTTGGCCCCGATCTCATAGCTGTCGACCGTCTCGGCCTCGACCGAACCGAACCGGGGCGAACCTAACGGCGCGGACGGGGCCGAGACGCTGATCACCTCCGGGCGGCGACCGCGCGCATAGTTGGCGTAGACGTTGGTGTCGTCGCTCAGCGCATAGCGCGCCGTCAGACGCCAGGTCACGCCGTCATCCTCGGAGTCGAAATAGGCGAAGTCGCCGTTGTTGGCGGTCGGCTGCGAAATCAGGCCGAACAGCGGGAAGGCCGTCGCCGGAAGGGCCAGATAGGCCGGGTTGGCCAGGGCGCCGAGGAAGGTCGGAACCTGGGCCGCCGGGATCGCGCCGGCTTGCAGTGCGAGCAAGGCGCCGAGTGTCGAACGGCTCTGAACCGAGCTGGCGAAGCCGGTAGTCTTGTCATCGCGGGTGTAGCGCACGCCCGCCGACATCTCGAATCGGTCGGTGAAGGCGTAGGTGGCGTCGGCGAAGACGTCGTAGGACGTCAGTTCCGAACTGTTGATTGGCGTCTCGATGTGCGCCGGCTTCAGATTTCCGGCGATCGGCGCGGCGAAGGCGCCGACACCCAGCGGCGTCAGCAGACCGCTCAAGGCCGCCTGGGCGATGGCCGGATAGGCGGCTAGCGGCAACGTCCGGTCGCCGACCGTGGTGGGCGACCCGTCCAGCAGGCCCGACAGCTGCGCCAGAATGAGGCGTTCATCGAACTGCGTCGGGGTGCGCTGATAGCCTTCTTCGTGGAACCAGCCGGAGCCGACGAAACCGGTCAAGCGACCGCCGTTATCGAAGCCCAGACGCAGATCCTGGCTCCACTGTTCGCCGTGCGTATCCTCGGCAGCGGTCAAAAGCGGGAGGGACACGCCATCGGCGTCGAAGGTCTCGTAGTTGGTGAACTCGCGATAGGCCGTGGTCGCGTTCAGCGTCCAGGCGGCGTTCAGGTCGATGCGCGCCAGACCCGTCACGCCCCAGACTTCGCGGTCCAGACCCAGCGCCTTCCCGCCGTCGAACGCCGCACCGCGCGTCAGGGCCGCGCCTTCCCACGGTTCCTTGCCGCCCAACACGGCGCCGGTGTTCGGATCGGCCGGCGCATAAGCGATGGACTTGAACGACGTCCCCGAGGCGATGTCCTTCTGATAGTTTCCGATCACGTCGAACCGCATGGCGTCCGAGGGCATCCAGGCGCCGGACAGGCGCAAGGCGCGGGTCTCAATCGCGTTGAAATCCTCGCCGCCCAAGAGGTTCTCGACTGAGCCGTCGCGCGTCTTCAGACGTGTCGCCAGCCGCAGGCCCGCAGTCGCGCCCACTGGCATGTTCAACGCGCCCTCGACCATACGATAGCCTTCGTTGCCGGCCTCGATATTGGCATAGGCCTCGGTCGCGCCGGGGCGGGCGCGGTTCTGCACCAGATTGACCGCGCCGATCAGGGCGCCGCGCCCATACAGGGTCGACTGCGGGCCCTTGGCGACCTCCACCCGCTCAAGGTCGAACAGTTCGACATAGGAACCGCGCGACTTGGAGATCGACACCCCATCCTGGAACACGGACACGCGGGCCTCGGAGGTCGCCGCGCCGGAATCCGATGTGATGCCGCGCATTACGAAGCCTGGATTGTTCGGCGACTGGTTCTGCACCAGGAAGCCCGGCACGAAAGCCGACAGCTGTTCGAACTCCTGAATACCCAGATCTTCCAGAAACTGACCGGAATAGGCCGTCAGGGCGAACGGCACGTCGATGGTCTTCTGCTCACGCAGCTGCGCGGTGACGATGACATCGTCCACATTGCTGACCGAAGCTTGTTCCTGCGCCGAAGCGGCCGATCCCGCCGTCATGACGCCCGTCAGGGCCGCAGCGGCCAGCAGGCGCGTCTTCAATGTGGTCGTAGACATCTGATCCCCCAGATTTGGCTAAGCTGGGGAGGTGCCTACGATGGACCGATGTCGAGGCGACGACATTGCCGCATCGCTTTGACGACGAGGTCTGCACAGTCTGGCGACTGTTCATCCGACCTCGGATCTATGGGAGCGGTTGGGAGCGCATGTTCCTCTGCCGCACGGTCTGGCAACCAAGCTTCCAGTCATGGTCAGCTTGAGACGGTCCGAGACGACCGGCGTCTCGATTCCACTCGCGCGGCCTCTTCGGCCGGACAGCCTCGTCACATCGGTCAATGACGGCGCGCCCAGAGTTTTCGTAAGGGGTATCACCGAATCCCGCCGCAGCAGCCTCGCTAAGCGCTACAATGCATCTCGAATGCCATCGCATCCCCTAAGGTGTGCTGTCGCCGATGATGAGCCTATCGCTGGGTCCGGCGACGTGAGTAACTTTGGCGGTTCCCTACTTCACTGAGATCGATGTCCGACCCAACTTGCTTGAGCGGTGACGGAAATCACCAGCGTGGCGACAACAGTGAGAGCGAAGGCTCTCATGACTTCGAACGACCGCGCTTGGCCGGAGCCTTCTCAGCTTTCGCAGCCCGACCCTTTTGACCCAGGCCCGCCGCGCGCGCCAGCTCCGACCGCTTTGCCGAATAGGCCGGAGAGGTCATGGGATAGTCGTCGGGAAGACCGTATCGGTCGCGGTATTCGTCGGGTGTCATGCCATTCACGGCGACGTGACGTTTCAGCGTCTTATAAGTTCGACCATCGATGAAGCTGACCAGACCGTCATCGGTCATCGACTTACGGACCTGGGCGGCGGTTGCCCGTTCATAGGTCTGAACCGGTTCGGGCGCAGGTCCGCCGACATTCGAGAGAGCGTGATAGGTCGAAGCAATCAATGCGCCGACCTGATCCGGCTCGACCCGGTTGTTGCTGACGTAGTTCGCAACGATCCCAACGACCATGTTGATGATGTCGGCGGATTGCGTGTCTTCAGTCATGGGAAGCCCGTTCATGTTCGAACGGTGACTTCTACACGCCCCCGAACCTCGCTCCAGACTCTAGCCGAGAAATACCTCCGAACGGACCAAGGCGC
>AMYY01000034.1 GCA_000335735.1 alpha proteobacterium L41A | reverse complement strand
CCAAACGGTCTCAAGTCGCGCGCCTCCGCGAGGCGCGCATAGGCCGAAAGACAGAGTCGCGTAACAGAGCGGCCCCCGGAGCAATCCGGGGGCCGTTTTGCTGTGCGGGCTATCTTTCAGGCCTGGCCAGAGGGCGCTGTTAAAGTGCCGAATTCGACCGGGTTGCGCCGCAGGCCAAGGCCTCCGGTCTCCGTGGCGCGGTCCGACCTGAAATGCGGGGCAGTCCCAAAGAACGAGTCCGGGGCGGACGGCCTAGTTTTCGGCGTTGACCAGGTTGCGCACACGAGGCGGCGCGGGCGGCGTGGGGGCTGCGCGGACGATGCGGATCGAACTGCTGCGGCAGGCCTGGGGCGAGAGGCGGCCGGGCAGGCGTGTGGAGCCGTCGCCGCAGGCCTCGCTGATCTGGTCTTGCGTCAGGCCTCGCGCGCCCGACAGGTCGGCGCCGCGAATGTCGGTGCGACGCAGTGAGGCGTTGGAAAAGTCGGCGCGCGAGAAGCTGCCGCCGGTCAATCGCGCCCCATCCAGGCTGGCGTTCGAAAAGTCCGCGTTGGAGAAATCGCCGCCCGAAAGGTTCGAGGCCGTGACTTCGGCGCTGGCGAAGTTCGCGCCGGACGCCCGGACATTGGCCAGTGTGGCGCCGAACAGCTCCGAGTTGGAGAAGTTGGCTCCGGCAAGGGTGGCGCCGGTGAAGTTGACCCCGTGCATCTCGCTGCCCGAAAGGTTGGCGCGGGTCAGGTTGGCGCGAACGAAGGACGATCCTTGCGCCTCGGCGCCGTTGATCTGGGCCCCGGTGAAGTTGGCGGAGGTGAAGTTGGCGCCGACAATCTCGACCCCGCCCATGTTGGCGCGGCTGAAGTCACTGCCGGTGAAGTTGGAGCCCATCATCTCGGCGCCGCGCAGATTGGCGCCCACCAGGGTGGCGTTCATGAAGCTGGCGCCGGTGAAGGTGACGCCCGAAAGATTGCGGCCGGACAGTTCGCAGCGATTGCACGATCCGCCCAGCGACACGGAACGCGCCACGTCGCGGTCCTGCATCGACATCTCGACCCCGGCGAAGGCGGGCGAGGCGGCGAGCGCCAGTCCCAGCGTCAGCAGAGCCAAGGTGGGGCGGACCCGGATATGTTCAGCGATCTGTTTCACGCCCCCTGCATGCCTCGAAACCCCCGCCGCACCTACTTAAATCGAGGTAACTTCATGAAATCGCGGCAAGGACGGCGCCGTTCAGCAGGCCGGAATGCGAAGTCCGCGCGGCAGAACGGTGGAGCCGTCGCCGCAGGCGCGGTTCAGCTGGGCCTGCGTCAGGCCGGTCGCCCGCGCCAACTGGGCGCCCGAAAGGTTGGTCCCCGACAGGGTCGCGCCGGCGAAGCTTGCCCCCTCCAGATAGGCGCCGACAAAACTGGCGTTGGTCAGGTTGGCGCGCGAGAAGTTCGATCCCGAGAAGACGCCGCCATAGGCCTCGACGTCGCGCATGTCGGTGTTTGAGAAGCGCGTGCGGTTCATGACGCTGAGGCTCAGGTCCGCCTGACGCAGGCGTGAGCCGGCCAGGTTCAGGCCCCGCGCCTCCAGCCCCGAGAAGTCGCCCTGAAAAAGATTGCAACCGGCGCAGGAAGCCCCGCGCCGCACGCTGGCGATCTGACCCGCGTTCTGGGCCAGCGCAGGCGCAGCGACAGCCAGCAGGGCGGCGATCAGGCCGAGGGAAAGTGTGCGTTTCATGGACCGGGCTCCGACGTTCGATCGTCTGTCAGCAAACCCTAGGCCATAACTCTTAACCTAGCCCTGATCGCCGCCCTTCAGCGCCGGGGCCGCCCCGCAGGTGTCGCAGACCCAGGCGGCGCCGCGTTGCTGCAGGCTGAAATCGCCGCAGGCGGGGCAGGCGACGGCCTCGCTGTTGGCGGCGGCGCGGGCTTCCAGCTCGCCTTTCTTGCCGAAGGGCAGGACGACCAGATTGTCGGGCGCGGAACCGCGCGCGAACCCTTTGGAGATGAAGCGGGCGGCGGGCACGGCCGCGTTGGCGTCGGGTTTGCCGTCCCCCAATCCATCCGCGTTCAGGTCGTCGGTCCCGGCGTTGGCCAGCTCGACGCGGTCCAGATAGGAGACGCCCAGTTCGCGAAAAATGTAGTCCAGAATCGAGGTCGCCGACTTGATGGAATCGTTGCCGGTGACGCGGCCGGCGGGCTCGAACCGGGTGAAGACGAAGGCGTCCACGAACTCGTCCAGCGGCACCCCGTATTGCAGGCCGATCGAGATGGCGATGGCGAAGTTGTTCATCAGGCTGCGGAAGGCGGCGCCTTCCTTGTGCATGTCGATGAAGATCTCGCCGAGCTCGCCGTCTTCGTATTCGCCGGTGTGGATATAGACCTTGTGGCCCCCGACGGCGGCCTTCTGGATATAGCCCTTGCGCCGGTCAGGCAGTTTGCGGCGCGCGCGTTCGCGCTCGACCACGCGTTCGACGACCCGTTCGGTCGGGGCCGGGCGTGGGGCCTCGCGGGTAGGCTCGGGGCGGCCAATCTCGGGGCGGGCGGTGTCGAGCGAGGGCAGGGACAGCAGCGGGCCGGCGGGCGGCGCGGCGCGCGACAGGCGAAGGGCGCGGCGACCCTCCAGCGCACCCTGGCTCAGCAGTCGCGCAGCCTGGGTCGTGGTCGTGCGCCAGTCCATTGGTTCGATTGCGAGGTCCGGCATGTCGCTGAACGGCTCGACGGCGCGCCGCAGCTCGGCCGCCGCCGCCGCCGGATCGGCCAGCAGAGCGGCGACGCAGGCCGGCGCCTCGGGCCAGTCGCGCAGATCGCTATGACCGAAGACCCAGCGCGTCGCCGCCGTCTCCGCCTCTTCGGACACGCCCAGCAGGGTCAGCAGCAGACCATCGCCGTCTTCCACGCCCAGGACATCGCGGATGAAGCCGGGGTCCAGGACGGGGGCGGCGAAGACCGTGTCGAAATCCTCGGCCCAGCCCAGGGCGGTCTCGATGGCGGCCAGTTCGATGTCGGTGAAGCCCAGCGCTCGCAAGGCGGCGTGGTCGATGCCTGGGGCCTCGACCAGGGTGCGGCGCCCGAACGTCCACCGTTCCGCCGCCTCGACATCGCCGCCGGCGGCGGAGATGGCCGTGGCGAGCGCGGGGTGCAACCGGCGTCCGATCTCGCCGTCCGCCGTCTGGAACACGTCGACCGCCGCGACGCGGCCCAGGCCCAGCCGCAGCCGCGCCTCCGCATCCTCGACGAAGAGGCCGATGGCCGAATGGCGACGCGGCTTCTCCGGGTCTTCCCAGTCGGGACAGGGGCCGCGCAGGCTCGCCAGTTCGGCCGAGGTCTTCGCCGCCGCCGCCGCGACCAGGCCCGCGAGCGCCTGCGCCTGACCTATGCGGTCATCGCTGGCGGCCAGAGCGTCCAGCAGACCGTCCAGTCCCAGCGCGATGGGACCGGGCCGGGCGGACTGAAGGTCCAGCGCCACGGTCAGCAGGCGGGTCAGATCCGCCAGATCGGTCGCTATATCTCCGTCGAGGCCCAGGACGGCGCCCAGGTCGATCAAAGCCCGCGCGGTCTGCCCCGTCGCGGTCTCAGCATCGCGCGGATCGAAGGCGACGATCAGCCGGCCGTCCAGCGCCGCTTCGGCCGCCAGCAGGGCTTCGGGCGCGCCCGCCGCGATCTGGGTCCGGTCCGCCAGGGCGACCAGAGGCGCGCCTTCGACCATCGGCTCCAAGGCCATCGCGGGTCGTTCGCCGTCGATCGCTCTCAGGATATCGGCGTCGCTGGCGCCGCACCGCCGCGCCAAAGCCGCCGCCCGGCCCAGGGCCGGATTGCGCGAAGGGTCGCCGCAGTCGCCGCGCGGGCCTTCGCAGCGATCCACCGCATCGGCCACACCCGCCAGCGCCTCGGCCAGGGCGTCGGCCGCCTGGGCGCCCAGACGCAGGGCCGCGCGCCGTCCGGCGTGCGCCTTCAACCGCGCCGCCGCGCCGGGGTCGTTCAGATCGATGACGCCGACAGCCGCAGGGCCAGACGCCGCCGGCGCCGCCAGGCCCAGCCTGAAAGCGCCCGACAGTTCTTCGACGAACGCGGCGGCCTCGGCCCGGTCGAACACGCCCTCGGCCACGCCCGTCGCCGCCAGCCGCTCGACCCAGGCGTCGACGCCGCCGTTCAGCCAGTCGCCGTATAGGGGCGTTGCGAACCCTTCCGCCTCGAGCCAGTCCAGCCAGGCCTCGGTCCGGACGTCGGACCAGCCGGCGGGGGCCAGGACCGGCTGCACGCCGGCGGAGCGCTCGATGGCGCGGGTCTCCATCGCGACTCGGTCGGCGCGAGCGGCGAAGCCGGATTGAAAGCGCATGGCGGCGTCTCTCCGAAAGGTTCGGGCGAGCCTAGGATGCGCACGCGACTTAGCCAATACATCTGGTGTCGCTGGTCAGGTTTGCCCACAAGATATCGATTCACCGCCAGGCGCTTGAATGCTGGACGAAGCGGGCGCGGGTTTCTATGATCCGACCCAGACGCCGCCTCCCTTTCCGGCGACCCCTTACGGTTGGATTCCACGACGTGTTGAGCAAGATTTTCGGCTGGTGGGAGGGCGCCACGATCGGCACCCGCTTCACCATCGCCAAGCGCGGTCGCTTCGTCGGCCAGGACGAGAACGGCAATCGCTATTACGAGAGCCGCGACAACGTCAGCTACGACGGCCGCAAGCGTCGCTGGGTCATCTATGACGGCTATGCCGAGGCGTCCAAGGTGACGCCCGACTGGCACGGCTGGCTGCACTACACCTTCGACCTGCCGCCGACCGAGCAGCCGCTGCCGCGTCGCGCCTGGGAAAAGGAACATCTGCCCAATTTGACCGGCACGCCTCTGGCCTGGCGTCCGCCCGGCTCGCTGGCCGGCGACGCCAAGCGCCCGGCCGCGACCGGCGACTATCAGGCCTGGACGCCCGAGTGAAAATCCGCCGCATCCTGTTGGGCGCGGCGTCCGTCGCGGCTGTGCTGAGCGCCGGCGCGGTGACCGCCAGCGTGCTTCAGGACGCGCCGCGCGATGCGCGTCCGGTCCAGGATCCGATCGGCGACATTCTGCGCACCACCCCGACCCAGCCCTCGGTCCCGACCGAGACGCCGCCCGCGGGCGCGCCCGCGCCTCGGGCGCCCGTCGCGGTGACCCCGCCGCCGGCCGTAGTGATCGCCGAGGACGCCGCCGTCGAGGAAAAGGCCGAGGAAGAGGTCAAGGCCGAAAAGCCGGTCGCGGAGAAGGCCGTCGATCAACCCGCCACGCCCGCACGCCGTCAGCGTCGCAAGTTCGCGATCATCCAGGCCATCGACAAGGTCACCGCCGAGACGATGAAGTTCGAGGTCGAAGTCGGCGGTCGTCCCGTGCGCTTCAACCAGAACCTGATCTTCGCCGCCCGCGCCTGCGAGGTCACGACGCCGGACGAACTGACCGAGGACGCCATCGCCTATATGGACGTCTCGCTTCAGCCGCGCGGCCGCCAAGCTGGGCGTCAGATCTTCCGCGGCTGGATGTTCGCCTCGTCGCCCGCCGTCAGCGGGGTCCAGAACCCCTATTACGACGCCTGGGTCGTGGGCTGTAAGAACTGAACTTTGACGCTGCGAGGAGGCGCGCCATGGATCGCAACAAGCCGCCGAAAAAGACCGAAACGGTCGAAATCCGACTGCCCCACGCGACCAAGACCGCCTTCATGGCCCGGTGCCGTGACGAGGGCCGGACGGCCAGCGACGCCATTCGCCGCTTCATCGACGCCGAGTTGAGCGCGACGTCGTCCGTGCTTCCTCAACCCCGCCTGAGCTGGCGACCCCTGCTGGCCGCCGCCGTCGCGGGCCTGGCGCTGGGCGCCGTCGCCGCACCCTCTCTGGCCCAGTCGTCGCCCGCTCGCGCCGATTTCGACCGGCTGGACCGCAATCACGACGGCGTCGTCAGCTTTGAAGAGTACCGCGCGCGTTAGGCCTGTTCGGCCGCTCGCCGTCATTCCGGGGCTGCGCTCTGCGCGGAACCCGGAATCCAGAGCTGCGGACTGGCTCTGCAGCGCATCAAAAGCCGCGATGCCCACCTGGGCTCCGGGTTCGTCCTGCGGACGCCCCGGAGTGACGACAGCCGAGTCTACCGCACCCGGACCAGGAACCGGTCCCACTGAAGGTCTAACCACGTCCAGGGTTTGAACAGGCTGGCTCCCGGTTTCCATGAGGCCAGCACCACCTCGGCCCGGCCGATGACGTTTTCGGCCGGCAGCAGGCCGACTCCGATCTCGGGCGGCCAGCGGCTGTCCAGCGAGTTGTCGCGATTGTCTCCCATCATCAGATAGTGGCCCGCCGGCACACGGCGCACAGGCGTGTCGTCGCCCGGCAGGTCCGGCCCGCCGTCGTAGGTGACGTAGGATCTTCCGTCGGCCACAGTCTCGCGCACCTGCTGGACCCGTCGCTGCGGCGCATCGTGGTCGGCGACGACATCCAGCCTGGTCTGGCGCACCGGGTCGCCATTGACGAACACAACGCCGCCCCGCACCTGAACCATGTCGCCCGGCAGGCCGACGACACGCTTGATCCAGGCCTCGCTGGGATCGCGCGGCAGGCGGAACACCACGACGTCGCCGCGTCTCGGCTCGCGCCCGAACAGCCGTCCCGGCGACATCGCCGGATTGAACGGCAGAGACGCCGTGCTCCAGCCATAGGGATATTTCGACACAACGATATAGTCGCCGGTCACCAGCCCCGGCTCCATCGACGACGAGGGGATGGTGAAGGGCTGGAACAGGACGATGCGGATCGCGAGCGCCAGGATGATGGCGAAGATCAACGTCAGGGCGATCTCTCGCACCTCGCGAAGAAGGGACGGGCGGGGCGGGGCTTTTGGCGGGGTCTGGGTCATGCCGCCATAGACCGTCAGGCCGGGCGAAGACGCCAATCCTAAGCTGTCGGGACAGGCCCCAAATCGTGTCCGGACAGACTCTCGCGTTCGTCATTCCGGGGCTGAGCGGAGCGAAGAACCCGGAACCCAGGGCCACATACGCGTCGCTGGCCCCACTAAACGCCCGATGCGCCTCTCCTGGGTTCCGGGTTCGTCCTTCGGACGCCCCGGAATGACGTCTGAAGGCTGAATGTCGATTGGACTTAGGCGCTGGCCAAAGCGACCGCTTCTGCGCCCGTCAGGGGTGCGCGCAACGCGCCTTGGTCCGGCCTGACCGAAAGCGCGGGCTGAAGCCGCTCAAGGTAGGCCGCCTGCGGCGTTTCAACCGCACCGAACTGGCTTAGATGGTCGGTCAGGAACTGGGCGTCCAGCAGGGTCCACCCGCCCTTTCTCAACCGCGCGACCAGATGGACCAGGGCGACCTTCGACGCGTCGGTCGCCCGGCTGAACATGCTCTCGCCGAAGAAGGCCCCGCCCAGCGAGACCCCGTAAAGACCGCCCACCAGCCGCTCGTCGCGCCAGCATTCGATGGAATGGACGAAGCCCATGGCGAACAGGGCGGCATACAGCCGCCGAATCGGGCCGTTGATCCAGGTGTCTTCGCGATCGGGCCCCTGCGCCGCCGCACACCCGTCCAGCACCGCTTCGAAGGCGGTATCGACCCGTACCTCGAACGGTTCGCCCCGCACGGTGCGGCGCAGGCGGCTTGGGGTGTGGAAAGCGTCCAGTGGAATGACGCCCCGCTGTTCCGGCTCGATGATGAAGACGCGCGGATCATCACGCGCCTCGGCCATTGGAAACACGCCCCGGGCGTAACAGGCCAGCAGGTCCTCGGGGCCGAAACCCCCGAAAGGCCCGCTGGCGCTGAAATCGGGGTCGGTCAGGCGTCGCCCTTCTGACGGGCCGCCCATTTCTCCAGCCAGTGGATGTCGTAGTCGCCCGACAGGATGTCAGGCTCGGCCAGCAGCTTCTGGAACAGGGGGATGGTCGTGTCGACGCCGCCGATGACGACCTCGTTCAGCGAACGCTTCAGGCGCGCGATGGCCTCTTCGCGGTCGCGACCGTGGATGATCAGCTTGCCGATCAGGCTGTCGTAATAGGGCGGGATCGAATAGCCGGCGTAGATGGCGCTATCCAGCCGCACGCCCAGGCCGCCCGGTGCGTGGAAGTCGGTGATCTTGCCCGGCGAGGGGGTGAAGGTCTCCGGGTTTTCGGCGTTGATCCGCACCTCGATGGCGTGGCCCTCGAAGTGGATGTCGTCCTGGGTGAAGGACAGCGGCAGACCGGCGGCGATGCGGACCTGTTCACGCACCAGATCGACGCCGGTGATCATTTCGGTGACCGGATGCTCGACCTGCAGGCGGGTGTTCATCTCGATGAAGAAGAACTCGCCGTCCTCCCACAGGAACTCGATGGTGCCGACGCCCAGATAGCCGATGGCGGCGATGGCCTTGTTGACCGTCTCGCCGATCTGCTTGCGCCCCTCGGCCGACAGGGCGGGCGAGGGGGCCTCTTCCAGCACCTTCTGGTGACGGCGTTGCAGCGAGCAGTCGCGTTCTCCCAGGTGAACGACATTGCCGTGGCTGTCGGCGATGACCTGGATTTCGATGTGGCGCGGCTTCTGGAGATAGCGCTCCATATAGACGGCGCCGTTGCCGAAGGCGGCCAGAGCTTCCGACTGGGCGGTCTGCACCGCCTCGACCAGATCGTCAGGCGTCAGGGCGACCTTCATGCCGCGTCCGCCGCCGCCCGCCGCCGCCTTGACGATCAGGGGGAAGCCGATGGACTTGGAGGCCTCGATCGCGGCCTCGACCGTCTCGACCTCGCCGTCTGAGCCGGGGACCACGGGGATGCCCGCGTCCTTGACCGTCTGTTTGGCGCTGATCTTGTCGCCCATGACCCGGATATGCTCGGGCTTGGGACCGATGAAGCTCATGCCGTGGGCCTCCACGATCTCGGCGAAGCGAGCGTTCTCGGACAGGAAGCCGTAGCCGGGGTGAATCGCCTGGGCGCCGGTGATTTCCGCCGCCGCGATGATCGACGGGATGTTCAGATACGACTTGGCGGCTGAGGCGGGGCCGATGCAGACGCTCTCGTCGGCCAGCCGCACCCACATGGCGCCGCGGTCGGCTTCGGAGTGCACGGCGACGGTGGAGATGCCCATCTCCTTGCACGCCCGGTGGATGCGCAGCGCGATCTCGCCGCGGTTGGCGATCAGGACCTTGGTGAACATCGCGGCGCCTTAGGCTTCCAGCAGGACGAGGGCTTCGCCGAACTCGACCGGCTGCGCGTCGCCGACCAGGATCTCGGCCACCACGCCGTCGCGCGGCGCCTGGATCGGATTCATCGTCTTCATGGCTTCGACGATCAGCAGGGTCTGGCCCTTCTTGACCTTGTCGCCGGGCTGGACGAAGGCCGGGGCCTCCGGCGAGGCCTGCAGATAGGCGGTGCCGACCATCGGCGACTTCACCTCTTCGCCGGCGCGGGCGACGATGGTGGCGGGGTCCGACGGCATGGCGGCCGGCGCAGCAGCGGCGGCGGGCGCAGCGGCGACCGGGGCGGGGGCGGCGGCGTACTGAACCGGGGCGGCGTTGACGGTGACTTCGCGCGCCACGCGGATGCGCAGTTCGCCGCGCTCGACCTCGACTTCCGTCAGATCGGTCTCGTTCAGGATCTCGGCCAGCTGGCGAACCAGGGCGGCGTCGATTTCGGCGTGTTTCTTGTCATCGGCCATTTGAGTTGCGCCTTGTCTTTCGTGGTCTTTGATAAACGGGACGGGGCTCAGCCGCGTTCCCGAACCTGGGTGAGGGCCGCCTGGACGGCCAGTTCATAGCCCGCCGCGCCGAAGCCGGCGATGACGCCGGTCGCCGCGGAGGACACATAGGAGTGATGGCGAAACGCCTCGCGCGCCGCCGGATTGGACAGGTGCAGCTCGATCACCGGTATCGACAGCGTCTTCAACGCATCGTGCAGCGCCACCGACGTATGCCCATAGGCCGCCGGATTGAGGATCAGGGCGTGAGCGCCCTCGCGCGCCTCCTGGATCCAGTCGACCAGCACGCCTTCATGGTTGGTCTGGCGAAACACGATCTGCGCCTCGCCGGCCGCCCTGACGCAGCGCTGCTCGATGTCCGCCAGGGTGTCGCGGCCATAGACGTCCGGCTCCCGAACCCCGAGTAGGTTCAGATTGGGGCCGTTCAGCACATGTATGACGGGCGTTTCGGCCATGGTTCCAGAATCGATCCGGCGCCGCGCGGCGCAAGAGGGGCCTTTTAGCCGACGCAGGGCGTGGGTCAAACGCTCGCGGCGTCGAACCTTCCCCAAGGTCACTCACCGGTGCGGCGCGATCTGGCGATCCGTTCTTTCAACCGCTATCTGAAAGGTCGCGCCGACAACGCCGAGAGCTCCGACCGATGCACCAGATCCACCTCAACGGCGAGCCACGCCAAGTCCAGGCCGCCACCATCCTGGCCCTGGTCGAGGAACTGTCGCTGGACCCGCGCAAGGTCGCCGTCGAACGCAATCTCGAGATCGTGCCCAAGTCCCTTCACGCCGCCACGCCGGTGGCCGCAGGCGACCACATCGAACTGGTCCAGTTCGTCGGCGGCGGTTGACTAGACCTTGAGGATTGGGCCCTCGTAGAGGCTGATGGCGCTGTCCGCCGTCAACAAGGTCAAGTTTTCGCAGCGCGCTTGAGCGATTAAGGCGCGATCAAAAGGATCGCGATGGAGCAACGGAAGTTGCCCCGCGACGATCCCATGCTCGCTGGTCATGACCACTTCCACGAAGCCATTCACGGTGAGCAGATAATGGAGCCGTTTGGGATCGACCGAGAAGTCCTCGGAATTCCGCACTGCTTTTATGGTGATTTCCCACAAGCTCATCGCGCTGAAATGAAGAACATTGTCCTCATCGTTGATCAGCTCGCGGGCCTTTTCGCTCAGTCTCCTTGTGTCGAAAGCAGACCAGATCAACAAGTGAGTGTCCAAAAGCAGGTTCACGATTTGCCGTAGAACATCTCTTCGATGTCGTCCTTGAACGCCGTCTTGATGTCATCGGGAACCACGCCTTCGCCCTTCATGAAGCCGATGCGCTGAACCGCCTTCTTCGGCGTATCATCTAAGGCCGTCACCTTCACCATCGGCTTGCCGGCCTTGGCGATGATGAAGGGTTCGCCCTTCGCCGCCTTTTCTATCAGGCGTGACAGATGCGTTTTGGCTTGATGGATGTTGACCGTTTCCATGACGAACTCCATTAAACTTAGTCCACTTAGTCTAGTCCATTCGGCGTCGCCTCGCAACGCGGTGTGATCCCTGCGGCCTTTCGCTCGGCGGCCGGGGCGCGTAGGTCAGCATCTATGACCGATACAGCCAACGAAACCTGGTCCGTCGCCGGCCGCACCTTCAACTCGCGCCTGATCGTGGGCACCGGCAAATACGCCGACTACGCCCAGAACGCCGCCGCCGCCGAGGCGGCCGGGGCCGAGATCGTCACCGTCGCCGTGCGCCGTGTGAACCTGTCGGACCCGACCCAGCCGATGCTGGTGGACTATGTGACGCCGGATCGCTTCACCTTCCTGCCCAACACCGCCGGCTGTTTCACGGGCGAGGATGCGGTGCGGACACTGCGTCTGGCGCGCGAAGCCGGCGGCTGGAGTCTGGTCAAGCTGGAGGTGCTGTCCAACACCGCCCATCTGTATCCCGACATGATCGAGACCCTGCGGGCGCTGGATCTGCTGATCAAGGACGGGTTCGACGTCATGGTCTATTGCACCGACGACGTTGTGATGGCCAAGCGGCTGGAGGACGCGGGCGCCGCCGCCATCATGCCTGCCGCCGCCCCGATCGGCTCGGGCCTGGGCATCCAGAACGAGGTCAACGTCCGCCTCATCGTCGAACAGGCCAAGGTGCCGGTTCTGGTCGACGCGGGCGTCGGCACGGCCTCGGACGCGACCCGCGCGATGGAACTGGGTTGCGACGCCGTCCTGATGAACACCGCCATCGCTGGAGCCAGGGATCCCATCCGCATGGCCCGGGCCATGAAACACGCCGTCATCGCCGGCCGCGACGCCTATCTGGCCGGGCGGATGGCCAAGCGGATGTATGCCGACCCGTCGTCGCCGCTGGCGGGACTGATCTAAACCTCCAGCGCACGTCGTCTCCTCCCCGCTTCGCGGGGAGGGGGACCGCGAAGCGGTGGAGGCGCTCTTGAAGCGCCACAGGGCTGCGATGCGAAGGAGATCCCCTCCGTCTCTCCGCTACGCTTCGAGCCACCTCCCCATGACATGGGGAGGAGACGATGCTCAGCCATCGCAATGTCGCTGGCGCCTCCCCAACGATTTCAACCGCTTGACGATTTATGTTGCCGTTCTCCCATCCACGGGGTCAAACGGCCGCATAATACATCCGTCTCGTCGCACCGGAGGGCTCGCCTGGCCTGCGACCTTGCGGCGGCGAGAGCGGAGGGAACGGGGGCGGGTCTGAAACGGTCCGCGCCGACGGCGACTCATGGAGCGCCGTCGGAGGGTCGAGGGGGATACTCGGCCGCACTCGGGACGGTCCTCGCAGGGACCGCCGACCCGTCGCAGGCTTATGGGGTTAGGCGATAAGACCGCCACCGCTCGACGCCCCGAGCTTGCAGGCCAACCTTCCGCGCGGAGCGTCACACCCTTCGTCGAAACGGTAATCTCTAATCACACTCCGGGCGAAGGCCCGGCGCTCCGCCCAGCCCTCCAGACTTCGCTGCGATCGCGCGAAGCCGATAACCCGTGTCCGGAGACCCGCATGGCCCGCCCCAAACCTCGCCGTCCCAAACCCGGGCGCGGCCTGCCGCCGCCCTACAGACAGACGCCCGAGGAAGAGGCCGAGGACGTGCGCCTTCGCGCCCTGCTGGAACTCGAATACATCCGGCTGGACGCCATCTTGGTCGAGAAACAGGCCGAGGCCGCCGAACGGGCGCGCATCAGGGCGATGAATGGTCATCCGCCCGCTGAGCCGGTCGCGCTCCGACCAGGAGAATTCTGGGCCGGAGACGTCTTCGCTAATCGTCCAGCAGGGCCTGCAGCAGCGGATGGGCCAGGACAGGCGCGGCGAGACGCACCACGGCCTGGGGGTCTTCCAGACGCACCGCCGCCGTGGCGTCGGCGACGATGAAGTCGGCATGGGTGCGCGACGGTTCGGTCAGTCGCTCGTGACCCGGACGCACCGTGGCCAGATATTGCGCCACGACCGAATCCGCCGACCGGCCCCGCTCGGCTTGGTCGCGCAGCAGGCGGCGGATGAAGCGGATGTCGGCGGGGGTGTCCACGAAGACCCGGATGTCGAACAGGGCGGTCAGGTCGGGGGTGCACAGAACGTGCGTGCCCTCGACGATCACCACCTCGGCCGCCGGGATCGGCTCGCCGCCCGGCTCGCGGCCGTGATGGATGAAGGAATAGACCGGCGCCGTCACCGCGCGGCCGGCCTTCAGTTCTCTCAGGTCCGCGATCATCAGGTCGTGATCGCGCGCAGTGACATCGTCGAAGTCGAAGGTCGCGGCGTCGAAGCCGGGCAGGGAGGCCGCGTCCTTGTAATAGCTGTCCTCGCGCACCAGCACGGCCGACCCTTCCGGCAGGGCCGAGACCAGCGCCTCCGCCAGGGTGCTTTTGCCGGAGCCGGAGCCCCCCGTGATCGCGATCAATATGGTCATGGGCGGCCTTCTAGACTGCTGAACCGGCCGACGCCACGGGGGACCATCCGCCGCGCCGTGGCTGACGCTACGTCACGTTGCTTATCGCCGATCACCGATGTTAGCGTCGGCTCAAGCGTCGCATCAAAGCAGACGCATCCAAGGGACAAGGATACGACATGCTGGGCTTGATGCAGGACTGGCCGCTGACGGTCGACAAGATCATCGACCACGCCAAAAACTGGCACGGCGAGCGCGAAGTGGTGACGCGCTCGGTCGAGGGGCCCATCGTCCGTACGACCTACGCCCAGATCCATGAGCGGGCCAAACGCGTGTCCAGCGCGCTGAAGGACTGGGGCGTCCAGCCGGGCGACCGCGTCGCCACCCTGGCCTGGAACACCGCCAACCACATCGAGGCCTGGTACGGCATCATGGGCATCGGCGGGGTGTGTCACACCCTGAACCCGCGTCTGTTCCCCGAACAGCTCGTCTACATCATCAATCACGCCGAAGACCGGATCATTTTCGTCGACCTGACCTTCGTGCCGCTGCTGGAAGCCATCCTGCCGCATATCCCGAAGGTCGAGCGCGTCGTCATCATGACCGACGCCGCCCACATGCCGCAGACGAAGCTGCCCAAGGCCGTCGCCTATGAGGACGCGATCGCCGGCCAGTCCACCGACGTGGTCTGGGGCGACTTCGACGAACAGACGGCCTGCGGCCTCTGCTACACCTCCGGCACCACGGGCAATCCGAAGGGGGTGTTGTATTCGCACCGCTCCAACTTCCTGCACACCTTCATGGGCCTTCAGGCCACGGTGATGGGCGCCACGCCCAAGGAGGTGATCCTGCCGGTCGTGCCGATGTTCCACGCCAACGCCTGGGGCATCGCCTTCGCCGGCCCCGCCGCCGGGACCAAGCTGGTGATGCCGGGCGCCAAGATGGACGGTCAGTCGATCTATGAACTGATCGAACAGGAAGGCGTGACCTTCTCGGCCGCCGTGCCGACCGTCTGGCAAGGCCTGTTCGCCTACATGAAACAGAATGGACTAGGCTTCTCGACCCTGAAGCGCGTCCTCATCGGCGGTTCGGCCTGTCCCGAAAGCCTGATCCGCGGCTTCCAGGACGATTTTGGCGTCGAGGTGACCCACGCCTGGGGCATGACCGAGACCTCGCCCATCGGCACCATCGCCAACCTGCCGCCCGAAATCCTGAAGCTCTCGTACGACGAGCAGATGAAGTACCGACTGAAGCAGGGCGTGCCGCCGCTGGGCGTCGAGCTGAAGCTGAAGGACGAGGCGGGCGCCGAACTGCCGCACGACGGCGCCACCTTCGGTCGTCTGATGGTCAAGGGACCGACGATCAGCCGCGCCTACTTCAAGGAAGACGGCTCGATCCTGGACGACGAAGGCTTCTTCGATACCGGCGATGTGGCCACGGTCGACGACCTGGGCTTCATGCAGATCACCGACCGCGCCAAGGACGTGATCAAGTCGGGCGGCGAGTGGATCAGCTCCATCGAGATCGAGAACATCGCCGTGGGTCACCCCAAGGTCGAGATCGCCGCCGTCATCGGCGCGGCCCACCCAAAATGGGACGAACGGCCCGTGCTGATTCTGAAGCTGAAGCCCGACGAGACGCTGGACAAGCAGGAGCATCTGGACTTCCTGACCGGCAAGATCGCCAAATGGTGGATGCCTGACGACGTGGTCGCCGTGGACGACATTCCGCTGGGCGCGACCGGCAAGATCGACAAGAAGCTTCTGCGCGACCGGATGAAGGACTATCGTCTGCCGACCGCTGCCTAACCTAGAACCGGAGCCTGAATGCCGACCAGAAAGCCCGTACCCGCCATTCTGCCTTGGCTGACGGCGCTTGCGGCGGCGCCCTTCGTGCTGGTCGTGGCGGCTGTTACGGCGACGCGGTTCGGCGGTCTCGATCTGGCGATCGGCTACGACCTGCTGACCTGGACCGTGGCGCGCATCCTGGCCTGGGTCGGTCTGGCGGCGGCTCTGGCGGCGGCGGTGCTGGCGCTGCGCGATCTGAAGGGCAGGGGGCTTTATGCGCTGGCGGCGCTGGTTCTCTCGGGTGCGACCGTCGCCGGCTTCGTGCTGCGTCAGGGGCAGGATGCGACGCCCCATCCACGTGACGTCAGCACCAACCTGGACGAGCCGCCGGGCCTGCCGCGCGCCGCCGGCCCGCGCAGCGACTCGCCCCAAACCTGCGCTGGCGTGGACGCCATCCCGACCCAGGTCCTGGCCCAGCAGGCGACTTCGGCGCTGGTCGACGCCGGCTTCGTCGTCACCCGCGCCACAACCTTCCAGGTCGAAGCCGTTCACGCCGGCGCCTGGTTCGGCTTCGCCACCGACGCGGTCGTTCGCATCCGCCCCGGCCGCACCGACATCCGCGTCGCCGCACGCGGCAGCCGTCCCGACGGCGGCGCCACCTGCCGCCTCGCCGCGAAAATCACCCGAAACCTGGAGGCGGGACGCTAAGTCAGCCGGAACTGCGCCGACAGGCCGGGCGCGCCATCGCTGATCGCCGCGCCGTCCTCGACCAGCTTGATCAGATGCGCCAGCACCGACAGCGACGCCGCCGGCCACAGCCGCTGATCGACGGCGGCGTACAGAACCGGGACCATCTCCGCGATCGTGCGATCCCCCGCCGCCAGCTGCTGGAGCACTTGCGCCTCCCGCTCCAGCCGATGCGCGCGATAGGCCTCAAGAAACGGCCGCACCTCCGTCACCGGCGCCCCGTGCGTCGGCCACAGCACATCGAAGTCGCTTGCGATCACCGCCTCCAGGCTCGCCATATACTGGCGCATGCTCCCATCCGGCGGCGCCACGACCGTCGTCGACCATCCCATCACATGGTCGCCGCAGAACAGGGCGTTCTCCTCGCGCAAGGCGAAGGCCATATGATTTGACGCATGGCCGGGCGTGAACATCGCCTCGATCGTCCAGCCATCGCCCTCGATGACCTCGCCGCCCGTCAGCACCACATCGGGCGCGAAGTCCGCATCCTCATCCTCGTCCAGCGCACCCGACGCATGCGTTTCCCGCACCGGAGGCCGGGCCGCCCAAATCCGTGCTCCGGTCGCCTTGGCGAACGGCCGGGCCAGAGGCGCATGATCCCGATGCGTATGGGTCACCAGCACATGGCTGACCCGCCGCCCCTCGACCGCCGCTATCAGCGCCGCCAGATGCGTCTGGTCCAGCGGCCCCGGATCGATCACCGCGACCTCGGCCGCTTGGTCCGCTCGGCCGACGATATAGGTCCCCGTCCCGGTGAAGGTGAACGCCCCCGGATTGTCGGCGATCAATCGCTGGATCAACGGCGACACCTGATCGCGCCGCCCATAGGCGAAATCGAACGCCCTCATGAACGGGATCATCGTCACGGCCGCGTCTGGCGCAGAGCTTGCGTTAACATTTCGGTAATCATGCTTGGAGCGCCCACAATGGCCCGTTCGACCGCCAACGCTGTATCAAATCGGCTCCCGTTCGTCGCGGCGGCGATCCTGTGTCTCGCCGCGGTGCAACTGATCGCCGCCTCCTGCACGCCGGAGCCCGCGCCCTACGCGGCACGGGTTCTCGTTCAGCGGTAGCTTCTACTGGCGACGGACGCGAACCGCGCGGCTACGTTCCAGCGTCATCATGAAGCTGCCTAATGCTGCGCGGCGGATACGTACTTGCACGCCCGCTCTATTGGGGAACCTTACTGAATCTGAATCGACTTGGCGCCATTCAGATCCGTCTGCCAAGCGGAAAAGCCATTTCCCATCGACGGTAGCGGTTGCGGAAATCAACGTCGTTTCAATGGCTTCCACTTCAGGTTCTGCGGTTCCTCCCAGACGAGCTGCAAAGGGGTTGGTGAACTGGAAACCGAACAACTGACGGTTTGCGTCTCGGACTTGGGCGCGGTCCATCACGACAATGTCGCCGGTCTGTTCGGCAGAATCCAGCCGCGCCACTGCCTCATCGTAGCAGGCCAATCGTGCTGTCTCTACTGAAATGCTACGGCAAGCGGCCGCATCCTTTAGCGCTGCCGCACGGTCTGGTTGCGTTTGAGCGATGGCCAACCCCGGCTCACCAATGACCATCAAGGCCGAAGCTGTGGCGACTACAAACAGCCCACTAGTGCGCATTTTCCCACCTTAAAAAGTGCCGTGTTGGAGTTAATTTGGTCAAAAAAGACCAGATCGACCCAAAAGCTATCAAATATTTCTGCCTACAAGAAGCGTGGTGATTTTGCGACAGTTCCGCCTCAATGGTGTTGCTCAGGTGTAATTGCCATGGCGAGGAGCGCCAAGCCGGGTCACTCTCGCTGAGTCTACATCATGCTTCAGATCGCATGGATGTCAGGGGACAATGTTGCGGCGGCTATTGTCGCTGAGTTTCGGCAAAACCTCAGAGGGGAAAAATACGTGAGATCTCAGAACCAGCGCAGGCGTCTGCTTGAGTCCACCATTATCGCTGGCTTCGCCATGATCGGCCTGAGCACCCCCGCTCTGGCGCAGTCGACGGACGAAGCCGTAAATGTCGATGAAGTCGTCGTCACCGGATCGCGCATTCCTCAGGCAAATCTGCGTACCACAAGCCCTGTGACGCAGGTTACTGGCGAAGATATCCGCGTCCAGGGCGTGACGCGCGTGGAAGATTTGGTGAACCAACTTCCTCAAGCGTTCGCAGCCCAGAATTCGACTGTCTCCAACGGCGCTTCGGGCACGGCAACGGTCGACCTGCGCGCGCTTGGCCCGGACAGGACGCTGGTTTTGATCGACGGTCGCCGCATGGGTTACGGCTCCCCCAACGACACTGCTGCTGACCTTAACCAGATCCCCGGGCAACTCGTTGAGCGCGTTGAAGTGCTGACCGGCGGGGCTGCTGCCGTTTATGGCTCAGACGCGATCGCCGGTGTCGTGAACTTCATTATGAAGAAGGACTTCGAAGGGCTTCAGATTGACGCTCAATACGGGTTCTTCCAGCACCACAACGACTATGACGGCCCGGGTAATCTGCGAACCGTGATCCAAGGGCGGTCTGCGGGTAACCCTGCTCAGTTCAAGCTGCCTGATGACGATGTGATGGACGGCTTCAGCCGTGAAGTCACGATCGCCATGGGCGTCAACGCCCCGGACGGGCGCGGCAACGTTACGGCCTTTGCTGGCTACCGTAAGAACAACAAGATTCTTGGCCGTGATCGTGATTACTCGGCTTGTTCGCTTGGCGGCGAGTCAGCGGGTAGCTTCACGTGCGGTGGTTCTTCCACTAGCGCTACGGGCCGTTTCCTGTCTCTGGACAGCGGGGCCAATCTCACTGTCGCGGACGGCGGCGGTTTTCGTAACTATACCGGTAACGACGCCTACAACTTCGGCCCATTGAACTATTACCAACGGCCTGACGAGCGCTACACTTTGGGCGCTTTCGGAAACTATCAAGTCAACGATAAGATTGAAGCGTTCGCGTCGCTGAACTTCAGCGACTACAGTACGGTCGCGCAGATTGCGCCGTCTGGCATCTTCTTCGGCGGCGGCGTTTCGGCAAACGGCGGTTATAATATCAGCTGCTCCAATCCGCTCCTGACGCCCGCGCAAGCTGCGCAACTGGGATGCGCTCCAGGCGTCGGCTCGGTCGAAGTGCTGATCGGTCGCCGCAACGTCGAAGGCGGCGGACGTCAAGATGACATCAGCTCTCAGAACTACCGCGGTGTGGTCGGCATTCGTGGCGATCTGAACGATGTGTGGAGCTACGATCTCGCTGCATCCTATTCGAAGGTCAGCCTGAGCCGCATCTATCGCAACGAGTTTTCGAACACTCGCATCGGCCGTGCGCTTGATGTCGCTATTGATCCCGCCACGGGTCAGGCGGCGTGCGTGTCTGCGATCGATCCCGATGGTCCGACCGGACCGCTGGCGGCCGTTGACGCGGCCTGCGTGCCCTACAATCTCTATGCTCCGGGCGGCGTCACACAGGCGGCCCTGAACTATATTCAGGTGCCGGGTTTGCAGCGCGGAATCACCGAGCAGCAAGTGATCACTCTGGCGACCACCGGCGACTTGACCCAGTACGTTCGCAGCCCGCTCGCGGAAGGCGGCCTTCAGGTCGCGTTCGGCGCCGAGTATCGTCGTGACAAACTGGTCGCCACTTCGGACCAGGCGTTTGAAACCGGCGATCTAGCCGGCCAAGGCGGGCCTACCCAAAGCGTGGCCGGATCCGTTCAGGTTTATGACCTGTTCGGCGAGTTCCGTATGCCACTGATCGAAGGTCGTCCGTTTGCCGAGCAAGTGTCGATCAATGGTTCCTACCGTCGTTCGACTTACGACAACTTCAACTCGGACGCCTATGGGCTTGGCGTCGACTGGGCGCCGATCAACGATCTTCGCTTCCGCGCCAGTCTGGCGCGCACGACCCGCGCTCCCAACGTGATCGAGCTGTTCCGGCCAGAAGGCCTGAACCTCTACGATGCGGATGGGGATCCGTGCGGTCCTAATCCGACCGCGACGCTGGCGCAGTGCGTGGCCACGGGCGTTCCGGCCGGGCAGTACGGGCTTGCGACCGACAATGGCGGTCTGCTTGAAAGTCCTGCGGGCCAGTATAACTTCCTGCAAAAGGGCAATGCTGATCTGGCTCCGGAGACGGCAGACACCTTTACGGTTGGCGCCGTTATCACACCGTCGTTCCTGCCTGGCCTGAACGTTTCGATCGACTATTACGATATCGATTTGAAGGACCGGATCGATATCATCGATCCGCTGGTCACGCTGGATAACTGCTACGTCAATAACGAAGCGGCCGCCTGCTCACGTATTGTCCGCAGTGATATCGGAACCCTTTGGACGACGGGTGGCTATGTTGAAGCTTTCAACACTAATATCGGCGGCCTAAAGACTTCGGGCATCGATATCAACGCCAACTACAACATGGGCCTGGAGCGCTTTGGGCTCGAATCCTACGGCAGCCTGGCCTTTAATATGGTCGGATCTTGGCTGGAGAAGCTTGAAACTGATCCGGGCGCGGGCGCTGCTGCTTACGACTGCGTCGGCAAGTTCGCCGGTGAGTGCGGAACGCCGAAGAACGAATGGCGTCACCGCGCTCGCGTGACATGGCAGATGCCTTGGAATGCCGATCTTTCGGCGACATGGCGTTACTACGGCGAAGTCGAGAACGTGGCTGGCGCCGGACGTCTGGACAGCAAGTTTGATGCACAAAACTACTTCGATCTGTCCGGCAGCATTCAACTGCGCGACAATCTGAAGCTGCGTGCCGGCATCAACAATATCCTCGACCGTGATCCGCCGCTGTCATATTCGGTTGGCACGACCGGAAACAACAACACCTATCCGCAAACCTACGATGCGATGGGACGTTTCATGTTCATCGGTATAACGGCCGACTTCTAAGTCTAGAAATCGGTTAGGAGGCGGGGCGGCAAACTTGAGGGTTTGCCGCCCCTATTTTTTGTAGTCATAGAAAAACCATTTCGTTTGACGAGCGTTATGTCGACCACAAGACCAGAGCCGGGGGGCTCTTACCCAAGGATGACCATGCTAAAGACCGCTGCCCTACTGGCTGCCGCTGTCGTGATCACGAGCCTTTCGGCTCAAGATCCTGCCCGGGCTCAAGACGGTCCGGTCGTGACCGGAAACCGGCCGACGGAGACTGCCGATGCGTTGAAGACGCGCGAGGCGATCGCCTATGCACGGCCGTTGCCGCGGGGCGCGCCGAGCGCCGACTATCCGCTGGTGGCGTGGTGCGATGCGCTGGTGACCGGGCACGCCGATCTGGGCGAGACGCTGACGTCGCGCGCGCCGGAGGATGTCGAGCTGGTGCGTCTGGGTCGTCTTGAAGCCCAGGATTTCCGCAGCGCCCTGGCGGCGGCCGCGCCGCGCCAATCGGCCGCTTCGAAGGCTGAGGCCGAGCAGGCCGTCGCCGCCGTCAAGGCGCAGTGGGCCCCGCTGATGGCCAATCCCGACGCCGAGGCGCGCAGCCAGTCGTTCGGCCTATTCTTCGGTCTGCCGGGCCGCTGCGAGCACGCCGCGCGCCGCCTGCGCGACAACATCACCACGCCGCCCGCCACGCTGGAGAGCGTCGGCATCAACTGATCAGTTCGGCGGTTATCCGATGACAGACGGCGGCTTGAGCCCGGCTCAAGCCGCCGTTTCGCGTTTGGCAGCGTAGGGATCGTAGTTGAGGATGGGGGCCAGCCAGCGCTCAGCGGTGCCGACGTCCCATCCCTTGCGGCGGGCGTAATCCTCGACCTGGTCGAGATCGATCTTGCCGACGCCGAAATAGTGGCTGCCCGGATGGCCGAAGTAGAGGCCCGAGACAGAGGCCGGGGGCGTCATGGCGAAGCTTTCCGTCAGGGCCATGCCGGCATTGTCCTCGGCCTGAAGCAGGCGGAATAGCGTTGCTTTTTCTGTGTGATCAGGCTGGGCGGGATAGCCCGGGGCAGGGCGGATCCCCTGGTATTGTTCGGCGATCAGCGCATCGATGTTGGTCGTTTCGTCGGCGGCGTAGCCCCACAGGGTGGTGCGAACTTCCTTGTGCAGCCGTTCGGCGAAGGCCTCAGCCAGGCGGTCGGCCAAGGCTGTGGCGAGGATGGCGGAATAATCGTCGCCGACGTCCTTGAATCGTTTGGCGATCTCCAACTCGCCGTGGCCGGCGGTGACGGCGAAGGCGCCGATGTAGTCGTCGCTCTCCTCGGCGATGAAGTCTGATAGAGCCAGGTTCCGCTTGCCGTTCGACTTCTTGATCTGCTGGCGCAGGGTGTGGAAGCGGGCGATCTCCGCGTCGCGGTTTTCATCGGCGAAGACGATGACATCGTCGCCGTCGGCGCGAGCGGGCCAGAAGCCGACGACGCCTTTGGCCGTGAACCACTTCTCGTCGATGATCCGCTTCAGCATGACTTGGGCGTCGGCAAACAGGTCACGCGCGGCCTCGCCTACGATTTCGTCTTCCAGGATCAGCGGATAGCGGCCAATCAGCTCCCAACTGGCGAAGAACGGCGTCCAGTCGATGTGGTCGGCCAGATCCTGCAAATCCCAGGCGTCGAACGCCTTCACGCCGAGGAAAGACGGCTTGCCGGGCATGGGCTGGGCGGGGTCGATGCGGAAGCGGTTCTCGCGCGCCTGAGCCAGGGTCGCGCGGGCCTTCACTTCCTGGCCGCGGGCATATTGCTCGCGGATGCGGATGTATTCGTCGCGGGTGGCGGCTTCGTTCTTCGCGCGCTCGGTCTTGGACAGCAGGCCCGAAACGACGCTGACGGCGCGGGACGCGTCGACGACGTAGGTGGTCGAGCCCCGGCGGTAGGCGGGCTCGATCTTGACCGCCGTATGTGTGCGACTGGTGGTGGCGCCCCCGATCAGCAGGGGTATGTCGAAGCCGCGCCGCTCCATCTCGGCGCCGACGAAGACCATTTCGTCCAGCGACGGCGTGATCAGGCCCGACAGGCCGATGATGTCGACATTGTGGGCCTTGGCCTCGTCTAAGATGCGGTCGGCCGGGACCATGACGCCCAGGTCGATGACCTCGTAGTTGTTACATTGCAGCACGACGCCGACGATGTTCTTGCCGATGTCGTGGACGTCGCCCTTGACGGTGGCCATCAGGATGCGGCCCGCCTGTTCGCGGGGTTTGCCGGCCTTTTCGGCTTCCATGAAGGGCTCCAGCCAAGCGACGGCCTGTTTCATCACGCGGGCGGACTTCACCACCTGCGGCAGGAACATCTTGCCCGAGCCGAACAGGTCGCCGACCACGTTCATCCCGTCCATCAGCGGGCCTTCGATGACGTGCAGCGGGCGCTCTGACGCCTGGCGCGCCTCTTCGGTGTCGGCCTCGATGAACTCGGTGATGCCGTTGACCAGGGCGTGTTCGATCCGCTTGCCGACCGGTTGTTCGCGCCATTTCAGATCGACGACGCGGGCCTGGCCCTTCTCGCCCTTGTAGCGGGGCGCCATGTCGACCAGCCGCTCGGTGTTCGAGACATTGGTCCGCTGCGGCCGGTTCAGGATCACATCCTCGACCGCCTCGCGCAGTTCGGCGTCGATGTCGTCATAGACAGGCAGGTCGCCGGCGTTGACGATGCCCATGTCCATCCCGGCGTTGATGGCGTGATACAGGAAGACGCTGTGGATCGCGCGGCGCACCGGCTCGTTGCCGCGGAAGCTGAACGAGACGTTCGACACCCCGCCCGAGACGCGGGCGTAGGGGAGGGTGCGTTTGATCTCCCGCGTCGCCTCGATGAAGTCGACGGCGTAGTTGTCATGCTCTTCGATTCCCGTCGCCACGGCGAAGATGTTGGGATCAAAGATGATGTCCTCGGGCGGAAAGCCGACCTCGTTGACCAGGATGTCGTAGGCGCGGGTGCAGATTTCGATCTTGCGTGCTGCGGTGTCGGCCTGACCCACTTCGTCAAAGGCCATGACCACGACGGCGGCGCCGTAGCGCAGGCATTTGATCGCATGGTCGCGGAAGGCCTGTTCGCCCTCCTTCATGCTGATCGAGTTGACGATGGGCTTGCCCTGAACGCACTTCAGGCCCGCCTCAATCACTTCCCACTTGGAGCTGTCGATCATCACCGGCACGCGGGCGATGTCGGGCTCGGCCGCGATCAGATTCAGGAAGGTCCGCATGGCGACGACGCCGTCCAGCAGCCCTTCATCCATGTTGACGTCGATGATCTGGGCGCCGGCTTCGACCTGCTGGCGGGCGACGTCCAGCGCAGCGGAATAGTCGCCCTCGACCACCAGCTTGCGGAATTTGGCCGAGCCGGTGACGTTGGTCCGTTCGCCGACGTTGATGAAGGTGGGTCGCATGCGATTAATATTCCCACTCTCGGTCAGCAATGCGGTGCTTTGAGGCGTAGTGCGCGCGGTTAGTGAGTCTAAGCATCAGGGCTGTTGCGGCGGTTGAAAGGGCTCCCCGCGACGAGACGTGGACAGCTTCGCCGTCTGCTTTGACGTACGGCTTCGCTGAAAATGCTAGCTCGCGGCAGATGGCTTCAATCTTTTCATCGTCGAATGAGCAATGGACGCGGTGAGCAAACTCGTTACGAACCTTGCGCAGGCGTTCACATTCGGCATGCTCAACTGCCGAGATTACACCTATGGCTCTGGCAATCGCTATTCGAGCGGAAAAAGTCCCAAGAGGAGCATTGAACCCTTCCAAGAGTTTTTCGACGGCTGGCACATCAAGCAGCTTTGCGCGAAGGGCGGCGGCTAATTGGCCGTCGATAAAGCTGCATGCCACCAGCACCATACCGCGATCACTCTCCCGGTTGAGCTCTGGCAGGACTGCCGAGAATGCTTCGAGGTGAGGCGGGGGCCAATGTTCTCGGTCTGTCACGCCACCATCTCGAACGGTTCGAGGCCGCTCAGGCGCAGGGCAGCCGGCCGTTCCGGGATGGCGCGGGGCTTCAGCGGCGCGACCTCTTCGGCGACGTGACGAATGTGATCCGGCGTCGTGCCGCAGCAGCCGCCGACGATATTGACCAGACCCGAGGCGGCCCATTCCTCGATGAAGTGGGCGGTCTCGTGCGGTTCCTCGTCGTACTGGCCCATGGCGTTGGGCAGACCAGCGTTGGGATAGGCGGCGACCAGGGTGTCGGCGACGCGGCTAAGCTCGGCGATGAAGGGCCGCATCAGGTCGGCGCCGAGGGCGCAGTTGAAGCCGACGGCGAAGGGTTTGGCGTGGCGCACGCTGTTCCAGAAGGCTTCGGCCGTCTGGCCCGACAAGGTGCGGCCCGAGCGGTCGGTGATGGTGCCGCTGATCCAGATGGGCAGGACGTCCATGCCCTCGTCTTCCAGATCCTTGATCGCCTTGATCGCGGCCTTGCAGTTCAGCGTGTCGGTGATGGTTTCAATCAAATAGAGATCGACCCCGCCTTCATTCAGCGCCTTCACCTGATGGCGATAGGCCTCATAGACCTGGTCGAAGGTCACGCTGCGGGCGCCGGGGTCGTTCACGTCAGACGACATCGACAGCATCTTGTTCAGCGGGCCGATGGAGCCTGCGGCGAACCGCGGCTTGTGCGGCTCCTTGGCGGTCCAGCGGTCGGCCGAGGCGCGGGCCAGTTTCGCGCCTTCCAGATTGATGTCCCACACCGCCTGGGCGTCCAGGGCGTAGTCCTCTTGGGCGATGGTGGTGCCAGAGAAGGTGTTGGTTTCGCTGATGTCGGCGCCGGCGGCGAAATACTGGTCGTGCAGGTCGGCGATGACATCGGGCCGCGTGATGCAGAGGATGTCGTTGTTCCCCTTCATCTGGTGTTTCTCGTCATAGCCGTTGGCGGAGACGAAGCGGTCGGCGCGGAAGTCGGCCTCGTCCAGCCCGCGACGCTGGATCATGACACCCCAACTGCCATCGAGGACCAGGATGCGCTCCTTGGCCGCCTGATGCAGGGCGGCGATGCGTTGCGCGCGGGTCATTGGGCTGCCGCCGTCTCGCGCACGCCCAGAACGCGACAGATCGCATAGACGAGGTCGGCGCGGTTCAGGGTGTAGAAGTGGAAGTCCGAGAAGCCCTCTTCCTGCAAACGCGCGCAGGTCTCGGCGGCGACGGAGGCGGCCAGCAGTTTGCGGGTCTCGGGATCGTCGTCCAGGCCGTCGAAATGCGCCTTCAGCCACTCGGGAATGCTGGCGCCACACGCGCCGCACATCCGCTGAAGACCGGCGAAGTTCGACACCGGCATGACGCCGGGAATCAGGGGGATATTTACGCCCGCCGCACGCACCCGGTCGCGGAACCGCAGGAAGGCGTCGATGTCGAAGAAGAACTGGCTGACGGCGCGGGTCGCGCCGGCGTCGACCTTAGCCTTGAGCACCTCGATGTCGTGCTCGATCGAGGGGCTTTCGGGATGGCGTTCGGGATAGGCGCCGACCGTGACGTCGAAACCGCCGATGCGGTTGATGGCGGCGGTCAGTTCGGTGGCGTTGGCATAACCGTCGGCGCGCGGCTGATAAACGCCGCCGATGCCAGCGCCACCGGGCGGATCGCCGCGCAGAGCCACGATGTGATCGACGCCGATGGTCTTGTAGCCTTCGATGACCTCATCGACCTCGTCACGGCTGGCCTCGACGCAGGTGAGGTGGGCGGCAGGGCGCAGCGAAGTTTCCGTGATGATGCGCTGGACCGTGCGGTGCGTCCGCTCGCGGGTCGAACCGCCGGCGCCGTAGGTGACGGAGACGAAGGCGGGGTTCAGCGGCTCCAGACGGCGGATCGCCTTCCAAAGATTGGCCTCGGCCTCATCGGTTTTGGGCGGAAAGAACTCGAACGAGACGCGCACGGCGTCGCGGTTCGATCCGGCGCGGGCTACTGGGCCAAGCGGCGACAGCAGCAGGGCGCGAGCGTCGGCCAGATTAAGGGGGGCGGAGCAGGCCATCAGGCGGTCTTTCTGTCCTGGACGCGGCGTTCCGCCGTCCAGATGGTCACGGTCAGGCCCTCGGCATCGTGGGGCAGGGCGATGGGGGCCGATGGCGTCAGGCCGCCGTCAATGAGCCAGCCGTTGATCTCGCTGTCGGCGAAGCCCAGGCGACGATGCTGATGCGCCTCACGCATATGTTCGAAGTCGTGCGGGGCGAAGTCGATGATGACCAGGCGGCCGCCCGGGCTGACCAGACGCGCGGCCTCGGCGACGGCGGCGGACGGATCGGACAGGTAGTGCAGCACCTGATGCACGATCACCAGATCGGAGCTGGCGGCGGGCAGGCGGGTGGCGAAGATATCGCCGTGGCGCAGTTCGACCTGTTCCACGCCCGCCTTGGTGACGTTGGTTCGGGCGATGTTGAGCATGTTCTGGCTGAGGTCCAACCCGACCGACATCTTGGCCTTCTTGCCGAACAGGGTCAGCATCCGGCCAGAACCCGTACCCAGATCGACGACGCGTTCGAAGGGGCCGGGACCCACAGCCTTTTCCAGCGCCGCCTCGACAGCGCTTTCGCTGACATAGAGCGAACGCAGACGGTCCCACTGGGGCGCGACCTGTTCGAAATAGCTGGCGGCGGCTTCCTCGCGATCCTTGCGGACCTCGTCCAGACGGCGATGATCGGCCTCGCCTGCGTCCTCGGCCAGGATGTCCAGCACTGTGTCGATCAGCCGGCGCGCCTGGGCGTCATGCGACAGGCGGTAATAGACGCGGGCGCCGTCGGGAAAGCGTTCGATCAGACCGGCGTCGGTCATCAGCTTCAGATGGCGCGACACCCGAGGTTGGCTTTGATCCAGAATGCGGGACATTTCCATGACCGACAGCTCTTCGCCCGCCAGCAGCGACAGAACGCGCAAACGGGTGGGTTCGCCAGCGGCGCGGAGGGCTTCGACAGTCTGATCGGCGGACAAACTCATATGCTCATATAAAGATATCCTTATATGATTTGGCAAGTGAAATCGGTTTCTTGGAAACGCGTCGACGGGAATGGTTCGTGCGTGCGTTAAAGCCCACAGACCCGTCTTGGAGTGATCTCATGCGTAGCCTGTTCATCGCCGCTCTTGCTGTCGCCGCCGCCAGTCCGGCGTTGGCCCAGAGCGACTTTCCCGAGACGCCCATGCCTCAAATGTCTGGGCCTGAAATGTCAGGGCGGCCTATGGGCGGACAGATGCGGCCGCCGGAGCGCGAAAACCTGGCCCAGATGCAGGCGCGCATGACCCAGATGTTCAACCGTCTAGACGCCAATGAAGATGGCGTGGTCGACGCCGGCGAACTGGCCAATGCACGCGGCGGTCGGATGCTGTCGCGGTTCGACGCCGATGCAGACGGACGCCTTACTCGCGAAGAGTTCGACGTGGGCCTCGCCGCCGCCTTCAAGGCCATGGACAAGAATGGCGACGGCGTGGTGACGGCGGACGAGCGGCCGCAGCGTCCCCGCTGAAGTCAGACGACGGGCGTCTTCAGCGGCTCGCCCGCGAAGTGCGCCTGCAGGTTTTCGATCAGCAGCATCAGCATGCCCTGCACCCCGGCGGTCGTGGCCCCGGCGGTGTGGGGCGTGAGAATGACATTGGGCACGTCGGCCCAGCGGGCTGGATCGGTCGGCTCTTCGATGAATACATCCAGGGCCGCCTGACCCAATGTCCCTGACTTCAAGGCGGCGATCAGGGCGTCTTCGTCCACGACCTGACCGCGCGAGACGTTGACCAGCAGGCCGTCGGGGCCAAGCGCCTCGATGATGTCCTGTGAAATCAGCCCGCGATTGGTCTCGTCCGCCTTGCAGCAGACGACCAGGATGTCGCTGGCCTTGGCGAGCGCCAGAAGGCTGTCGGCGCGTGGCCATTCGTCGTCGTGCGGCCGCGGCCCCCACCAACTGACCGCCATTCGGAAGGCCTCGGCGCGGTCGGCGACGGCCTTGCCGATGTGGCCCAAGCCGACGATGCCCAGCTTCTGGCCCGCGAGCGACGTCGTGATGGTGCGAGTCTCGAAGGTCCAGCCGCCGGCGCGGACCTGACGGTCGCCCGAGGCGATCTGGCGACGCGCGGCCAGGATCAAGCCCAGGGCGTGATCGGCGACATCCTCGTGATTGACGCCGGGGGCGTGGGTGACGGGCAGGCCGCGCTGGCGGCACCAGTCGATATCGATCCCGTCATAGCCGGAGGTAAAACAGGCCACGAGGTCGAGGTTCGGCAGGCGTTCGATCAGCGCCTTGTCCAGCGGCGCCTCGCCGGCGACGACCATGACGCGGATGTCGTGGGCGGCCTCGATCGGCGGGCCTTCCCAGAAGCGATAGACGTCGTAGGCGCTCTCCAGAAATCCCGAGAGCGGCGCGAGATGCCGCTGCATGATGAGAACGGCGGGGCGTTGGGTCATGCAGCGGCTCCTCTTGTCAGATCAGGCAATCAGCGGCCGAACTTCTGGTGCTGGATGCGCTTGGGAATGATGCTGTCGGCGCCCAGGCGACGCATCTTGTCCTGTTCGTAGGCTTCGAAGTTGCCCTCGAACCATTCCACATGGCCGTCGCCCTCGAAGGCGAGGATATGGGTGGCCAGACGGTCAAGGAACCAGCGGTCGTGGGAGATGACCACGGCGCAGCCCGCGAACTCTTCCAGAGCCTCTTCGAGGTTCTGAAGGGTCTCGATGTCCAGGTCGTTGGTCGGTTCGTCGAGCAGGATCAGATTGCCGCCCGAGGCCAGGGTCTTGGCCAGGTGGACGCGGTTGCGCTCACCGCCGGACAGCTGGCCGACCTTCTTCTGCTGATCGCCGCCCTTGAAGTTGAAGCTGCCGACATAGGCGCGGGTGTTGATCTCGCGCTTGCCGACCATCATCACGTCGGTGCCGCCCGAGATGGCCTGCCAGATGGTTTCGTCCGGCTTCAGGTCGTCACGCGACTGGTCGACATAGGCCAGCTTGACGGTCTCGCCGACGCGGATCGAACCGCCGTCGGGCTGTTCCTGGCCGGTAATCAGCTTGAACATGGTCGACTTGCCGGCGCCGTTCGGGCCGATGACGCCGACGATGCCGTTGGGCGGCAGTTTGAAGGTCAGGTTGTCGAACAGGGTCTTGTCGCCGAACGACTTCTGCAGACCCTCGACTTCCAGAACGACGTTGCCGAGGCGCGGTCCGGGCGGGATCTGGATGTGGGCGTGGGTCTGGGCGCCGCGCATCGATTCCTGTTCCTCGACCATCCGCTCGTAGGCGGCCAGACGGGCCTTGGACTTGGCCTGACGGGCCTTGGCGCCCGAACGGACCCATTCCAGCTCGCGGGTGAGGGCGCGCTGGCGGGCTTCGGATTCCGACTGCTCCTGAACGACGCGCTTCTGCTTGGCTTCCAGCCACGAGGAATAGTTGCCCTCGTGCGGGTGGCCCTTGCCGCGGTCCAGCTCCAGCGTCCACTTGGTGACCTGGTCCAGGAAGTAGCGGTCGTGGGTGACCAGGATGACGCAGCCGGGGAAGTTTTCCAGGTGGTGCTGCAGCCAGGCGACAGATTCGGCGTCCAGGTGGTTGGTCGGTTCGTCCATCAGCAGCATGTCGGGCTTGCTGAGCAGCAGGCGGGCCAGGGCCACGCGGCGCTTCTCACCGCCGGACAGGTTGGTGACTTCCCAGTCGTCGGGCGGGCAGCGAAGGGCGCCCATGGCTTGGTCGATCCGGGCGTCGATGTCCCAGACGTCGCCGGCGTCGATCTTTTCCTGAAGGGAGGTCATCTCCTCCATCAGTTCGTCGGTGTAGTTTTCGCCAAGTTCAGCGGCGACTTCGTTGAAGCGGTTGACCCACTGCTTCTCTTCGCACCAGGCCTCGACGTTCTGGCGCACGTTCAGGGCGGGATCGAGCTGGGGCTCCTGTTCCAGATAGCCGCGCTTGATGCCGTCGGCGGCGCGGGCCTCGCCGTTGAACTCGTTGTCCAGGCCAGCCATGATCTTCAGCAGGGTGGACTTACCCGAGCCGTTGACGCCGACGACGCCGATCTTGGCGTCGTTGTAGAAGCTGAGCCAGATGTTCTCGAAGATCTTGCGGCCGCCGGGGAAGGTCTTGGTCAGACCCTGCATCTGGAAAATATATTGCTGCGCCATGAGGTGCGGTGCGCCCTTCGGGTTCGTCTGAATGGGGAGTTGCGCCGGATGTAGCGATCCTGCGCGCGAAGGGCAAATATGGCGGGCAAGCGTCTTCGCCCTCGCGCGGTCGCAGCGAAGTTTGGAGGGCTGGGCGGAGCGCCGGGCCTTCGCCCGGAGTTCTGTGGTTGGAGTTACCGTTTCGACGAAGGGTATGACGCTCCGCGCGGAAGGTTGGCCTGCAAGCTCGGGGCGCCGAGCGGTGGCGGTCTTATCGCCTAACCCCATAAGCCTGCGACGGGCGGGTCGGAGCAGCGATCCCCGATTCCCGGTGCGGCCGAGTATCCCCCTCGACCCTGCGACGCGACTGCGGACGCCGGGGCGATTCCCCGACCGATCAGCCCCGGCGCCGCGATGGGATCTCACCATCGCCCCCGTTCCCTCCGCTCTCGCCGCCGCAAGGTCGCAGGCCAGGCGAGCCCTCCATGCGACGAGACGGATGCATTATGGGGCCGTTTGACCCCGTGGATGGGAGACGGGGGACATAAATCGGCAAGCGATTGGAATCGCAT
>AMYY01000033.1 GCA_000335735.1 alpha proteobacterium L41A | reverse complement strand
CGTCCTATGTGGAAGATTGAAAAGCCGACCATCGGTGCTTTGGAAACTTTTGACGCCTGTATCGAGCCCGTGCGTAAAGGCGACCTGAAAGACCGCTTAAATGCCATCAGGCTTGAAATTGACGCTGGACAAGCGACGTTCGAGCAAGCTGCGACGACCTCGTCTCTATTTCGAATAGAGGCCTCCAATCATGTGGGCTCTGTCACAGCAAAAGAAATGGAAAAGCTCTACGACCGTCACATGGCGCGGAATGGCAGCCGGGGCCGCGCAACGTATGACAAGATCATGATCGGTGCTGCGCACGACATATGCCCGTTTTGCGGACATCGGACCGTCTCGACCTTAGATCACACCTTGCCAAAAGCAGAGCACCCGCTCTTCGCAGTTACACCAATCAATCTTGTTCCCTGCTGCAAAGATTGCAACCACGCCAAAGGCACGCATGTCGCGAACATCGGATATGAGCAGTTTTTCAATCCCTATTACGATGATGTCACAAACGTTCGATGGCTGTTTGCTGAGATTGTGCAGGAGGCACCTCCAGGAGCTCGCTTTTTTGTCGCTCCAGCCGACGTTTTGGATGATGACCATATTCGTCGCCGCGTAAATCACCATTTCAGGGAACTCAAGCTGGCCCGGCTTTACGCATCTCAAGCAGGTCGCCAGTTACAGAATATGCGGGGTGCTCTTCGTGAGATATTCGAAGGCAACGGTGCCAATGCCGTGAAGAGTGACCTGCTGCGTCGGGCAAGAGGCTGTGCGGTGGTCTCACTTAATTCTTGGGAGGGGGCTCTATACGAAGCCGCTGCTGAGAATGAATGGTACTGCGAAGGTGGGTTCCAAGCTGACGGCCAACCAGATGGCGGCGACTAACTCAGCGAGCAGAAGCCAGTTCCTCGCTGTTCACCTTCTCCCGAACAACCGCTCCAAATCCGCCAGTTTCAGCTCCACATAGGTGGGGCGGCCGTGGTTGCATTGGCCGGAGTGGGGGGTGGCTTCCATCTGGCGGAGAAGGGCGTTCATCTCGGGGGCCGAGAGGACGCGGCCTGAGCGGACGCTGCCGTGGCAGGCCATGGTGCCGCAGATGGCGGCGAGGCGTTCCTTGAGCGACAGGGCCTGGCCGTGTTCGGACAGGTCGTCGGCGATGTCGCGGATCAACCCTTGCACGTCCGTGTCGCCCAGCATGGCCGGGGTCTCGCGCACCAGGACGGCGCCGGCGCCGAAGGCCTCGACGATCAGACCCATCTCGGCCAGCTCGTCGGCGCGAAAGGCGACGCGCTCGGCCTCGGCGGGGTCCAGATCGACCACCTCAGGCGTCAGCAGGGCCTGGCGGGTCACGGACCCCTCGGCCATCTGGGCCTTCATCCGCTCATAGACCAGCCGCTCGTGCGCCGCGTGCTGATCGACGATGACCAGGCCGTCGCGGGTCTGGGCGACGATGTAGTTGGCGTGGAGCTGGGCGCGGGCGGCGCCGAGCGGGTAGTCGAGGGGGTCTTGAGTGGGAGTGGCGAGTGGCGAGTGGCCAGTGGCGAGGTCGCTGTTTTGGGCGGGTTGCGACGGCCATGTGGGACCGTCCCACGACGGTTCGACGCGGGCGCTGCGTTCGTTGAGGCCGGGCAGGACCTGGGCGGTCTGGGAAGCCGGCGCGTTCCAACCGGCCCACCCGGACCAGCCCTCGGCACTCGTCCCTCGCCACTCGCCACTGTGCGTCACGCCGGTGTGGGGCTGGAAACCGGAAAGCGCGTCGGCGGCGACGGTTGTGCTGGCGCGGTGGCCGGCGGCGTGTAGCGCGTGCCTCAGGGCGCCGACGATCAGCCCGCGCACCAGGGCCGGATCGCGGAACCGGACCTCGGCCTTGGCCGGGTGGACGTTGACGTCGACATAGAGCGGATCGATGTCGAGGAAGAGGACGGCGGCCGGATGCCGGTCGCGCGCCAGGAAGTCGGCGTAGGCGCCGCGCAGGGCCCCTTGCAGCAGCCGGTCCTTCACCGGGCGGCCGTTGACGAACAGATACTGATGCGCCGCATTGCCGCGCGAATAGGTGGGCAGGCCCGCATAGCCCGACAGGCGCACGCCGTCGCGCTCCTGATCGATCAGCAGGGCGTTGGCCTCGAAGTCGCGACCCAAGAGGGCGGACAGGCGCTTCAGACGGCCTTCGTCGCCCGGATGTTCGGCGGGCAGGCGCAGGGTGACCTTGCCGTCCAGCGACAGGGTGAAGGCGACGGCCTCGTGCGCCATGGCCTGACGCTTGATCTCTTCGGAGATGGCCATGGCCTCGGACCGCTCGGACTTCATGAATTTGAGCCGGGCGGGGGTGGCGTAGAAGAGGTCGCGCACCTCGACCCGCGCGCCGTGCGGGCCGGGGAAGGGGGCGGGCGTCAGGGGGCGGGTCTCGCCGCCCTCGACCGTGATGGCCCAGGCGTCGGTCTCGTCACGGGATCGGGTGGTGATCGACAGGCGGGCGACCGAGCCGATGGAGGGCAGGGCTTCGCCCCGGAAGCCCAGGGTGTGGATGCGCAGCAGGTCCACGTCGCCGGCGTCATCCGGCTCCAGCTTTGACGTGGCGTGGCGTTCGATGGCCAGCGGCAGTTCCTCGCGCGGAATGCCCTTGCCGTCGTCGGCGATCAGGATGCGCGACAGGCCGCCGCCGTCGGCCTGGATCTCGATGTTGCGACCGCCGGCGTCCAGGGCGTTCTCGACCAGTTCCTTGATGGCGCTGGCCGGCCGCTCGACCACCTCGCCGGCGGCGATGCGGTTGACGGTTTCGGGGGAGAGGCGGCGGATGGGCATGAGCAGGCGAAGATAGGGCGCGGGGGGGATTCGCGCCATGAGGCTTCGTCTCCTCCCTGCGCAGCGGGGAGGTGGCGCGGCGCGTCTGCGCGCCGTGACGGAGGGGTACAGTGCCGCATCGCAGGCGGCTGTGGGCGGAAAGAGCCCCTCCACCACGCTACGCGCGGTCCCCCTCTCCACGTTGTGGGGAGGAGACGTTGAGCGTCAGTCTTCGGTCTTGGACTTGGCGGCCTTCTTCGCCGGAGCCTTCTTGGCGGCCGGTTTCTTGGCGGCGGCCTTTTTCGGAGCCGCGGCCTTCTTGGCGGGCGCCTTCTTCTTGGGTGCCGCGCCGGCCTTGGCGGCCAGAAGAGGCAGGGCGTCTTCCAGGGTCAGATCTTCGGGCGCCGTGCCTTTCGGCAGGGTGGCGTTGATCTTGCCGGACTTGACGTAGGGCCCGAAGCGACCGGCCATGACGTGGATCGGCTCGCCCGTTTCCGGGTGGGCGCCCAGGTCCTTGAGCGGGGCCGTCGCCGCGCCGCGACCGGGACGACCGGCGCGCTTCTCGGCCAGCAGGGCCACGGCGCGGTTCAGGCCGACCTCGAACACCTCGTCGATGTCCGAGACATTGGCGTAGGTGCCGGCGTGCAGGACGAAGGGTCCGTAACGGCCCAGGCCCGCCGTGATCATCTTGCCGTCCTCGGGGTGCGCCCCGACCTCGCGCGGCAGGGCCAGCAGGCGCAGGGCCTGGTCCAGCGTCAGAGACGCCGGCGACCAGCCCTTGGGCAGGGACGAGCGTTTGGGCTTGTCGCCCTCCGGCGGCGTGATTTCGACGTAGGGGCCGAAGCGGCCGATCTTCAGCTGGACCGGCTGGCCCGTTTCCGGATCGACGCCCAGCTCGCGGTCGCCGCTCTCGGCCGAGCCCTCCTCAGCCGACGGGCTGGCGACGGGGCGGGTGTATTTGCACTCGGGATAGCGGTCGCAGCCGATGAAGGCGCCGAAGCGGCTGGTCTTCAGGCTGAGCTGGCCCTGGTGGCACAGGGGGCACTCGCGCGGATCGGTCCCGTCGCCCTTGTCCGGGAAGATATGGGCGCCCAGGCTTTCGTTCAGGGCGTCCAGAATGGCCGTGGTGCGCAGTTCGCCGGCGGCTTGCGTCGCGGCGTGGAAGTCCTGCCAGAAGTTGCGCAGCAGCACCTTCCAGTCCAGCTGACCGGCCGAGACCTCGTCGAGCTGGGTCTCCAGCGCGGCGGTGAAATCGTATTCGACCCACTTCCTGAAGAACTGCTCCAGGAAGGCCGTGACCAGCCGTCCCTTGTCCTCGGGATAGAAGCGGTTCTTGTCGACGCGGACGTATTCCCGGTCGCGCAGGGTCGACAGGGTCGAGGCGTAGGTCGAGGGGCGGCCGATGCCCAGCTCTTCCAGCTTCTTGACCAGGGTGGCTTCCGAATAGCGCGGAGGCGGTTCGGTGAAATGCTGGTCGGTGCGGATGGCGTCGACCTTGGCCTTGGCGCCTTCCTTGAGCGCGGGAAGGCGGCTCGTGTCGTCGCTTTCGTCCTCTTCGGCGCCCTTCTGCTTTTCGTCGCGGCCTTCCTCATAGACGGCGAGGAAGCCGTCGAAGGTCACGACCTGGCCGGTGGCGCGCAGACCCGTCTGGCCGTCGGCGGTCTCGATGTCGACGGTGGTGCGGTCCATGCGGGCCGCCTCCATCTGCGAAGCGACCATCCGCTTCCAGATCAGCTCATAGAGGCGCTGAAGATCGGATTCGAGGCGCAGGCTGTCGGGATGCCGGGCGATGTTGGTCGGCCGGATCGCTTCGTGCGCTTCCTGAGCATTCTTGGCCTTGGTCTTGTAATAGCGCGGTTCCTGCGGGACGAAGGCCGGACCGAACGCCTGGCTGATGACCTCGCGCGCCTGGGCGATGCCCTCGGGCGTGGTCTGGACGCCGTCGGTCCGCATATAGGTGATCAGGCCGCCGGTCTCGTCGACGCCCTCATACAGTTTCTGCGCCGCCTGCATGGTGCGCTGGGCCGAGAAGCCGAGCTTGCGCGCCGCCTCCTGTTGCAGGGTCGAGGTGGTGAAGGGCGGGGCCGGATTGCGGCGGACGGGCTTCTTCTCCACCGCATTGATGGTGAAGTCGCCGGCGGCGATGGCCGCGCGGGCGGCGGAAGCCGTGGCCTCGTCCTTGATGTCCAGACGCTGGATGCGCTTGCCGGCGTGCTTGACCAGGCGAGCGGTGAAGGGCGGGCTGTCGGCGTTCAGGTCGGCCTCGATGGACCAATATTCCTGAGCCTTGAACTTCTCGATCTCCATCTCGCGATCGACGACGATGCGCAGCGCCACGGATTGGACGCGGCCGGCCGAGCGCGCGCCCGGCAGCTTGCGCCACAGGACCGGCGAGAGGGTGAAGCCGACGAGGTAGTCCAGCGCGCGGCGGGCCAGATAGGCCTCGACCAGCTCCATGTCGATCTGACGCGGGTTGGCCATGGCCTCGAGCACGGCGGACTTGGTGATGGCGTTGAAGGTGACGCGTTCGACGTGGGTGTCCTTCAGCGCCTTCTTCTTGTTCAGCACCTCCAGCACGTGCCAGCTGATGGCTTCCCCTTCGCGGTCGGGGTCGGTCGCCAGGATGACGCGGTCGGCGCGCTTGGCGGCCTCGGCGATTTCGGACAGGCGTTTGGCGCCCTTGGCGTCGGCCTCCCAATGCATGGAGAAGTCGTCGTCGGGCAGGACCGAGCCATCCTTGGACGGCAGATCGCGGACGTGGCCGTACGAGGCCAGGACCTCGTAGTCCGAGCCCAGATACTTATTGATGGTCTTGGCCTTTGCGGGGCTCTCGACGATGACGAGGTTCATAACGGTCCGGTCTCGGGAAGGGGCGCGAACGTGGTTGGAGCGGAGCCGTGAGTCAATCGCACCTCTCGTCTTACACCCCAAGGTAGTTGTGTTTTAATGAAGCCCGGTTAGATTGTGTTGCTGGCAACGGAGACGATCATGGCGACGGCGCAACCTCAATCGGCCTGCGAAACGGATCGCCAGGCGCATATCGAAGCGGCCGCCTTTCCGACACGGGAATACATCGGCGCGATGGCGCTGGAAATGGCGCGGCTGGCGCGGGACGAAGGCGATGTGCGGCTGGCCGGCTTGCTGGAACAGGCGGCGGCCGTGGCGGGTCATCCGCCGACCTAGAGCGAAGCGAGACCGCCGGGCAGCAGGTCGGCGCGGCCGGTCAGGCTTAGCTCCAGCAGGGCGGCGGCGACCTGGGACACCGGGGCGTCGAGGGCGCGGGCGATCTCGTCTCGCGGCGTCGGGGTCGGCGACAGCAAGGCGGCGACGCGGTCGAGGAAGGCGTCGTCGATGTCGCCGTCGAATCGCAACGGATCGGCAGGCGGCTCGCGCAGGGTGTGCAGGGTGTTGAAGGCGCGGTCGATGTCCTCGATCCCCTCGCACAGGATGGCGCCCTGGCGCAGCAGTTCGTTCGGACCGCGCGCGCGGGGATCCAGCGGCGATCCGGGCACGGCGAAGACATCGCGGCCCTGTTCGGCGGCGAGACGGGCGGTGATCAGGGAGCCGGACCGGACTTCAGCCTCGACCACCACGACGCCGCGCGACAGGCCCGAGATGATGCGGTTGCGGCGCGGAAAGTCGCGCGCCTGGGCGCGGGCGCCGACCGGGCTTTCGGAGACGACGCAGCCTTGTTCCGTCAGGCGGGCGTAGAGGTCGGCGTGTTCGGACGGATAGATGTCGTTCACTCCACCGCCCAGGACCGCGACGGTACCGGTCGCCAAGGCGCCTTCGTGGGCGGCGGCGTCGATGCCGCGCGCCATGCCCGAGACGACGGCATGACCCGCCTGACCGAGTTGCTGCGCCAGGCCGCGTGCGATCCGCTGCCCCCCCGCCGAGGCGATGCGGGCGCCGACGATGGCGACAGAGGGCTGGTTCAGCAGATCGACGCGACCGCACGTCCACAGGATCGGTGGCGGCGGATCCAGCGCGGCCAGCATTTCGGGATAGTCGGAATCGCCCAGCACCAGCAGGCGGGCGCCGATGGCGTCGCCGGCGGCGATCTCGCGTTCGACCGTCTCGACGGGAGGCGGAACGGAGGTGGCCCCGGACTTGCGCACCAAATCGGGCAGGGCGTCCAGCGCGCTGAGGGCCGAGCCATAGCGGCCGATCAGTTGGGTGAAGGCGACGGGGCCGATGCGGTCGGTGCGGGCGAGCCGCAGCCGGGCGAAGCGTTCCGCCGGGTCCAGGCTCACGCCTTCTTGGCCCCGATGCGCGGTTCCTCGCCCTTCAGAAGCCGGGCGATGTTCTGGTGATGTCGAACCCAGATCAGGACGGCGGCGAAGACGGTCAGGGCCAGGACGGGCAGGCTGACCGGGAGACCGACGACGGCGAGCGGCAGAAGCGCCAGCAGCGGCGCGGTCGCCGATGAAATGAGCGCCGCCAGTGACGAATAGCGGAACAGGAAGGCGCAGAGCAGCCAGACCGCCCCCGCCATCAGGCCCAGCGGCCAGGCGGCGGCCAGCAGCAGGCCGTAGAAGGTGGCGACGCCCTTGCCGCCCTTGAAGCCCAGCCAGACGGGAAACAGATGTCCCAGGAAGGCCGCGCCGCCGGCGATGGCGCCGGCCAGCTCGCTGCCGAACAGATGACGGGCGATCAGCAGGGCGACCGCACCCTTGCCGGCGTCCAGCAGCAGGGTGGCCAGGGCCAGGTCCTTGCGGCCGGTGCGCAGGACATTGGTCGCGCCGATATTGCCCGAGCCGATGTTGCGCACGTCGCCGGCGCCGGCCGCACGCGTGATCACCACGCCGAACGGAATCGAGCCGAGCAGATAGCCGCCCAGCGCCACCAGCGCCAAGGTCCCGAAAGCCAATGTCTCGGAATTTTGGGCCACTAGATCCTGCACGTTGATTCGCTCCCCGCGTGTCGTTGCGGCAAAATGCGTCGCGGGGCGGTCGGGAGCAAGGGCGATCCGACCTCTTGACCCGATGATCGGCGCAGCGTTTGGTCCGCGCGTCTTTCCGGAGCCGATCCATGACCCGTATTTCCGCCGCCGCCGCGACCCTGCTGCTGCTTTCGACGTCAGGTTGCGTCGGGGCGCGGCCGGTGGCGTCTGCGCCGTCGTCGGGTCCGGCCATGGCGGCCTATTTCGACTGCGTGCGGGACGGCGGCGTGGCGATCTCGGCGCACCGGGCGGTCTCGGCGCTGGACCAGCCCGAGAATTCCATCGCCGCCATCGAGGCGACAGGCCGGGCGATCCCCAATGCGATCCTGGAGCTGGACGCCGTCCTGACCAGGGACCGGCAGCTGGTTCTGATGCACGACGACACCATGGACCGGACGACGACAAGACGCGGGCGGGTCGCTGACCTGACGCTGGCCCAGGTGAAACTGGCGCGGCTGAAGGCGTCGAACGGCGCCCTGACGCGCGCCGCGCCGCCGACGCTGGGCGAGGCGCTGGACGCCGCCGGACGCGTGGGCGCCATCGCCAGCATCGACCTGAAACCCGCCGACGGCGAGACCACGGTCGATCTGGCGCGGGCGGTGATCGATCAGGTGCGTCAGTCGCGGGCCGGCAACCGGGTGATCCTGATCACCTATAATGACGCCGATGCACGGGCGGTGGCGGCCATGGCGCCGGAGATGATGATCTCGGCCGGACTAGGCGGGGTCGATGATCTGAGCGGGCTGAACCCGGCGCAGATTCTGGCCTGGACCGGCACGCGCGAGGAGCGTCCGGCGCTGTGGCGCGCCTTGCGCGAGGCCGGGGTCGAGGTTCAGTTCGGCACGTTGGGCGCCGAGGGCGTGCGCCGCGACGACCGCTACGCCGCCGACGGGGACGTCTCGGAATACCGCGATCTGGTGCGCCAGGGCGTCACCGTGATCGCCACCGACACGCCGCTGGCCGTCAAATCGGTGCTGGGCGCCGAAGTAGCCAAGGCCGCGACCTGTCCTCGCCCGCGCTGACTTGCCTGGGTTTGCGCTGCATCAAGGGCGGCGGCGTTGCGATCGGGCAGAAGCGCGTCAATGAGCCAGCATCTGACATTCGATATCGCCGTGGTTGGGGCCGGACCGGCGGGCCTGGCCTTCGTCCGATCGCTGGCGGGAGCCGGGCTGTCCGTGGTCATGATCGAGGGGCAGGCAGAGACGAGCCTGCGGGATCCGAACTTCGACGGACGCGAGATCGCGCTGACGCACCGTTCGATGCGCCTTTTGAAGACGATGGGTGTGTGGGACCGGATCCCGGCCGATGACATCTCGGACCTGCGCCAGGCGCGGGTGCTGGACGGCGGTTCGCCTTTCGCCCTGACCTTTGGCGCGGCGGACGCGGACCGCTTGGGCGTGCTGATCCCCAATCATCTGATCCGGCGCGCGCTGTTCGAAGTCGTCGAGGGTCAGGCGGGCGTCGATCTGCTGGCCGGACGGCGGGTGGCCGACTGTCGGATCGAGCCTCGAAGGCCGCGCGGACGGCTGACGCTGGACGACGGGACGACGATCCGGGCCGATCTGATCGTGGCGGCGGATTCGCGGTTTTCCTTCATGCGGGACCGACTGGGCGTGGGGGCCGAGATCAATCGGCTGGGGCGTTCGATGATGGTCTGCCGGATGCGGCATGATCAGGCGCACGGCCATGTGGCGACCGAGTGGTTCGACCACGGCCAGACCATCGCCCTGCTGCCGGTCGCGGACCCTGAGCAGCGGATGTCTTCGGTGGTCATGACCCTGGCGGCGCCGGCGATTGCGGACGTGATGGCGCAATCGCCCGAGACCTTTGCATCGTCCATGGAGCGGCGGTTGAAGGGGCGGATGACCGGGTTGGAACTGGCGGGTGCGCGCCACGCCTATCCGCTGGCTACGACCTGGAGTCATCGGTTCGCGGGCGAGGGCTTCGCCCTGATCGGTGATGCGGCGGTGGGAATGCACCCGGTCACCGCCCATGGCTTTAACCTGGGTCTGCGCGGGCAGGAGACTCTGGCCAAGGTGGTGCGCGGGGCGCGAGGGGAAGACATCGGTTCGGGCCGTCTGCTGGCGCGATACCAGCATGAGCAGCGACTGGCCAGCTGGCCGCTTTATCAAGGCACGAACGCTCTGGTGCGCCTGTTCACGCAAGAGACGCCGCCGGCCCGACTGGCGCGAGGCGCCATGCTGCGCGCCGGTCAGGCGACCGCGCCGTTCAAGGCGGTGGTGAAGCGGATGCTGACGGCGTGACGCCTGGCGTCAGTGAACCTTTCGACCTCCCACCCAGGTTCCGATCAGCTTGCCCTGAAGCCGGCGGCCGTCGAAGGGCGAGTTCTTGGACTTGGAGTGAAGGGCGTCGGCGTCGATGATGACGGGGGCCCCGGCGTCGAACAGGATGACGTCGGCGGGGGCGCCCTCGGCCAGGACGCCGGCGTCGAGGCCGAGCAGGGCGGCGGGGCCCTGGGTCAGGGGACGCAGCACGTCGAGCAAGTCCAGACCGTCTTCGTGATGCAGGGTCAGGGCGGCGGGCAGCAGGGTCTCCAGGCCGATCGCGCCGGGCGCGGCCTCGGCGAAGGGGCGGCGCTTGTCCTCGGCCGGAGCCGGGGCGTGGGCCGAGGTGATGACGTCGATCAGGCCCTCGCGCACGGCCTCGATCAGGGCCTGGCGGTCGGCTTCGGAGCGCAGCGGCGGGTCTAGCCGGTAGAAGGTGCGGTAATCGCCGATGTCCACCTCGTTGAAGCACAGGTGGTTGATCGAGACGCTGACGGCGACCTCCAGGCCCTTGGCGCGGGCGCGGGCCAGGGTGTCCAAGGCGCCCTCGGTCGAAATCTGATCCACCAGGAACCGCGCACCGGTCTGTTCGACCAGGGCCAGGTCGCGCTCCAGCCCGATCCGCTCGGCGATGGCAGGGCTGCCGGAAAGGCCCAGGCGCGTGGCCAGTTCGCCTGAGGCGGCGACCGCGCCTTCCGTCAGCCAGCGGTCGGCCGGGCGGCAGGCGATCAGGGCGTTGAAGGCGGCGGCGTAGCTCATCACCCGTTGCAGGGTGCGGCTGTTGACAATCACCTTGTCGCCGTCGGTGAAATACAGGGCGCCGGCCTCGTCCATCAGGCCGATCTCGGCCATGCGCTGACCGTCCAGGGCCTTGGTCGCGGCGCCGGCGGCGCGGACGTTGACCAGGTTCAGCGCTGCGCCGCGTCGCTGGATAAAGTCGATCATGGCGGGGTCATCGACGGCGGGATCGGTGTCGGGCTGGACCACGATGGTCGTCACGCCCCCGGCGGCGGCGGCCAGGCTGGCGGACTTCAGTGTCTCCTTGGGCTCGGCGCCGGGTTCGCCGGTCTTGACCCGGATGTCGATCAGGCCGGGCGCAAGGCACAGACCGTCGGCGTCGATGATCTGATCCGCCGCCAGGTCCGGCGTCGGACCATGGATCACGCGGCTGATGCGGCCGTCCTGGATCAGCAGGCCGCCTGGGCCGTCATAGTCCGTAGCGGGGTCGAGCAGACGGGCGTTGATGATGGCGACGGTGGTCATCGGGCGTCTCCCCAACGGGCGGAGAGGGAGGCCAGCACGGCCATGCGGGCGGCGACGCCCATTTCGACCTGATCCTGGATCAGGGAGACGTCCAGGTCGTCGGCCACGTCGGAATCGATCTCGACGCCGCGGTTCATGGGCCCGGGGTGCATGACCCGGGCGCCGGGATTGGCCCAGGCCAGCTTCTCGCGATCCAGGCCCCAGAAGCGGAAATATTCGCGGGTCGAGGGCACCAGGGCGCCGGCCATCCGCTCCAGCTGCAGGCGCAGCATCATGACCACATCGCAGCCTTTCAGACCTTCGCGCATGTCATGGAAGACCTCGCAGCCCCAGCGGTCGGCGTCGCCGGGCACCAGGGTCGGCGGGCCGATCAGGCGGACGCGCGCGCCCATCATCTGTAGCAGGGCGACATTGGAGCGGGCCACGCGGCTGTGAGTGATGTCGCCACAGATGGCGACGGTCAGGCTGGTCACATCGCCGAAGGCGCGGCGCATGGACAGCAAATCCAGCAGGGCCTGGGTCGGGTGTTCGTGGCGGCCGTCGCCGGCGTTGACGACGGCGCAGCCGACCTTCTGGCTGAGCAGTTCGGCCGCGCCCGAGGCCGAGTGGCGGATGACCAGAATGTCGGGCTTCATGGCGTTCAGGGTGACCGCCGTGTCGATCAGGGTTTCGCCCTTCTTCACCGAGGAGGCGGCGACCGGCATGGTGACGACGTCCGCGCCCAGCCGCTTGGCGGCGATTTCGAAGGAGGAGGAGGTGCGGGTCGAGTTCTCGAAGAACAGGTTCACGACCGTGCGGCCGTGCAGCAGGTCAAGGGCCTTGGACGACTGGCGATTGAAGTCGACGAAGGCGTCGCCCAGATCCAGCAACTGCGGCGTCACATACGGATCGAGGTCCGATGCGGCCAGGAAGTGCGGTTTGGGGAACGGAACCAGCCGGTCGCGGATGGTCTGATCGGTGACTTGAGCGGGCTGGGTCATCGAGACGCGGCTATAGGCGGGAGTCGCTCCCATTGCCAGTGTGCGGCGCCAGTCAGGTGAAGTGGAACAGGGCCAGCAGGATGGGAATGACCACGGCGCTGCCCACGGTGGTAAGGGCGATGACGCCAGCGATCAGGGGCGCGTCGCCGCCCATCTGACGCGCCAGGATGTAGGAGGCGGCCGAGCCGGGCGCGGCGCCGCAGATCAGGGCGATGCCCTGCGCCAGGCTGTCGCCGCCCAGGGTCCAGGCGATGAACCACATCAGCGGCGGCATGACCCCTAGCTTGACCAAGCTGACGGCGGCGATGGTCGTGCGGCGTCGTTTGACCTCGGCGAAGGACAGCCCCGCCCCGGCGACGATCAAGCCCAGCGGCAGGGCGGCGGCGCCCAGCAGGTCCATCGCATCCGACAGGCCAGGGATCAGCGGCACGCGCAACAGGTTCAGCGCCAAGCCGATCAGGCAGGCCAGCAGGATCGGATTGGCCAGCATCGACTTGATCAGGCCGACGACCGAAGGTTCGCGCCGCAGCGAACCCCATTTCGCCAGCACGGCGACGCAGGCGATGTTGGTGACGGGAATGATGAAGGCGATGGCGACCGCGGCCAGCGCCGTGCCTTCCGAGCCATAGACCGACTGGATCACCGGCACGAAGACGAAGCTGTTCCAGCGGATCACGCCCTGAAAGACGCTGGTGTAGGCCGGGCCGTCCAGTGTGATCAGGGGCTTGGCCGCCAAGGTCGCCGCCGCCACGATCAGGGTCGCGCCCACCGCCGCAGCGCCCGCCACGGTCGCGCCGCCGCCGGCGAGATCGGCGTGCCAGATCGCCGGGATCAGGAAGCTGGGATAGAAGATGTTGATCGACAGCTTCTCGATCGGGCGCCAGGCCTCGTCGGGCAGGAAGCCGGACTTTCTGAGGCCGTAACCCAGGGCGATCATGAGAAAGATCGGCAGGACGCCGGCGATCAGGGCCGTCAAACCCAGGTCGCCTGATCCCGAACCCGGTCCAGCGCCCCTTGCAGAATCCAGGCGGCGGCGGTGCGGTCCACGACCTGGGCGCGGCGTTTGCGGTTCAGGTCCAGATCCTCGATCAGGAAGCGCTCGACCGCGCTGGTGGACAGGCGCTCGTCCCAGAAGGCGATGTTGACGGGCCGCAGCCGCTCCAGATTGCGGGCGAAGGCGCGGCACGACTGGGCGCGCGGACCTTCGGTGCCGTCCATGTTGGCGGGCAGGCCGATGACCAGGGCCGAAACCTTGCGATGCGCCATCAGCTTGAACAGGTGTTCGGCTTCCTGCGTGAACTTGGACTTGCGGATCAGCTCTAGCGGCGAGGCGATCAGGCGCGTGGAATCCGACACGGCGACGCCGATGGTCTTCTCGCCCAGATCCAGCCCCATCCACGGCGTGTCGGGCGGGCAGGCGGCGGGCAGGTCGAGGAGGTCGAGGACGGGCACGGCCTGCGGTTAGGACTGGCGCGGGCCGAAGTCAAAGGCGATGGTGACGATGAGCGACAGGAAAGGACGATGACATGCGCACGGCGACAGCGGTGATGACGGCTTTCGGGCTGGTGCTGAGTGGGTGCGGACAATCCGATGCGCCGGCCAAGACCCCGGCCGCACAGGATACTCAGATCGCGGCAGCCGCGCCAACGCCGGCCGCAATCACGCGTGCGGCCCCGTCACAGACCACCAAGCCGGTCGGGCCTGCCGAACAGCGCCCGGCCGCTGCACGCGAGGAAATCGGCACGGCGGCCGACGTGTCGCAGTTGCAGGCCCTGCCGGAGCAGAACGCCAAGGTCTTCAGTCTGTCGGGCGGTGATCCGGCGGTGAATGGTCTGGTGACCTATTTCGCCCTGTTCGGCGGCTCGGCCGAAGGCTGGCGCGCCTATCCTTTGGGCGACTACGCCGAATGGAAGGTCGTGGAGGTGAAGGCCGGTCGCGTGGTCCTGGCGGTGCGTCAGGACACGGCGGGGCCGAACGGGGACATCTTGAAAGTGGAGCGCGCCGTGCAGATCGACTTCCCGCCGAGCGGCGAGACGCCGCCGGATGCCGTGTCCGTCAGCACGTCGCAGTGAGATCACGCCTGATGACGGGCGGCTGATCCTTGTGAATCCCAGTGCGGGCGGCTAATCCGACCGCTTCGTTTTCATTTTGTGTGTTGGAGGGCCGCATGGCCATCGACGCTGCGACGGTGCGCAAGGTTGCGCATCTCGCCCGCATCAAGACCCCCGAGGACCGGCTGGAGCCGCTGGCGCAGGAGCTGAACGGCATCCTGGCCTGGATCGAGCAGTTGGATCAGGTGGATGTCGAAGGCGTGGAGCCGATGACCTCGAACGTCGCCCAGCCGCTGCGCCTGCGCGAGGACGTCGTCACCGACGGCGCCAAGGTCGATGCGGTCCTGTCGAATGCGCCCAAGTCGGCGGATGGATTCTTCGTCGTGCCCAAGGTGGTCGAATAGTCATGAGCGACCTGACCAAACTGACCCTGAAGGGCGCCATCGACGGGCTGAAGGCCAAGGACTTCACCTCGGCCGAAATCACCCAGGCCTTCCTGACCACCATCGAGGCCTCGAACCCGACGCTGAACGCCTATGTCGAGGTGACGGCGGACAAGGCCATGGACATGGCGCGCGCGTCCGACGCCCGCATCGCATCCGGTCAGGCCGGGGCGCTGGAAGGCGCGCCGCTGGGGATCAAGGACCTGTTCTGCACCGAGGGCGTGCAGACGACGGCCGGCTCCGACATGCTGCGGGGGTTCGTACCGCCGTATGAATCGACCGTCACCGCCAATCTGTGGCGCGACGGGGCGGTCATGCTGGGCAAGCTGAACATGGACGAGTTCGCCATGGGCTCGTCCAACGAAACCTCGGCCTTCGGTCCGGTCAAGAACCCGTGGAAATCAACCGGCTCGAACGCCGACCTGACGCCGGGCGGTTCGTCGGGCGGTTCGGCCTCGGCCGTGGCGGCCGACCTGTGCCTGGCCGCGACGGCGTCGGACACGGGCGGCTCGATCCGCCAGCCCGCCGCCTTCACCGGCACGGTCGGGATCAAGCCGACCTATGGCCGCGCTAGCCGCTTCGGCATGGTGGCCTTCGCGTCGTCGCTGGACCAGGCCGGGCCGATCACCAAGACGGTCGAGGACGCGGCCCTGCTGCTGCAATCCATGTGCTCGTTCGACGCCAAGGATTCGACCAGTCTGGACATCGCCACGCCCGACTGGACCCAGTCGGTCGGCAAGTCGGTCAAGGGTCTGCGCATCGGCGTGCCGCGCGAATATGTCGTGGACGGAATGCCGGCCGAGATCCAGGCCCTGTGGGATCAAGGCGTGGCCTGGCTGAAGGACGCCGGCTGCGAGATCGTCGAGATCAGCCTGCCGCACACCAAATACGCCCTGCCGACCTACTATATCGTGGCGCCGGCCGAGGCCTCGTCGAACCTGGCTCGCTACGACGGGATGCGGTTCGGGCATCGGGCGGAGGACTTCAAGTCGCTGGACGACCTGTACGCGACCTCGCGCGCCGAGGGCTTCGGAAAGGAGGTCCAGCGTCGCCTGACCATCGGCGCCTATGTGCTGTCGGCCGGCTTCTACGACGCCTACTACGTCAAGGCGCTGAAGGTTCGTCGCCGCATCGCTGAGGACTTCGACAACGTCTGGGGCCAGGTGGACGCCATCCTGACGCCGTCGACGCCGTCGGCTGCGTTCGCGCTGGGCGACAAGCAGATCGACCCGCTGACCATGTATCTGAACGACGTCTTCACGGTGACGACCAATCTGGCCGGCCTGCCGGGCATTTCGGTGCCGGCGGGCGTGGACGCCGGCGGCCTGCCGCTGGGTCTGCAGGTCATCGGCAAGGCGCTGGACGAGGCGACGGTCTTCCAGGTCGGCGCCGCGCTGGAACGGGCGGCGGGCTTCACGGCCAAGCCGGGCAAGTGGTGGTGAGCATGAGCGACAATACCAAGACCATCAAAGGCCGCACCGGCGATTGGGAAATCGTCATGGGCCTGGAAATCCACGCCCAGGTGGCGTCGAAGGCCAAGCTGTTCTCCGGGGCCGCCGTCGGCTTCGGCGCGGGGCCGAACGAGCAGGTGTCGCTGGTGGATGCGGGCTTTCCCGGCATGCTGCCGACGCTGAACAAACACTGCGTCGAACAGGCGGTGAAGACGGGTCTGGGCCTGCGCGCGCAGATCAACCGGCGCAGCCAGTTCGACCGCAAGAACTACTTCTATCCCGACCTGCCGACCGGTTATCAGATCAGTCAGCTCTATTACCCCATCGTGGGGGAAGGCGTGGTCGAGGTGGAGGCCGAGGACGGCAGCTTCTTCAACGTCGGCATCGAGCGGCTGCACTTGGAGCAGGATGCGGGCAAGCTGATCCACGACCTGTCGCCGACCGAAAGCTACGTCGATCTGAACCGGGCCGGCACGGCGCTGATGGAGATCGTCTCGCGTCCCGACCTGCGCACGCCGGACGAGGCGGTGGCCTATGTGAAGAAGATCCGGACCATCCTGATCTATCTGGGCACCTGCGACGGCGACATGGAGAAGGGCAATCTGCGGGCCGACGTGAACGTGTCGGTCTGCCGGGCCGGCAACTACGACAAGTTCAAGGAGACGGGCGACTTCAGCTATCTGGGGACGCGCTGCGAGATCAAGAACGTCAACAGCTTCCGCTTCATTTCTCAGGCGATCCAGTATGAGGCGCGCCGCCAGATCGAGATCCTGGAAGACGGCGGTTCGATCACCCAGGAGACGCGCCTGTACGACCCGACGGCCGGCGAGACGCGCTCCATGCGGTCCAAGGAAGAGGCGCAGGATTATCGCTATTTCCCCGATCCCGACCTGCTGCCGCTGGATCTGGAAGAGGCCTGGATCGCCGAGATCAAGGCGTCGCTGCCCGAGTTGCCCGACGACAAGCGCAAGCGTCTGATGGCGGACTATGGCCTGTCGCAATACGACGCCATCGTGCTGATCTCGGAACAGGCCAAGGCCGACTATTTCGAAGCCGCCGCCAAAGGCCGCGACGCCAAGCTGGTGTCCAACTGGGTCACGAACGAGGTGTCGGCGCGCCTGGCGGCCGAGGGCAAGGACTTCAGCCAGAACCCGCTGCCGGCGGCGCACATTGCGCAGCTGGTGGAGTTGATTGAGACGAACGTCATCTCGTCCAAGATCGCCAAGGAAGTCTTTGATCACGTCTGGAACGGCGAAGGCTCGCCGGCCGAGGTGGTCGAGAAGCATGGCCTGAAACAGGTCACGGACACCGGCGCCATCGAAAAGGCCGTGGACGAGATCATAGCCGCCAATCCGGACAAGGCGGCGGCCGTGGCTGAAAAGCCCCAGGCCATCGGCTGGTTCGTCGGTCAGGTCATGAAGGCCACGGGCGGCAAGGCCAATCCGGCGGCGGTCAACGACATCCTGAAGGCCAAGCTGGGCCTTTAAGGCTTGGGGGCTGCGGCCCCAAACCCCCGGCTGGTCGCTAACGCTCGCGACGCGGTCGCTCGCTGCTTGAGCGACACATCAGCTAGAAAGAAGGCCCGGAGATTGCTCTCCGGGCCTTTGCTGTTACCAGCGCCAGGCGTCGCGGATGACGTCGATAATATAGCCGTCGTATTCGTCGATCAGATACAGGGTGTTGTCGACGGAAACCCAGCGCGTGCCCTCGGGCGGATAGCCCAGGCCGTAGGTGCGCCAGTCGTTCAGCTGATAGCGCCAGAAGGCATCCGGCAGATACTGGCCGACCGACCACGACCGACCCCAGTAGGAGCGCGGCACGCTGTAGTAGCCCCAACCCGGCGCGAAGTAGAAGCCGACGCGCACGCCGTTGTAACCCCTGAAGCGCCGATCATTGCGCCACCAGTCCGAGCGGTGGTTGCGATAGAAATTCCGTCGCCATTGATCGCCGTTGAAGCGCTGGCGGAACTCGCGGTGCTGACGGTCGCGGTCACGACCGTTGTTCCAGCCCGAGCCTGGACGGTCGGGACGGTTCCAGCCGTTTCCGGGACGGTCGGGGCGTTGAACGCCAGCATTTGGGCGGTCGGGCCGATCGGGTCGGTCCCAGCCCCCTTCGGGCCGGTCGAGACGCTGGCCGCCGGTGTTCGGGCGATCGGGACGGTTCCAACCGCCTTCGGGTCGGTCGAGGCGTTGGCCGCCGGTGTTGGGACGATCAGGCCGGTTCCAGCCGCCTTCGGGCCGCTCTGGACGCTGGCCGCCGGTGTTCGGGCGATCAGGCCGGTTCCAACCGCCTTCGGGGCGGTCGGGACGCTGGCCGCCTGCATTGGGACGTTCGCCACCCGACGGGCGCTCGGGACGGGGCGTATCGTTTGCGGGTCGGCTGGGACGCTCAGGACGGGGCGTGTCGTCGACCGGGCGGTTAGGACGTCCAAACCGAGGTTCGCGAGACCCATCATCCGACATTTGCGGGCGATCTGCGCCGCCATAGGGGCGTTCACGACGCGGCGGCTCTCGCTGTTCCTGTTCCTGTTCCTGGGCAAGGGCCTGCATCGGAGCTGCAAGCGGGCCGGCGACAGCGGCGATGGCGGTGAAAGCCATCAGGAGGCGTTTCATGGTCTTTGGTTCCTGCACGCCGGGTCTCCGGCGGCTTGAGGCGATCATCGATCTGTGGCGATGAACCCAGGCTGAACACTGTTCGCAATCAAGGGGCTGTCCGAAAAAGCAGAACCCCGCAGGCAAGACCTGCGGGGTTCGATCGTCCGATTATAACGGGCTTAATAGACGCCCGAGAGCACGCTGGCGATCAGGCCGCTGGCCACGGCGATCATCAGGATGTCGTTGCCGGCGTGGACGTAGCGATAGCCGCGGGGCGCCTCGCGAAGGCCGTAAACATAGGGGTCGCGGACGTAGTAGTTGCGATACTGGTAGGGCAGGTATCCGCCCGTGCGCCAGCGATAGTTGTTGTAGCGCGGCTCGACCCGGTAGTAGCCATAGCTGGGCGCATACCAGTACCCAGCGCGCGGACCGTTATAGCCACGGAAGTCGGCGCGCCCGCGCCACCAGTTGCTGTTGTTGCGATCCCAGCGGTCGTTGCGCCAGTCACGACGGTCGTCACGGCGTTCGGCCCAATAATCACGCCGATCGTCGCGGCGGTCGCGGCGATAGTCCTGGCGGCTGTCATAGCGACCGTCGCGCCAGTCGCGGCGATCTTCACGACGTTCCTGGCGGTAGTCGCGGCGGTCGTCACGGCGATCCTGACGATACTCGCGGCGGTCGCGGTCCTGGGCCTGAACGAGCATCGGCACGGCCGTGGTCGACAGGGCGAGGGCGACGACGGCGGCCTTGGTGAGGCGGTTCATCTTCGTGCTCCATTCTGGGCCGCCGACGGATATGCCGATCCGACCCGTTAATGATAACCAAGGTCGGATTTCGCGCCTGAATGCCCGCTGAACGATCCCGTCAGGTTTGCAACGCGCGCGTGGGCCGCGCCGACGAGGCGTGAACGAGAGATTTACCAGAGATTTCCGAGGTCTGAATCGCGCCGGAAGTATTCATATCTGCTTTACTGAAAAGTCCGTACGACCCATTTCACTGTTAACTTTAACTTCAAACCACCGGTATTTGATGGCGTCTCAGAGGTGGGCCCAGAATGGCGCCCGTTGAGGAGATACGGTGATGAACGCGCAAGAAATGGCGCACGACCTGCAGGCCCACGACGACGGTCTGCCCCTGCCGACCCCGGACATGTCCGGCGACGACCTGTTCAAACTGGGCATGATGTATTCGGCTGGATCGGGCGGTTGTCCGATGGACCGGGTGTCGGCCCACATGATCTTCAACCTGGCGGCCATGAAGGGCTCGATCGAGGCGCGCGTCTATCGCCGCGAGATGAGCCTGGAGATGGAACGCGAGGAGATCGCTGAGGCCCAGAAGGCCGCGCGGCGCTATATCGACCAAGGCATGGTGCAACTGGTCGCCTAAACGACCACCTAGAACTGGGCGTAGCCGTTGCCGTTCGATCCGTTGATCGAATAGCTGAAGCCGATAGGCAGGGCGGCGCGCACCTGGGTGAAGAAGGCCGCCAGTTCGCCCAGCGTCGAACGCGGCACGAAGACGATGTCGCCACGCCGCAAGGGCACGACCTCGCCGCGACGCGGACGCAGGTCCACCACACGCATCATGCGCGATCCACCCGGACCGCGACGGATCAGGGCCACGCTGTCCTGACGCGACGTCGGGGCGAAACCACCGGCCTGGATCACCGCCTGATAGGCGTCCAGATCGCCGATCATTTCGAAGACGCCCGGGTTGCGCACCTCGCCATCGACCCAAACGCGGATCGGGCCGGCCTGGCGCAGGGTGACCTCGACAACAGGGCGCACCAGCTGGGTCGCATAGGCCGCCGACACGACCTGCTGAAGCTGGGGCAGGGTGCGATCCGCCGCCATGACCGATCCGATCAGGGGCAGGGCGATGCGACCATCGGGACCGACCTTGACCGTCCGGGTCAATTCCGAGGCCGTCGGCGTCGCCACCTCGATCTCGTCCCCGGGATAGAGCAGATATTCCGGCTCCTGATCCGTCCAACGGGCGAACGACAGGCCGGCGAGATCATCGTAGGGCGACTGGTCAAGTCGCCCGGCGTCACGATCCCCGATCACGCCTCCGCAGCCCGCCAACGAGGCGGCGATGGAGGCTGAACCCAGGGTCAGCAGAAACAGGCGGCGATCGGTCAGCATGGGAATCGGTCGGCCTCGACGAGGGATATCGGGCAACCTCGCCGGTTATGGGTAATCATCGGTTAACGCCGGTGGGCGAAGGGTGAGGACCACACGCCTTTCAAGGGATTCGGCCCGCCCGATGCGCTCCACCGCACACGTCACCACAAGGCCGCGCTACGGCGTTCTGGACGTGATCGGCCTGTTGTTCCGCGAACTGCTGCTGATGATCGTCGTCTTCGTGGTGATCCTCGGGCTGGGGTTCGCCGCCGCCATGACGCTGAAGAAGAGCTACACCGCCACCGGCTCGGTCTTCGCCGGCGTGGGTCAGGAATACGTCTATCAGCCGCGCGTCGGCACGGCCGAGCGGGGGCAGGCGCCGCAGGGCGACGAGGTCGCCAACTCGGAAGCCGCCATTTTGAGCTCCAGCGCGGTACGCCAAAAGGTGGTCGATGTTCTCGGCCCCGCCGCCATCCTGGGCGAGCAGCCCAAGGGCAGTCCGCAGGCCGCGCGGTCCGCCGCGCTGAAGGCCGTCGGCAGCAGTCTGGGCGTTGCCACGGCGCCGGGAAGCGCGGTCATCCACCTGACCTACAAGGCCGACGATCCCGAACGGGCGGCCCGGGTCCTGAACACGATCATTGAGCAATATCTGATCTATCGCCGCGAAGTCTTCCAGGACAAGACGCCGGCCATCGCCAGCCAACGCATCGCCTTCGAGGATGAACTCGGCAATGCGGACCGCGCCTACGAGGCCTTCCTGGCGTCCAACGACATCGGCGACTTCACGGCGGCCAAGGCGACGCTGGCGGCGACCTATCAGACGGTCTTCACCGACCGGATGTCGACGCAGAGCCAGCTGAACCAGACCGCACAGCGGCTGAACACCCTGATCGCGCAGCAGGCGGGAACGCCGGCGGAGGTGGCCTTGCAGCAGGATCTGAACATTTCGGCCCAGGACCAGGTGCTGCAACTGCGCACCGAGCGCGAGCAACTGCTGTCGCGCTATCAGCCCGACGCCCAGCCGGTGAAGGACATCGAGGCGCGGATCAACCAACTGCAAGCCTATGTCGCGACCGGCACGGCCGTCGGGGCCAAGGAGGTCCGCACCGGGCCGAACCCCGTCTGGACCGAGCTGGAGACGACGCGGATCAACACCCGAGCCGAGCGCGACTCGCTGGCGGCGCGTCTGGCGGTCCTGGACCGGCAGCTGGCCGACATCCGTTCGCGTCAGGCGCGGCTGACGGCGCTGGAATCCGAGAACACGACTTTGGCCGGCAATCGCGAAGTGCTGAGCGCCTCCATCCGAGAGTTCCAGCAGCGCGAGACGCAGAGCCGCGCCGACAATGCCCTGGTCGCCGCCGGCGCCGACAACGTCACCGTCATCGAACGCGCCCAGCCGCCGGCGACGGGCAAGAGCCTGAAGATCCCGCTGCTGGCGGCGGTCTTCCTGTTCGCGGGTTTCACCGCCCTGTGCGTGGGTCTGTTGCGGGTGTTCACGCGCCGCGGCTTCACGACCCCGGCCTCGGTCAGCCGCACCCTGGACATGCCGGTCCTGGCCGTCGCGCCCGCCAAGGCGGCGTAGGTAAAGTCGTGCTAGGCTGAGGGCTTAGGGAGCGCCTTGGCGATTCGATGGTCGATCTGACTTCAGAAATGGCGGGCCTTTGGGCGGCGCTGGGACCGGCGCCGGCGCACCGCGCGCGCGTGATCCAGTTCGCCTCAGCCGCGACCGGCGAGGGCGTCTCGACCGTGGCGCGTGAGTTCGCCCGATTGGCGGCGGTGCGGGCCCGTAAGCCCGTCTGGCTGATCGACGGCGACCTGGCGCAACAGGGTCAGCTGGAGACGGTGTCGGCCGAGCCGGATCGGTTCGGCCAGGTCGGCAAGGCGGCGCAAGGCTCGCCCGACGGCTCAAGCTTCTACGCCGTGACGCCGCGCGTGACCGGGCGCGACGGCAAGCCGGTGCCGGACTCGCGGCTGCTGACGGCGCGGTCCTGCCTAGGCGGCCGACTGTGGGTGACGCATTTCCACATGGAAGCGCTGCGATCGGGTCACCGGGTCGAGGCGGTCGGAGAGCCCCGCTACTGGGAGGCGCTGCGACCCCACGCCGACACCATCGTGATCGACGCCCCCGCCGCCGACCGCAACGACATGGCGATCATCCTGGCGCCCTTCGTGGACATGACGGTGCTGGTCATTGCGGCTGAAAGTACCGCCGCCCATGCGCCGGTCATCCTGCGCGACGAGATCGAAGCCGTCGGCGGCAAGATCGCCGGGGTGGTCATGAACCGCTCGACCTACAAGGCGCCGGGGTTCCTGCGGCGACTGATGGGCTAACGACGATCCGCTTACTATCTCGCCGCCGCGTGAGAATGACGCTATGGGCGACGTTGGGTCGGAGCGCCCATTTTTCTATGGAGATCGGCGTTGTCTGACGGCTCAATCATAGATCGCATCATCATCGTCGGGGGTGGGACGGCCGGGTGGATGGCGGCGGCGGCGCTGGCGCAGGCGTTCGAGGGCGCAGGCAAGACCGTGACCTTGGTCGAATCCGAGGCGATCGGCATCATCGGCGTCGGCGAGGCGACGATCCCCGAAATCCTGAAGTTCAACGCGCGCCTGGGGATCGACGAGGCGGACTTCCTGCGTGAGACCAAGGCCACGTTCAAGCTGGGGATCGAGTTCGACGGCTGGCGGCGCGAGGGCGAGCGCTATTTCCATCCGTTCGGCGCTTTCGGGCTGGATATGGAAGGCATCGCCTTTCATCATTTCTGGCTGAAGGCCTGCGCCGAAGGCGGGTCGGAGCCGTTGGAAACCTACTCCATGGCCTGGCAGGCCGCGCGCCGTGGCCGTTTCGTGCATCCGCAGGGTGGGCCGCAGTCGCCGTTGTCCAGCCTGGGCTACGCCTATCATTTCGATGCGGCGCTCTATGCGGCCTTCCTGCGCCGCTTTGCGGAGGGGCTGGGAGTCGTTCGCCGCGAAGGGCGGGTGGTCGAGGTCCAGCAGGCGGATGGCGATATCGCGGGCGTAAGGCTGGACGACGGCCGGATCGTCGAAGGCGACTTCTTCATCGATTGCACCGGCTTCGTCGGCCTTCTGATCGAGCAGGAGTTGACGTCAGGCTATGAGGACTGGAGTTCCTGGCTTCCATGTGACAGCGCTGTCGCCGTGCCGTGCGAGCGTGAGGAGCCGTTATCGCCATACACGCGTTCGACGGCGCGCGAAGCCGGATGGCAGTGGCGCATCCCGCTGCAACACCGGGTCGGCAACGGCTACGTCTATTCCTCGGCGCACATTTCACATCAGGAGGCCGAGGACGCGCTGATGTCGCGGTTGGAGGGCAAGGCCCTGGCCGAGCCGCGTCGCCTGCGGTTCGCCACAGGCCGGCGCAAGGACTGCTGGAAGCGCAATTGCGTGGCGGTCGGACTGTCGAGCGGATTCCTCGAGCCGCTTGAATCGACCAGCATTCACCTGATCCAGAGCGCCATCACCAAGCTGATCACCCTGTTTCCGTCGCAGAAGAACAGCGAGGGGCTTCGCAGCGAGTTCAACGCGTTGATGGAAGAGGAGTTCGTCACCGTCCGCGACTTCCTGATCCTGCACTACAAGGTCAATCAGCGAGCGGGACCGTTCTGGAGCCAGGTGCGCGACATGCCGATCCCGGACCGGCTGGCGGCCAAAATCGCCCTGTTCGAAGAGACGGGTCGGATCGTCAGGCGCGACCATGACATCTTTTCCGAATCGAGTTGGCTGGCGGTCGCGGTGGGGCAGGGGCTGACGCCGCAGGGGCGTCACCCGATTTCCGACGTGATCAGTCGCGACGCCAATCTGAGCCGACTGGCGGCGATCCGAGACAGCATCTGGCGCACGGCCGACGCCCTGCCGACGCACGAAGATGTTCTGGCGACGACGATGAATCGCAAGGCGTTTTGAGACCGGGCCTGCCGCCTGAAAGCCGTGTCAGCAGACTGGCGTCCTTCGCAATGGTGGGCGCGCGCCGCTTCTGAACCCGCCGATCGAAAAGGGCGACAAGTTTGGCGAGAAGCGTTGACATCGCTGTCAATCGGTAGTCCAACACGCTCGCGGACGGTCGATCAAGGCCGCCGAAACGATTGTGACGGGCTGAACCGTCCTCGGGGGGATCAGAAGTGAAGTCAGAGATGTTCCAAGCCGGCTATGCGCCCGCCGCTCGCAGGCTGCGCCGTTCCGTGTCCGCCCTGGCGTTGACGGTCGCCGTGGTCGGCGCAACCGCCGCTCACGCCCAATCGACGCCGGCGCCGCAGACGACGGCCCCGGCCGAGGACGATGCGGCGCAGGTCGACGACGTGGTCGTCACCGGCATCCGCGCGCGGATCGCATCCTCGCAGGCGATCAAGCGCGACTCCGACACCTTCGTCGATGCCGTGACCGCCGACGACATCGGCGCGCTGCCGGACAAGTCGGTCAACGAGGTGCTGCAGCGCATCCCCGGCGTGAACATCAACCGCTTCCAGGGCCCGACCGACCCCGACCATTTCTCGGTCGAAGGTTCCAACGTCATCATTCGCGGCCTGTCGTACGTCCGCTCGGAGTTCAACGGCCGCGACGCCTTCAGCGTGAACACGGGTCGCGCCCTGGGCTTCAACGACGTTTCGCCGGAACTGCTGGCCAGTGTTCAGGTGTTCAAGAACGCAACGGCCGACCGGATCGAGGGCGGCATCGCCGGCGTGGTCGATCTGCGCACCCGCAAGCCGTTCGACAGCCGCAAGTTCGTCTTCGGCGCGACGGCGGAAGGCTCTTATGGCGATTTGCGTGAAAAGCCGGGCTTGGGCTTCTCGTCCCTGATCAGCAACGTCTGGGACACCCAGTACGGCTCGTTCGGCGCCCTTTTGAGCTATGGCGAATCCGACCTGTATTCCGAAGCTTACGGCAGCCACCTCACCGACTTCACCTATCGGTCCGATCTGTCGAACGGTGAAGATCGCCGCTATGTGCCGCGCGGCGGGGCGGTGCGGACCCAGCAGTTCGACCGTTCGCGTTCGACCCTGGATGGTTCGCTGCAGTGGGAATCCACCGACGGCCGCGCAAAGCTGACCGGTGAATATATCCGTGCCGATTCGACCTCGGCCTGGGGCGAGCGCGTGGTCGAGGTTGATCTGGGGAGCGGCGGCAATCCCACCCCTTTGCCGGGCCAGTCGTTCACCTATGATTCCAACGGCGTCTTCACGAGCGGCCTGCTGGTCAGCAATGCGCCGAACCTGCAGGTTCTGCCCAAGCGTCAGCGCGATCTGCAGACCCTGACCGAAGACTTCTCTCTGGCCGCCGAATTCCATCCGACCGATCGCCTGTCGATCTGGCTGGATGCGCAGTACAGCAAGGCCAACGCCGACGATCTGGACATGAGCGTCTATGGCGCCATCACGCCGCTCTACACCTTGATCGGCGAAGGGCGTCACGGCGTGCCGGACATCCAGTTCGTGGACGCGTCGGGCCAGCCTTCGGCCAGCACAAACGACCCGTCGAACTTCTACTATCGTTCGGCGATGGACCACATCGAACAGTCCGACGGCGATCAGACCGCGTTCAAGGCGGACATCAAATACGACTTCGACAACTCACCGCTGCGCGCCATTCGCATGGGCGCGCGCTATTCGGACCGCGAGCAGACGCGTCGCTATACCGCCTATAACTGGGGTGCGATTTCCGAGAGCTGGGCCGGTGGCGTCACGCCGTTCCAGACCACAGGTCCGCTCGCCGTCGAAGCGTATGACTTCCCCAACTTCCAGCGCGGTCACAATCCGACGCCGATGAACGGCTTCTATCCGACAGCCGATCTGATTGCGGCTTATCGGGACGGCACGCTGCAAGCGGCCCTGGCTGCAGCGAGCAGCTCGGGCTCAACCTGGCGTCCGCTGGATCAGCGTCCGGGCGCCATCGCCGGCACGCCCTTCCTGCCGGGCGATATCAACAACTCGGCCGAACAGACGACATCGGCCTATGTCCGGTTCGACTTCGGTTGGGATGATGTCTTCGGTCCGGACACCGCCGTCACTGGCAACCTGGGTGTTCGCTACGCCAAGACCGACTTCCAGACGCGTGGCTTCATCTCCAGCCCCAACATCGCGCAGAACTTCGGTGATGCGAACGGTTTCGACCCGCGCTTCCCGGGTCAGAACATTCCGGTGACCCAGGCCAATGCGGCGGCGATCGCGCAGTTCCGTTGCTCGACCATCCAGCCGGGTCAATCGGCGCCGGGCTATTGCCTGCTGTCGAACGACCGTCTGAACCAGCTGGTCGCCTTCAGCGACGGCAGCTTCCAAGAGGTTGAGCGTGGCAACAGCTATGACGACTGGCTGCCGAGCCTGAACGTCAATCTGAAGTACAAGGAATGGGTGTTCCGCGGGGCCGTGTCGCGCGCCATGACGCGCCCGGACTTTGGCGTGACGGCCTTTGCCGCCACCCTGTTCTACACCGACATGAACCAGGTCCGGGACAACGGCGGCGACGTCAACACCGCCCCGCTGCTGACCACCTTCACCGGCGGATCGCAGCTGACGGGCGTGCGCTCATGGAACTATGACCTGGGCGTGGAATGGTATTTCAAGCCGGGCAGCTCGCTGACCTTCAACGCCTTCTACAAGGACCTATCGGACATTCTGGCCAGCGGCTCGACCGTCCAGCAGTTCAGCAACGCGCAGGGCGTCTCCACCGACGTCCAGGTCAACCAGCAGGTCAATATCGGCTCAGGCTGGATTAAGGGCTTCGAAGTCGGTTATCAGCAGACCTACAGCTTCCTGCCAGGCCTGTGGAGCGGGCTGGGTATCGAGGCGAACTACACCTACGTGGAGCCTTCGACCTTCCCCAACGCCGTGACCGAGCCGCGCTATGTGGGTCTGGAACTGCCGCTGCAGCAGCTGTCGAAGCACACCTACAACTTCTCGGTCTTCTACGAGCGGGATCGTCTTTCGGCGCGTCTGGCCTACAACTGGCGCAATGGCTTCCTGCTGACGCCGCGCGACGACATCAATCCGTTCTCGCCGATCTTCAACGACTCGACGGGGCAGCTTGACGGTTCGATCTTCTACACCCTGAACGACAACTGGAAGATCGGCCTTTATGGCGCCAACCTGCTGGACGAGGTCACCGTCACGCAGCAGCAGACCTCCTACAACCTGAACGGCGCGAACCAGGCCGGCCCGTTGGCCCCCCGGTCCTACTTCCGCAGCGACCGCCGCGTGACGTTCAGCCTGCGCTACACCTTCTAAGACGTCTTCTCTGAGCGAAGACTTGGGGCGTCGATCTGATCGACGCCCCTTTTTTCGTTCTGGATCAGCCGCCTTCGCGCAGCCGTTCGATGACCTGAGAATGAGCAGGCAGAGCGGCCAAGGTCTGGTCGAAAGCCATGACCATTCGCCCCAACGAAGCCGTTGCGCTCTTGATGTCCAGACGGTCGGCCTGGATGTCGTAACGGCGCGGCGTCAGGCCAAGGCCGGCCATCAGCAGTGTCCAGTGCTGCGCGTCGTGGGGATCGCCATCCAGGCCGACGCCGGCGTTGCGAGACGTGAACTGGGCGATGCGACGCGCAAGGTCGTCGCCAGCCGGGGCTAGTCGTTGGCCCTGCGATCCGCACAGAAGGATCAAATGGAGTCGGTCCGCGCGGTGCGTGATGTCGCGAAGGACGGCATCATTATAAGCCTCGGCGCAGGCTGGAATCTGCGCGGACGCGCCCGGAAGCGATGCGACCAGTTGTGTCAGCTGTCGCTCCAGCGCGGCGCTATCCAGGCCCAAGGCGTCGCCAAAGCGCGCCGCCGTCGGACCAAGAGCAAGACGACGGCCGCTCCAGGGATGCGTATCCAGGCCGGGGGCGAGGGCGACGTCCGACAGGGCGACGACATCAACATCACCCAGCCAGGCCATCAGCGCCGCCTTCGCAACGTCAGCGGTCGTGCGGTCTGCGGCGTAGGCCAGACTGGCGAAGCCGCCGCCGGGCAGGGGGCTGCGACTGGCGAGCCCTTCTTCGAGGCTGGCCATATCCAGACGCGGCGCGTGATCTCCACCTGCGTAGCGCACGGTCAGACAGCGGTCGTAGCCCAGGCGCGAGGTCCAGTCGCCGTCGCCGTCAAAGGCGCTGGTCGCTCGCGTGTCCAAGGTCATGAAGGGCGCGATCTCGCGGATGTCGCCCAGACCCTCTCGCACGCCGGCGCCCAGGGCGATGTCCCGGAGTCGCGCCGTCAGAACGCGCGCGTCCAGCATCAGTCTGGGACGAAGAAGCGAGCGCGGCGACTGCCGATCCGGGCTGGGATGAGCGTAACGACCGGCGGCCATCACGCGCGCCTGAAACTGCAGCGGCGCCAGAAGGGCGGCGTAGTCGGGGGCGGCGGGCGACTGACGGGCGGCGCGCAGCACCACATCTGCTAACGCGACCCCGTCGATCCCCGGCAGAGGCTCCTGCTCGGCGACGGCGATGTCTCGCCCCTCGCGCCAGTTTTGCAGCAGCGAGCCGAGGAAGAAGCCGCCGTGGCCGTGCGGCAACAGGTCGGCGCCGTCCGACAACTGGACGAGCACACCGTCTGGATCGGCGATCACGACCTCGGGCTCTTCACCGAGCGCGGGAGGAGCGGCGTCTTCGATCCGGACAGAATGGCCAGACGGCAGGTGGCGGGCTAGCAGCGCCGCCGCCGCCCAGGCCGTCAAGCCGCCGCCCTGAATGACCCAAATCTGTTCGGTCCCGCTCATCTGAGGCCCCCTACGCGCGCGGCCGCATCGCGGATGAAGGCCATGTGGTCGGGGGTCCGATCGACGGTTGATCGGACATCGTCGCCCAGGGCTGCCAACTTGGCGGACAGGACGTGCGGTTCAAGCCGATCGACGCGCGGATCCCAGCCGTTCGGGACGATGTTCTGCCCTACCAGTACGGCGAGCCAGCTCGGCGGCAGGAAGACGCCGATGTCGTAGTCGGGCAGCAGACCGCGCGACTTAAAGGCCTCGACCTTGGCCGACAGACTGTCGGGCCAGGCCATGGTTCGCATCTCGCGCCAGAAAGGCTCGTCACGCTGGTTGGCGACATAGTGCAGGACGAGGAAGTCACGAATCCGGTCGAACTCCAGCGCCATGATCCGATTGTATTCCTCGGCGTCCGCCGCCATTCCGACCCTGTCAGGGAACAGATCCAGCAAGGTCGTGATCCCCAACTGGATCAGATAGATGCTGGTGGATTCCAGCGGCTCCAGGAAGCCGCCGGACAGGCCGATCGCGATGACGTTTCGGCTCCACAATCTTTGGCGTCGTCCGGTCTTGAAGCTCAGCCGACGCGGCTCGGCCAGCGCCGGACCTTCCAGATTAGACATCAGGGTCGCCACAGCGTCCTCGTCCGAGATATGGGCCGATGAGAAGACGTGGCCGTTTCCGGTGCGATGTTGCAGCGGAATGCGCCATTGCCACCCCGCAGCGCGGGCCGTCGCGCGGGTATAGGGGCCGACCGGCGCTGTCGTCTGGCACGGCACAGCGAAGGCGCTGTCGCAGGGCAGCCAATGGCTCCAGTCCTCGAACGTCGTCTCCAGCGCCTGATTGATCAGCCGTCCGCGAAAGCCCGAGCAATCGACGAACAGATCGCCCGAGATGCGGCGCCCGTCCGACAGGACGACGGCGTCGACATCGCCCGTCGCGACATTCAGGACATGATCGACGACCTTCCCTTCGGTGCGGACCACGCCGCGCCCGCACGACACCTGGCGCAGGAAGGCGGCGTAGAGACTCGCGTCGAACTGAAAGGCGTAACTAAAGGTGGACAGCATGGAGCCGGGGTCGGAAACCGGCCGCTGGAAGCGGTTCGCCTCGGCCGCCCTGACTGGATAGCTGTAGTCGCTGATGTCGGTGGCGTCGCCCATGGCGCGGCGCGCGGCCCAGACATGGTGGAAATCGATCCCCTCGATCGGCTCGCCATAGGCGCCGAACGGATGGATATAGCTGTCGCCGGGCCGTCCCCAATCCACGAACTGGATGCCCAGTTTGAAGGTCGCCTGCGTCTGGTTGATCAGCGTCTGTTCATCGATACCCATGGCCGTGTTGAAGGCGCGGATGTGGGGCAGGGTGGCCTCGCCCACGCCGACGATACCGATCTCGTCGGACTCGACCAGTTCGATCGAGACGGCGCTGCCCGCCAGACGATGAGACAGGGCGGCGGCCGTCATCCAGCCGGCCGTCCCGCCGCCCAGGATGACGATTTTTCGGATCGGACCGGCATCGCTTTGGGTCATCATGCCGACTGTCTAGCAGACCATTTTTCGGCATGACAGCGATGGACAAGCCTGACCATAAGCTGTGTCGGCATCGCCTTTTCGAACGGGGATGTTAGAAGCGGTCTGAGCGACGTTCAGGGGGACGGATTTTGGCGACGGTGACGATCTATGACGTGGCCGCGAAGGCGGGCGTGTCCATCAAGTCCGTGTCGCGCGTGCTCAACAACGAGCCGAACGTCAGCCCCACGCTGAGAACAAAGGTGGAGGAGGCGGCTGCGTCTCTGGGGTATCGACGCAGCCTGTCGGCGCGCAGTCTGGCGGGGGCGTCGTCGTCCCTGATCGCGGTCCTGGTGGACGCGGATCTGACAATCGAACACTGGAAGAGCGGGCGCGGAAGCGACTATCTGGGGCGTCTGGAGTTCGGCGCCCTGATGGAGGCGCGCCAGGTCGACTACCATCTGATGATCGAGCTGGTGGACCATAACTCGCCTGATCTCGAACGCGATCTGATGGCGCTGTTGAACTCCATCCGGCCCGAGGGCGTCATTCTGACCCCGCCGAACTCGGACAATACGGTGGTGATGGATGCTCTCGACGCGGCCGGCACGCCCTATGCCCGCATCGGTGCGGAAGCCGCGTTCGATCGGGGCTTCTGCATCGAGATGGACGAACGGCGCGCCGCATTGGAGATGACCCGCCATCTCATCGAACTGGGCCATACGCGGATCGCCTTTGTCACCGGACCGGTCGCCTATGGGGCCAGCCGGCGTCGTCTGGCCGGTTATAGGGACGCCATGGCCGAGGCTGGCTTGGATGTGGCGCCGGCTTGGGTCGTGGAGGGCGACTTCACCTTCAACTCCGGGGCGCTGGCGATGGAAAAACTGCACCAGACCGCGCCCGACATCACGGCGGTCTTCGCCAGTAACGACGATACGGCCCTTGGCGTCCTGCAATGTGCGGCGAGGCTGGGGCTGTCGGTGCCCGGCGACCTGTCGGTGGCCGGTTTTGACGATTCGCCCGGCGCGGGTTTCAGCACGCCGGATTTAAGCACCATCCGTCAGCCGGTAGCGGAGATGGCCGCCGCCGCCGCGCAACGCCTTATTCCGCCTCTTCGTCGTCTCTTGGACGGCGACGCCGCCGCGCGTGTCATCGTTCCGCATGATCTGATCGCGCGCCAGTCCACGGCTCGCATCGAGCATTGAAAGGGCAAGCTCAGGCAAATGTTGACAGCGCTGTCAGACGTTTGGCACAGTGGGTTTTGTCCGGGGCTGTTTCGGACATCCATATCGGCCTGAAGGCGCGTCTCCGGGGTTGGCTTGGGCGGCGTGGCGGCCGTAACGATCAGGTTTCCCTCCATGCGCATGGCCGCCACCGCCCTGGTGATCACCCTCATGTCGAGCGCGTGCGCGATTGATCCTGGCATGGTTCGGGCC
>AMYY01000032.1 GCA_000335735.1 alpha proteobacterium L41A | reverse complement strand
GTCGCTTCGGAACCCTTGACGAGGCGATGCGCCTGGCAGGTTTTGTGAGAACTCGGCGGTACGGAGTTCATCTTTGCAAGGCAGTCTACTCTGCCGACGATATCGCAAACGGTTTGCGGAGGTTGCTGAGTGAGAAAGGCTATCTCAGCGCCGATCTGATCAAAGAAGCTGAATACCTGCCCAGTGAAACGACGATATGTAAGCGTTTCGGTAGCCTGTCAGCCGCTTACGAGGTCATCGGCTATAGCTCTTCCCTTAGTGAACTTGTTGCTGCCGCTTGGGTCAGGCGCAGAGACCGTGAGAAGCAAACTCCCGAGCAGTAGGCGGTCTTCAATCGACACTTCCACGATGCCGACTGAAGACCTCGCCGCAGGGCTTTCACATGCCTGATCCGCAGCTATTTGTAGCTTATCGCAACCGTGCCGAGTGTCTAGCCTAGCGTTACATGTCCCGCCGCGTGCGTTGAAGATATCTTGAGCAGGTGACCTGGAGTCATCCTCCATGGCGTGTGTGCCCTCACATCTTCACCTCCACCACCCCGCCCCCGGCCCGGAACTTCGCGCTCATTTCCGCCATGCCGGCTTCGGCTTCCGACAGGGAGGCGCCGGCGTCGTTCTGGGCCTTGGCGGCGTCGCGGATGTCCTGGCTGATCTTCATCGAGCAGAACTTGGGGCCGCACATGGAGCAGAAGTGGGCGGTCTTGTGGGCCTCCTTGGGCAGGGTGGCGTCGTGGTATTTGCGGGCGGTTTCGGGGTCGAGGCCTAAGTTGAACTGATCCTCCCAGCGGAACTCGAACCGGGCGCGTGACAGGGCGTCGTCGTGCAGGCGGGCGGCCGGGTGGCCCTTGGCCAGGTCGGCGGCGTGGGCGGCGATCTTGTAGGTGATGACGCCGTCCTTGACGTCCTGACGATCCGGCAGGCCCAGATGCTCCTTGGGCGTGACGTAGCAGAGCATGGCCGTGCCGAACCAGCCGATCATGGCCGCGCCGATCGCGGAGGTGATGTGGTCATAGCCGGGCGCGATGTCGGTGGTCAGGGGCCCGAGCGTATAGAAGGGCGCCTCGTGGCAGTGCTTCAGCTGCTCGTCCATATTCTGTTTGATCTTGTGCATCGGCACGTGGCCGGGGCCCTCGATCATGACCTGGCAGCCCTTGGCCCAGGCGATCTTGGTCAGCTCGCCCAGGGTGCGCAGCTCGGCGAACTGGGCCTCGTCATTGGCGTCGGCGATCGAGCCGGGGCGCAGGCCGTCGCCCAGGCTGAATGACACGTCATAAGCGCGCATGATGTCGCAGATGTCCTCGAAATGCTCGTAGAGGAAGCTCTCCTTGTGGTGGGCCAGGCACCATTTGGCCATGATGGAGCCGCCTCTGGAGACGATGCCCGTCACCCGCTTGGCCGTCATCGGCACGAAGGGCAGGCGCACGCCCGCGTGGATGGTGAAATAGTCCACGCCCTGTTCAGCCTGCTCGATCAGGGTGTCGCGGAACACCTCCCACGTCAGATCCTCGGCGACGCCGCCCACCTTTTCCAGCGCCTGGTAGATGGGCACGGTGCCGATGGGGACGCTGGAGTTGCGGATGATCCAGTCGCGGATGTTGTGGATGTTGCGGCCCGTCGACAGGTCCATGACGTTGTCGGCGCCCCAGCGGGTGGCCCAGACCAGCTTGTCCACCTCGTCGTCGACGGAGGACAGGACCGCCGAGTTGCCGATGTTGGCGTTGATCTTCACCAGGAAGTTGCGGCCGATGATCATCGGCTCGACCTCGGGGTGGTTGATGTTGTGCGGGATGATGGCGCGGCCGCGCGCGATCTCCTGCCGGACGAACTCGGGCGTCACGAAGTCGGGGATTGAGGCGCCGAAGTCCTCGCCGTCGCGGATGCAGGGGCTGTTCTGCTCGCGGCGCAGGTTCTCGCGGATGGCGACATACTCCATCTCGGGCGTGATGATGCCGGCCTTCGCATATTCGTACTGGGTGACCGGGCGGCCCTCGACGCCCTTGAAGACGCGGTGGTGGGAGGTGTCGAAGCGCGGGGCCAGGTGGCGGCCCGACGCATGGCCGTTGTCCTCGGGCTTGACCTCGCGCGGATTGGCGACCGGGGCGATGTCGCCGCGATCCAGCTGCCAGCTGGATTTGACGCGGGGCAGGCCGCGCTTGATGTCGATCGTGACGGTCGGGTCGGTATAGGGGCCGGATGAATCATAGATGGTCACCGGCGGCTCGTTGGCGCTGGGGTGGACGGCGACCTCGCGGAAGGGGACGCGGATGTCGGGGTAGAGTTCGCCCGCGACATAGACCTTGCGGCTGCCGGCCCGTTCGCCGGTGGGGATGGTTCCAGTCTCGCGCATGACCTGCTCGCGGGCGTCTTTCAGCGCCAGATCCACATTGGGTTCTTCGGGCAGGGCGGGCGGGGTGACTTGGATGTTCATGGCGGCCTCAAACGGTTTGAGGTCCGCCGACGTCGGGCGCGAGGGGTCCTGTGACGTCAGGACCGATAGCGTTACTCATCCCTTCGCCGGCATGACCCGGATCAGGTTCGACGGGTCAGAGGAGAAACCTCTATCTCAGCCGCTCGATTGCGACCCCCCGGAGAACGCCCGCAGGCTAACCCGCGTCGCGGCGGATGTCGAGTTGTCCGAAACCGCACATAAGTCGTTGTAGGCGCGGCGGATTTATTGGGCTATGCGCAAAGCTTGGGCCGGATGCCGGCGTCGGCGGAGTGAAACGAGGATATGAGCCTGAACCTGGAACGCATCCTCTACACCAGCCGCGCGCGGGGGAACGCCGACAGCCTGATGATGCAGGTGGACATCCTGGCCACGTCGCAGCGGAACAATGCGCGCGACGACCTGACCGGCGCGCTGCTGATCCACGACGGACGGTTTCTGCAGGTTCTGGAGGGCGCGGCGCAGGATCTGGACCGGCTGATGACGCGGCTGGCGGGCGATCCGCGCCATGACGAGGTGGTGGTGATCGAGCGCAAGCCGATCCCGGCGCGCGGCTTTTCCGGCTGGGCCATGGCCAGCGTGCGCGTGACCCCGGCGCTGGAGGAGACGCTGCGGGCTACGGTGGACGGCGCCGGCGCGCCCCAGCAGACGGTCGAGCGCATGCAGGACGCGGTGCTGGCCCAGGCGGCGTGAACGCCTCTTAGGGAGCCGACCAGCCCTTGACCGAGACGGCCGCTGCGCGCGGATCGGCGTCGAAGCGGAGGTAGGCCTTGGCGTGGCCGTGGCCGGGGACGTAGTCCAGGCTGGCGGTCGCGGTCTGGTCGCCCAGAACCCCTTCGATATCCACGGCGGCGGCGGTGTCGTCGCCGTCGTTCTGGACCCGGACGGTCGCGACCTGGCCGGCGGCGGTGACGTCCACGGCGACGATGCGGGCGCTGAGCGCGGGCGGGGCCGTGGGCTGGAGCGCCTCCCACACCACGATGCCGATGGCGGTCAGGGTGATGACGGCGCCGAGCAAGGCCATGCCCCATTGCAGCAGAGGGCGGGTCGAGGCGGCGGGCTTCTTCTTCGTGGGCATGAGGTCAGACCAACAGACGGGCGGCGGCGGCGCCGATGGCGGCGGGGAAGCCCAGGACGACCATGGTCTGGACCACGCCGGCGACGGCATGGCCGTCGGTGCGCCCGAACAGGAACAGGGTGAACAGGCTGACGGTCAGGGCGATGGCGTAGCCGGGCAGGGTGAAATGCAAAAAGGCCCTGATCGGATGATCGGCCTCTTCCTGACCGGCGAAGCCCGCCTTGAAGACGATCAGGTGGAGTAGAAGGATTGAGACGGCGATCAGGGCCAGGATGTGGGCGGGCGTCGCCTTGTAGGCGATCAGGATCATCTCTTCGGTCGGGGCGACGTTCAGTGCGAAAAACAGGGCGCCGGCCGCCATCAGGAACAGTTCGCCGAAATAGGAGGCCTGATCTTCGTCGGTGTCGCCTCCCCCAGACTCTGAACTGGCGCCGCTGAGCTGACGCCGGGCCAGAAGCGCACCCATGGCGCCGGGAATGGCCTGAAGCGCGACCATGCCCAGAGCCTCGCGCGGCGGCGCGTCCCATTCGACGACGCCGAAAAGGATCAGCAGCACCGAGGCGGTGATGAAGCCGACGGCCAGGGCCACCGCCGTGTCCAGCGCATCGTTGACCGGCCCGCGTCGCTTGGAGAAGCCGGCGTAATAGGCCAGGCCGTAAAGCAGCGGCAGGCCGGCGACGATGAAGGTCAGCAGCCGCCAGCGGTCCATGATCACGCCCTGCGCCCACATCTCCATCGTCATCAACAGCGGGATGTTGAACACCAGGGCGCCGGCGAAGGCGCGGCCCAGATCGCGGACATAGGCGCGCTCGCGTTGCAGATCCAATGGCGGCGCGGCGGCGGTCATGCGGCGGCAACGCTTGGACGTCGGCTTTGGCTCCGGACCACTTGTCGAACAGTGTTCAGGCGGGGTTCATTTTCTGTCACGCTTGGTGAGGGCCTCTAGGGAGAGGGAACCATGAAACAGATCAAGACGACCGCCTTGTTGGCGGTTCTGGCGTGTGCGGGACTGACGGCCTGCGCCTCGGTGGAGGTCGGTGGCGCGCCGATGGCCCTGTCGCCCGCCTTGGCCGAACAGGCGCGGATCGGCAGCGTCACGACCACGACCGGCTGGCTGAACGCCGAGGACGACTTCGCCGACACCTTCAACGACGAGGTGCTGAGCGAAATGGCGATGTGCGCCGGCGGCCGGCATCGGCTGAACCTGAGCATCCATGTCGAGGCGCTGAGCCGGGCGCCGCGCCTGGCCATTCTGGCGGGCGATCGCGCCGAACACCGGATGCGGGCGACCGCCGAACTGCGCGATCCGGCGCAGGGCGGTCAGGTGGTCGGGCGTTATCCGCTGGTCGTGACGGTGGATGCGGGCGGCGGGGTGCTGGACGCCCTGATGGACCGCCAGGCGGTCACCTCCCACGCCTTCGCCCAGGCCCTGTGCGACGCCGCCTTCGTCGCGCCGACGCGTGTGGCCGAGGCCGCCGCGCCGGGCTGAATTCGGGCGCGGCAAAGGGGCGGGCGGCTTAGGGTTGCGCGCTTTTGAATGTCACGGGCGCGGGCTATCAAGACGGCGAACAGGAAACCGTCCCATGCATCTCGCCCGTTTCGCCCGCATCCGCCTGGCCCATCTGCCGACGCCGCTGGAGCCGCTGCCCCGCCTGTCGGAGGAGCTGGGCCTGGATCTGTGGATCAAGCGCGACGATTGCACCGGCCTGGCCGGCGGCGGCAATAAGACCCGCAAGCTGGAATTCCTGCTGGGCGCGGCGTTCGAAGCGGACGCCGACACCCTGGTGACGCAAGGGGCGGTGCAGTCGAACCATGTGCGGCAGACGGCGGCGGCGGCCGCCGCGCACGGTCTGGCGTGCGAGATCATTCTGGAAGAGCGCACGGGGTCCAGGGCGACGGACTATGTCGGCAACGGCAACGTGCTGCTGGACCGGCTGTTTGGGGCCAACCTACGCACCGTGCCGGGCGGGACGGACATGGTCGCCGAGCTGGAGAAGACGGCGGCCGAGGTGCGGGCGCGGGGCGGCAAGCCCTATGTCATTCCTGGCGGCGGATCGAACCCGGTCGGGGCGCTGGGCTATGTTGATTGCGCGCGCGAGATCGTGGTCCAGGCCGATGAGATGGATCTGGAGGTCCACCGCATCGTGACGGCGACGGGCAGCGCGGGCACCCACGCGGGCCTGGTCGCCGGGCTGGCGGTCATGGGGGCGGACATTCCGGTGCTGGGCATCGGGGTGCGGGCGCCCAAGGACAGGCAGGAGGCGAACGTCTTCAAACTGGCCGAGGAGACGGCCGCCCTGCTGGGCCAGCCGGGGCGGGTGACGCGCGAAATGGTCGTCGCCGACTGCGACTATGTGGGCGAGGGCTATGGCCTGATCGACCAGGGGGTGATCGACGCCCTGACCCTGGCCGCGCGTCTGGACGGGATCGTGCTGGACCCGGTCTATTCCGGCAAGGCGATGAAGGGGCTGATCGCCCTGGCGCGCGCCGGCCGGTTCACTTCTGGTTCTGGGGGCGAGACGGTGGTGTTCCTTCACACCGGCGGGGCGCAGGGGCTCTTCGGCTATCAGACCGAGATCGAAGGGGCGCTGTAGGCGCGCCGTCCGTCATGGACCCGCGCGAGGCCACGTTGGCGCTGCTGGCCGCCCGGGCCGAGGACGCCACCGTCTGCCCCAGCGAGGTCGCCCGGCTGGTTGCGGGCGAAGACGGCGCGTGGCGCGAGGCGATGCCGCAGGTTCACGCCGCGGTGGACGCCCTGGTGGACGAGGGTGCGGTGCGACTCAGCTGGAAGGGGAGGCCGCTGGCGATGCGTGCGGGGCCCTATCGGATCGCGAGGGCTCGAGGCGGCGAAGACGGGGGCGGCGACTTTGGATGATCGCGTCTATGCCGCGCTGCTTGTGCTGGTTTAGGCTGACGCCAGTTTCATAGCCGGGCTGCGGATCGGAAGGCGACATTGACGAAGGTGAGCATCTTGAAAGTTCTTGTCCCCCTGCTTGTCGCCGCGGGCCTTTTGGGTTGCGGGTCAGAACCCGCCACTTCCGCCGAAAACAAGCGTGAAGACAGCGCTGGCCAGGGTATCCAGCCGGTTGCCTCGAACACCCTGGGCCAATGCTCGACATTTATTGGCGCCTCGCTATCCGACGCCGATCGTGCGGCGCTTTGGGACGGTCGTGGAGACGCTCAGCCTCGCTGTCTGTTCGTGGCTTCGGTGGCTTGGGCGGATCATGATCGACAGAAGGCGTCTGACCTCTACGCACTGGCGATGGTCCGTTATCGATACGACGCCGTGAGATGCGCGGCGCCTGTCCCAGACGCGCTCGTGTCATCGATGGTCGCCGCCCGCATGGCCACCGAAAGTCGGCTTGCCGACCTTGGCATTTTTGTCGGGCCTCAAGAGATCGGCGCCGCAGCGCAGCGATCGGAAAGCTACGTCTATCCCGTGGGCCACCTTCAACAGCAATGTGAGGGCAAGCTGAGGCCCGAAAGCGAGTGGGCCGGCTTGAGGGTGGAGATGCAGGACGCGGTCGCAAGAGCCATGGCGAGCCCTCAGTAAGGGCTGGCCTGCCTTGCAAACCCTTTTCGCGAGATCAGGACTGATCGGATGATTGCGCCGCAGTCCGAACCTGTCCCGCCGGCGCTGTCTTTGACGGCGGTGTTTTTGCGGTTCCTGCGGTTCGGGCTGCTGGCGTTTGGCGGGCCGGTAGCGCAGATCGCGATGATCCGGCGCGAGCTGGTCGATCAGGACGGGTGGATGTCCAGCGCGCGGTTCAACCGGCTGCTGGCGGTGTTGCAGGTCCTGCCGGGGCCGGAGGCGCACGAGCTGTGCGTGCATCTGGGCATGCGGGCGCGGGGGCGGATCGGCGGTCTGCTGGCGGGCCTGGGTTTCATGCTGCCGGGGCTGATCCTGATGCTGGGGATCGGCTGGGCCTATGTGGCGCTGTCGCCGGTCGTGGGCCTGCTGGCCGGGGCGTTCCTGGGGGTTCAGGCGGCGGTGGTCGCCGTGATCGTGCGCGCCGTCTGCAAGATCGGATCGCATATTTTGGAGGATCGCTGGCTGTGGGCCGTCGCCGTCGTCGGCTTTGCGGCGACCCTGGCCGGGGCGGCGTTCTGGATCGTGCTGGCGGCGGGCGGGACGGCCTATGTGCTGGTCCGGGCCGGGCGGGTCGGCCTGGCCGTCGGGGTCGTGGCGCTGGCGGTTCTCGCAGCCTTGGCGATGCATGGGCTGGGGGATGGCGGGCCGGTGTTTGGACAAACGGCTGGGCCAGCGGGCGACGTCGGCTGGGTCGCGATGTTCTGGACGGGGCTGAAGGCGGGGCTGCTGACGTTCGGCGGCGCCTATACCGCCATTCCCTATGTGCGCGCCGATACGGTGGGGCGCGGGCTGATCGACGATGGGGCGTTTCTGGATGGGATCGCCTTTGCGGGGGTGATCCCGGCGCCGCTGGTGATCTTTTGCACCTTCGTCGGCTTCGTGGTCGCGGGCTGGGGCGGGGCGCTGGCGGTGACGGCCGGGGTGTTCGCGCCGGCCTTCGCCTTTTCGATGATCTTTTATGAACGGCTGGAGGCGGTGGTCGAGGACCGGCGATTGCACGACGGTCTGGCCGGGGTCGCCGCCGCCGTCGTTGGGATCATCGCCGCGACCAGCGTGGAGCTGGGCTGGGCGACCTTGCAGCGGGCGCCGTCGATGGCGGCGGCCGTGGCGATCTTTGCGGTCGCCCTGGCGGTGGCGTGGGCCTGGAAGAGCCGCTACGCCGTGCCGGCAGTTCTGGCCGCCGCCGCGGTCGTGGGGTGGGGTGTGATGCGATGAGCAAGATCCTGGGCGTGATCGGCGGCATGGGACCGGCGGCGACGGTGGCGTTCCTGGCGCGGGTGCAGGCGCTGACGCCGGCGGACGGGGACGCCGATCATATCCGGGTGGTGATGGACCTGAACCCGCAAGTGCCCGATCGCAACACGCGGCCGGGCGAGGCCGAGGTGGTGCTGGGGCGGATGGCCGAGGGGCTGGCGGCGGCGGGAGCCGAGGTGATCGCCATGCCGTGCAACACCGCCCACGCCCAGGCGGGCGGGATCCGCGCGGCGTGTGAGGCGAAGGGCCTGCGCTTTATCGACATGATCGCGGCGACGGCGGATGCGGCGGCGGCCTCTGGCGTTGAGCGGATCGGGGTGCTGGCGACGCCGGGGGGCGAGCGGCTTTACACGCAGGCGCTGGCGGCGCGCGGGGTCGAGACCGTGCTGCTGGAGGGCGCGGACCGCGAGGCCTTCATGGCGCTGGTCTATGGGGTCAAGCGCGGCGATGTCGGCGAGGCGGCGCAGGCGGGGATGTTGCGGCTGGCCCAGGCCCTGGCGGACGCGGGCGCGCACGGGCTGATCGCGGGCTGCACCGAGGTTCCGCTGCTGCTGCGCGCCGAATACGCCGCCATACCCCTGACGGATTCGGCCGAGGTGCTGGCCCAAGCGTGTGTGAAGGCGTGTCGGGTGTGAGGCGCGGTTGCGGCTTGCTCCGCGCGGCCGGCCTGCCTAGTCATGGGCGGTGTCTATTCAGTCCCTGATCATCGATTGCGACCCCGGCGTGGACGACGCCGTGGCGCTGTTTCTGGCCTTCGCCGCGCCCGAGCTGGAGCTGCTGGCCGTCACGACGGTCGGGGGCAATGTCCCCGGCGCCAAGACCCAGCGCAATGCGCGGATCATCCGCCAGATCGCCGGGCGCGAGGACGTGCCGGTGTTCGGCGGGGCCGAGCGGCCGCTGAAACGTCCGCCGGCGGGGGCGGGCGCGTTTCACGGCGTCGAGGGTCTGGGCGATCTGGAGCCGTTCGAGCCGACGGGGATCGTCGGCGACGGACCGGCCGCCAACGCCATCGTCGATCTGGTGATGAGCCGGCCCGAAGGCTCGGTCGCCATCGCCGTCCTGGGGCCGATGACCAATCTGGCGCTGGCGATGCGGCGCGAGCGGCGGCTGGCCGAGCGACTGGGGCCGGTGGTCGTCATGGGCGGGGCGCGATCGGAAGGCGGCAATGTCACCGCATCCGCCGAGTTCAACATCTGGGCCGATCCGGATGCGGCGGCGGTGGTGTTCGGATCGGGGTGTCAGGTGGTCGCCTTCGGCCTGGATGCGACTCATCAGGTGCGCGCGACCGAGGACCGGATCGTGGCGATAGAGGCCATCGACAGCGAGGCCGCGCGGGCGGCGGCGTCAACGCTGCGGTTCTCGCAGCGGGTGGAGCGCGAGATCGTGGGGTGGCCCACTTTCGATTGGGGCGCCCCATTGCATGACCCCTGTCCCATCGCCTGGCTGATCCAGCCCGACCTGTTCGAGACGAAGCCCTGCCGGATCGAGGTGGAGACGGGTTCGGACCTGACGCGTGGGCATACGGCGGTGGAGTACCGGATCGATCCGGCGACGGCGCGGCATCGCTGGGCGGTCGCGGCGGACGCGCAAGGGGTGTTCGATCTGATCGTCGCCAAGCTGAAGGCTCAGGCTCTGGAGGCTGAGGCGCTGGAGGCCGGCGCATGAGGATCACCGTCGTCGGCTCGATCAACCTGGATCTGGCGGCCACCGCGCCCCAACTGCCGGCGCCGGGCGAGACGGTGACGGGGGCGACCCTGGCGCGGCATCCGGGCGGCAAGGGCGCCAACCAGGCGCTGGCGGCCGAGAAGCTGGGGGCCGAGGTCTGTCTGATCGGCCGGGTCGGGAACGACGCCATGGCCGGCGAGGCCCTGGCCCTGATGGAAGATCTGGGCGTCGATCTGGCGGGGGTGGAGGTGGATGTGGCGGCCCCGACCGGGGTGGCCCTGATCGCCGTCGATCCGACCGGCGAGAACCAGATCGTGGTCGCGGCCGGCGCCAACCACATGGTCACCCCTGAACAGCTGCCCCAGCGGATCGAGGGCGCGCTGATCGTGCAGCTGGAACTGCCGATCGAGACGGTCGAGGCGGCGGTGGGCCGGGCGACGGGCTTCGTCTGCGCCAATCTGGCGCCCGCCGCGCCGGTGTCGGAACTGCTGCTGCGCCGCGCCGACCTGATCGTCGTCAACGAGACCGAGGCGGCCTTCTATGGCGACGGCCTGCACCGGGGCGGGGGACGGGTCGTCGTCACCAAGGGCGCCCGAGGCGCGGCCATGTATCAGCGCGGCGTCGAAATGGCCTGGGCGACCCCGCCGGCCGTCGAGGCGGTCGATGCGACAGGCGCGGGCGACGCCTTCGTCGCCGCCATCACCGTCGCCCTGCTGGAAGGCATGGACCCTGCCGAGGCGCTACGCTTCGCCTGCGCCGCCGGGGCTTTCGCCGCGACGCAGGCAGGCGCGCAGCCGTCGGCGCCGGAGCGCGATCAGGTCGAGGCGCTGTTGGCGGGGATGAGCGAAAGGAACTGACATCAGCGGCGATGTGACACTGTAACGCCGAAACGGGTTGTAGGCGGTGAAAGGGCGGGGTTAGGTCTGGGGTTCGGGATTTGTGGGGACTTCAGACGATGATGATGCGTGGACGTAGGGTTGGGCTGGTTCTGGCGGCGGTGCTGCTGAGCGGCGTGGCGGGTGGGGCGTTAGCCCAGAACGCAGCGCCGGCTGCGGGGCCGATGGTCTATCAGCAGCCGCCGGCGCCGATCGCGGACATCCTGGACGCCAAGCCGACGCCGTCGTCGATGCTGAGCCCGGATCGGCGGACGCTGGTGCTGATGGATCGGTCCAACCTCCCCAGCATCAAGGCCCTGGCCGAGCCGATGCTGCGGCTGGCGGGGACGCGGATCAATCCCAGGAACAATGGCGCGGCCGAAAGCCGGGTGGCGTGGCTGACGGGTCTGAGCCTGCAGGCGGTGGATGGCGGGCAGCCTCGCGTCGTGGCCCTGCCCGACGGCGCGCGGTTCACGGCGCCGCGGTTCTCGCCGGACGCCAAGTCGCTGGCCTTCGTGCTGGACCGGCCGACGGGGCTGGAGCTGTGGGTGGTGGACGTGGCCTCGGCGCGGGCGAGGAAGCTGACCGATCCGGTGGTCAATATGACGGGCGGGACGGGTTATGAGTGGCTGCCCGACAGTTCGGGCCTGTTGGTCGAGGCGGTGCCGGCGGGGCGCGGTCCGGCGCCAGACGTGACGGCGGCGCCCACGGGGCCGAACATCGAGGAGACGGCCGGGCGGGTCGCTCCGGTGCGGACCTATCAGGACCTGTTGTCGAACCCCGGCGACGAGGCCCTGTTCGACCATTATTTCACCAGCCAGCTGACGCTGGTTCCGCTGAATGGCCGTGCACGGACGATCGGGGCGCCGGCGGTCTATCTGGACGCGTCGGTGTCGCCGGACGGCCAATACATCCTGCGTGAAATCGCCAAGCGGCCCTATTCCTATGCGGTGCCGGACGACCTGTTCCCGACGGAGATCGTGGTGACGGATCTGAACGGTCGCGTGGTGCGCACGGTCGCCGATCTGCCGCTGCGGGACGACGTGCCGACCGCCTTCGACGCCGTGGCGCCGGGGCCGCGTTCGGTCGGCTGGCGGGCCGATGCGCCGGCGACCCTGACCTGGGTCGAGGCGCTGGACGGCGGCGACATTCGGCGCGAGGCCGACTTCCGGGACCGGGTCTTCATGCAGGCCGCGCCGTTCACGGCCGAGCCCGTCAAACTGATCGACCTGAAGGAACGGTATGGCGGCGTCGTCTGGGGCCGGGACGACCTGGCGATCGTCAACAGCCGCTGGTTCAACACCCGGCACGAGACGCGTTTCGTGGTCGATCCGTCCAACCCCGGCGAGGGCCGGGTGCTGCTGGAGCGGAACTATCAGGCCCGCTATGACAATCCGGGCCAGCCGGTGACCCAGCCGAATGCGCAGGGCCGCTCGGTGATCCGCTTCGATCCGCAGGGGCGGATCCTGATGTCGGGCGCCGGGGCCACGCCGCAGGGCGAGTTCCCGTTCCTGGCCGCGATGGACCCGGCGACGGGACGCAGCGAACGGCTGTGGACCTCGGCCAATACGGATTACGAGGCGGTGGTCGGCTTCCTGGACGCGGACGGCAAACGGGTGGTGACGCAGCGTGAGACGCGGCTGGATCCGCCCAATCTTCAGATCCGCGATCTGACGACGGGCCAGACGACGCGGCTGACCAACTTCCCCGATCCGGCGCCGCAGCTGGCGGAGGCGACGCGGCAACTGGTGACCTATGAGCGGGCCGACGGGGTCAAGCTGTCGGGGACGCTGTATCTGCCGGCCGGTTACGACAAGGATCGCGACGGGCCGCTACCGATGCTGATGTGGGCCTATCCGGCCGAGTTCACCGACGCGGCGGTGGCGGGCCAGACGGTGGATGTGCAGAACCGGTTCGTGCGGCCGGGCGGGTCCAGCCATCTGTTCCTGCTGACCCAGGGCTATGCGATCTTCGACAACCCCTCCATGCCCATCATCGGCAAGGACGGGGCCGAGCCGAACGACACCTATGTCGAGCAGTTGGTCGCCGACGCAAAGGCCGCGGTCGACGCCGTGGTCGGCATGGGCGTGGCGGACCGCGACCGGATCGCGGTCGGAGGGCACAGCTATGGCGCCTTCATGACGGCGAACCTGCTGGCGCACAGCGATTTGTTCCGGACCGGGATCGCGCGGTCGGGGGCCTATAACCGCACCCTGACGCCGTTCGGCTTCCAGTCCGAGCAGCGCAACTATTGGGAGGCGACCGAGGTCTATACCGAGATGTCGCCCTTCACCTATGCGAACAAGCTGAACGAGCCGATCCTGCTGATCCACGGCGAGGCGGACGACAACTCGGGCACCTTCCCGGTGCAGTCCGAGCGCTTCTATGCGGCGCTGAAGGGGCTGGGGGCGACGGCGCGCTACGTCACCCTGCCGCTGGAGGCGCATGGATACCGCGCGCGGGAATCCGTGGGCCACACACTGTGGGAGATGACCCGCTGGCTGGACCAGTATGTGAAGAACGCCCCGCCGAAGCCGGCGGAGTGATCTAGGGCTTGGGCGTCGCCGGACCTGCCGCGACAGATGCTGCGATAGCGGCAGCGGCGGCGTTCACCTGTTCCAGACGGGCGTCCTGTTCCGCCTGGGGCGGGACGCCGAAGACGGCGCGCAGGCTGTCGGGGATCAGGGCGCGGTCGTAGGGATCGAGGGTAGCCGGGGCGTCGCGGGTCTTGCGGGTCTGGGTGCCGTAGATCTGGGCCTTGTCGGTCATCTGCAGATAGCGGTCGAGGGTGGCGGCGGCGATCCAGGCGCCTTCGGGCGAGCCCTTGGCGACGGCGGCGACGGCCAGGCTATGGGCCAGCAGATAATCCTCGGGCGTGGAGCCGTGCTGGAAGACGAAGGCGGCGGCGCGGTAGTCCTCGCCGGTCTGGAGCGCCCCGGCGTCCAGCAGGGCGCGGGTCTGGACCCGGCGCGCGGCGTCGCCCGTGATCATTTCGGTCATGCGGGCGCGATCCTTGAAGAAGTCGGGCGACAGATTCTGACGCACGGCCTGGTCGGCGGCGAAGATGGCGGCCATTTCCGCGTTGTTCTCAGGCGGGGCGTCCTGGGCCGAGGCCGGGACGGCGAAGGCGAGGGCGATGGCCGACATCGCGGCGGCGCAGGACAGGCGAGACGGGCGCATGGGTGATCTCCGCTTAAGCTTGAGCGGACATTGGTCGACGGATTTGCGGCCGAAAGCGGGCGGCGGGATTACGGTGTCGTCACGGTCGCACGATTAGCCGCACGACCTCGCCGGCGTGCAGGCGGTCGAAGCCGACGTTGATGTCGTCGAGGGGAATGACGCCGCTCATCAGGCGATCCACCGGCAGGCGGCCCTGGCGATACAGGGCGACGTAGCGGGGGATGTCGCGGCTGGGGACGCAGGTTCCGATGTAGGAACCCTTCAGCGTGCGCTCCTCGCCGACCAGGGAGACGACGTTGACGGCCAGCGTCGCATCGGGCGGCGGCAGGCCGGCGGTGACGGTGGTTCCGCCGCGCCGGGTCATCTTCCACGCCGCCTCCAGCGCCCGGACCGCGCCGGCCATTTCGAAGGCGAAGTCGGCGCCGCCGTTCGTCAGCGCGCGGACCTGATCGACGGCGTCCGCGTCAGCGGCGTTGACCGTGTGGACAGGCCCCAGGGTGCGGGCCAGGGCCAGCTTGTCCTCGGACAGGTCGACGGCGACGACGGGGCTGGCGCCCGAGGCCAGGGCGCCCAGCACGCTGGCCAGACCCACGCCGCCCAGGCCGATGACGACGACGCTCTGGCCCGCCTTGACGCCAGCGGTGTTCACCACGGCGCCGACGCCGGTCAGGACGGCGCAGCCGAACAGGGCCGCCTCCTCGAAGGACAGGTCGGGATCGCTCTTGACCAGGGAGCGGCGTGAGACGACGGCGCGCTCGGCGAAGGCGGAGCAGCCGAGGTGGTGGTTGACGGGCTCGCCCTCGCGGAAAATGCGGCGGGCGCCGGACAGAAGCTCGCCCCGGCCGTTGGCGGCGGCGCCGGGCTCGCAAAGGGCGGGACGGCCGCCGGCGCACGGATTGCAGTGGCCGCAGGACGGCATGAAGACCATGACGACGTGATCGCCGATGGCCAGATCGGTGACGCCGTCCCCCAGCGCCTCGACCACGCCTGCCGCCTCGTGCCCCAAGGCCATGGGCAGGGGACGGGGGCGGTCGCCGTTGATGACGGAAAGGTCCGAGTGGCACAGGCCCGCCGCCTTGATCGCGACCAGCACCTCGCCGGGGCCGGGCGGGTCCAGCGTGACGGTCTGGACCAACAGAGGGCGGCTGTCGGCATAGGGGCGGGCGGCGCCCCTGTCGGACAGGACGGCGGCGCGGGTCGTGAGGGTCATGCTTCAAGCCTTCGTCATCAACGACCTATCGATAGGCGCTTGACCTAACGTCGTCCAAGCTAGAGCGTCGGGATCGAGAGCGACGGTTCGCGTCGCCGAGGGAGACGACGATGCCGAAACGAGACGAGGGCGCGCTGGCGCAACGGGCGACCTACAAGGCCTTCCACATGGTCTCCACCCGCTGGGCCGACAACGACCAGTACGGCCATATCAACAACGCCAAATTCTACGAGTTCGTCGACTCGGCGGTGAACGCCCATCTGCTGATCGCCAATGCGCTGACGGAATCGATCGGCCTGGTGGTGGATTCGGGCTGTCGCTACACCTCGTCGCTGAAGTTTCCCGATGTGATCGAGGTCGGGATCAAGGTCGATGCGATCGGCACCTCCAGCGTCACCTATGGCTTTGCGGTCTTCAAGCGCAGCGTGGATGTTCCCGCCGCCATCGGCCATTTCGTCCACGTCTATGTCGACGCCGAAACCCGCCGGCCCAAGCCGCTGCCGGCGCGGCTGAGGAGCGTGGTGGAGAACCTGCGCGCGGGGTGAGGACTAGGGCCTGACGGCGATGGCGGACAGGTCCTTGGACGGATCGATCGGCGTGCCTTGCGCCTTTCGCTCGGAGTAGCGATCCACGAGCTGCGCGGCGTGAGGCCGGGTCAGGACAGTGAACCGCACCAACTCCTCCATGACGTCGACGATGCGGTCGTAATAGGCCGACGGCTTCATGCGGCCTGCGTCGTTGAACTCCATGAAGGCCTTGGCGACGCTGGACTGGTTGGGGATGGTGATCATCCGCATCCAGCGGCCGAGCAGGCGCAGGGTGTTGACGGCGTTGAAGCTCTGGGAACCGCCCGAGACCTGCATCACCGCCAGGGTGCGCCCCTGCGTCGGTCGCATCCCGCCCATGTTCAGCGGCAGGTGGTCGATCTGAAGCTTCATGATCGCCGAGATCTGGCCATGGCGTTCCGGGCTGCACCAGACCATGCCTTCGGACCACATGGCGTGCTCGCGCAGGGCGTGGACGGCCGGATGGTCGTCGCCGGCGACCTGATCGGTCAGGGGCAGGTCGGACGGATCGAAGATGCGCGTCTCGCACCCCATGACCTGCAACAGCCGCGCCGCCTCCTCGACGCACAGGCGCGAGAAGGACCGTTCGCGCAGGGAGCCGTAGAGCAGCAGGATGCGCGGCGCGGGATCGCCCGGACCCAGGCCCTGTGCGGGCGTCGCCGAAAGATAGGCCGGATCGAGCGCCGGCAGATGGTCGGGATCAGGCAGGGCGCGAAGGCGGCTCATCCGATCACGCGGCTTTCGTCGGCGTCGACGACGACCTCGCCGTCTTCCTTGGTGAAGGGTTTCAGTCCCTCTTGAGGCAGCAGGTCCAGAACCGTCTCGGACGGGCGGCACAGTTTCACGCCTAGGGGCGAGACGACGATGGGACGGTTCATCAGGATCGGATGCGCCGCGATGGCGTCCAGCAGTTGGTCGTCCGACAGGCTTGTGTCATCCAGGCCGAGGTCGGCGTAGGGCGTGCCCTTTTCGCGCAGGATATCGCGCACCGATCCGCCCATTCGTTCGACCAGTTGGGTCACCAGCGCGCGGCTGGGCGGAGTCTTCAGATACTCGATCACATGCGGCTCGATCCCGACGTGGCGGATCAGGGCCAGGGTGTTGCGCGACGTGCCGCAGGCGGGGTTATGATAGATGACGACGTCCATTGGGCCTCAGTCGCAGCAGGGGGCCAGTTCGGCCAGCAGGGGTTGGCAAAGCTCGGCGCGGCCCTGGCAGCAGTCCTTGAGCAGGAACAGCACGACCTCGCCCAGTCGATCCAGATCAGCGCGATAGATGATTGACCGGCTGCGCCTCTGGGACGCGATCAGTCCGGCGCGCGACAGCACGCCCAGATGCGCCGACATCGTATTGGTCGGAACGGCGAGCCGGTCGGCGATCTCTCCGGCCGGCAGGCCATCCGGCGCATGGCGGACCAGCAGCCGGAAGGCGTCCAGTCGCGTGGATTGCGCCAGGGCGGCGAGCGCGAGAATGGCCGGTTCGGATTCCATTATTCCAAGATACTGGAAATATGGTGTCATGCAAGCTAGAGAGGGCGGTGCGGTCGTCGGTCGACCGGGATGGAGCCGCCCATGATCGTCGCCTTTCTGATCTTCGCGGTCACCATCACCTTGGTGATCTGGCAGCCGAAGGGGCTGCAGATCGGCTGGAGCGCGATGGGCGGCGCGGCGGCGGCGCTGTTGCTGGGCGTCGTCACCCTGGCCGACATCCCCGTGGTCTGGGACATCGTCTGGAACGCCACGGCGACCTTCGTCGCGATCATCATCATCAGCCTGTTGCTAGACGAGGCGGGCTTCTTCGAATGGGCGGCGCTGCATGTCGGGCGATGGGGCGGCGGCCGTGGGCGCCGGCTGTTCGTCCTGTTCGTCCTGCTGGGCGCGGCGGTTTCTGCGGTCTTCGCCAACGACGGGGCGGCGCTGATCCTGACGCCCATCGTCATCGCCATGCTGCTGGCGCTGGGCTATGGCCCCAAGGCGACGCTGGCCTTCGTGATGGCGGCGGGCTTCATCGCCGACACGGCCAGCCTGCCGCTGGTGGTGTCCAACCTGGTCAACATCGTCTCGGCCGACTTCTTCGACATCGGCTTCGACCGCTATGCGGCGGTCATGGCGCCGGTGAACCTGGCGAGCATCGCCGCGACGCTGATCGTGCTGTTCGTGGTCTTCGGGCGCAATATTCCCAAGGCCTATGACGTGGAGCGGTTAGCCGCGCCGTCCAGCGCGATCAAGGACCGGGCGACCTTCCTCTGGGGCTGGATCATCCTGGCGCTTCTGCTGATCGGCTTCTTCGTGCTGGAGCCGCGAGGCGTGCCGGTGTCCGCCGTCGCCGCGACGGGGGCGGTCATCCTGCTGGTCGTGGCGGGGCGCGGCGCGGTCATCAGCACGACGAAGGTGCTGCGCGAGGCGCCGTGGCAGGTCGTGATCTTCTCACTGGGGATGTATCTGGTCGTCTATGGGCTGGGCAACGCCGGTCTGACACGCCAGATCGCAGGCCTGCTGGACGGATTTGCGCAAGGCGGGGTCTGGGGCGCGGCCTTCGGAACCGGGTTCCTGACGGCCTTCCTGTCGGCCATCGCCAACAATATGCCGACGGTCCTGATCGGCGCCCTGTCGATCAATGCCTCGGGCGCGACCGGCGCGGCGAAAGAGGCGATGATCTACGCCAATGTCATCGGCAGCGACCTGGGGCCGAAGATGACGCCCATCGGCTCCTTGGCCACATTGCTGTGGCTGCACGTCCTGGCGCGAAAGGGCGTGAAGATCGGGTGGGGCTATTATTTCAAGGTGGGCGTGGTGCTCACCCTGCCGGTCCTGGGCGTCGCCTTGGCGGCCCTGTCCTTACGCCTGAGCGTGTGAAGACCGCGCGATCGCTCACATGGTGATGACGGCCGGTTAGCGGGTTGGGAAGGCTGATGATCCCCGCGCTCCGCATCATGCGATCACAATTGATATCCCTTAGAACGATTCATCTTATAAACTCCAAGTTGTTCAGCTTTTGAACGAAAAGAGGGAGTTCTGATGTGACTACTAAGCACCTCAAGTCGGCCTTTATCGTCGGCGCCGTCGTCTTTGCGGGCGTGTTCTCGGCGGCGGCTCCGGCTGTGGCGTTCGCTCAGCCGCTTTACGACTACGTCTACTACAGTGATGCGACAAAAACCGTTGTCGTCGGCAGCTGGTCAGGCGTTTGCTACAGCGGCTACGCTGGTGTGACGCAATATCCGGACGGGCAGGTGACGGCCCACTATGACAAGATCTTGGTCGGCAGCTGCACCGACGACGGTGGCACCATCTGGCAATAGGCCCTTCGCGCAGTCTCCGACGATAGACGGAGACTGCGCTTCGCCTTCACCGATTTGCCGCCAGACCGGCGACGAACTGGCTGACGGTCAACACTTCCTCTAGTAGAAGTCCTGGCGCTCGAACTTACCGAGCAGCCTGCTCAGCGGTTTAGTCGTCCAGACGGCCGATCAGGAACAGGGCGCCGACGGCGGTCAGGGCGCCCAGGGTGAAGGCGGTGACGATGGCGCCGGTGGCGACGGCGGTGGAGACGGTGACCGGGCGGGCTTCGTACCACTCGACGATGTCGGCCTCGCGCAAGTCCTCGTCCATATAGCCCTCGGCTTCATAGATGGTGTCGTCGGCGGTCATGACTTTACGCTCCGTCTGTCTTGCCCGGATCAATACGCCCAAACGGTCCAGGTTCCACCCCTGTCGCCCCCGATCGGCGTATCGTGACAGGATGCCGCTCTTCGTTTAGGAGGCGCGGCTCAGGTTCAGAACGCTCAAAGACGATCCCATGGCCGGCCACTCGAAATTCAAGAACATCATGCACCGCAAGGGGCGCGCCGATGCGCAGCGCTCCAAGCTGTTCTCCAAACTGTCGCGCGACATCACCGTGGCGGCCAAGTCGGGCCTGCCGGATCCGGCGGCGAACCCGCGCCTTCGTCTGGCGGTCAACAACGCCAAGGCCGAAAGCCTGCCCAAGGATGTGATCCAGCGCGCGATCAACAAGGCCTCGGGCGGCGACGTCGATACGATGGAAGAGGTCCGCTACGAGGGCCGGGGTCCGGGCGGCGTGGGCATCATCGTCGAGGCCCTGACCGACAACCGCAACCGCGCGGCGTCCAACATCGGCGCGGCCTTCAAGAAGAACGGCGGCGCCCTGAGCGAGATGAACTCGGTCGCCTTCATGTGGGACAAGGTGGGCAAGATCACCTACGCCGCCGAGGCCGGTTCGGAAGACGCCGTGATGGAAGCCGCCATCGAGGCCGGCGCCCAAGACGTCGAGAGCGACCTGATCAAGCCCGACATCTATGAGGACGCGCCGGGCCACACGATCTGGACCGCCTTCGAGGACCTGAACGACGTCGCCGAGGCCATGTCCAAGGTGCTGGGCGATCCCAAGTCCACCGCCATCGTCTGGAAGCCGCAGTCCGAAGTGCCGGTGACCGGCGAGGCCGTCGGCACCCTGTTCAAGCTGCTGGATGCGCTGGACGCCGAGGACGACGTCTCGGCGGTCTATTCCAACGAGGACATCTCCGACGAAGACGCGGCCAAGTACGCGGGCTGATTTCGGCGCTCTCGCGTCGGACCGGTCTTCGCGCTAGACTGGCGGCATGAACAGCGCCGCCGTCATTGCCGTCCTGCGCGAGCACGAGGGGGAGTTGCGTCGTCAGGGCGTCACGCATGCCGCCCTGTTCGGATCGGTCGCGCGGGGCGAGGCGCGGCCCGACAGCGATCTGGACATCATGGTCGAGATCGACCCGGCAGCTGAGGTGAACCTGTACGACTATGTCGGCATCACCCAGTTCATTGGCGACTTGTTCGCCGGGCGCGCGGATGTGTCAGATCGCGAGATGCTGATCGAACCCGTGCGTCGCGAGGCCGAGCGCGAGGCGATCTTTGCCTTCTGAACCGGATCGCAAGGAGCGGCTGGCCTGGCATGCAATTCTGGACAACTGCCTGTTGGCGCAGAGCTTCTGCGAGACCCTTACGGCCGCCGAATTCGCGGCGGATCGCAAGACCTTCTATGCGGTCACCCGGTGTCTTGAGATCGTATCGGAAGCCGCGCGGCGTCTTCGGGGCGCGCAACAGTCGGACCATCCAAACATCCGTTGGCGGCAGATCGAGGATTCCGGCAACGTCTTCCGGCACGTGTATCAGAACGTCGCGGAAAGCCGCGTTTGGGCGATTGTGCACGGCGAGCTGAACGATTTGATCGCCGCCGCAACTGCGGCTCTTGGCGACGAGCCGCAGCGGGAACATCAGCCGAAATAGGGCGCGAGTCGTTCGCACGGAACCGGGTCGTGCGCCGGGCGTAACGAGGCTTCACCGTTACGCCTGGAGCCCCCAATGGACATCACCCAGCTGATCCTCGACGACCATGCCGAACAGCGTCGGCTGTTTGCGATCATCGAACAGATCGATCCCAAGGACACCGATGCGCTGAGCGCCGTCTGGTCGCGGTTGTCGGCGTTCCTGGATGTGCACGCCGAGGCCGAGGAGCGGTTCTTCTATCCCGAGCTGCTGAAGCAGGGCGAGGGCGCCAATGACGCCGAAGACGGCACGGTCGAGGGCGAGACCGAAGACGCCATCGAGGACCACAACAAGCTGCGCGACGCGGTCAAGGCGGTCGAAAAGCACAAGGTCGGCACCAAGGCCTGGTTCGACGCCGTGGGCGAGGCGAACGTCGTCAACTCCAAACACATGGGTGAGGAAGAGCGGCAGGGGCTGACCGACTTCCGTATGAACGCCGACGTCGAGACGCGCCATGCGCTGGCGGTCAAGTTCGCCGCCTTCGAGGCCGAGCACATCACCGGCGTCAAGCCGGTGAACAAGGACCCCGAGACCTATATCGAAAAGCACGGCTGAGGCGGGCGCTGCGACCACGATGTCGCAGCATCGTCCGTCCAAGGAACATCCGCGCTCGGCCCGTCGTTGAGCGCGGATGAATCTGGGTAGTCTGGAAGGCGCCGTCCTGCCGATCCTCGGCGCGGTGATCGCGGGCGGGGTCATCGGCTTCGAGCGCGAATGGCGGGGTCGGGCGGCGGGCCTGAGAACGCACATCTTGGTCAGCCTGGCGTCGGCCCTGCTGATGCTGGCGGCCATGTCGCAAGCGGACTGGGCGTTCCGCGCCCTGCCCGACGAGAACATCGTCACAGACCCGACGCGGATGGCGCACGGCGTGCTGACGGGGATCGGGTTCCTGTGTGCAGGGGTGATCTTCCGCACCGGGTTTTCGATCCACGGGCTGACCACGGCGGCGTCGCTGTGGATCACATCGGCGATCGGCATTCTGTTCGGGTCGGGGCTCTATGCGCTGGGAACGGCGGCGACGGTGGTCACGGCGCTGATTCTGATCGGGCTGAAGCTGATCAGCGGGCGCTTGCCGGCGCGCACGGTGGTGGACGCCGAAGTGTGCTGGGAACGGCGCGAGGCGTCGCCGGAGCCGGCGATCGAGGCGGCGCTGAAAGCCATCGATGCGAACGCGCGACACGACCGGTTCGAGCTGATCGATAGCCAGACCGTTCGACGGACCTGGCGATTGAAGGCGGCCGAGGAAAGCCAGCTGAAGCGGCTGGCGGAACAGCTGTGCGCCATACCGGGCGTGGTCGCCTACAGCGTGGATCCGCGCGACGACTGAAACCGTTCATTGCCCGATAACCCTCTTTGCGGCATGAGGGGAACGGATGGCGAACGAACCTGTCAGAATCATCGGCCTGGACCCCGGTCTGCGACGCACCGGCTGGGGCGTGATCGCGTCTGACGGCGCACGCCTGAGGTGGGTGGCGCACGGGGTGGTGGCCCCGCCCGAGACCGCGCCGTTCAGCGTGCGGCTGCTGCATCTGTTCGAGGCGCTGGGGACGATCTGCGCCGACCACGGCTGCGAGGAGGCGGCGGTGGAAGAAGTGTTCGTCAATGTGAACCCGTCCTCGACGCTGAAGCTGGGCCATGCCCGGGCGGCGGTGATGCTGGCGCCGGCCAAGGCGGGCCTGACGGTGGCGGAATATTCGCCGAACCTGATCAAGAAGGCGGTGGTGGGCGCGGGCCATGCGGACAAGAGCCAGATCGCCTTCATGGTCAAACGGCTGCTGCCGACCGCGGGCGACGTGAAGGCGGATGCGGCCGACGCCTTGGCCGTCGCGATCACCCACGCGCAACTCAGGAAGCGGTCCTTGCTGGAAGCGATGCACCGGGGGGCGGCGTGATCGGGCGGTTGAGAGGCGTGCTGGCCGAGGTCGGGGAGGCGGAATGCCTGATCGATTGCGCCGGCGTGGGCTATGTCGTGTCGTGCGGCGCGCGGACGCTGGGGCGATTGCCGGCGCCGGGCGACGAGGCGACGGTGCATGTCCATTCGCAGTGGAGCGAAGATGCGGGGCCGCGCCTGTATGGATTTCTGACGCGCGACGAGCGGCGGGCCTTTACGACCCTGCTGGCCATTCAGGGCGTGGGGCCCAAGGCGGCGCTGGCGGTGCTGGACGTCCTGCCGCCCGGCGAGCTGGCGTCGGCGGTCGCGCGCGAGGACAAGGCGGCGGTGGCGCGGGCCAACGGCGTGGGGCCGAAGCTGGCGTTGCGGATCGTGACCGAGCTGAAGGGCAAGCCCTTGGGCGACGTCGGTTTTGCGCCTGTCGCACCCGGCATGCACGTCGAGATCGCACCGCCCGTTCCGTCCATCACCGGCGAGGCCGTGTCCGCCCTGCTTGGACTGGGCGTCGCCGAGGTCAATGCGCGCCGGGCCGTGGATCAGGCGTTGATCCGTCTGGGCGAAGAGGCGGAGCTGTCGGCGGTGATCCGCGCGGCGCTGCAGGAGTTGGGGCGGTGAGAAGGGAGTGGCGAGTGGCGAGTGGCGAGTGGCGAGTGAAGAGTGAGCCGGGAAGTGAGCGCAGGGGTCAGCGAGTCCGGAAGACCGCAGACGCGCCGCGGCTCACCTCTTGCTCACGAGCACTTCTCACGTCTCGCCGCTCGCCACCCGCCACTCGCCACTCGGGTCAGTCATGACCCGCGTCATCTCCCCCGAGGCCGAGACCGGCGAATCCTTTGACCGCGCGCTGCGGCCGCAGACGTTGTCGGAGTTCGTCGGCCAGTCGCAGGCCAAGGGCAATCTGAAGGTCTTCATCGATGCGGCGCGCGGGCGGGCCGAGGCGCTGGATCATGTGCTGCTGTTCGGACCGCCGGGACTGGGCAAGACGACGCTGGCGCAGATCGTGTCGCGCGAGCTGGGCGTGGGATTTCGGGCGACCTCGGGGCCGATCCTGGCCAAGGCGGGCGATCTGGCGGCGATCCTGACCAACCTCGAGCCGCGCGACGTCCTGTTCATCGACGAGATTCACCGCTTGAGCCCCCAGGTCGAGGAGATCCTGTATCCGGCCATGGAGGATCATGTGCTGGACCTGATCATCGGCGAGGGGCCGTCGGCGCGCTCGGTGCGGATCGACCTGGCGCCGTTCACCCTGGTGGGGGCGACGACGCGGGCGGGCCTGTTGGCCACGCCGCTCAGGGACCGGTTCGGCATTCCGCTGCGACTGGAGTTCTACACCCCCGACGAACTGACGGCTGTGGTGCGCGGCACGGCGCGCAAGATGGGCGCAGCCATCGACGAGGCGGGCGCGCGCGAGATCGCGTCGCGGGCGCGGGGAACGCCTCGGATCGCCGGGCGCCTGCTGCGCCGGGTGCGGGATTTCGCCTCGGCCGAAGGGGCGGAGACGATCTCGAAACTGGTGGCGGCGCGGGCGCTGGCGCGGCTGGAAGTGGACGAGGCCGGGCTGGACAGCCTGGACCGGCGGTTCCTGAAGGCGTTGATCGAGAACTATGGCGGCGGGCCGGTCGGGATGGACACCTTGGCCGCCGCCATCGCCGAGGCGCGCGACGCGGTCGAGGACGTGATCGAACCCTATCTGCTGCAGCAGGGCTTCATCATGCGCACCCCGCGCGGCCGCATGGCCTGCGCCAAGGCCTATGCGCATCTGGGCCTCAGCGCGCCGGCGCAACCGGCCGCCGGACCCGTGCCGGGCGACCTGTTTGAATGAGGGTCGCCTTCGATCCAGGCAAGGATACGAGCAATCGCGAGAAGCACGGGCTGTCGCTTGAGCGGGCGAGCGAGATCGATCTTCGCGCCGCCCGCATCCTCGCCGATGACCGCCAAGATTACGGTGAGCAACGATGGCGAGCCTATGGTATGCTGGATGGGCGACTGCATATGCTGGCTTTCACCTTTCGAGACGGGACGTTGAGAGCCATCAGTCTGCGGCGCGCAAACGCCAAGGAGAGCAAACGCTATGGCTGATCCCAAACTCAGCCTTGATCCAAGCGACTACGAGGATGTCGAGATCGACGATCTGGACAATCCGGAATGGACCGATGAGGACTTCGCCAAGGCACAGCCTCTACGAGACGTGCTGCCCGACCTGTATGCCCAATTCGACGCCGAGCGAGAGGTGGAGTTAAGACTACCCGCCGCCACCATCCGCGCCTTTGCTGACGAAGGGGAAGACTGGCGCGAGCGGATGGCGGATGCGCTGACGGAAGCGGCGCGCAAGAAGCACGCGGCGTAAACTGCAATAGGCGTTGCCAAGCGGGGCGGGCGGGGGTTTGCTGGGGGGGAACCGGAGCCGTCGTCCTATGATCCTGCGCACCCTGGCCGTGATGGCGTTTACGGCCGGCCTGACCAGTCTGGCGCCGCCTGCGAGAGCGGCGGCCCCCGTCTTCACCGACAAGGCCTGTCCCAGTGATTGGCCGACGGGTCTGCGCGAGGTGCGGTGCGGGACCCTGACGGTGGACGAGGCGCGCGACGGCTCGGTCAGCGACCGGCGCATCGATATCGCGGTGGTCATCTTCAAGGCCAGCGCGCCTTACAAGGACGCCGCGGGCCAGGCGCTGCCGCCGATCGTGATGTTCCACGGCGGGCCGGGCGGGGCCCTGACGCCCGGAGCGGGACGGATGCTGGCGGCGCTGCGTCGCAATCCGGAAGCCTTTGCGGTGGATCAGGACGTGATCCTGTTCGACCAACGGGGCGGCGGCGCGAGCAACCCGTCGATGGACTGTCCGGGCGTCGAACTGACCGATGCGGGGCCGCCGTCCGACAAGGACCGCGACGGGCTGATCGCCTGTCTGAAGGGCTATCAGGCGCAAGGGATCGACCTGAACCAGTACAACGCCGCCGCCATCGCCGACGATGTGAAGGACATGGCCCAGGCACTTGGACTAGCCAAGTTCGACCTGTGGGGCGGATCGTACGGGCCGCGCATCGAGGCGGCGGTCATTACCCACCAGCCCCAGATCGTGCGCGCCGCCGTGATGGACAGTCCCTGGCCGCCCGAGGGCAACTGGGCCGTCGGCACGCCCGAACAGGTGTCGGCGGCGGTGAAAATCATCCTGGCCAAATGCGCGGCCCAGGCGGCCTGCGCGGCGCAGCATCCGGACCTTCAGGCGCGGTTCGAGGCCGAGGCGCGCAAATGGCTGGCCGGTCCGGTGACAGGCAAGGATGGGCGCACCTTCACCGTCGACGACCTGTCGGCCTTCTTGATGGACACGACCTATAGCGCGACGGGCGTGCGCAGCCTGCCGGTCGATCTGGACAAGATCATCGCCGGCGACCTGACGCCGGTCGCGGAGATCGCCGAAGACCGCACCTATTATTTCGAGGGTCAGCACATGGCCCACCTGTGCAAGGAAGAGCTGCCTTTCGAATCCAAGGCGCGGCTGGCGGCCGGGGCGGCGGGCGATCCGGTGGCTGAAGTGCTGGTCCCGTCGCTGTCGCGGCTGTTCGACGTCTGCGCGGCGGTGGGCGAACGGCCGGCGCTGCCGATCGAGAACCTGCCGGTCCAGACCGACATCCCGACCCTGTTCGTCGCCGCCGAGATCGATCCGGGCTGCCCGCCGCCGCTGACCCAGGCCGCCGCCAAGGGCTATGCGAACAGCCAGGTGGTGATCGTGACCAATGCGACCCACGGCGTCATCAACGCCAGTCCCTGCACGCGCAAGATGGCGCGCGACTTCCTGCGTGATCCGTCCAAGCCGGTGGATCGGACCTGCCTGCCCGCCGCCGACACGCCGCTGGACTTCACCCTGGAAGCGCCCGCCGCATGAGGGTGATGCGCCATCGAAGCCCGCTTCAGCAGCGGCTGATGATCGCGGCGGCGCTGGTTCTCGCCCTGTGCGCGGTCGGCGTCTGGGTGCTGATGCAGCCGTCGAACACCCCGTCGCCCGAACCGGCCGATGCGCGGGTGATGCGCCAGATCCGCACCCAGGCGGGGCGCGGCGCCGAGCTGCGCTACGCCGAGAACGGCCAGAGGCGATCGGTGTGCGGCTATGTCGGGCGCGTCGCGGGCGGGCCGGCGGTGGGCTTCGTCTCCATCCCCAACCGCATCCTGTTCAGCGACGACCCCCTGCCGACCGAGTTTCGCGAAATGCGCCAAAGCTACTGCCCCGGCTTCATGGCCGCGCCGAACCGCCGGCCGTGATCCGTCGTCGGTTGAATGGGCCAGCACTCGCCCTGATCGCACAGATCACGGCGACGGCGGCGATCAGTCTGCTGGCGATCCGGGCGGCCGGGGCAGGGACGGCGTCGGTCGCGGTCCAGGGTGCGGCGTTTCTGATCGGGGCCGTGGCGCTTTGGGCGGCGTCGCGGATGGCGCGGCCGGGCCGGGGGCCGAGGCTGATCTCGGCGGCGGCGATCCTGGTCTTCGCCGTCCTGATGCTGACGACGGGCGTGGAGATGCAGGGCGCGCATCGCTGGCTGGCGCTGGGGCCGGTTCTGATTCACCCCGCTTCGCTGCTGGGCGCGCCGCTGCTCTGGCTCGTGGCGCAGGATGCAGACGATGTGTGGACGGCGGGTGTCGCCGCCTCGGCGATCCTGACGTTCGGTCTCGGCTTCGATGGGGCCGCCAGCCTGGCCTTCGCCGTGGGGACGACGGGGCTGCTGACGGCGGCGAGAGGGTCGTGGAAGACGCTGGCGCCGCTGGCGGCCCTGTCCTGGATTCTGGCGCTGTGGAGCCTGACGCGTTCGGAGGCTCTGCCGCGCGTTCCCTATGTCGAGGACGTCGTGCCGACGGTCTGGGCCGTGTCGCCGCTCCTGGGCGCGGCGGCGGGGATGGCTCTGATTGCGCTGTCAGCCCCGTTGCTTTGGATGGGATGGCGCGCGCTGGGCGTCGGAGCCGCCGCCGGACTGGCCATGGCCGGGTTCTGGATCGGTCTGTCGGCGGCCAATCTGCTGGGCGCCTATCCGGCGCCGGTGGTGGGATATGGCGCTTCGCCCGTGATCGGATGGCTTGTCGCGATCGGACTGGCTATGGCGTCTGCACGACGCACGACGCACGAGGTTTCAGTGATCGCAATCTCCGACCAACCCACCGCCGGCCGTTTCGAGGGGCGCGATCACCTGTTGCCGGTGCGCGTCTATTACGAGGACACCGATTTCACCGGCCTGGTCTATCACGCCAACTATGTGCGCTATTTCGAGCGAGGGCGGTCCGATTTTCTGCGCGCCATCGGGGTGGGGCACGCCGATCTGCTGGAGGAGGCCGAGCCGCTGGCCTTCGTGGTGTCCGAGCTGAACATCAAATATCTGAAGCCCGCGCGGATCGACGACGCCCTGGTGGTGCGCACAGTTTACGAGCAGGTGAAGGGCGTGCGGCTGATCATCCGCCAGAGCGTGGAGCGCGCCGGCGAGGTGCTGTGCCGGGCGGAGGTGACGGCGGTTTGCATCCATCTGGACGGGCGGCCGCGACGGCCGTCGAAGGGGCTGGTCGAGAAGGTCACGCCGTGGCTGGCGGCCAGTGGAACCGCCGACTAGGATCGCGCCAACGAGGGGGAAAACGTCATGGCCGCAGAAACCTACAAGATGTCCGCCAGCGCGGTGATCGTCACGATCCTGCTGTTCGTGCTGCTGGTCGGCGGCGGGCTGGTGGGCTGTCCCTATTATAAGGTTTGGGAGCGCAAGATGGCGGGCCAGGCCGAGCTGCAATACCAGCAGGGCGCGCGTCAGGCCCTGATCGCGCAAGCCGCCGCCGAGGACGAGGCGGCGATCAAGCGGGCCGAGGCGGCGACGCGCCGGGTCCTGGGCTGGACCGATGCGGCCAAGCGCGGCTGCGCCGAAATGGGCCGGGCGGGCGATCGCCAGTGCGAGGAGCAACTGCTGAAGGACGCCGCCACCTATTCCATCGCCAAGGAAGGCCACGAGGGCGTCATCATCAGCGTCGGCGCCCCGGTCTCTGTCGCGGTCGATCCGAACGCGCGTCGGACGGGCGCGGAGTGAGGCTGAAGCCTCGACGTCCATCGGCGTGACGCGATGATCATCGCCCAGATCGACGTCGCCATCCGGGCCGGCGCGGTGGTGACGATCCTTCTTCTGGCGGGCCTGCTGCTGCGCCAGCGACGGCGGATCGGCCTGCCCGCCATTCTGTTTGCGCCGATGGCGGTTTGCGTTTCCGGTTTCGTCATCGGCAATACGCCGCTCGGCGATCTGTCGCCCGATGGCGAGGTCGGCGCGGTCGCCAATCTGGTCAGCGGCTTCACGGTCATTTTTCTGTGGTGGTTCTGCCTGTCGTGTTTCGACAGCCGGTTCCGGCTGAAGGGGGGCGTGCTGGTCGTTGGTCTGGCATGGGGGCTGATCGCCGGGCTTGATCGCGGATTATTCGGCGAAGCTCTGGCGCAAATCGAATGGTCGCGCCTGCTGGTGCCGCTGGGCTTTGCGATCATCGGTCATCTGGTCTGGCGGCTGCTGGCCGAACGATCTGACGACCTGATCCAGAGACGTCACGACGCGCGCCTGATGGTGGCGGTCCTTCTGGGCGGGATGCTGTTCGTCGATCTGTCAGCGGATTTGTTGTTCGGCTTCTCATGGCGTCCGCTTGCCTTTTCGATGAGCCAGAATGGGGCTGTTCTGGCGTTCGGCTTGTGGTTGGTGGGTGAGCTTGTGACCGTGCCGACAGACCTGTTGACCTTTGGCGTCGCAGATAAAGGGCTGGCGCTCGTCGCAATCCAATCTAGCCGAGCGCGGGATGACGGCCTTCGACGCCGGCTGACGACCCTGGTGGAGATCGAGCGCGTGTTCCTGGATCCCGAACTGACATTTGCGGGGTTCGTCGCACGCATGGACGCGCCGGAGCGCGCCGTCCGCAACCTGATCAACCACGAACTGGGACATGATCATTTCCGCAGCTTTCTGAACCACTACCGTGTCGCCGAAGCGCGCCGGTTGCTGGGCGAGCCAGGCCGCGCTGATGACAAGCTGATCGCCATTGCATTGGATAGCGGGTTCGCTTCATTGCCCAGCTTCAACCGCGCGTTCCGAGCGGTCGAAGGCTGTGCGCCCAGCCAGTATCGAACTGCCGCCAGGCAGGCCGCGCCTAGTCCGGAATCTGCGATGACAGGTTCTGAGGAGCGAAAAGTCGAGTTCTGAGGAGACGCCTCGATCCATTCAAAAATAGCACCTCCGCCATCAGCAGGTTGAGGAGATGCGGATGAACGGATTGATTGGATTGGGAGGTGTTCTGGCGCTTCTCCTCGTGGTCGGCGCTTGCATCGGGGCGATGGACCGTCGACGCTTTTCATGGCGATGGCTGATGGCGGCGGCCCTGCTGGTGGCGATCAACGATGCTCTGCTGACGGGCGTATATGGACTGCTGCCGGATGTGATCGGCGGTTCGTGGAACTGGCAGGGCAAACTGCTGGCTCTGGCCGCCACACTGGCCATTGCGGCCTCGCCGCTTTCGGATGGCGTCGCAGCGGTTTCATGCTGCTTCAGACGCCAGGCAGTCTGAAGTCCGCCCTGCCGGTCGCCCTGCTCTATTGCGCCTTCTTCGTGGTGATCGCCCTGGCCTTTCCGGGTGGGCCGACGACGGGCGAGGACATCGCCTTTCAACTGACCTTGCCGGGTCTGGAGGAAGAGCCGTTCTACCGGGGAATCCTGCTCTTCGCGCTCTGCCAGGCCTTCACCGGCACGAAGCGCTTTCTCGGCGTCGACTGGAGCTGGGGCGCCGTCCTGTCCTGCCTGCTGTTTGGCATGGCGCACGCGTTCGGCTTTTCACACGACGCCTTCTCGTTCGATCCGATGACCATGGCGCTGACCGCCCTGCCTTCTTTCATCGCCGTGTGGCTGCGTCTGCGGACCGGAAGCCTGCTGCTGCCGATCCTGCTGCACAACTTCGGCAATGCGATTTCGATGATCCTGTGATGCTGTCTCTTGAAAGGGGTAACCTGCTGTTAACCCTTATGACGCGCCTGTCAGATGACGGGCGGACGGGTCGGGGCTAAACGGGCCGGACGCCACACAATGGTCACGTCCGCTCGGTCGAAGAGGGGACGTGACGATCTCGATTCCGCCCGGAGCGCCTGAATGACCACGCCTGTCGACGCCGCGATGATGAACCCGGTCGAGCTGTTCATGACCGCCGACTGGGTGGTCAAGAGCGTGATGATCGGGCTGGCGGCGGCCTCGATCTGGTCGTGGACGATCATCATCGACAAGGCAGTTCGCTTCACGGCGCTGAACAAGCGCGCCGACGACTTCGAAAAGTCGGTTCAATCGGGCCGATCGCTGGAAGAGGTGGCGTCACAGGCGGGGCCGGATCCAGACCACGCCCTGCCGCGCATGCTGGTGATCGCCCTGTCGGACTGGCGCGAGGCGCGCCAGCGCGGGGCTTTGAACGAGCACCAGGGCGACCTGCTGCTGGTGCGCATCGACAAGGCGATGAACAGCCTGATCTCGCGCGAGGGCCAGCGTATCGAGAACGGCCTGGGCGTGCTGTCGGTGGTGGCCACGGCCTCGCCCTTCATCGGCCTGTTCGGCACCGTGTGGGGCATCATGAATGCGTTCGGGCGGATCGCGGCGGCGGGCAACACCAATCTGACGACGGTGGCGCCGGCCATCGCCGAAGCCCTGTTCGCCACGGCCATCGGCCTGGCGGCGGCCATCCCGGCCTATATCGCCTACAACAAGTTCTCGATCGACGCGGGCAAGTTCACGGGGCGTCTGGAGGCCTTCGCCGACGACCTGCAGGCGGCCGTGGCGCGCCGCCTGGGCAGCCCGTCGGCCCCGCCGCCTCCGCCCCCGCCGTCCAGCGACCTCAGCCTGAAGCGGGGCGCCTGAACCATGGCCTTGGGCGGTGGTGCGAGCGGCGGCGGGCGCCGGGGACGCAGGGGGCGTAAAGGGCCTCTGACCGAGATCAACGTCACGCCCCTGGTGGACGTGATGCTGGTGCTGCTGATCATCTTCATGATCTCGGCGCCCCTGCTGACGGTGGGCGTGCCGGTCGAACTGCCCAAGACCGAGGCCAGCGCGGTCGAGATCAAGTCCGAACCCCTTTCGGTCAGCATCGACCAGCAGGGCGCGATCTTCGTCGGCGACAGCGAGACGGCGTTCGACGCCCTGTCCACGCGCCTGTTGACCGAAGCCGGAGGCGCCGAAAAAGCGTCGGAGCGGCCGGTGTTCGTGCGGGCCGACGGGCGCGCGCCCTATCAGGCGGTGGCGCGGGTGATGGCGCGGTTGAGCGCCTCGGGCTTCACCAAGCTGAACCTGATCACCGACACGGCGCCGGAGGCCTGAACCCTTTGCGTCGGCCGAGCCCCGCCATCTTCGGATCGCTCGCCCTGCACGCCGGGGTGGTCGCGCTCGCCTTCGTGATGGTGTCGCCCAAGACGGACGAGGACGAGACGCCGCTGGTCGCCTCGGTGCCGGTGACCATCGTGTCGGAAGAGGTGATCCAGGCGGCGCCGGCGGACAATCCGCAGCCCGAACCTTCGCCCGACGACGCCGCGACCGCTCCGGTGCAGCAGCCCGATCCCGTGCCGCCGACGCCCGAGCCGACGCCGCCGCAACCCCAGCCGCGCCCAACCCCGACGCCGCCGCGGCCCACGCCGCCGCGCCCGGCCCCGACGCCCACGCC
>AMYY01000031.1 GCA_000335735.1 alpha proteobacterium L41A | reverse complement strand
TCGAAGGCAGACTCGAGCACAGTCTTCAAGTCGCTCCTCTCAAGACGCGTCCGCGCTCTCATGCTATCCCCCGCCCCGTGTCCGACCGCCTGAAAACCTTCATCCGCCAGCGCGCGGCCGAGCTCGGCTTCGATGTCTGCCGGTTCGCCTCGGCGGCCGACGCCTGGCCCGCGGGCGAGCGGCTGCGGCATTTCGTGGACGAGGGCCGGCATGGCGACATGGAATGGATGGAGACGACGCTGGATCGTCGCCAGCACCCCACCGCCATGTGGGACGAGGCCCGGACCGCCATCGTCCTCGGCATGAACTACGGCCCCGAGGAGAACCCGCTGGATCAGCTGGCCGACCGTTCGGCCGGCTACATCTCGGTCTATGCGCGCGGCGACGACTATCACGAGGTCATCAAGGGCCGGCTGAAACAGCTGGCCGGTCAGATCGCGGCCCGCAACGGCGCGGACATCAAGGTCTTCGTCGACACCGCCCCCCTGATGGAGAAACCCCTGGCCCAGCGCGCCGGCCTGGGCTGGCAGGGCAAACACACCAATCTGCTCTGCCGGACCCACGGCAACTGGCTGTTCCTGGGGACCATACTAACCGCCGCCGAGATCGAACCGGACGCGGCCGAGACCGAACATTGCGGCCGCTGCACCGCCTGTCTCGACGCCTGCCCCACGAACGCCTTTCCCGCCCCGTTCCAGCTCGACGCCCGGCGCTGCCTCTCCTACCTGACCATCGAATTCGCCGACCCCTGGCCGGTCGAGTTCCGCACCCTGACCGGGTCACGCATCTATGGCTGCGACGACTGTCTGGCGGTCTGCCCGTGGAACAAGTTCGCGCAGGAAGCGCGCGAAATCCGGCTGGCGCCCCGCCCGGCCTTCGAAAGCCCGCGCCTGCATGACCTGCTGGCGCTCGACGACGCCGCCTTCCGCTCTCTATTCACCAAGAGCCCGGTCAAGCGGATCGGCCGCGACCGCTTCCTGCGAAACGTCCTCTACGCCGTCGGCAACTCGGACGACGCCTCCCTGATCGCCCCGACGAAGGCCTTGCTGGACGACCCCTCGCCCCTCGTCCGCGGCGCCGCCGTCTGGGCCCTGTCGCAGTTGATGCCGGCCGACGCGTTCGCGATCCTGGCCCAGGCGACGACCGAAACCGACCCCCAGGTCTTAGCCGAATGGCGGCGGTCCGAAACCGCTCAACCCGCATAATCGCCGCGACGAACGACAGCGATTTCAAATATCTAGAGACAACCAGCGACCGCTACCCCACCGCCCTCGCGCGCTGGTCTATACTGCGTGCTGGTCTTTGACATCCGCCGGAGAACTGCAAACCGCTCGCAAAAATCTGCACTAAAGTGCACTCAAAAAATTCGCAGTGCACTTTTCGTCTCCTCCCCATGGAATGGGGAGGGGGACCCCGAAGGGGTGGAGGGGCTCTCGACGCCCCACAGGCGCCTGCGATGCGGTGGAGACCCCCTCCGTCACGGCGCTAAAGAAGCGCCGCGCCGCCTCCCCACGACGTGGGGAGGAGACAGTGGTCCTCACCCCATCGCCGTGCCGACGCCCGATCCGCCGCCGGGCACCTTGGCCACGTCGAGCAGTTTCAGGCGGAAGATCAGCACCGAATTCGCCGGGATCTTGGGGCTACTCCGCTCGCCATAGCCCAGCTCGGGGGGGACATAGAGCAGCCATTCGTCGCCCACGCGCATCTTCTGCAACGCCTCGGTCCAGCCCTTGACCACTTCCTCGGGCGTGAACACCGCCGGCGCCCCGCGTGCGAAGGAGCTGTCGAACACGCTATTGTCGACCAGCTTGCCCTCGTAATCGACCTTGACCAGGTCGTTGCGGTCGGGGCTGACACCGCCGGCCGGTCCCGTCTGCACCACCTTGTATTGCAGGCCGCTGGGCAGGGTCTGGACGCCCTCCTCCTTGGCGTTCTTGGCCATGAAGGCGGCAGCCTCGGCCTTACCCGCGTTCGGATCGACCGGCGCGGCCTGGCCGCAGCCCGCCAGCAAGAAGGCCGCGACGACTGCCGCCTTACCCCATCCGAAGTTCATAGCCGCGTTCCTTCAAGGCCTCGCCGATCTCGTCGGCGTGGGCGCTATCGCGCGTTTCGACCATGATGTCGAACTCGGCGCCCTTGGCCGGCACGTCCAGCGCCAGACGGTTGTGGACCACGTCGATGATGTTGCCGCCCAGGCCGCCGATCACCGCCGCCATGGCCGACAACATGCCGGGTCGGTCGTCGCCCAGGATGCGATAGACGATCAATCTCCGTTCACGGACCATCTCGCGGTTCAACACGACCGCCAGCATCCGTGCATCGATGTTTCCGCCGCACAGCTCCAGCCCGACCTTCATCCCCTTGAACCGCTCGGGATAGGCCAGAAGCGCCGCCAGACCGCCGGCGCCCGCGCCTTCGGACACCGTCTTCTCATAGGTGACATAGGTGGCGACGGCCCGTTCGAAATCGGCCTCCTCGCAGACGAAGACCTCATCCACCAGCGGGTTGGCCAGGGCGAAGGGAATGTCGCCAACCGCCTTGATGGCGATGCCTTCGGCGATGGTTTGGCCGGTGCAGACCGGCGGCTGGCCCGCCCGTTTGGCGGTGAAGGAGGGATAGCGGGCGGCCTCGACGCCGAAGACCTTGATGTCCGGCTTCATCGCCTTGGCCGCGATGGCGCAGCCCGCGATCAGCCCGCCGCCGCCGATGGGGATGATCAGGGCCTCGACCTCGGGCGCATCTTCCAGAAGCTCGATGGCGCAGACCCCCTGGCCCGCCACGATGCCTTTGTCGTCGAAGGCCGAGACGAAGACATAGCCCTTTTCGGCCTCCAGCCGCTTGGCCGCTTCGGTCGAACCGGTGAAGTCCAGCCCCTCGATCACCACGGTCGCCCCGTGCGAGCGGGTGCCGTTGATCTTGGCGAAGGGCGTGCCCTCCGGCATGACGATGGTCACCGGCACGCCCAGCCGTCCGCCGTGATAGGCCAGGGCCTGGGCGTGGTTGCCGGCGCTGGCGGCCACCACGCCGCGCTTCCTCTCGTCGGGGCTCAGCATCAGCAGCCGATTCAGGGCCCCGCGCTCCTTGAAGCTGCCCGTGAATTGAAGATTGTCGAACTTGACCCAGACCTCGGCCCCGGTCAGCTGCGACAGCTTTCTGGAATAGCGGGTCGGGGTGCGGTCGACCGCGCCGGCGATCCGGGTGCGCGCGGCTTGGATATCGGCGAAGGTGACGGTCATGCGGGGCGTTTCCGAGCTGTCGCGCCTCGACGACTGGGCGCGTTGTCGGGCCTGTTTCGCGCGTTGTCGGGTCCGGGTCCAGAGGGGGAATCTTGAGCGTGGAAGTCGCCCGGCCTGTCGTGCGATAGTGGGCCTCGGTCGTCCGCGCGACCGCAACGAATACCGGAGGAAGCCCTATGTCGAACCGTCCCCTCGCCGCGACCGGCCTCGCCCTGGCGCTCGGCGCCGCCGCCCTTTCGGCCTGTGCGCCCACGACCGGCGGCGGTCTGCCCTACGCCGCCCCGGCCGCCTTCAACGAGCGCGACTTCGGCTGGTCCCAGATGCCGGGCCGCAACAGCATTCAGGGCCAGATCGCCTTCGCTCGCGACGGCAAGGCCTTCGATTGCGTCGGCAATGTCGGCCTGACGCCGGACACCCCCTACACCCGCGCGCGCTTTCGCACCCTGTACGGCTCGACCCAGCGCGCGGCCGTGCCCGCCGCTGTCGTCCGCGCCCGCACCGTCGCCGACGCCAACGCCGACTATCGCACCTATGTCCGCGACACACGCTGCGAGAACAGCCGCTTCCGCTTCGACGGCCTGCCCGACGGCGGCTGGTTCCTGATCGTGCCGGTCACCTCGGGCGATGCGCCCTTGGTGCTGATGCAGTCGGTGCAGACGCGCGGCGGCCGGGTCGTCTCCGTCACCCTGTGACACACAGACCCGTTCTCACGAAGATGCGAGTCCGGTAACGCGGATCGCCATCTTCTGACCACGAGCGCCCCGGACTGATCGCTGCTTCTGTGCGAGAGTTCGGGGAGCTTTTTTCTTGTCCCAACACAATATCATAGGATCCGAGGCCTTTACGCGAGGGCCGTCGGTCATCATCCGTCAATACAAGGCGGGCGGCATGCGGCGTCGCCGGACCAAGACCATCGCCACCTTCATCGCCGGCGCGGGCGCCATGCTGGTGGTGGGCGCCGTCGCCGTCGCCGCCCTCTATGGCCCCGCCCTGGCGGGCGGCTGACATTGCGGCTGGCCGTCAGGCCAGCCACACCATCATGCGCGTATCGGCCTCGGCCCGACGCGCCCGGCTCCACGCCCGGCGCGTCTCGCCGGTGTAGAGAAAGCCCGCCTTTTCCAGCACGCGGCCAGAGGCCGGATTGTCGGCGAAATGGCCGGCGACGAGCGCCCGGCGCTTCCACTTTCGGCTGGCCCAGACCAGGGCGGCGTCCAGCGCCTCGGTGGCGAAGCCCCGACCCCAGTATTCACGCCCGATCCAATAGCCGACTTCTGGCGCCCGGTCCTCGCCCTCGAACAGGCCGATGACCCCGATGGGCCCCACGTCCTCATGGTCGATGACGAAGGTGTTGGCTCGTCTTGGGTCCTGCGAGGCGACCTGCAGCACGAAGTCGTCGGCGTCGCGCATCTGAAATGGATGCGGCATCCGCTTGGTCATGCGCGCGATGTCCAGGTCGTTGGCCAGGGCGGCGATGCGCGGCGCATCCTGGGGCGCGGGCGCGCGCAGGATCAGGCGCCGGGTTTCGACGACAGGAGAGGTTTCGATGACGCACATGGGCGTTGCCTCGGATTGTCAACCATCTCCTTGAAGGGCTCGGACGGTCTTCGAGGCGGGGAAACGCAAACGGGGAGCCTGGTGATCCAGACTCCCCGCGGATTATCATCCCTGGTCCGGATCGGCTGCTGGCAGGAGCAACGCGATCCGGGAAGGTCCAGACTGCGTTACTCGGCGGCCATCGCCTGGGCGGCGTCGTCATTGGCCGCGAGGATCGACACGTAACAACGGCCGCCACGTTTGGTGGTGAACTTCACAGCGCCGTTCTTCAGGGCGAACAGGGTGTGGTCGCGGCCCATGCCCATGTTCTCACCGGCGTGGAAGGTGGTGCCGCGTTGGCGCACGATGATGTTGCCGGCCAGCACGCGCTCGCCGCCATACTTCTTCACGCCAAGGCGCTTCGACTCGGAGTCGCGACCGTTACGCGACGAACCACCGGATTTCTTGTGAGCCATCTTGCCGCTCCGTACTTTCTTGGTGCGCTACCGGCCTTTCGGCCTACTTGAGCGCGTCCGTAACTCAGGTCTGGCGCCGAGGCGCCGGTGAATGTCTTAGGCCTCGTCGCCGGCGGCTTCAGCCTTGGGCGCAGCCTTCTTCTTGGCCGGAGCCTTCTTGGCGGGAGCCGAGCTCTCGACCACGACGCCCTTGACCTCGGCGCCGTCCACGTCGGTCACGACCGTCTCGGTCGAACCCAGCGAGGAGGTGGCGTCACGAGCGGCCAGGTTGCGAGCGCGCAGGTTGATCTCGGCCTTGGTGGTCAGATCGACCTTGCCGTCCCACTTGGCAGTCTCGCCGGCGCCTTCGATGCCGGTGATGCGCAGGACCGATTCCATCTGGCGATGGCCGTTCGTGCGGCGATAGCCCTGGCGACGGGTCTTCTTGAAGATCTTGATCTTCTCACCCTTGCGGGTCTCGACCAAGGTCGCGCCGACGAAGGCGCCGTCGATCAGGGGGGCGCCCAGGGTCACGCCCTTGTCGCCGCCCAGCATCAGGACACTGTCGAACTTCAGCTCAGCGCCGGCGTCGCCGTCGAGCTTTTCGACGACGATGGTGTCGCCCGGTTGGACCCGGTACTGCTTGCCGCCGGTCTTGATCACCGCGTACATGTTGAAGCCTCAGCGCAAACGCAAAAAAAGATACGCCCCCGGAGAGGGCCCCGGCGGCGAAGAGCGGCGACATATACGGAAGGGCGTCGGAGAGTCAACGCCGAACCGGGCGGAAATTCAGCCCCGGACGGATTATCCCCGCTGTCGCGAACCCGATGTCAGTCCAACGCGCAGATGTCGGGCAAGCCCCGCAGACCACCCGCATTGTCGAGGCCATAGCCGACCAGGAAGCGGTTCGGCGCCTCCCAGCCGACGAAGTCCGGCTCGGGCGCGCGGGGCTTGGGCCACGGCTTTCTGGCGAAGACGCAGGTCAGCACTTCGGACGCTCCCGCCTCCCGGGCGATGCGCACGGCTTCCGCCAGCGACAGGCCGGTGTCGAAGACGTCGTCCAGTATAAGGACGCGGCGTCCCGCGATCGGGCGCTGGAACGGCGCATAGACGTCGATCTTGCCGCGGCTGGTCTTGTCGTCGCCGTAAGAAGCCAGCCACAGGGCGTCGAAACGGACGTTGCGGCCGACGCGCGACAGGGCGCGGGTCAGGTCGGCGGCGAACCACAGCCCCCCGGTCAGCAGCACGGCGGCGACCGTGTCGTCGTCGATGACGGGCGCGATGCGCTGGGCCAGGTCGGCGACGATGCGCGCCACCTCGGCCTCGGACAGAAGAACGGTCGGCGTCGGGGAGGGATCAGCCATGATGCGAGGCCGATACCGCCTCACCATGCCCCTTGTCCACAGCGCCTACGGGTCGCGCGTCGATCGGCGCGGCCGTGTTCGGCGCCTCGGCGCCCGGCGCCGTCGCCGAGCGCAGTCCCTTGGCGGTCTCGCCCGCCGGCTCTGCTTCGTGAGCGGGCGCGGCCTTCGCATCATGTCCGCCGTGTTCAGCTGGGGGTTTGGCAGGCGCAGGGCTGGCCGGCGCGAAGTCGACGCCGATCCCCGCCCCGTGGCCGCCCGGATCGGGGATCAGGGCGGCGAAGCCCTGGACCTTGCCCGGCAGGACCGGCGCCGCGTCGATCTTGACGATCTTGAACCCGACCTCGGCGCCGGCGGCGTCCAGCAGGGCCACGCGAATCGGCGGCGAGACGATCTCGACGTCCCGCACATTACGGATGGCGCCGGACACCACGACCATGCCGGGATGGTTCGGCGCAGCCTTGGCCGTCAGGGCTTCGAAGTCCAACCCGACCGGATTGACCGGCGCGCCGAAGAATTTGTAGGCCGAAGCGGCTCGGGGGAAGGCCTGAACGATCTCGACGCGGAACAGAAAGGCCGAAACGATCAGGCCGATGAAGACGCTGGCCAGACCCGCCCAGATCACGCCCTGGGTGGCGGCGCGGCGCAGCTTCTTCTGGCGATCGGCGCGGGCGCGGAAGGCGCGAGGCAACTCCGGCGCCGGCGTTTCGGCCAGGCTGGCGGCGGTCGGCGCGGGATCGGATTCGGACGGGGCTGCGGGCGCGACGGCGGAGGCCGCAGGCTCGGGCGTCAGCGTCAGTTCCAGCGGCTCGTCGGGGGTCGCGCGCCAGACTTCGCCGCACGATTGGCAGCGCACTTTGCGGCCTTCGGGGCCGACGGCTTCGTCACGGATGAAATAGCTGGTGGCGCAGGCGGGGCAGGTCAGTATCATGTGGCTGACTGCGAGGCTGTCGCCCCCTCCCGTAAGGCGCGACGCCGCGCCCTGTTCCTGAAACACATACCATGCCGTCCTCGCCCGCCGAACCCGCCGCTATGACCGAGACCGTTCGCCTGTCTGGCGTCGGCTTCGGCTATGTCGGCGCGCCCGACGTGCTGCGGGACGTTAACCTCATTTTGCCGCGCGGCTCTTTCCACTTTCTTACCGGGGCGTCCGGGGCCGGAAAGTCTTCGCTGCTGCGTCTGCTGACGCTGGCGGACCAACCCCGGACCGGAACCCTCCGCCTGTTCGGATGGGATGTCACGCGCATCGATCGTCGCGACATCCCGGCCTTTCGGCGGCGGATGGGCGTGGTGTTCCAGGATTTCCGCCTGCTGGATCATCTGTCGGCTTTCGACAATGTCGCCCTGCCCCTGCGCCTGGCGGGCGGATCCGAGGCCGAATACGCCGACGACGTGCGCGAGATGCTGAAATGGGTCGGCCTGGGTCGCCGGATGGAGGCCCGTCCCCCCGCCCTGTCCGGCGGTGAGAAGCAGCGGCTGGCCATCGCCCGCGCCGTCATCACCCGCCCCGGCCTGATCGTGGCCGACGAACCGACCGGCAGCGTGGACGCCGTGATGGCCGACAAGCTGCTGCGGCTGTTCCAGTCGCTGAACAAACTGGGCGCCACCGTCCTGATCGCCAGCCATGACGAGGCCCTGGCCCAGCGGTCGGGCGCGCGCGTCTTGAGGCTGGAGGCCGGGCGGCTCAGCGAACCCTCGCGGGCCGCCGCATGATCCGTCTGTCCGACTTCAGCCTCTCCAGCCGCAGACCCGGCTTGCTGCCGCCCGCCGCGGCCGGCGAGCCGTGGCTGATGACCGTCATCGCCGTCCTGTGCTTTTTGGCCTGCCTCGCCGCCGTCGCCGCCTCGGCCGCCGACCGCGCCGCGCACGGCTGGGCCCGACAGCTGGGCGCCGAGGCCACCGTCCAGGTCCGCCCCCGCGTCGGCGAAACCGGCGACACCGCCGCCGCCCGCGCGGCCGAGACCCTGTCCGGTGTCGATGGGGTTGAGGAGGCCGCCGCCCTCAGCCGCAAGGCGGCCGAGGATCTGCTGCGCCCCTGGCTCGGCGACGCGGTTCTGCCCGATCTGCCCTTGCCCCATCTGGTGACGGTGCGGCTGAACCCCCAGGCGCCGGCCAGCGCCGTCACCCTGAGCCGCGCCTTGGCCGAAGCCGGACTGGACGCCACGGTGGACGATCACAGCCTGTGGCGCGGCGAAGTCGAGCGGTCCGCCGGCATGATCACCATCCTGGCCGGCGCCGCCTTCCTGGCCGTCGCCTTCGCTGCGGCCGCCGCCATCGCCTATGCGACCCGCGCGGGGTTGGCGGCCGGTCAGGGCGTGATCGAGACCCTGAGCCTGAACGGCGCGACCGACGGCGCCATCGCCTGGCTGTTCCAGCGGCGGTTCGGCCTGATGGCGGCTGGCGCGGGCGCGATCGGCACCGGGCTGGCGGCGGTCCTTCTGATCCTCCTGCGGTTCATCGGCGGATCGGGCGGCCTGACGGCGGCCCTGCCGATCAGCTGGAGCGACCTGGCCTTGCTCTCGCCTTGCCCGCTGCTCGCGGCTACGGTTGCCGTTCTCGCGGCGAGATTCGCCGCCATGCGAATGCTGGCTTCAGGACGGCCGACAGAGGGAGGGGGCGCATGAGACTGTTGAGCGTCATCTTCATCGCCGGTCTGATCTGGCTGGTCGGCCTGTTCGCCTTCGCCCACCGGGTGCGCGAGCTGACGCCGGCCGACGACCCCGCCCGCGCCGACGCTATCGTGGCTCTGACCGGTCCGTCGTCCGAGCGGGTCAACACCGCCATCCGCCTGTTGGAACAGGGCAAGGGCGAACGGGTGCTGATCTCCGGCGTCAATCGCGAGGTGCGCCGTCAGGAGCTGCGCGAGCTGACGCCCGGCTCCAGCCGCCTGTTCAACTGCTGCGTCGACTTGGGTTTCGAGGCCGAGGACACCGTCGGCAACGCCCAGGAGATCGCCGCCTGGAGCCGCGCCAAGGGCTATCGCAGCCTGATCGTCGTGACCTCCGACTATCATATGCCGCGATCGCTGGTCGAAATCCGGGGCCAGCTGCCGGGCGTGAAACTGACGCCCTACGCCATCTCCACCCCGTCGCTGGACAATGCGCGCTGGTGGCGGGCGGCCGTGACCGCGCGTCGGATGACGCTTGAATATATGAAATATCTCGCCGTCCTGGGCCGTGAGGGCGTACGCCGCATCACCCGCGACCGGCCCGCCGCCGTCACGGCCGAGACCGAAACCGCCCCTGACGAAAAGGCCGCGTCTTAAGTGAACACCCTGCGTTCCCTGATCTTCACCGCCTGGCTCTATCTGTCGATGCCGATCATCGCCATCGGCCTGTCGCCGGTCCTGCTGGCGCCGCACCGCTATGTGCAGGGCGTGTGCAAGCTGTGGGCGAAGATCGTCCTGTTCGGCCTGCGCTGGATCGCAGGGGTCAAGGTCGAGGTGCGCGGCCTGGAGCACGCCCCGTCCGGCGCCGCCCTGATCGCGTCCAAACACCAGGGGATGCTGGACATCGTAGCCCTGCTGGCCGTGCTGCCCGACGCCTGTTTCGTGATGAAGAAGGAGCTGATGCCCCTGCCCTTCTTCGGCTGGTTCGCCTGGAAGTCCAAGATGATCGCCGTGGATCGCGCGGGCCACGCCAAGGCGCTGAAGGACATGACGCGACAGGCGCGCGACCGCCTGTCCGAAGGCCGCCAGATCGTCATCTTCCCCGAGGGCACGCGCAACGATCCGGGCGTGCCCGGCGACTACAAGCCCGGCGTCGCCGCCATCTATCGCGATCTAGAAGGCCCCTGCTGGCCCGTCGCCACCAACTCCGGCGTCCACTGGCCGGCTCATGGTTTCCGCCGGTATCCCGGCACGGTCGTGTTCGAATTCCTTGAACCGATCCCGGCCCAGCTGAAGCGCGGGGCCATGATGGCGTTGCTGGAAAGTCGCATAGAGACGGCGTCTTTGGCGCTGCTGGAGCCAAAGGCCCAGCTTGCGCATTCTGAACCGGCCTGATCTCCCCGCTCGGGCGCCATTCATGGAAACGCCCGATGCTTCGCTCTCTTCTGCTCTCCGTCGCCTTCGCCGCCGTGGCCGGCTCCGCCCTGGCCCAGTCGCAACCGTATGAGCAGATCAGGCCCGCCCCCCAGAACTGGACCGTCGATCTCGGCGCGGGCGTCCTTTATCGCAACGACTCCAACGGCGACACGGGCTCCAAGACGACGGTCGCCCCGTGGGTTTCGGCCAACTATCGCGACCTGGTCTATCTGAACCCGATCGACGGCCTGGGCTGGAACGCAATCAAGACCGACGACTTCCGCGCCGGCCTGCAACTGCGGCCGCGCTTCTCGGCCGATGATATCGAGGGCCTGACGCTGGATCGTCCGGGCTTCGGCGCCGACCTGGCCGCCTACGCCTACAAGCGTCTGCCCGGCAATGTGGTGGTCGGCGCCCGGATCAGCCGCGACGTGTCCGACGTCAGCGAGGGCACGGAATACTACGCCTCCGTCGGTCATCAGCGCGTGACGCCCGTCGGCCTGCTGAACGCCTCGGTCTATGTACGCGGCGGCGATTCCAAACTGGCCGACGCCTACTACGGCGTCAGCACCGCCGAGGCGGCCGCAAACGGCATCAGCGCCTATTCCCCCGGCGGCGGTCTGCAGGGCGCGGGCGCCAGCCTGGTCCTGCTGGTCCCGATCGGCGACAAATGGGGCGCGGGCGGCCTGATCAACTACGAACGCCGCCTGGGCGACGTGGCCGACAGCCCCCTGTCGCAAAGCGACGACGCCGTCCGCACCGGCGTCTTCATCGCTCGTCGCTTCGGCGGCTGATAGCAAGCCGGCGGCTGCGAATGCGGCCGCCGCTTCTTGGCCTGTGATCAGGTGGCCGCGAACTCGCTCAGCGCGTCGATGACGGCCCGGTTCTGGTCTTCGGTGCCGATGGTGATGCGCAGGGCCTGGGGCAGGCCGTAGCCGCCGACGGGGCGGACGATGATGCCCTTGGTGTTCAGATAGTCGTTGGCGGCGGCGGCGCGCTCGGGGCTGTCGAACAGCACCAGCACGAAGTTGCCAGCGCTGGGCAGGACGTTCAGCCCAAAGCCGCGCAGGGCCTGGGTCAGGCGCGGCTTCCAGTTCGAGATCAGATCGCGCGACGCCGTCTGGTGCGCCTCGTCCGACAGGGCGGCGGTCGCGGCCTCCAGCCCCGGCACCGAGACGTTGAACGGCAGGCGGATGCGGTCGATGGCCTCGGCGACCTTCAGCGGCGCATAGCCGAAACCGATGCGCAAACCACCCAGGCCGTGGATCTTGGAGAAGGTGCGGGTGACGACGATGTTCTCGGCGTCCTTGGCCAGCGGGAAGGCGGTCTCCCAGTCGGCCTCGGTCACATATTCCGCATAGGCCTCGTCCACGACCAGAATGATGTGGGCCGGAAGCGCGGCGTGCAGGCGGCGGATTTCCTCGCCCGTATTGTAGCTGCCGGTCGGGTTCGACGGATTGGAGACGTAGACGATCTTGGTGCGGTCATCGACCTGGGCCAGCAGCGCATCGACCTCGGCCTTGAAGTTCGGCTCGGGCGCCAGCTTGACCTGGGCTTCGCAACCCAGGGCGCTGATGCGGTAGGCGAGAAAGCCGTACTGGCCGCAGACGATGTTGTCGCCCGCCGTCAGATAGGTCTGGTTCAGCAGGGCGAAGACCTCGTCCGAGCCGTTGCCGAAGATCAGCCGCTCGGGCTCCAACCCGTGCAGTTCCGCCACCGCGTTCCGCAGCTTGGTCGCCCGGCCGTCGGGATAGATGTGAATGTTCTTGAGCGCCGCCTCATAGGCCGCACGCGCCTTTTCGCCCGCGCCCAGCATGTTCTCGTTGGAGGACAGCTTCATCGGCTCGGCGACGCCGGCGATGGACGACTTGCCGCCGACATAGGGGGCGATGTCGAGGATGCCGGGCTTGGGGGCAGGGCCGTGTGGCGCGGTCGCGTCGGTCATGGAAAGCCTTGATCTCAGAAGATGGGGGCGGCGCCGATCACGCCGCTCATTCGGCCGGGCGCGCTCTTCAGCCGCCCGTCGTCGACCTGCACATAGCCCGTCAGCATGAACAGCTTCAACCCGCCCGCCGCCGCCAGCGGATCGGCGGCCAGTCCCGCGTCGCCCAGGGCGTCCACGATCTTGGTCTCGGACCAGCCGCTGTCGGTGACCCAGAAGCTGCGGTCGTCGCCCGTGGGGCCGGATGTTTCTTTGGACACGACGAAGGCCTGTGGCCGGCCGCGCCGGTCGTCCGGCAGGGCGGCGACGATCTTCAGTTCGGGCCGCGCCAGCAGGCGGCCCCACCACGGCCGGTCGGGCGAAAGGTCGATCACGGCGCGCGAGCCCGCCTCGGCCGCCTTCAACGCCTCGTCGGCGGACATAGGCCGCGACCGCAGGCCGTAGCGGTCCGTGGCCAGGGCCTGGGCTACGCCGCCACAGACGACCAGCGCGGGTCCGGTCGCTGCCTCGATCCGGCCCCACACCGCCTTGACCGCAGCAGCCTCATCGGCCGAGGCGCCGTCCAACAGTTGACGCAGGGCGATGGCCGAGGCGTCGGCCCGCTCGCGCGGCCCGGCGGCGACCCGCGCCCGCACCGCCTCGACCAGGGTGCGATCCAGCGCCAGCAGGGCGTCGTCGGCTTTGGGTTCGTCCAGCAGGGTCATCAGAACAGCTTTGGCGCCGGGGCCAGCGGGAAGGGCCCAAGCCAGGTGCGGCCGTCGCGGAAAACCAGCGTCAGGGGCAACTGCTCCTGTCCCGTCGCCTCGGCCGCGCCCGCTGCTGCGGCGGCCCCGGCCGCGCCGATCCGGTTGACCGGCCCCTGACGCGTCGCCATCAGGCCAGCCAGAGCGGGCAGAGGCTTTTGCGCCTGAAGCTGGACCTGGCCGGTCAGCCGGCCGTTCGCATCGGCTCTCAACACGTCGCTGGAGAGGGTCGCACGGCTGTCGCCGGCCTGCAGATCGCCGCGCACATTGCGGAAGGTTCCGCCCGCCTTTGTCCACGCGGAAAAGACGCCGGCCGCATCGCCGCCGGTCTTTAGCAGGCTGGCCTGGCCGATCTCGGCCTCCAGCTGGGTCGTCAGGCGGCCGTCCTGGGCGAAGCCTTCGACGGGGCCGTCCGCCCGCCCCTGCCCGTCCACCAGACGAAACATGACATCGACGTCGTCGGTCGGCGCGGTCGAGCCCTCCAGATGCGGCCGAGCATAGAATTCGATCCGCGCCGCGCGGGCGATGGGGAAGGGTTCCGCGCCGGTCTGGGCCGTGAAGACCGGATTGACCATCTCCAGCGCCAGATTGGGCCAGCGCTGATCGATGCCGCTGGCGCTCATGCGGATGGCGTCGCCCTTGACCGCGACCTCGCCCTTGCCGGCGCGGGTCAGCATCAGGCCTTGCGGCGCCACCACGACCCATTTGGTCGGCTGATAGGCGTTGGCCTCTGCGGTCAGTTCGGTCGCCTTGATCGCATGGCCCGACGGCGCCTGAACGATCAGGTTCGTCAACGCCACATGGGTGCGAAACGGCCAGCCCTTGATGGATTTGTCGGCGAAGCGGATGTCCCAGCCGTCCTGACGCAGGGTCTGGACCTGGGCCTCAAGCCGTGTGTCGATCTGGCGCGTCAGGAAAATCCACCATCCTGTCCAGGCCGCCAGCGCGATCAGCACCAGGATGAAGGGCGCATACAGGCCCTTGCGGCTGTGTCGCTTGGTCGTCGAGGCGTCGGTCATGCCGGACCTATAGCGCGCCGCATCTGGCGCTTCTAGGCGGTCAGGTCGGCCAGCACCGCCTTCGCCGCCCGCCGCGCATCCTCCGGCGCCAAGCCCAGCAGAAGCCCACGCTGACCGCCGTTGATCAGGACCTGATCGAACAGGATGGCGGTTTCGTCCATCGCGGTGGGCACGGCCTTTCGCTGGCCGAACGGGCTGACCCCGCCGACCTTGTATCCGGTCAGCCGTTCGGCGTCGGCCGGCTTCATCATCTGGGCCGACTTGGCCGCCAGAACCGCCGCCAGCTTCTTCATGCTGACCTCGCAGTCGGACGGCACGATGACGCACGTCGGTGCGCCGTCGACCAGCACCATCAGCGTCTTGAACACCTGCTCAGGCGCCACACCCAGCGCCTCGGCGGCCTGCAATCCCACGCGCGCCGCGTCGGGATCATAGTCGTAGGGAAACAGATCGAAGGCGACGCCGGCCTTGGTCAGGGCGACGGTCGCGGGCGTGGTCTTGGACATCCTACGTCGTCTCGGGGTTCAGGAAACTGCGGGTCAGTTCGACCGCATCGGCCAGGCCCATGCGCTGAACCTCGGTCCCGGGCGGCAGGCTGGCGAACAGCCGCGTCGGCGTGGCGGCGTCCAGCATCAGGAACACCCCCTTGTCGTCGCCGCGCCGGATCAGCCGGCCGAACGCCTGGGCGATGCGGGCGCGGGCCAGCGCATCGTCATAACCCTTGCCGCCCAGCCGTTCGCGCCGCGCCTTGTGCAGCAAGTCCGGGCGCGGCCACGGCACACGGTCGAAAGCGAGCACCCGCAGCGACCGTCCCGGCACGTCCACCCCGTCGCGCACCGCGTCGGTGCCCAACAGGCAGGAATTCTCCTCGACCCGGAACATGTCCACCAGCGCCCCGACCTCCAGCGGATCGACGTGCTGGGCGTAGAGCGGCACGCCCGACTTCGCCAGATCCGGCCCCAGCCGCTCATAGACTGCCTTCAATCGGCGAATTGCGGTGAACAGGCCCAGGCCCCCGCCCCCCGCCGCCAGGAACAGTTCGCGCATCGCCGCCGCCGTCTGGCGCGGATCGTCCTTGACCAAATCGTTGACGACGATGACCCGGCTGTTGGCCGCATAGTCGAACGGGCTCTCGACCTTCAGGGTTCGGGCCGGCTCGATCAGACGCGCCGAGCCGGTCCGCATCCGCGCCAGGTCGAACGGGTCTTCCTGCAAGGGATCGGACAGGGTGGCGGAGGTCACCAGCACCCCGTGCGACGGCACGATCACGGCGGCCTCCAGCGGAACGGTCGGGTCGATCCAGTGGCGACGCAGGGCCACGTCATGGATGCGGCCGAACGCCGTCTCGGCCGACAGCCAATCGACGAAGTCGGGATCGGGCTGATCGCCGCCGTCCTCCAGCGCCGCCAGCATCGACCGCCATCCCGGCAAGGTCATGCGCGCGCGCCGGTCCAACCCGCGCAGAGCCCCCTCGATTCGTGATCGCTGCGACCCATCCAGCTCGGCCGCCTCGTCATCAAGGATGTCTTCCAGATGCCGCGACAGGGCCAGCAATGGCGCCTCGATGGCGGCCAGGGCCTGAGCCGCCGCCCGCGCCGTCTCGGCGACCGGATCGGTCACGGGCTTCAGCGCGCACTCCATGCCGAACTCGGGCCCGCCGTACGTATTGGTCTCCGCCGTGCGGGCGCGCAGCTGATCCAGGGCGGCGGCCAGGAAGGCTTCGATCGGGCCGATCGGATTGACCTCGCCCGAGGCCGGCGCAACGCGGCCCGACACGCCTTCGCCCGGCAAGGCGGCCGAGGCGCGGATGGCGTCCTGCAGCGCCTTCATCGCCGCCTCATTGTCGTTGACCATGTCGCCCAGCCGCTGTTCCAGCCCGCGACCGCGACGCCCCCGCCCCTCCGGCCCCCGGATCCAGCGGCGCAGCTCAGCCGCCTCCTGCCCCGAGAGGCAGGCGGAAAAGGCGCTGTCGGCGGCGTCGAACAGGTGGTGGCCCTCGTCGAAGACGATCCGCTTCAGCGCCGCCGTCTCACCGTCCGACTTCTGGCCCCGCGCCGAACGCGCGCCGTCGAACGCGGCCTGGGTCAGAACCAGGGCGTGGTTGGCGATGACCAGATCCGCGCGGCGGCTGGCGCGGATCGTCTTTTCGACGAAACAGGTGCGGTAGTGCGGGCAGGCGGCGTGGACGCACTCGCCGCGCCGATCCACCAGATTGGCCGCCCCCGCCGCATGGGCGGCCGGCATGGCGAACAGGCCAGGCAGCCAGCCGGGAAAGTCCCCGCCCGTCATGTCGCCATCGCGCGTATGCAGCGCCCAACGCCCGGCCAGCGCCAGGCCGATCAGGTCGCCATTCCCCAGCTGGGCCGCCTGCACCATGTCCTGCAGATTAAGGACGCACAGATAGTTCTCGCGCCCCTTGCGGATCACCGCCTTCTTCCTGCGCTCGGCCGGATCGGGCCACAGCGAATGGCTTTCACGGTCGATCTGGCGTTGCAGCGCGCGGGTATAGGTCGAGATCCACGCCGCTCCCTGGTTCCGCTCGGCCCACAGGGAGGCGGGCGCCAGATAGCCCAGGGTCTTGCCCGTGCCGGTCCCCGCCTCGGCCAGCAGCATGCGGGGCCGCCCCTCTTCATTCCTCGGCGAAAAAGCAAAGGCGGCTTCGGCGGCGTAGTCCGATTGGGTCGGTCGCGTCTCGTCCAGGCCCGAGGCCTGAAGCAGCTTCTCCAGCCGGATGCGGGCGCTCTCGCTGTCGACCGGCGCCGATCCCGCCTCGCCGCGCGGCGCCTCGTCCTCCCATTCGGTCAGCCGCGACCAGACATCCATCCCGGACCCGCGATGCTGGCGCGCCCGTACGCCGCCGGCCTCCAGCGCCTGAACCACCCGCTCGCCCCAGGCCCAGCCCGCCCGCTGCATCGTCAGCGCCAGAACATAGGCCGCCTCGCGCTCGGGATAGGCTGGACCGGCCAGTTCGCGCAGCAGCAGCCCCGCCGCCTCGCGCAGGGCCGCCGCCTGTTCCTCCGCCGACTTCGGCTCGGCCAACCCCAGCGAAAGCGCCAACCCCGTCGGCGACGGCGCACAGAACCGCGCCGGCCGCACGAAGGCGTAAAGCTCCAGCACGTCCATCAACTCAGTCGATCGCGGCGGCGGCGTCAGCCCCAGTCGGCGCGCCGTCAACGACGCATGGGCCGCCATCACCCGCCCGGTGCTGAAGAATCCCTCCGCCGCCCCGCGCCCGATCTTCCTGGCCCCCGCCTCGTCGCACACCGCCCCTGCGCCCGGCGGCGTGGCGAGCGCCGGCGGCAAGTCCGCCCAAGGCTGCGCGCCGGTCAGGCGGGTTTCGGAAATGACGGATTCGTCGGACACGTCCGATAGATAGCGAGCCTGGGGCTGAAACGGAACGGGAACATGCTATATCCTGTCCGTGACGACCGCCACCGCTCCCGCAACGCTTCCGCCCCTGTTCGCCGACTGGTTCGCGTCGCGCGGCTGGGCGCCCCGGCGGCATCAGCTGGAGATGGTCGCGGCGGGTCAGGCCGGCAGCCACGCCCTGCTGGTCGCGCCGACCGGCGGGGGCAAGACGCTGGCGGGGTTTCTGCCCAGCCTGATCGATTTGGCCGAGCGCGGACCGAAGCTGACAACCGGGCCGGGGTCGGGGGTGCATACGCTTTATCTGTCGCCGCTGAAGGCCCTGACGACGGACGTCGAGCGCAATCTGATGACCCCGATCCGCGAGATCGGGCTGAACATCCACGTCGAGACGCGCACCGGCGACACCAAACAAGCCAAACGCCAGCGACAGCGCGACTTTCCGCCCGACATCCTGCTGACCACGCCCGAGCAGCTGGCCCTGTTCTGCGCCTGGGAAGGCGCCCGGTCCTATTTCGCCGATCTGAAATGCGTGGTGCTGGACGAGGTCCATGCGATCTGGAGCGGCAAGCGCGGGGACCTGCTGTCTCTGGGTCTGGGGCGATTGCAAAGTTTCGCACCCGATATGCGCCGGGTAGGGCTGAGCGCGACCATCGAGGATCCCGATCTCATCCGGGAGTGGCTGGCGCCGGGCGATGCGGAGACAAAGAACCCCTCCCCCGCTTCGCGGTCCCCCTCCCCGCAAAGCGGGGAGGAGGCGCCGGCCGACCTGTCTCCTCCCCATGCCATGGGGAGGGGGACCGCCCAAGGCGATGGAGGGGCTCTTGACGCGGTGACCCTCGTCCGCGGAGACCCCGGCGCGCCGGCGGTCATCGACGTGCTGATCTCCGAGGGCAAAGTGCCGTGGGCGGGCCACACGGGGCAGCACGCGATCCCGGAGGTCTACGCCGCCATCCAGCGTTCGACCCTGGCGCTGATCTTCGTCAACACCCGCTGGCAGTCGGAGTTCGTGTTCCAGCAGCTGTGGGCCATCAACGACGAGAACCTGCCCATCGGCCTGCACCACGGCTCGCTGGCGGCCGAGCAGCGGCGCAAGATCGAGGCCGCCATGGCGCGCGGCGATCTCAGGGCCGTGGTCTGCACCTCGACGCTGGATCTGGGCATCGACTGGGGCGATGTGGATCTGGTGATCCAGATGGCCGCGCCCAAGGGCTCCAGCCGCCTGGTCCAGCGGATCGGCCGCGCCAACCACCGGCTGGACGAGCCGTCGCGCGCGCTCCTGGTGCCCGCCAGCCGGTTCGAGATGCTGGAGTGCCAGGCGGCGCGCGAGGCCGTCGCCGACAACGCCTTCGACTGGGAGCCAGTCCATATCGGCACGCTCGACACCCTGGCTCAGCACGTCATGGGCGTGGCCTGTTCCGAGCCGTTCGACATGCAGGTCCTGTATGACGAGATCACCGGCTGCGGCCCCTATCGCGCACTGACCTGGGAGCAGTTCGAGGAGGTGGTCGATTTCGTCGCCACGGGCGGCTATGCGCTGCGCACCTACGACCGGTTCGCGCGCATCGTGCGCACGCAAGACGGCCGCTGGAAGGTCCGAAACCAGCATATCGCCCAGCGCCACCGCATGAACGTCGGCGCCATCGTCTCAGCCGGCACGCTGAACGTCCGCGTCGCCAGCCGTCGCGGCGGCGCCTCGCGCCAGCTGATCGGCGGCCGCAAGGTGGGCGAGGCCGAGGAGTGGTATTTCGAACAGCTGACACCCGGCGACACCTTCCAGTTCGCCGGCCAGACATGGGCGTTTCAGGGCATCACCGGGACCGACGCTCTGGTCACCCACGCCAATGACAGCGACCCCAAGATCCCATCGTGGGGCGGATCGAAGTTCCCGCTGTCCACGTCGCTGGCCGACCGGGTGCGTACCATGATCCACGACCGCGACCACTGGCGCGTCCTGCCGCCCGACGTTCAGGAATGGCTGGAGTTACAGGAAACCCGCTCGGTCATTCCCGACGCCGAATCCATGCTGGTCGAAACCTTTCCGCGCGGCAGCCGGCATTTCCTGGTGGCCTATCCATTCGAGGGCAATCTGGCCCACACCACCCTGTGCATGCTGCTGACCCGGCGGCTGGACCGGATGGGCGTCGGGCCGCTGGGGTTCGTCGTGACCGACTATTCGCTGGCGATCTGGTCGATCAAGCCGATGGACTCGATCGATCTGGACGCCCTGTTCCAGCCGGACATGCTGGGTGACGATCTGGAAGCCTGGCTGGAGGAAAGCTTCATGATGAAGCGGTCCTTCCGCAATTGCGCCCTGATCTCGGGCTTGATCGAACGCCGCCAGCCCGGCGCCGAAAAGACCGGCCGGCAGGTGACTTTCTCCACCGACCTGATCTACGACGTGCTGCGCCGCCACCAACCGGACCATCTGCTGCTGAAGACCGCCCGCGCCGACGCCGCATCCGGCCTGCTGGATGTCGCGCGCCTGGGCCAGATGCTGGCGCGCATCGAGGGGCGCATCCGCCATCAGCCCCTGAACCGCGCCTCGCCCTTCTGCGTGCCCGTTCTGGTCCAGATCGGACGCGAGCGGGTCAGCGGAGACGCCGCCGAAATGATCCTGGACGAAAGCGCCGACCTGCTGATCGCCGAGGTCATGGATGACGCCGAACCAGAAGCCGCCGCATGAACGCCGCCCTGCGTCAGACCCTGTCCCCGGCCCGCAAGATCTGCGGTTCGCTGAGCGTGCGGATCGCGGGCGAGGCCTGTGTGCTGCGCTGTTCCGGAGCGATGTGGGTTCCGGCCCACGGTGCCCTGATCGTCGCGGACCTGCATTTGGAAAAGGGCTCGGCCTTCGCCGTGCGCGGCCAACTTCTGCCGCCCTACGACAGCCGGGCCACGCTGGATAGGCTGGAAGCCGAGATCGTCGAACTGAACCCGGCCATGGTCGTGCTGCTGGGCGACAGCTTCCACGATACGAAGGCCATTCCCCGCATGGCGGCCGACGATCGGGCGCGCCTGGACCGGCTGGCGGCGGGGCGCGACTGGCTGTGGCTGGAAGGCAATCACGACCGCGAGGCCCTGAATCGCAGCCTCGCTCGCGATGCGGACACGGCGTCCCGCCTGCCCGGCCGGATCGTCGGCGACATGATCCTCGGTGCGCTGCGTCTGACCCACGAACCGGAGGCGCTGACCGCCGACGACGACCGGCGTGGCGAGGTCGCGGGCCACCTTCACCCCGCCGCCAAGGTCGCCGCCTATGGGCACGGCGTGCGTCGCCCTTGCTTCGTCACGGACGGATCGCGCATCGTCCTGCCGGCCTTCGGCGCCTTCACCGGCGGGCTGAACGTGCGCGATCCCGCCATCGCCGACCTGTTCGCCGCCCCGCCGCTGGCCGCCGCTCTGGGACGCGACCGTGTCCACGCCCTGGATTGGGCGATCCTGCGATAGTCTGTTCGTAAAGCGTTCAGCACGTCGCTTCACCGCATCTTGGCGGACGGCGATGCAGGATGACGGCGGATCAAGGTCACGGACACCCGCCTCATGCTCACGCCCCGCCGCATCGTCATGGCCGCCCGCCTCTTCTTCGCCCTGGCGGCGCTGGGCATGGCCGTCCTGATGCTGGGACCGTTCCAGGGTCTGGAACAGGTCTTCGGCCTGAACGACAAGGCCGCCCACGTCATCGCCTTCTATGGAGTGGCCAGCGGTCTGTTCCTGATCGCGCCGAACCAGCGCCGCGACGACCTGGCCCTGTATGTCATCGCCGCCGCCTTCGGCGCCGAACTGCTTCAGGCCCTGACCGGCCGCAGCGTCTCCGTCATCGACTTCCTGGCAGGCGCGGCCGGCGTCGCCGCCGCCTGGGCGCCCGGACGGATCGAACAGTTGCGCCAGGCTTTCCGCCGCCATCCAGACATGACCCTGGCCGAGATCGACCGTCTGGATCGCCGACTGCGCCGTCGTCGCGCCGAAACCAGCCGCCCCGGCGTCGCCGTCCTGCGGCCCTAAGGTTCGAGCTCGATGTCCCAATAAAGGTAGTCAAGCCAGCTCTGGTGCAAATAGTGCGGCGGAAAGCGTCGGCCGGCGTCCTGAAGCTGCCAGGCGTTGGGGCGATAGGGTTCGCGGCGGATCGGCATCATCGCCTGACGCGGCGTTCTCCCGCCCTTGGCCAGATTGCAGGGGCTGCAGGCCGCGACGATATTGTCCCAGGTCGTGCGTCCGCCCTGTGAGCGCGGGATGACGTGGTCGAAGGTCAGTTCGGCCGACTGACCGCAGTACTGACAGGCGAAGCCGTCGCGCAGAAAGACGTTGAAGCGGGTGAATGCGGGGCTACGGTCTTGATCCACATAACTGCGCAGCGCGATCACGCTGGGAAGCTGCATTTCCATCGACGGCGAGCGGACGACCTTGTCATACAGGGACACCACGTCCACGCGGTCCTGATAGACCGCCTTGACCGCTTCCTCCCACGGCCACAGCGACAGCGGATAATAGGACAGCGGCCGGAAGTCGGCGTTCAGCACCAACGCGGGGAAACCGGAGGGCGGTCGATGGAGAACCTGCATCAGGCCCTCCCGCGCGGACGGGGGGATTTTGAGGCGACAGAGGTGAGGACACGTCTCCTTCCCTAGTCTTGTGAGATCAGCCTACCCCTGATTCCCGCTCATCGCCATGACCAGTGTGCAGCGTTTTCGTGACGTCCTGCCTCAGACCCGGCGCGCGTGGGTCGGGAACCCCGGCAGGGTCCAGCCCCAGCGCAGGGCCGCCGCGCGCAGCAGGAAGCCAGACAGCGCCGCGGCGATGGCGGCGGGCCAAATACCGACGCCCGGCGCCCTCAGCACCATATAGACCGTCGCAGCCAGGATCGCGGCCGTGACGTTGATCTCTCGCCGCAGCAGGATCGAGGGCTGACCCGCCAGGGTGTCGCGCACCACCCCGCCGAAACAGGCCGTCAGCGTGCCCATGACGATGCAGATCAGGGCCGGCGCCCCGGCCGCCTCGGCCTTGGCCGCCCCCATTACGCCATAGGCCGCAAGACCCACGGCATCCAGCCACAGCAGGGCGCGAAACCGCCAGTCGCGCTGCCCCACCAGCCACAGGGCCGTCGAGGCGAACAGGCAGACCGCCAGATAGCGCCAGTCCTGCACCCAGAAGACCGGCAGGCCAAGCAGCAGGTCGCGCAGCGTCCCGCCGCCCACGCCCGTGATGGCGCCGAAGAAGGCGAAGGTGACCACATCGTGCTTCTCGCGCGCGGCAGCCAGGGCGCCGGTGGCGGCAAAGACCGCCACGCCGGCGAAATCCAGCGCGGTCAGCACGGTCTGCGGATTGCGCAGCGGTTCGGTCAGAGCGGGATCGAGCGGCGTCATGCCGGCGCATCCAGCGCGATCTCGCCGCGCTTCACGCCCGTGTACCACGCCCACAGCAGGTGGGTGGCGACCGCACGATAGGGCCGCCAGATCTCGGCGCGGGCATAGGCGCCCTTCTGATCGGGCCGCACCTCTGCGCCGTCCGCCCAGCGGATCGCCTCCTGCAAGGCCACGTCGCCGCCGGGGAAGACATCCAGCCGCCCCTCGCACATCATCAGATAGGCCTCGGCCGTCCACAGGCCCACGCCTTTCAGCGCCGTCAGGGAAGCGATCGCCGCCTCGTCATCCAGGTTGGCCAGATGCTCCAGATCGATCTCGCCCGCGATCTGCGCCCGCGCAATCCCCTGACCATAGGTCGCCTTCTGTCGCGACAGGCCCATGCCGCGCAACTGATCCAGATCGTGCGCCAGCAACAGCTCGGGCGTGATGCCGCCCATGCCTTCACGCAGCCGCGCCCACACCGAAGCGGCCGAGGCCACCGACACCTGTTGCTCCACGATCATGCGAAACAAGCCTTCGAACCCGCCCACTCTCAACCGCCACTCCAGCGGCGGCGTCTGGGCGTCCACGCGCCCGAGCGCCGGATCGGCGGCGACCAGCGCCTGGCGCGCGGCGGCGATGTCATCGGGCGTGGGTGCGAACGGCATCGGCTACCTATGGCGCGAGGCGACCTTCAAGGGAATGGAGGCTTTGGCGGATTTCGGCTGGCGACACCGCGGCCTAATAACTATTATTGGCGCGTGGATTGAGGATCTCGTCATGACCATGACCGTCGAGCTTGGAGCTTTGGAACAGGTCGTGGACCGTCTGGTCCGCGACGGCCGCTACGGCTCCAAGAGCGAGGTGCTACGCACCGGCGTCAGACTGGTGCAGGAACACGAGGCTCGGCTGGCGGCCCTGCTCGGCAAGCTGGAAGAGGGCGTCGCCGACGCTGATGGCGGACGGACGAAGCCGCTTGAAGATGTCCGCGCCGAGTTCGAAGCGCGGTGGGCTGCCGAAGGCGAATGAGAGTTCGGCTCACCCACGCCGCCTTGCGCGATCTGGTCGCCATCGAGAGCCATGTGGGGTCGGACAGCCCAAATGCAGCCCGTAAACTGGTCAGGACGCTTTTCGAACGCTGCGAGACCCTTGGCCAAAATCCCCGACGCTATCCAGAGGCCGGCGTCGCCGATCTGCGCAAACGCGCCGAAGGCAGCTATCTGATCTTCTATCGCGTGACTGGCGACGTGGAAGTCGTGCGGATCCTTCATGCCGCGCGCGACTGGACCCATCTGCTGTCACCGGACGAAGACTGAGCTGTGTTCAACACCCGCTTCGCCCCCTCGCCTACCGGCCGCCTGCACAAGGGCCACGCTTTCTCGGCCCTGACCGCCTGGACGGCGGCGAAGGCGGCAGGCGGGCGGTTCGTGCTGCGCATCGAGGATATCGATCCGACGCGATGCCGACCGGAATACGGGGCGGGCATTCTGGAGGACCTGGCTTGGCTGGGTCTGGAGTGGGAAGCGCCGGTCCGGCGCCAGTCCGATCATCTGGGCGACTACGCCGCCGTGATCGAAACTCTGCGGGCGCGCGGCCTGCTCTATCGGTGTTTCCGAACGCGCAAGGAGATCCTGAGCGCCATCGGTGAGGCGCCGCACGGAGCGATGGAGGCGGCGAGGCCCGGTCCGCATTCAGCGGACGATGAGGCGCACCTGCTGGCCTCGGGTGCGGCCTTCGCCTGGCGGCTGTCGCTGGATCGGGCGCGAGAGGCCTTGGGCGAGGCGACCTGGAAAGGCCTGAGTTTCGTCGAGGAGGGCGAGGGTCCGAACGGCGAAACCGGCGTCGTCGCCGTCAATCCCGAGGCGGCGGGCGATGTGGTGTTGGCACGCAAGGATACGGGCGTCGCCTATCATCTGGCCGTGACACACGACGACGCCTTGCAGGGGATCACCCATGTGATCCGCGGCAAGGATCTCTTTCAGGCCACGCATGTGCAGCGGCTGATCCAGACCCTGATGGGTTGGCCGGCGCCGACCTATCGTCATCACGCCTTGCTGACAGGGCCGGACGGGCGGCGCTACGCTAAACGCGATCGCTCGATCACCCTGGCCGAGCTGAGAGCCGGCGGACTGACGGCCGAGGCCCTGCGCGCCGAATTGGGCTTCAGCTCCGCCGGCTGAATAGCCGAAACCGGCGAAACCCTTGCTGTGTGGGCGTTTGCGCCTTGTGGCGGCTTTGGGTTTTGCAGCAGGTTTTGCAAGAGTCGTTCACCCTTCGGCCTTGTTGAGACGTTCGATGGTCGCCTTCGTCAGTGCGTTCCGCTCGACGTAGCGGCGGATGATCGAGGCGACGTGCGCCTCCTCCCACCCCATGATTTCGGCGATCACCCGATCCTCCAGACCGGCCGCCTTGAAGCGCGTCGCGGCGGTTCCTCGTAGGTCGTGGAAGTGCAGATCGCGGCCCGCCATGCCCGCGTCGATCTTGGCCTGGTTGAAGGCGTTCCCGAACGAGTGGTTGGCCCAGGGCAAACCTTTGCCGTTCGTCAGAACCGACGTGCTGCGGCGGGGGATGGCGTCCAGTGTCCGACGAAGGCCCGCGTAGAGCGGGATCATGGCTCGCGTTTTGCCCTTGCTCTTGCCGGTGGCGATCTCGATGGCCTGGTCGCCGACATGGGACCATGACAGGCGCAGCAGATCGCCGCGACGCAGGCCGGTTGCGGCGGCGAGGTCCACCGCGAAGCCGATCTCTGCCGTAGCCTTCGCCTTCAGCGCCGCGATGTCAGTGTCAGTCCAAATGACAGCCGCGCGGTCGGCGGTGTAGAGCCGCTTGATGCCCTCGCAGGGGTTCGTGCCGATCTTGTCCAGCGGATCGACGGCGTATGCCAGAACGCGGGAGAGGACCTGAAGGCCGTAGTCTGCCGTACGCGGACGATCAGCCCACTGGTCACGCCAGCGCCGGATGAGCGGCCTGATGCGCTCGGGACGGTCAAAGGCCGCGATAGGCAGCTCGCCGAAATGCGAGGTGATCCGATCGAGCCATGGCGCCCACTGCACCTTGGTGGAGGCTGCAAGGCCGGTATAGGCAGGGCTGGCCCTGTAGAGCGTCACCAACGCCCGCATCTGGCCCTGGGGCGTCTGTCGGCGTGCGGCGTGGGCCTCGTGGTAGGCGACGACAAACTCAGGCGATCCGGGCTCCCCAGGAAGCCGAGGACCACCGCGCCAGGCGTAGTAGTAGGTCTTGCCCTTGGCGGTGGCGGAAGCGACGCCCTTCAGATCAGCCTTGACCATGCTTGGCCTCGAAAGCCTGCAGGGCGGCTTCCACGTCGTCATTCACCGGCGCGGGCGGATCCTCGAAGTCCAAGGTGAAGCTGCCGTCTTTGTCGAAGCGGGTGGCGCGCGGACGAAGGCCAAGGGCAAGCGCGGCCGTCCAAGCAGCGACCACATCTCTCTTGCGGATACCGGGGCGCCTAGACATCGAGATGAACATCAGCCTTCCGCAGATGCTCAGGAACACTCATAGGCGCGCGGCCGCCAAGCAGCGCCCCAACGGCTTCGATACTCTTCAATGAAAAGCTGCGTGAAACCTTGAGGTCGCCCGGATGGTCCACGCGACCTGTCCGATAGCGTGTGTGCTCGCCCCAGCCGGCCACCACGAGGATGCCCACCCCCCAATCGTCGAAGTCCACTCCAACATCGACATAAATGCCCTCCCGCGATGCCGCTTTAGCGAGAGCGACCTCCGCGCCTTGGACCAGTCGCTCAACCAGTTCGCCGCTGACCGACAATGCAACCATATGATCGAGCGCTTCACCGAATGAATGGTAGGGCTTGAGATCGAAGACAGGGCTACTACCCCAGTCCAACCGCCAGTTGCCCTTTGGCCGCGCAAACTCGCCTTCCAGGTCGAAAGCATGATCCTGAAAAGCCCCAGCGCGATACTTTGCGGTGGCGTCCGCCGCGCTCAGGTCGGCCCGCGCGACGGCAACAGCGATCAAGAGATTGGCCGCATCAGTCGGCGTCATAGCAGCCGCACTGAGCCCCCTCCCTCCCTTGGACCTCAACCCAGCTTCCGAAAGCTGGCGATCAATCACCGCCACGGTCGGGCGCGGGACGCCCATGACCTCGGAAACGGTAGTGACCAACTGACCCGGCGTGATACGAGGGGGAGCGATTTGCGTCATCCCCAAATGATGACCTCCATCCGATTTTTTGTCAAATGCCATTTGTGGTATGTTCAGATCGGGAGAGCACCCACTCGATCTCGCAGGGCAGTGGCCGGGCATTGATCAGATCGCACTGGTGGAACAGGTCCTCGAGGGCCGCTTCCTGCTCCGGCGTCAGCTTATCGGGGATCATTGCGGACCCTCCCCGGTTTCGGGCGAACAGCCTTCAGCGGACTCCTCCACGCCAAGACCCACCATGCGCACGCCTCCGAAGCTGGGCTCGCGGTCGCTGTCGTGGCCTTCGTCCTCGCACTGGTCTTCCAGATCGTAGGTAAAGCCGCCGCCCAAGGGGCCGAGGTTCACGGCATGGCCGTGGCCGAAGGTGACGCCGCAGAGGTTGGCCTCGCACTCCACGTCATTGTCGATCTCAGACTCCAGGTCGGGATCGCCGTCCATGGCGTTCAACAGGGCGATGGCGCGATCGACGGCATCTTCTAGGGCGGCGCGGGTCTGTGCGGCGCTCACGAAACGTAGGCGCCTTCCACGCCCAGGTTGAAGGCAGCCATGGCGGCGGGTTCGCCATTCCGCCACCGGTCGCGCAACTTGCCCGTCAGCTGGGTGAACTGCTTGGGTGTCAGGACGGAGACGATCTCACCCAGAAGGATCGACGTAGCCGTGTAGCTTCGCTCACGGCCCGGCAGGGCATAGAGGCGGACCACGTTCTCCGGAAGATCCACCGGCATGAAGCTGGGGCGGCCGGCGACGTAGGTGTCTTGATTGGGGAAGGCAATGATCTGTGCAGATGGCACAGGTGTGCTATTGGCCAAGTCAGCCATGATCTCGATCTCTCCACGGTCGAGGTTGCGGTTAGGGCCGAGAGCGAGGTTGCACCCTTGCTCCGGCCTGCCTTTTCTCGTACGCGTTAATGATGAATGACGCAATAGCTGGTACGCGAAAACCGAGAGGCCGCCCGAAAGGCGATGCAATCTCCATTCACCTCCGTCTGCCGGCCGAACAGGTCGAACGCCTTGATGCGTGGATCGAAGAGGATGGCTGCCGTTTCTCAAGGCCCGAAGCGATCCGGGTCTTGCTCGAGCACGCGTGGGGACGGAACGTACTGGCTCGCGGGGTCCAGATGCTTCCGGAGCGCTTGAAGGAGCCGAGGTGAGCCAGCCCGTCGAGAAGTTGGCCTACTCGATTGCGGAGGCGAGCAAGGCTGACCGAACACGGAAATGGATCACTTGTGACCCATTTTGCGCCCGACGATTGTGCTGCAAATACAATGTTTTAAGGGCTCCGCAGGTGTGCGTAAGGTGTGCTCGCTCAAAGAGCGAGATCGCCGCATCACCTACGACGGATTTTCCTCGATGGCGCAGCCGCCCAGGTTGGGATAATCACAACTTGGGTAGACATGTCAGGGGGCCAACATGACGATCGCCTTGGTGCTGGCGCTGGCGGCTGGCCAGGCGAGTTGGCCGGATGCGGGCGGCTGGGGAATCGGGCAGTTTGAAGAACGCTGCCTCACGAACTTGGATTTCGAGGGCGAGGGTACGACGGAGCTGAGCGTCAGCCTTGAGCTGGACGGGTCCAGTTACGTCATCATCAGCAACCTGAACTGGACAACGGTTGAAGATCGACAATACCCGGACGCCAGCGTCACGATCGATGATGTGAGCTTCGCGGGCGGGGACACCGTCGGCACGGTCACAGGAGGCTATCGCCGTGGCCTGATGATGAAGATGCCCGTGGGCTTCGTGGATCAGTTCGCGCAAGGGAGCAGCTTCAAGGTCCACAACGGCGACCAGCTGGTCGACAGTCTGAATCTCAAGGGAAGCGCCGCAGCGACAAGCAGCCTGCGCCGATGCATCAACGTGGTTAGACGCGAGCACGCTGCTGCGGAACGGGAACGCCAGCGCTTGGCGCACATACCCAAGAACCCCTTCGCAGATCAGCCGCCGACAATCTCGACGGAACCGGCGACGGGTGTGCAATGGTCTCGCCAACCCCGAGTAACTGCTGACGACTTCCCCGCCAGGGCGCTCGAGCGAGAAATCTCTGGATCCGCCGTCGTGAGCTGCACATCGCGAGCCGACGGATCTGTTGTGAACTGTCGAGTGGCAAGTGAAACGCCGGCAGGCATGGGCTTCGGCCGGGCCGCAATCCGCGTCGTGCAGCGCGCTCAGCTTTCCCCCGTCAGTGTCGATGCGATGACGCGAGATCAGGAGTTCCGGGTGACTATAGCCTTCAGCCTCGGCTGAACCGGCGTTTGTGAAAGCTCTGACGAACCGAGTTCGCCACTATTTCATCCCTGATCGCCCTCAGCAGCTTTCAGCTCGTCGATGAGCAGCTGATAGTCTGCATCGACCTCGACCTTGGCCTGGCCCAGCCAGTTTGCCATCCTCAACATCGCTCGGCGATGCGATCATGACCGGCAGCACTTTTGCATCGTATGCCATTTTATCTTCAATCTCTATCTGCTGCGCCGTTCGCGTAACGAACCCGGTTCGTCGATTCAACACAAGCTCCACGTGCGTCTATCGCTGCGCTTGGTGGGGGGCGATATGGAAATCAACGTCGAAGAGGCACAGCTGGAGCAAGCGGCTGCGACGTCACGGACTCGACCAAAGCGCCGGCCACGATGGCCGTTGGCGCTTGCGGTAATTCTTGCGAGCTTGATCGTTTACAATCTCACGGTCTGGGTGCCCGTCGCCACCGTCCTCGGCCGCGACGATCGCAACGCCGTCACCAGCGTTCACGTCTACCGATCCTGCCCAGGGCGGCGTCGGAGACTTTCTCGCCACGCTCTGCATCGCGCTGCACGGCCCGCTCAGACTGACCCGTGCGAGCCGCTTTGTCGGCCGTGAAACGCGGTGTTTCAGAGGAGTCGCCAACTTGGCGACTGCTGCTGTGCTGATTTGTACCGTGAGCAGTTTCGGGGTGCAGCCTCATAGGCCGCCTTCCGCCGGCGGGTGAACTCGGCCCGTTCCGACGCGGTCAACGTCGGCGCGCACAGATTTTCGTCGCACTCGGCGATGATCCGCTGATTGGCGTCGAGGTCGAGCGTGATCGCTGGCACTGCCGTCATGCCCAAGACGCGGCAGGCCTCCAAGCGGTGCATGTCCAGCCATCGTCAAGCGCCGCGCGGCGTAGGAGAACGGTCGCGCGAGCTGGTTCCAAAGTTGCCGTCATGCCATGTGCGGCACAGGGGTGTATTACCTTGTCCTCCCTCTCGGGGTCTGGCCATGCGCCTTAGCCAGCGATACGCCGCCGTCATGATTCCAGACGACCTTCACGCCCAGTTCGACGCCATGCGGGCCGCTGCGGCCGCCGAGGACAGCCGCAAACCGGGCCTCATCACCATCCAAACGGTCGAGTGGATCGAGCGCTTTTACGCCGAAGACGCCAAGCCCAAGACCATAGCGGATGGCATCCGTATCCGGGACATCAAAGTCTCCATTAGCGCCCACGCGACGACGGCGGTCTTTATGCGCGGCGAGGCCGGCGAGCGGGGTGAACCCTATCGCGACCTTCAGCCTAGAGCGTGAAACGTCGAAGGGCCGCGCTCCCGAGCGGTGGCGGCCCGAGCGCAACACCGACGATAGGCGGCTTCCCGTTCGGCCTCGACTCCACAATCGCGTAACGGCGTGTCAGGTTTCGCTTCGGGAGGATTGGGCCATGGCGATACGAAAGACCCTCATCAGATCGCGGGCTGGCGTGAAACTGCAGCGTATCGAGCATCTGGCGCGACAGCAGATCGTCCAGTCGTCTTGGCGGCTCTCGACATTGCGACAGAACCAGCCCCGCACTTTCGCGGATGAGATCGAGGCCGAGGACGCCTACGACATTGAAGTCGTCGCATCCCTGACCGATCCCATCATCATCGACATGCAGCGACGCGGGCTGATCGACTGAAGTCTCAAAGTGGGCAGCGTGGCAATGTCGCAAATCGACCCGTTGCGGACCTCCGACTCAGTCAGTTGGAACGGCCCTTGTCAGCAAGTCAGGCTGATGCCCCGCGCCCTGACGCCCGGGCCTCGGCCCCGTCCGTATCTGCGTCCGGGTTGCGGCCCTGGCTACGATCAAACCACCGCATCACCGGCGTGACCGTGATCCCGTGCAGCAGGATCGACATCAGGCAGATCAGCCCCACTATGGCCCAAAGCCGATCGCCGCCTTCGAACGGCGCGGCGTTCAAGCCGTAGGCCAGATAGTAGAGCGACCCCACGCCACGGATGCCGAAGAAGGCCAGGATCAGCTTCTCGCGCAGGGGCCGCTTCCAGCCGATGAAGCCGATCATCCCCGCCAGAGGCCTCACCACCACGACGATCACGGCGGCGACCGCGACGTCCAGCGGCCTCAGCGGCGCCAGCAGGCCGGAGACCAGGGCGCCGCCGAACAGGACCAGCACCACCATCATCGCCATCCGTTCGATCTGTTCGATGAAATCGTGCATCTGGGCGTGGAAGTCGTGGTCACGGTCGGCGTGCCGGAACGCTAGGGCCGTGATGAAGACCGCCAGAAATCCGTAGCAGTGCAGCATCTCCGTCACCGAATAGGAGATGAAGGTCGCCGCCAGCACGATGAACCCGTCACGCGTCGCCGCAAGTCGGATGCTGACTGGGATCGTGAAGGTCAGCCAGCCGAACAGCCAGCCGATCGCCCAACCGATGCCGAGACCGGCCCCGATCTCCCACAGGACATTGACGGTTAGCCACTCGACGAACCAGTCCGACTTTTCGCCCGACGCCACCAGTGCCAGGGCAATGGCCAGGTGGACGAACGGAAACGCCAGCCCGTCGTTGAGACCGGCCTCGGACGTCAGACCGAACCGGACCTCGTCCTCGCGGCCCTCGGTCGGCGCGCCCACCTGGATGTCGGAGGCCAGGACCGGATCGGTCGGCGCCAGGCTCCCGGCCAGCAGGATCGCCCCGGCCAGCCCCAACCCCAGCACCGTCCAGCCCAGCAGCACGATCGCCAGGATCGACAGCATCATTGTCATGCCCAGTAGACGCCAGGTCACGCCCCAGCGCCTGAGGTTGAAAACCCGGTCGATCTTCAGCCCCGCCCCCATCAGTGCGATGATGACCACGAACTCGGTCAGCCGTTCGGTGCTCTCGGGATAGGCCTGGGGCAGAGGGTCGAACCTCACCTGGGGCAGGCTGAACAGCGCGGCACCCAGGAGGACGCAGACGATCGGCAGCGAGAGAGGAGCGCGGCGGAACACCAGCGGCAACCACGCCACCATGGCGATCAGAACCGCCACCACGAAGAGCATCAGGATATAGGGATCTGGCATCATGTTCCGGGTCGGGTGATAGGGCGGCGCTCCCTTAATGCGGCAACGTTCGTCCGGTTACCGGTCGCGTATAAACGCGGTCCTTCCACGCTCCGTTTTCCATCAGGAACTTCCGCTAACCACCCCTAGCTGACATTGGGAAGGTCCGGTTTAGGGTGACTCCACAAACCCAGTTCGTTGTGCGAGCGTCGACACATGTGCAACCTCTATCGTCAGCGCTCCGGCCCCCAGGCCATCATGGACCTGACTAGGGCAATGCGCTCGACCGTCGGCAACCTGGCGCCGGGCGACATCTACCCGGACTACCCCGCGCCGATCGTGCGATGGGAAGGTGAGGAGCAAGTGCTCGCGTCTGCCCGCTGGGGCATGCCGTCATCCAAGAAGATGATCTTCGACAACGCGACCAAGCGGGCCGAAAAGCTGCGGGCCAAGGGCAGCGAGGTCGACTTCCAGAAGATCTTGGAGTTCGAACCCGACAGCGGCACCACCAACGTCCGCAACACCAGCTCCAGCCACTGGCGCCCACACCTGGCGCCGGCATCGCGATGCTTGGTCCCGTTCACTGCCTTCAGCGAACCGGGCCGAGACGCGGAAGGTAAGTATCGTCCGGTCTGGTTCAAGCTGACGGGTGACGATCCTGAGCCGCCGGCCTTCTTCGCCGGCATTCACCTTCAGGCCCACACCAGTGTCCGCAAGATCAAGACCAAAATGGAGACGATCGACGTCTTCGCCTTCCTGACCACAGAGCCGAACGCCGAGGTCAGGGCGGTCCACCCCAAGGCCATGCCCGTGATCCTAACCGAGCCGGACGAGATCGAGATGTGGATGTCGGAGCCGTGGGAGGTTGCTAAGGAGCTGCAGCGCCCTTTGGCCGACGGCGCGCTCAAGAGGATTGAAGCAGGCAATGGCTAACATCATGTGCACCGTAGACTGGGCTGCGGCCGGCAGTTGGGCGCAGGCCGCCGCTGGGTTTGCGGGCGTTGGCGCCGTGATCTGGGCGGCGAACAAAGGCGCGCAGAGCTTTGAGAACTGGCTTCTCCAAAAGCAGACCGAAAGGAAGCTCGATGTTGCCGATCGTCTGCTGGGAGTCGTCTACAGGCTGGAGCGCGTATTTCCATCAGTCCGAAGTCCCGGCGTCTTGGCGTGGGAATCCGAGCAAGCCGAGCAAAAGCTGAAGCAGGATTTCCCAGATTTCGATCAATACACGAAGGCGGAGCAACAGCGATTTCGGACCGCCCAGGTCGTTCTTCTGCGCCTATCCGGCCACAAGTCGGATTGGGACAATCTTGAGGATGTGACGCCGA
>AMYY01000030.1 GCA_000335735.1 alpha proteobacterium L41A | reverse complement strand
GCTGCTGTCTTCTTCTTTGCCGCAGCCTTCTTGGGCGTCGCCTTCTTTGCCGGGGCCTTCTTGGCGGCTGGCTTCTTCGTCCCCGTCGCCGAGCCTTTCAGGCTGTTCCGCAACGCGGCCATCAGGTCGATGACATTGGTGTCGTCGGGTTCGACGACATCGACCACGCCCTTGCCGCCCTTGGACTTGGCCTTGATCATCGCGCGCAGGGCGTCGTCGTAGCCGTCCTTGAAGTCCGTCGGGTCGAAGTCCGCCTCCTTCTGGCCGATGATGCGTGCAGCGATCTCGACCATGTCGGGATCGGCCTTCACCGTCGGAATGTCGTCGAAGTATTCGTCGGAATCGCGCACCTCGTCATGGGCGCGCAGGGTGTAGGCGATCAGCCCCTTGCCCCGGACCTCCAGCGCCAGCTGACGCTCCTTGCCGCGCAACACCAACTGGCCCAGCGCCACCTTGCCCTGTTTCTTCATGGCGTCGCGGATGACGGCGAAGGCTTCGACGCCCGCGCCTTTCTCGGGGACAACGAAGAAGGGATCGTCCCAATAGAGCCGGTCGATGTCGTCCTCATCGACGAACTTATCGATCGAAATGGTCTTGGTGCTTTCCAGCTTCACCTTGTCGAAGTCGGCGTCGTCGAACAGGACGTATTCGTCCTTGGACACCTCATAGCCGCGCACCAGATCGCTGCGCTCGACCGGCCCGGCGTCCGGGTCGGTCGGCACCATTCGGATGCGGTTGTTGGTGTCGGGATTGATCAGGTGAAACCGCACGTCGTTCGTGCTGGTCGTCGCCGTGTAGAGGGCCACCGGACAGGTGACCAGCGACAGCTTCAGATGTCCTTGCCAGGTGGGGCGGGCGGCCATGTCGGTTCTCCTCGATCCCTGACAATGCGTCAGGGCGATTTGCGTTCGAACCAGCCCGCCGCCTGGGCATCAGGCCTTGCCTTCGAAGGCGACGCTGAACCCGCCCCACATCATGCGCTTGCCGTCGAAGGGCATGTCCATATTCGCAAAGTCGGGGTCGTCCTGCATCTTGCCGAAACAGGCGTCGGCGGTGGCGCGGTCGGGCCAGGTCACCCAGGAGAAGACGACGACCTCGCCCTCCTGCAGCTTCACCGCCATGGGAAAGCTGGTCAGCTTGCCGTCCGGCACGTCCTCGCCCCAGGTCTCGACCTGCGACAGGGCGCCGTATTTCTGAAACAGGGGCCAGGAGGCCTCGGCGGACTTGACGTAGCGCGCCTTGTCCTCGGTTTTCACGGGGGTCAGGAAGCCGGTCACATAGGTCATCGGTCGTCTCCTCTTTCTGGATTCAAACGTCGGCGACGGCGCGGTCCAGCGCCGCGATGTCGATCTTGATCATGCCCATCATGGCCTGCATGGCGGCCTTGGCGCGCGCGGGGTTCGGATCGGTGGTCAGTTCCATCAGGCGGCGAGGCGTGATCTGCCATGACAGGCCCCAGCGGTCCTTCAGCCAGCCGCAGGCATTCTCGCTGCCGCCGTCGGCGAGCAGGGCGTCCCACAGCCGGTCCGTCTCGGCCTGATCCTCGGTCATCACCATGAAGGAGACGGCCTCGGTGAAGCGAAAGTTCGGTCCGCCGTTCAGCGCCAGATACGCACGACCCGCCAGCACGAACTGCACCGTCAGAACCGAGCCTTCAGGGCCGGAGGGCGTATCGACCGGCGATCGGTTGACGGCGGTGATGCGGCTGTCGGGCAGCAGGCTGACATAGAAGGCGGTCGCGGCCTCGGCGTCGCCGTCGAACCACAGGCAGGGGATGACTTTGTCGCTCATGCCGCATCTCCTTCCGCCAGCGCCGCCAGTTGATCGGCGACGGCGCCCCAGCCCTGTTCGAAGCCCATGGCCTTGTGGGTTTCGGCGGCCTTTTCGTCCCAATGCCGGGCGGTGGCGGTATAGCGGGTTCCGCCGGCCTCGGGCTCGAAGGTGTCGATGCGCACGAAGTTCATGTCGCCGGCCTGCGGAACCCAGCCCTCGGTGAAGGCCCCGGTCGAGACCAGTTTGCGGCCGGGAACCACCTCCAGAAACACGCCGGAATAGGGATGCCGCTCGCCTTCCGGCGAGGCCATTTCGACATTGGCCCGCCCGCCGACGCGCAGGTCCCAATCCACGACCGGCGTCGTCCAGGGGCGGGGGCAGAACCACTCGCCGGTGCGCTCGGTGTAGATTTTCCACACCGTCTCCGGCGAGGCCTTGATCAGACGGCTGATGCTCAGTTCGCGAACGTCCGCCATCACGACACCATGGCGTCGGCGGCGAAGGCTTCGGGACCGGCGGCGACGGCAGCCGGGTCCATCCACATGACTTCCCAGATATGGCCGTCCGGATCGGCATAGCTGCGGCCATACATGAACCCGTGGTCCTGGGTCGGGGTCGGGTCGATGGCGCCGCCGGCCGCTGCGGCCTTGTCGGTCACGGCGTCGACGGCTTCACGACTGTCCTTGGAAAGGCACAGAAGAACCTGCGCCGAGGCATGGGCGTCGGGGATCGCCCGGTCGGTGAAGGTGCGCCATTTGTCGTGGGTCAGCAGCATGACGTGGATCACGTCCGACACCACCATACAGGCGGCTGTGTCGTCGCTGAACATCGGGTTCCTGGTCGCGCCGACCGCTTCGTAGAAGGCGATTGATCGGGGCAGGTCGGCGACCGGCAGGTTGATGAAAATCAGCTGGGCCACGGCGTTTCCTCTCGTTATTTGCGAAACCTGACTCCAATGATTACGATAGTCAACTATGAAGTTAGAAAAGATAACTGATAAGGCTGGCCGAAAATACCATGATGCTTGCGGCGCCGCGCACGGACTTGACCTGATCGGCGAGCGCTGGGCCCTGCTGGTGATCCGCGAACTGATGATGGGGCCACGTCGGTTCGGTGATATGAGAAAGGATCTGCACGGCATTTCCGCCAACGTGCTGACTCAGCGGCTGGAGGGGCTGGAGGCTTCGGGCATCGTCACCCGCCGCAAGCTGCCGCCGCCCGCCTCGGTCCAGGTCTATGAGCTGACGCCGTGGGGATACGAGATCAAGCCGGTCTTCATGCTCCTGGGCGGCTGGGCCGCGCGCTCGCCCCGCCACGACCCGACCCTGCCGCTCAGCGCCGTGTCCATCATGATGTCGTTCGAGACCATGTTCGATGCGGCCCTGGCCGGGGACGCAGCGATGACCGTCGGCTTCGTCTTCGGCGACGAACCTTTTGTCGTTCAGATCGAGAAGGGGACGATCACGACCCGCCGCGGCGCCACGGACGCCGCCGACGTGGTGCTGGCGACCCAACCGCCGCTGGTCGCGGCCTGCGTCTACGGCAAGGTTCCGCCCGCCGCCTTCGAGGCTGACGACCTGATGACCCTGACCGGCGACCGGGCCGTGTTTGACCGCTTCGTCGGCTTCTTCAACCTGCCGGAGAAGGCGCCGGTCTGAAGCTTCAGGCCAGCATGTCCAGCAGCGTGCCGGTCATGTCGTCGGCGGTGCGCAGAACGGCGGCGTTGGCGCTGAAGGCGGTCTTGGCCTGGATCCGTTCCACGGTTCCCTCGGCGAGATTGTCCAGCGGCGCGGTCGCGGTGCGACGCGCGCTGTTGTCGAACCGGTTCTGCGCCGTCATCATTCCGGCGGCGGCGATAGAAAGCGCTTGCATGGCGAAGCTCCGGACGCGGTGGGTTCGATCGCCAGACTGCGTCTTTCAGGTCAACGTCGCCTGAAGGAACAGGGTGAACGCCGTTTTCCGCCCCGCTTGCGCCCTTATTGATGTATAGAGCGCCATCATTCGCCCGGCCTGAGGTCTGACCTCGGCCGGGCGCGGTCGTTTCGGCGACCGCCCTTGTCCGTTGTCCCAGGTTTCCTATGCCCTTTCCCGCCGTCCATCCCGCGCTCGACCGCGCCCTGATCAACAAGGGCTATGCCGAACCCACTCCGGTTCAGGCCGCCGTGCTGGAGGCGGAGCATGCGGATCGCGACCTGCTGGTCTCGGCCCAGACGGGCTCGGGCAAGACCGTGGCCTTTGGTCTGGCCGCTGCGCCGACCCTGCTGGGCGACAAGCCGATCTTCGGCCCCGGCGGCGCGCCGCTCTGCCTGGCCATCGCGCCCACGCGGGAACTGGCCATGCAGGTCGCGGCCGAGCTGCAGTGGCTGTACGCCGACGCCGGCGCCAAGATCGCCACCTGCGTCGGCGGCATGGATGCGCGTCGTGAAGGCCGCGCCCTCGGCTTCGGCGTCCACATCGTCGTCGGCACGCCCGGCCGCCTGAAGGACCACATCGACCGGGGCAATCTGAACCTGTCCGAGCTGAAGGTCGCCGTCCTCGATGAGGCCGACGAGATGCTCGACATGGGCTTCCGCGAGGACCTGGAGCACATCCTGGACCAGGCGCCGGCCGAGCGCCGCACCCTGCTGTTCTCGGCGACCATCGCGCGCGACATCGCCACCCTGGCCAAACGCTATCAGAAGGACGCGGTCCGCATCGACGCGACCGACAAGACGCGCCAGCACGCCGACATCGAATACCGCGCCTATCGTATCGCGCCCAACGAGATCGAGCACGCGGTGGTCAATACCCTGCGCTGGTTCGAGGCGCCGCGCGCCATGGTCTTCTGCTCGACCCGCGACAGTGTGCGTCACCTGCAGTCGTCGCTGCTGGAGCGCGGCTTCTCTTCCGTCAGCCTGTCGGGCGAAATGGGTCAGCGCGAGCGCACCGACGCGCTTCAGTCGCTGCGTGACGGCCGCGCCCGCGTCTGCGTCGCCACCGACGTGGCCGCGCGCGGTCTGGACCTGCCGGACCTGGGTCTGGTCATTCACGCCGAACTGCCGATGAACCGCGCCGGCCTGCTGCACCGCTCGGGCCGGACGGGCCGGGCGGGCAAGAAGGGCATCTCGGTCATGCTGGTTCCGCACTCGCGCCGCCGCAAGGCCGAGCGGCTGATGGACGAGGCCGGCATCGACGCCGTCTGGACCGGCGCCCCGACCTTCGACGAAATCCGCAAGGCCGACCAGGATCGCCTGCTGTCGCCGTCGCACTTCGAGGCCGAGGTCTCGGACGAGGACATGGTCGTCGCCAAGCGGATGATCGCCGAGCGCACGCCCGACGAAATCGCCGCCGCCCTGGTGCGCCTGCTGCGCAAGGAACAGCCGGCGCCGGAAGAACTGTCCGATCCGGGTTCGGATCGCGGTCCGGCCAGGCGCGATCGCATGGTCCGCAACGATGACGGCACGGCGGCCCAGCCTTGGCCGGGCGAGCGCCTGGGCGCCGACGACGTGGTCTGGTTCCGTCTGGACGTGGGCCGCAACAAGAACGCCGACCCCAAATGGCTGATCCCGCTGATCTGCCGCATCGGCGGCATTTCCAAGCCCCAGATTGGCGCCATCCGCACCTTCCCCGAAGAGACGCGGTTCGAGGTCGCCAAGACCCACGAGAAGGCCTTCCGTGAAGCCGTCGCCGCCTCCAAGGACGAGGTGAAGATCACACCGTCGGAAGCCCCGACGCCCGGCTCGATGAAGGCCAGTCGTTTCGCCGGCAAGCCGCGCGAGGACGGCGATCGTCCCTTTAAGAAGACGCCCGACAAGCGCGCCGACGGCGGCGAGGGCGACGCCCGCCCGCCGTTCAAGAAGAAGCCTTGGGCGCCGAAGAACGATGGCGGCGCCAATCCGCGCTCGAACGCCTCGGGCGAGAAGCCCTATGCCAAGAAGCCCTTCAAGGCCAAGCCGGGCTTCAAAAAGGATGGATTCAAGGGCAAGCCCAAGGCCTGATCTTGATCCTCCCCCGTGAAACGGGGGAGGGGGACCGCGCGCAGCGGGGTGGAGGGGGCGGATACGGATCGGGTGTGACACGGTTGTCGTAGCGCTCGCCTTCGCCCCCTCCACCGCTCCGCGGTTCCCCTCCCCCGCAGGCGGGGGAGGATTGGCGGACTTGCCACCTACGCCATGCTGGCGCACCCTCCGCCCATGAGCACGCCGTCCGCACCTGAGGGCCGTTACGCCTCGTTCGAGGCCTTCTATCCCTATTACATCCACGAGCATTCCAACCGGACGTGTCGGCGCATCCACGTCGTCGGCACCTTTCTGGTGATCTCGGCCTTCGTCGCCTTCGTGGCGACGCGGAACGCCTGGTGGCTGCTGGCCATGCCGCTGCTGGGCTACGGCTTCGCCTGGGTCGGGCATTTCTTCTTCGAAAAGAACCGGCCCGCGACCTTCAAATATCCGTTGTGGAGCCTGATGGGCGACTTTCGCCTGTTCTTCGAGACGGTGACAGGCAAGCGTCGCTTCTGAGACCGTATTTCAAGCTGCACTGTTCGGCGAAACGGATTAACCTCCGCCTGCGGCATGGTGCCGCTGCTGCTGGAGGGAGCAACATGAAATCCATCGCCGTCATCGCCGCTGCGTCCGTGCTGCTCGCTCCTGGCGTTAGCCTGGCCCAGAAGAGCGGGGCCAAGCCCGACTTCACCCTGGACCCCAACTACGGTTCGGTTCGGCTGGAGACCGGCTTCACGCCCGATCCCTGGACCAAGTCCATCCTCGCGGGCGGTTCGATCGCCGCCTCGGCCGCTCAGTCGGGCTGCGAGGGCAAGGTCAGCGCCGCGCCCGACCTGCAACTGAACTTCGAAGCCGGCGATCTGGACCTGACTATCAAGGCGGTCGCCAGCGAGGACACGACGCTGCTGGTCAACAGCCCTGGCGGCCGCTGGTATTGCGACGACGACAGCGGCGGCGACCTGGACCCGATGGTGACCATCTCCAATCCCGAGAGTGGTCGCTACGACATCTGGCTGGGAACCTATAACGACAACATGGTCCAGTCGACGCTGCAGATCAGCGAACTGGGCGGCACGGACACGACGGCGGGCGCGGCGCCCAACATCAACCTTGAACCCAACTACGGCACGGCCAATCTGCGCGGCGGCTTCACGCCCGACCCCTGGACCAAGTCGATCCTGGCCGGCGGTTCCTCGCCCGCCTCGGCCGCGAAGGCGGGCTGCGAAGGTTCGGTCAGCTCGGCCCCTGACATCCAGATCTTCTTCGAGCCGGGCGACGCCGATCTGACCTTCCGCGTTCGCGCGGACGAGGACACGACCCTGCTGATCAATACGCCCAACGGCCGCTTCTACTGCGACGACGACGGCGCGGGCGGCGTCGATCCGAAGGTGACGATCACCAATCCGCAGAGCGGCCGCTACGACATCTGGGTCGGCACCTATAATGGCTCGATGGTGCAGTCGACGCTGGAAGTGTCCGAACTAGACTGATCGGCGTAAGCCATCAGACACGAAAACGCCGGCTGACCTTCGCGGTCAGCCGGCGTTTTTCATGATCGGCCGGATCAGTTGGAAGCGGTGGTCCAGGCCGGGGGGCAACCGTCGAAATCGCCGGCGTCCACGATGGTCAGAGTGCGCATGTTCAGGCGCTGCGCCTGGTTCATCGAGCCGCGACCGTTGCCGGTATAGAGGTCGATCTTCTGGCCCTTGATCGCGCCGCCGGTGTCGGAGGCGTACCAGTAGCCGTCGTGGATGGTTCCGTCGGCCAGACGCATGCCGACCGTTTCGCGGATGAACAGCTTGGTGCGGCGCGGGATCACGCGGGGATCGACCGCGACGGTGCGCATGGCGATCGGACGGCAACCCAGCGAATCGTTGCCCGTCGCGCCGCCGCCGCCTGCGTGATAGAGGCGGGCCGAGGCACGCCAGTCGGGATCAGAGGCCATCAGCTCAGCCTGTTCGGCGCTCAGGGCGGTCTCGACTTCATCGGAACCGACGATGGCGGCAGGGGTTTCAGTCCTGACTTGATCCGCCGCTACGACGTCATTGTAGGGGACAGGCCCGCTCGTCACAGACGATACGGCAGCCCAAAGCATGGCGATAGCAGCGGAGGCGCCGATCATGGGTTTCGCTCAGGAGACACCGGCTCCCAACGCCGCCGGCGCTGGCCTTGTCGCGTTAACCTGTGGCGAGAAAGTGGCGAAACCCGCCTTGGCGCCATCTGTTACGATTTGTTTCTAGGTTAATGCCCTGTTTTGCATAACTTATTTATCCCCAGTCTGAGCGCTTCGGGACGACGCCCTGGGCTTCAGAACTTGAAGTTGAGGCCCGCCTGAAGCACCGGCAGGACCTTGTAATCATCTGCCTCGGCCTGAATCTCACGCTCTTCCTGATCCAGACGCGAACGGAAGGTGGGGTCGTTCGACAGCGTGCCGCCGCGGGCGTCTAGATCCACTTGCGGCGCATCGCCAAAGGCCGCGCCGGCCAGAATGCGGAAGCCGAGCCTTCCGCCGCGCGTAAAGGTGTTGTCATAGCCCAGGCCGATGAAGGGCGCGGTGCTCTCCAGGTCGATGCGGCCGGTCAATGTCCCGACCTGGGCCGGGGTGAAGGTCGCGCCGCCGACATTGACGTTGCCGGTGGGCGTCGCATCCAGATCGACCTTGCGATCGCCGAAATAGGCCCCGCCCGAGACCAGAAAACCGTTGCGGAAGGGATGCAGGTCCACAAAGGCGCCCGGCGATTTGAAGTCGATCTTGGCGTCGTAATCGATGCCCTTGTAGGTCTGGTCCCGATCCCATTTCAGCACGTCATAGCCGCCGCGCAGCACCACGACCGGGCTCAGCGCGAACTGGGCCTGCAGGCCTGCGCCCGGTGTGCCGACCTGGGCGCCGACGGCGAACCGGCCGTCAGCCTGCGCCAGGGCTGACGTGGCGGGCAGGGCGGTCGCGATGACGGCGGCGATCAGCAGGGTCTTCATGGCGTGCGGGTCCGAACGGCAGGGTTCTCTTAACCTTGCCGGCCAGCTCTGAAGATTGGGTTACGCCGCCCAGTCGCCGGGCGCCGTATCGCGCCTCGCCTCGGCCTCGCGCACAGCCTCCGCTGCGCGGTCCAGCACCTCCAGACCGGCGCCGGGCTTGATCGCCTCGACCGTCAGGATGCGACGGAACGCCCGCGCGCCCGGCCGGCCGTGCATCAGACCCAGCATGTGCCGCGCCATGGCGGGCAGGGCGACGCCCTCGTCCAGACGCGCGGCCATATAGGGCCGATATCGCTCCAGCGCGGCGAAGGCGTCGGTGTCCTCGGCCGGCTCGCCATACAGGCGACGATCCGCCTGACCCAGGATGGCCGGCTCGTGATAGGCGGCGCGACCCAGCATGACCCCGTCCAGCTTGACGCCGTCGACCTCGGTTAAATGCGCCTCGGCGGCGTCCATCGAGGCGATGCCGCCATTGATCGAGATATTCAGATGCGGCCGCTCGCGCTTCAGCCGGCGCACCAGATCATAGTCCAGCGGCGGCACGTCGCGGTTCTCCTTGGGCGACAACCCCTTCAGCCAGGCCTTGCGCGCATGGACGACGAAGACCCCGATCCCGACGGCGGCGCAGGCGTCCACCGTGGCAAACAGGCTGACGGCCGGATCCTGATCGTCCACGCCGATGCGGCATTTGACGGTCGCGGGCACGCTGACGGCCCCCTTGATCGCCGCCATACAGTCGGCCACCAACTCCGGCTCGCGCATCAGGCAGGCCCCGAACCGACCCGACTGCACCCGGTCCGACGGGCAGCCGACGTTCAGATTGATCTCGTCATAGCCGAACGCCTCGCCGACCTTGGCGGCCTCGGCCAACTGCGTCGGGTCAGACCCTCCCAGCTGCAACGCCACCGGATGCTCCAGCGCATCGAACCCCAGCAGTCGCTCGCGATCCCCATGCAACACCGCCGGCGCCGTCACCATCTCGGTGTAAAGCAGCGCCTTACTCGTCAGCGCCCTGTGGAACGCTCGGCAGTGCCGATCGGTCCAGTCCATCATCGGGGCGGTGGACAGCGTGCGGGAGGCGTTCAGGGACATAGGGTTGCGGCTTGACCGGCGATGCAGGGGCGACTGCGGGTGCCCATACGCCATTTCCGCGCTGCCGTGAAATCAGAGCTCCCAATGCACAGGTGTAGCCGGAGAGGCGTCCCGTGCCGGATCACACGGGACGCTTTGGTCAGGCTTAGCGGCGAACGCGCATTTCCAGTTCGCCGATGCGGCGGCTGAGGTAGGCCGCATCATCCGACGAGGGGCTGGTGCGGCTGTAGGCGGCGTCGAGGCGGGCCAGATCGCCGGCCTCGACGCGGATGTCGGCGGCCTCTGTGCGGCTGACGGCGCCTGAGCGTTCGGCGGCGGTCAGGGCGGTTTCCACGTTCGCCAGACGGGTGCGGGCAGGCAGGTTGGCCGACGGCGTCTGTCCGGCCGGGCCGTCGCCGACACGCAGGTCCAGAGCGTCCAGACGGGCGTCCAGATCGGCGCGCTCGCTGGCGCTGATGGAGCCGTCGGCGCTGTAGCGGCTCTCCAACTGGATCAGGGCTTGATAGTCGGACTTCAGGCGCGTCGCCGCGGTGCGGGTGATGCGGCGCGCGGTCACGGCGGCGTTGACGCGGGTTTCGAAGTCCGCACGGCCCTGGGCCACGGTGTCCATGTCGGCATAGCCCGAGGCGCCGGCTTCCAGCATCTGGATCAGGGCGGTGTAACGGGCGTTCAGATCCGCGCGTTCCTGGGCCGAGATGCCGCCTGCGGCGTAGCGGTTTTCCAGATCGACCAGGGCCGAATAGTCGGCGCGCAGGCGGGTGGCGGCCGAGGCGGAGACGCCGCCGGCGCGCACGCTGGCGTCCACGCGGGTCGAGAACTGGCTCTGGCCGTCACGCAGCGGACGGCCGCCGCGCAGCCAGGCCTGATCCATCGCCGACAGGCCCAGACGATCACCGAACAGGGCGCCCACGACCGCGCCCAGCCGATCCTGGGTCGTCGAAGGATATTGCGTCTGGGCGACTGCCGCGCCGCCTGCGAGGGTCAGGGCGGTCGTGGCGATCAGGGCGAGGCGGACGTTGCGCATGGGAAAGGCCTTTGTCGGTTGATGTCAGCCGACAGAACGAAGGTCGCCAGCCTTGGTTGCCCGCTCGGCCTTAGTCCCGGATGAAGTGCGGCACAAAACGCGAGGTGTTTCTCGTGATGCGGCCCGTGTCCTCGCGCAGGCTGATGCCCGCCGGTTCGGTTCCCACGACCCACGACCCGACGATCACATGATTGCCGTCGAACAGGGGCGGATCGCACAGCGCCTGGCGGATGTAGCGCCCCTCGCCATAGCCGCCGTCCACCACCTCTGCGGCGCTGACGCCCCGGTCGATCAGTTCGACATTGTCGCCCTCGCGCGAGAACAACGGCTTGCGCACATAGGACGAGCCCAGCGCCGCCTCGGCCGGATCGCCCTCGAAATAGCTTTCCAGAAGGTTGGGGTGGCCCGCATGCCGCTCCCACAACAGCGGCAGGATGGCCTTGTTGGACAGGATGCTCTTCCACGCCGGCTCCAGAACGGTCACGTCCGCCGTCGGCAGGGGCGCGGCGTAGTCGTCGCGCAGCATCTGCTCCCACGGATAGAGCTTGAACATCGCCTGGATGATCCAATTCTCGTGGTCCACGAACCGGCCGTCGGCGTTCAGCCCGATCTGGTCGATGGCGACGAACTGGGGCTCCAGCCCGGCCTGCTGGGCCAGGTCTTCCAGGAAGCGTACCGTCTGGCGGTCCTCGACGAAATCGGCGTCCGAGGCGAAATGCACGAAGCCGCCGTCCGGGAAGATGGCGCGGAATCGGTCGACCAGCTTCTCATGCAGGCTGTTGAACTGATCCGCATCGGCGGGCAGGGCGGCGGCCTTGATCTGGTCCTCCAGCCACAGCCACTGGAACACCGCCGTCTCATAGATGCTGGTCGGGGTGTCGGCGTTGTACTCATACAGCTTGGCCGGCCCCGTCCCATCATAGGCGAAGTCGAACCGGCCATAGAGGGACGGGTCGCCCCGCTTCCAGCTGTCGGCCACATAGTCCCGCATAGCTTCTGGGATATCGAGCTGCTCCATCAGCCGCTCGGACTGAACGGCCTCGTTGACCAGCTCCAGACACAGACCGTGCAATTCCTCGGTCGGCGCTTCGATCCCGTCCTCGATCTCGGCCAGCGAAAAAGCATAGGCCGCCGTCTCGTCCCAATAGGGTTTGCCGTCGGTGTGGCGCCAAGTGAAGCCGAGTTCCTCGGCCTTGGCGTCCCAGTCGGTGCGGGGATCGAAGCGCAGACGCTCCATGGATCAGGCCGGGTCCTTGTCGGGGGTCGCCCCGTCTTGGCTGGACTGCCCGATGCGCGGCATGACCACCGTTACCTCCGGCTGGCTCAGGCGGGCCAGGACGTCGTCGGCCGAGGAATGTCCGGGCAGGATGCCGGCCTCGCGAAGCTTGGCGTCCAGATCTGCACCGGTGCGGCGGTCCTCCAACGCCTGGCTGGCGTTCAGCTTCTCTTCCTGGATCGCCTGGCGCTGCTTGATGCGTTGCAGGCTGTCCGCCGCCGAGCCGATGCGCGACTGGGCGCCGGCCGAGTTCAGGGCGACCGACGTCTGGGCCTTCTGGACGGAGTCGTTGACCTTGACGATGTCGATCTCGCGACGAAGCGTCTCGATCTTCTGGTCGGTCGAGGCGATGGCCGTGCGCAGGCGCGTCTCGGCGGTCTTCATGTCCTCGATCAGCGGGCCGCGGCTGGTGATCTCGACCTCCAACTCGGCGATGCGGCTGGCGACTTCGCGCGCCAAGTCGGTCTTGCCCTGACCCAGGGCGGTGCGGGCCGAGCTTTCGTATTTGGCGATCTGGTCCCTGAACGATGCAAGTTCGTTTTCGGCCATGCGGCGGCGCGCCACCAGGCCGGCCAGGTCGTCTCTGGCCTTGCCTTGCGCATTGTCGGCGTCGCGGATTTCCTGGTCGAGGATCTTCAGCGCATTGGCGTCGACGACGCCCTGGGCCGCATCGTGGGCCGTGCCGCGGAACAGGGCGGACAGTTTTCTGAGCATGGACATGGTCGGTCTTCCGGGATCAGGCGGCGTCGGCGCCGAAGGTTTCACGCAGTTCGGTGGCGTCGATCGCATTCTCGGCCAGGGTGCGCAGTTCGATCAGGATGGTCTGAAGCGTCGTCTTGCAAGAGAGTTCGCCCATCAGCTCATACACGTCTTCGCCACCGACGTTGGTGATGGCGAAGTTGGACAGGGGCACCACGCGCTGGGCCTTCAGCAGGAACTCGTTGAAGGCATGGCGGTCCTTCTGCTCCGACACCGGCCACAGCAGAACGGAACAGACGATCTGGGCGCCGCCGACGCTCAGATAGACCGGCAGGTCGCCGTATTCGTGCATGGTCGCCAGCAGCACCGGCTCGGCGCCCTCGACCACGCGCAGGGTCATTTCGCCGTCACGCAGCAGGGTTGAGCCGTCCAGCGCCGCTTTGATGGCGGGCACGGTCCAGGGGGTCTCGATCACGGCGTCCATTTGATGGTCGTCTCCAGGGGTGATGGAATCGGAAGTGGGGCGGCGCGGGCGCCCTGCAAGCTGCGGCCCGCGTGTTGAATCGGTGACGATGGCGCGCACGGCCGCCTTGACGTCGTCGCGGGCGGCGGCCGGCACCCAAAGCTCCAGCTTGACCAGACCCGCCTCACGACGCGCCTGTCGCCACGCACGAATGCGGTCGTTGGCGGCGGAAGGGGGCGATGTGTCGTTCGGCATATCGTTACATGAAACGCGTAACATGAACGCTTGACTTGACGCAAGATCGGACGGAATGTCGCGCCATGAACCGCCTCATTCGGTCGCATTGCCTCTGTTCGCTCGCCGTCGGCGCGCATCGGGCCTAGATAGTCGCCCATGTTCAAGAAGCTTTTCGGATCGTCGGAGAAGGTCGCGCCTGCCAATCGACTGGCGACGGTGCGCAACATCACCGTGGGCCGCACTGTGTCGTTGGACCCGCTGGCCTGGCGCCGGCTAGGCGACGAGACCCGTTTCACTCTGGATCGCGACGTGCTGGACATCTCGGCGCAGGGGTTGGTCAGCCTGGACAGCGGCCAGTTCGTGCATCGCTTCTACACCGATGACCACGTCATGCTTCAGGCCATGAGCGACGATGAGGCGGGGCTGGAATCCTACGACTTCAGCCTGTTCGTGCCCTGGACCTCGGCCTATCCGCCGGGCGAGCGCGAACGCCGCATCTGGCGCGACCGCCTGTCTGCGCCGGTCTTTCACGGCGCGGCCGAGGAGTTGCCCGACTATCCCCGCTTCTGGTTCGCCGAGAGCGACGCGATCCAGCCGCCCGTCACCCTGTGGGAGACGATCTGGGACGACCGCGCCGCGACCACGCCCTATGCGAAAATCTTCCAGACCTGCATGTTGTATGCGCGCGAGCTGGGCGGCGGGCGCGAGCTGATGCTGGCCCTTGAGCAGCAGCCCGAGGGCGGCGACACCACGCACGAAATCATGATCGGCATTCCGCTGGAAATGGCCGAGTTCCGCGCCTGAGCGCGCAATCCGAGGGGGCAAGACAGATGTTCGACTGGTTCATTTTTCAGCAGGGGGCGATCGCCTTCCTGATCGCGTTCGCCATGGCGGGCGCCTTCACCCTGGCCTTCAAACTGATCTACCAGTGGGTCACGCCGTATCACGAACATACGCTGATCCGTGAGGGGAACACGGCCGCCGCCATTGCTCTCGGGGGCGCCCTGATCGGCTATGTCCTGCCTCTGGCCTCGGCCCTGTCGCACACCGTCAGCCTGATGGAGTTCGCGGCCTGGGCGCTGCTCGCCGGCGTGATCCAGATCGTCGTCTTCGTCGCCATCAGCCGCATGGCCTTCCGCAACCTGGTCGTCCGCATCGAGGCGGGCGAGATCGCCGCGGCCGTCTATCTGGCCTCCATCTCCATCTGCGTCGGCCTGCTCAACGCCGCCTGCATGACGTCGTGACCGCCATGACCGACCCCAAAGACCTTCACCACAATCTGGCCAAGACAGACACCATGCGCCGGCTGAAGCGCTCGCGCGTCCTGCACGTCAGCAGCCTGATGGCGACCGCCAGCTTCTCGCTGGCCGCCTGCGGCTCACCCCAGCGCGTGCCGGCGCCCGAGCCCGAGCCGACCCTGGCCTATCAGTCGCTGGACGAATGCAAGGCCGCCAACGACATTCCCGACAACGAATGCGACGCCGCCCTGGCCAAGGCTCAGCAAGAGGCCGCCAAGACCGCGCCGCGCTACGCCACCCGCGAGGAGTGCGAGGGCCAGTGGGGACCGTCGCAGTGCCAGCCGAACAACAACGGCGGCTCCTTCTTCAGCCCGCTGCTGACCGGATTCATCGTCGGCCAGATGCTGAACGGCGGCGGCTATCGCGGCGGCGGACCGCTGTACCGCGACCGCGAGGGGCGGCTGTCCAACGGCTATGGCGGCGGCTACGCCTACCGCGACTATCGCACCGGCAAGACCCTGACCAATGCGCGCGAGCATGGCGACGTCGCCCGTCAGGCCCCGACGCGGGTTCAGAGCCGCACCACCGTCGTCTCGCGCGGCGGCTTCGGCGGCGGCGGCCGGGGCTACGGCGGCTGATACAGTTCTGGCGCCGGGCGCCGGTCTTCCCCTAATAGGGATCGCTCTCACGCTTCACGACAGACCGGACCGCCTCGCCTCATGACCGCATCGCCGCCCCCGAATGGAGGCCTGGACGTCGAAAGCTGGGGCGACCCCGAGGATCCGATCGTCCTGCTGATCGGCGCGCCCGAGCATCTGTCCGGCGACTGGCGCCGGTCGGTGCGCGCGCTGGTCGAGGCCGGCCGCCACGTCATGCTCGCAGCCGATTTTGATAAAGCGGACGACAGCTCCGCCGCCCTGCGTCGACTGCTGACCGAGCTTCCCTCTCGCCCGGCCATTGTCTGTTCCGACACGACGCTGGCGGCCGTCGTCCCTGCGCTCGCCGTCACCGGCCCGGCGCTGGCCAGCTGTCTGGTGATCGTCGCCGAAGGGCAGGGGGCCGTTACGCACGAGCTTGAGACACAGTTGGCCGGCGTTCCGATCCAGACGATCGCGCGCGCCGAGGCGTCCTACGCGGTCGAGGCCGAGAACGCCGCCCTTCTGGGTTTCCTCGAACGCCACGCCCCGCGCGACGCCCTGCATTATCAGGCCGGCTCCGACCCCCGCACCCTGCGCGACGCCCTGGGCTGTTTCGCCACCGGGGTCACGGTGGTCACGACCCTGGACGAGGCCGGTCAGCCCGTCGGCCTGACCGCCAACTCCTTTTCGTCCGTGTCACTGGACCCGCCGCTGATCCTGTTCTGCCTGGCCCGCTCGTCCACCAATGTCGACCGCTTCCGCCAGGCCGAGCATTTCGCCATCAACGTCCTTCATATCGGCCAGCAGCCGACCTCGGGCGTCTTCGCCCGGTCCCAGGCCGACCGCTTCCAGGACGTGGCGTGGGAGACCTGGGACACTGGCGCGCCCATCCTGTCGGGCGCCCTGGCCAGCTTCGAATGCGGAACCGAGCAGATCGTCGAGGCCGGCGATCACCTGGTCATCATCGGTCGGGTCAGGCGCGCCCGGTTCGAGCCGCGTCGCGATCCGCTGCTCTATTTCCGGGGCAAGTATCGGCGGCTGCACTTTTCCTGACCGGCCGGGACCGCTATCTCTCGCCCGAAATAGAGGAAGCCGCCCCCATGTCCGCGACCCCGTCCGCCGATCCCGTCGTCATCGTCTCCTACGCCCGCACCCCGATGGGCGGTTTCCAGGGCGCGCTGTCCGACGCCAAGTCCATCGACCTGGGCGCTGTGGCCGTCAAGGCGGCGCTGGACCGCGCGGGCCTCGATCCGCAAAAGGTCGAGCAGATCATCATGGGCTGCGTCCTGCCTGCGGGCCTCGGCCAGGCGCCGGCGCGTCAGGCGGGCATGGGCGCAGGCCTGCCCGTCTCGACCGAGGCGACCACCATCAACAAGATGTGCGGCTCGGGCATGCAGGCGGCCATGATGGCGCACGATGCGCTGGCCGCTGGTTCGGCCGACGTGATCGTGGCGGGCGGCATGGAGTCCATGACCAACGCCCCGTATCTGATGCAAAAGCACCGGGGCGGCGCGCGCATCGGCCACGACGTCATTTCTGACAGCATGTATCTGGACGGGCTGGAGGACGCCTACACCCCCGGCAAGCTGATGGGCCAGTTCGCCGAGGACACGGCCAAGGACTATCAGTTCACCCGCGAACAGCAGGACGCCTACGCCATTGAGAGCGCCGGCCGGGCCAAGCGCGCCCAGGAGACAGGCGCCTTCGACGCCGAGATCGCCTCGGTCGAGGTCAAGACGCGCAAGGGCCCCGTCACCGTCGACCGCGATGAACAGCCGACCAAGTCCGACCCGTCCAAAATCCCGAATCTGAAGCCCGCCTTCGGCAAGGACGGCACGATCACCGCCGCCTCGGCCGCCTCGATCTCGGACGGCGCCGCCGCCCTGGTCATGATGCGCCGGTCTACTGCTGAAACCCTGGGCCTGACGCCGATCGCCCGCGTGGTCAGCCAGGCCGCCCACGCCCATGAGCCGCATTTGTTCACCACCGCCCCGGTCTTCGCCCTGCAAAAGGCGCTGAAGAAGGCGGGCTGGAGCGCCGATGACGTGGATCTGTGGGAGGTCAACGAGGCCTTCGCCATCGTGCCGATGATCGCCATGCAAGAACTCGGCATCCCTCACGACAAGATCAACGTCAACGGCGGCGCCTGCGCCCTGGGCCACCCGCTCGGCGCCTCCGGCGCCCGCGTCCTGACCACCCTGCTGTCCGCGCTGAAAGCCCACGGCAAGACCCGCGGCATGGCCGCTCTCTGCATCGGCGGCGGCGAAGCCACCGCGATGGGCGTGGAGTTGGTCTAAGGCGGAGGGCTTAACAGCCCCGAGGATCGTGTCGCCACCTATCGGCCCAGCTTGCGATAGGCGTCGAGCAGGTTGGACGGCGAATAGGGTTTGGTCAGGACGGGCCGGTCGCTGAAACGCGGGTCGATGATCGCGGCGTCGCCATAGCCGGTCGCGAAGACGAACGGCACGTCCATTTCCGTCAGCCGGGCGGCGATGGGCACGCTCTGTTCGCGGCCGAGGTTGTAGTCCAGCACTGCAAAAGCCGGGACCGATTCCTCCAGACTGTCGATCGCCGAGGCGACGCTGGAGGTCACGCGAACGTCGTCTGCGCCCAGGGTCTGAAGCATGGCTTCCGTCTCGAGCGCGATCAGAAGATTGTCTTCGACCAGCAGGACGCGGCCCTCGATCCGATCAAGACCGGTCGTCTGCGGGGCGTGAGCCGGCGCAATCTCGGCCTGTCGCTCGGGGCTGCACTCGGCGATATGGGCCGGCGGCAGGGTGAAGCGGGCGCGCAGGCCGGACGGCAGGAACTCCACCGATGCGGTGCCGCCCAGTTCGTGGGGGATCGCCCGCTCTATGATGGTTGATCCAAACCCGCGTCGCGTCGGCGGCGTCACGGGCGCGCCGCCCTGTTCCAGCCAGTCGATCACCAGGCCGTCGGCGTCACTGCATTTCAGCGCGATGTCCACGGCCCCCGACGAGTCTCGGAAGGCGCCATATTTGGCGGAGTTGGTGATGAGCTCATGCATCACCAGGGCGACGGTCGCGAAGGCGTCGGGCTGCACCCCGGCGTCGTCGCCTGTGATGCGGACACGATCGGCCTTCTCACCGAGGTAGGCGCCGGCCTCGACCCGGATCATGTGCGTCAGGGAGCGGGCGCCCCAACCGTTGCTGGTCAACTGGTCATGCGCCCGGGCCAGGGCGTGAACCCGCGTGGAGATTTCGTCGGCAAGCGCCTTGACGCTGACGGCGCCGTCCGAAGACTGTCTGACTAAGCCGACGATCAGGTTCAGGATGTTGCGGACGCGGTGGTTCAGCTCGGCGATCAGCAGATCCTGCTGATCATTCGATGTCTTGCGCTGCCGTTCAGCATGGTCGGTGACCTGCAGAACGATTTCCAGCAGGGTCACCCGCAGGATTTCGGCCATGCGCCGATCCTGGTTGCTCCAATGCTCCGACTGCCCCCGCACGGTGTCCTGCCACAGGGCGAAACTGGTTCGCGGGGACAGGCCGTTCTGGCCGGGGACAACCGCCTTTTCCGGCTTGCCGGCCCAGTTGACCGTGTTGACCAGCTCCTTGCGGAAGAAGACGACGTAGTCGCGCGGCCGGCGCGAGACGGGGATGGCCAACAGCCCGGCGACGTCCCCCGACCAATCCGCCGCCTCTGGATAGGCCTGACGCAGTTCGTGCGTATGGAAGGGCTGGCTGGATGCGGTGCGATTGAGAAAGCGCATCAGCCCCAGGGCCTCGTCGGCGTTCGGCGTCTCGCCGGACAGCCGCAGGCGACCGTCGATAAATGTCGCCAGTCCGTCAGCCTTCAGCCGGCCTTGCACCTTTTGCAGGTGGGGGAACAGCTCATCGACCGAACCGCCGTCGCCGGAGAAGCTGGCCAACATTGCATTATGCAGCTCGCGCGCTTCCGCCTGGTGTTCGACGGCCTCCGCGCGCTGGATCGATTCGACGATGGACGACAACATCGCGCCATAGAAGTCCAGCTGCTGCCTCAGCGACGCCGAGGGGCGTTTCGGCTTGGTGTGATGGCAGGCGATCAACCCCCACAGGGCGCCGTCGACCACGATGGAGATCGACATGGACGCGCCTACGCCCATGTTCTTCAGATACTGGATATGGGTCGGCGACACCGCGCGAAGCCCCGCCATCGACAGATCGAGCAGCGCGCCCTCGGGCGTCGTCCTGGGCACGATGGGGCAGGTGGGCGCTGAGACATCGGCGATCAGCCGGATCGGATTGCGCAGATAAAGGGCGCGCGCTTGAACCGGAATGTCGCTGGCGGGATAGCGCAGACCCAGGAAGGCTGGCAGGTCCGAATGACGGGCTTCAGCCACCACCTCGCCGCTGTCGTCCGGGCGAAAGGCGTAGACCATCACCCGGTCGAAGCCGGTCAGGGCGCGCACCTGTCGCACCGCCAGCTTGGCGACAGCGTCCAGCATCCGCATTTTGCGCAACTGCACCAGCATCTGCTGCACGGCGCGGTCGTCGCCCGACCCGCTCGCCGGCTCGAACTCGAGGATGATGGAATCGCCCAGGCGATGGATGCCGACGTCGAGGCGCTCGTCGCGCCCCTTAAGGATGACGTCGCTCACCATCTCGCCCTGATCGTCGTGCCCGGCGATCTGCAAACGGCCTCTCAGATCGTGCATGACGTTCGGCCCGACAATGTCGACAAGCGGGCGGCCCAGCACCTCTTCCGGCGAGACCCCGATGAACGCCCGCAGGTTGGAAGAGGCGCGCCTGACGATCCAGTCAGTCGAGACCTCGATCAGGCATCCGTGGGATTGAACCTCGCCCAGGAATTGGATCGCTTCCAGGGCGCACTGGTCGAGCGCGCCGCCAGTTCTATGTGACCCTGTCGACATGTGGAGCGTCTCCAAACGATCTCTATGGATCGAATGGGCTTAATACGATCCATTTTGGCGCATTACAAATCCTTTAAACTTCGCTATTGCTGCAATTCGTCATGTAACGGGTTACATTTATGTCCGCTGGCGCAATTTGGTGTATGGTCCCCGTATGTCTTGGAGCACCCTGAGCCCTGAAACGCTTCTCAGCTTCTTGAGGGCTACAGCGGTGGTGACGTTCGTCGTCGAGGCGGACGGCTATGTGCTTGACGTGCCTGAGTGGGTGGCGCTGACCGGGCAGCCGCCTTCAGAGGCCTTGGGCGACGGCTGGTTGCGGATGATCCATCCAGAAGATGTCAGCCGGGTCAGCGCGGCCTGGAAGACCGCCGTGTCTCATGAGATGTCCTACAATACGGACTACCGGCTGCTGTGCGCGGACGGCTCCTATCGTTGGTTCAATGCGCGCGCCGAACCGGTGATGGGACGGGACGGGCGAACCTCCAAGTGGGTCGGCGTCATCTTGGCGATTCCGGGTGGATCGCGCCCGTCGCGCGGCGTCGCGAATGCCGATCGGCCGTCGCGCGCGGATCGCTTCTCGGATATCTCTCCCGCCGCCCTTCGCGCGGCGCGCGCCATGCTCCAGTGGTCGGCCGACCAGATGGCCGCCGAATCCGGCATCGCACGATCAACCCTTCGCCGCCTCGAGGGCGGCGAGGACACGACGACGCCGCGCAAGGCCAGCATCGCCAAGATTCTCGCGGTCCTCTCGCGCGAGGGGCTGCTGTTCGTGGGCCAGGATGGCGTGATCCTGGGCGTCATCGACCATCACGGCGAGATCGCCGCGGAGTAACGCCTCCGCCTCCGAGGTCAATCAGGCCGCAAAGGCCGCCCGGATCGGCTGAACCGTCTGATCCGGCCGCTTCACCGGCATGTCGAAGCTGACGACGGTCCCGACCCCCGGCTGGCTTTCCATCTTCAGCTCGCCGCCGTGCATTTCGATCAGGGACTTGGTCAAGGCCAGGCCCAGGCCGGTGCCCTGGGTGGTCTTGGAATGCTGGCCCTCGACCTGTTCGAACGGACGGGCGAGGCGCACCAGATCTTCGGGCGCGATGCCGATGCCGGTGTCGGCGCAGGCGACGCGGACGCGGTCCTCGCCCTGCGCGCCAATGAAGGGTTTCAGCGACACGACGATGGAGCCGCCTTCAGGCGTGAACTTCACGGCGTTGGAGATCAGGTTCAGCATCACCTGTTTGACGCCGCGTTGATCGGCCTCGATGTCGGGCAGGTCGCCGGCCTCGACCGCGATCTTCAGGCCTGCATCCTGCACCTTGCCGCGCATCAGCCGCACCGCGTCCTCGCACACCTCTCGCAGGGACACCGGCTCATAGTGCAGGGTCATCTTGCCGGCCTCGATCTTGGCCATGTCGAGCACGTCGTTGATCAGGCTGAGCAGGTGCTGGCCCGACTTCAGGATGTCGCCGGCGTAACCCTTGTATTTCTCGTTCAGCGGTCCGAACAGCTCGCTAGCCATGATTTCCGAGAAGCCGTTGATGGCGTTCAAAGGCGTACGCAGTTCGTGGCTCATATTGGCCAGAAACTCGGACTTGGCCTGGTTGGCGGCCTCGGCCCGGGTCATGGCGACCTCATATTTGCGCGCCAGCAGCGACAGCTTCTCCTGGCTGGATTCCAGCTGATCGACGGTGGCCCGCAGATCGTCGGCGGCGCGGCGGCGCTCGGCCTCCTGGCGTTTGATGGCGGTGATGTCGGCGGCGGTGACGACCGAGCCGCCTTCGGAGGTGAACCGCTCGGACAGTTGTAGCCAGCGGCCGTCGTTCAGCTCGACTTCGCGCAGGCCCGCACGACCGCTGGCCGGACGGTGCTCCGCCTTGATGGCCAGGCCGGCGATCCGATTCAGTTCGTCCTTCAGCGCGCCGCGCCGCACAACACCATGGTCGAAGCCGAAGGCGTCCTCAAACGCCTGGTTCCACAGGATCAGTCGCCCCTGACGATCGAACAGGACAAAGGCTTCGGAGATGCTCTCCACCCCGTCGCGCAGCCGGCTCTCGGCGGCCTGGGCGGCGGCCTTGGCGCGCCGGGCCTCGGTGATGTCTAGCGCGACGCCCAGGATGGCGGAAAACCCCATGTCGCCGCGCTCGCCGCGCGCCTGGCCCCGCGCGTCGATCCAGCGCGCCCGCCCGTCCGGCCCCGCCACGGGGAAGGTGACCGCAAAGGCGCCGTAGGCCGCCGCCTGCCGCAGGGCGTGGCGGACCTCTTCCTGAAAGCGCGGATGGACGCGGCCGATCACATCCTCGGCGTCGGTCACGCCGCCGCGCGCAAAGCCCAGCAGCGCGGCCATATAGTCCGACAGCGAAACCTCGCCCTTGGCCAGATCCCACTCCCACACCCCACAGCGCGCGGCTTCGACGGCGATGCGGAACCGCTTTTCTGTCGCCACCCGCTCGCGATGCTGACGCGTCTGGCGCAGGCCATAGAGGACGAACAGGACCACGACGCCAAGACCCAGGAGCAGCGGCACGACGATCACCCAGGCGTCGTCGAAGAAGGAGGCGGTCGTCTCCTCAGAGACCGCAACCACAAAAGGACCGCCCGGACCCGTCGCGGCGGCGGTCGCCATCCGGGGCTCGCCGCCCAGCGTCACGGCGCGGGGTTCAGCCCCATCGGCCAGGGCTGACGCGTCAATGCCGATCAGGGTGAGGATGGGCTGGCCGATCTCGGCGGCGCGCGCCGAGGCCAGCACCACGCCGCCCGCCGACACGATCCGCGCTTCGCCGTCTTTCGGCAGGACGGGGGCGATCCGCGCCTCCAGCCTCAGGCCATCGACATTCGCCTGGCTGGCGACGACCGAACCTTCGCCCTTGAACGCCTGCACCGTCTCGCCGGGACCGACGAGGGTGAAGGCGACCTTGGGCGCGGCGGCTTGTGCGGCCTCCACAACTTCGATGGGCGGGCGTTTGGCGGCGATGGCGGTGCGGCCGGCGGCCAAGCCCGCCTCGGCCGACTTGATCAGGACGCCGGTCTGGCTGGCGGCCAGCTCGGCGTTGAGCTTGAGATTTTCGGCTTCCAGGCGGCTGATTTCGCGGGTCGGGCGGCTGACCTGCCGCGACGCCATCAGCGCATAACCCGCGGCGATCAGCGCCAGCACCAGAACGGCGATCCGCAACCAGGCGGGCGCGCCGGCGGCGCGGTCGGAGGCGCGACGCCCCGACCGATTTTCCCGCCGCTCCTCGTCCCGCAAGCCCCGACCCTCCGACAAACACTTCGTTGCGGGAATCTAGGCTGCGTCGCGGATTCGTGTCGAGGCTCGGCGCGCGCTTTTAACGGGTTTTTAAGCGGCGGCGGGCGCCGTCAGGCGGTCCGGCGCGGGTTCCAGCACACGCGTCACATCCTGCAGCGTGTCGCGCGCCTGTCGGGCCAGGGTCAGGACGGCCGGCGGCGCATCGTCCGGCGTCTCCGCGACCAGATCCACCAGATCCTGGGCCAGGCGCATCAGTTGTGGCGCGGCGGCGATCAGGCGGGCCTGAAACTCGATATGCTGCGGGTCGCGATCATATTCGGCGCCCGGCACGCGCCAACCGCCCCAGTCCGCCCGATCGGTGACGACGACCGGATAGGTGCCGGGGTGGGGATGATGCAGGCAATCCTCGGGCAGCTGCCATTTGTTGCGCGCGCGCAGCAGCCGCCACTGGCCAGGCCCCTGATCTGAAGCCGGATCGTCAGCCGCCAGCATCAGTTCGTTGGCGGTGAACTCGCGCCCCAGACCGACGTCATAGGTGACGCGCACGGGCTCCTCGAAGCCCTTCGCCCAGACCGGCTGGACCTGCTCGATGAAGGCCCAGGCGCCGACGCACTCGACCCAGACCTTCTGACCCTTCTGGAACTGCGCGCGCGCCATGCCACTCTCCGAAACCCGCAGCCAGAATGAATCAAGATCATTGACGGCGGGTGTCGGGGCGCGGTTACGCAGGTCTTAACGCGAGATGCTTTCCAGCGTCTCGCCGGCGTATTTCTCCTTCACGCGCGTCGACAGGTCGCCCAGCGACACGACGCCGACCACGCGGCCGTGCTTGTCCACGACCGGCGCACGACGGATCTGCTTGGAGCCCATCAGGTCCAGCACGATCTTCAGGTCGTCGGTGTCCAGCACGGTTTGCGGATCACGCGTGATGAACTCGACCACCGCCGCGGAAGGGGCCGCGCCGGTCGCCAGGGCGCGCACCACGATGTCGCGGTCGGTGATCGTGCCGATCAGCTGATCGCCGTCCGCCACCGGCACGAAGCCGAAGTCGCCCTTGGCCATGCGGCTGGCTATGTCCTGGATGGTGTCGGCGGGGCGGGCCAGATGCACGTCCTTGGTCATCACGTCGCGGATCTTCATGGCGGGTTTCCTTTGTTTGAAGCGTTGCGCTGAAAACCCGCCGCGAGCGTGGCGGTTCCGGTCAGGGCGTCCGCACCGGGGGAAGGCCCTGGGCCGCCCGCACCAGCTGAACGAACTCGGCCCGGTCGCCATAGGGATCTTCGCCCCTGGCCCCCTGCGCCTGATCGATGATCCGGTCCCAGCCATAGTCGGCCGTCATCCACGGATCGCCCCGCAGCTTTTGCCCGAAGCCGGCGACCGCGATGGCCCAGCGCGTGGCCTCGGGCGGCTGGCCGCTGACAGGCCCGCCCGCACGGTTGGTCAGCGGCTGCTGAATCAGCTCCGAGCGGCTCTGGCCCGGCTGCTTGTAGCGCACCTGGATGAAGCCGATCTCGCCGTTCGGATCGCCGCCGCCGACCCCGATACGGTTGTCAGGATAGCGCCGATCGGGAATTTGCGTCGGGCCGCCGACGGGGGTGATTTCGTACAGGGCCGTGACGCTGGCGCCGGATCCGACCTCGCCCGCATCGACCTGATCGTTGTTGAAGTCTTCCTCGTTCAGCAGTCGGGTCTCATAGCCAATTAGCCGCCATTCGGCGACGCGGGCGGGGTTGAACTCGACCTGGATCTTGACGTCGTCGGCGATGGGGAAGGCCCCCTTGTCGAAGGCCGGTCCGAACAGGCGGCGCGCGTCCCGCAGGTCCCCGACATAGGCCGCGACCCCATTGCCCGCCTGGGCGATGGTCTGCATCCGCGCGTCCTGATAATTGCCGCGCCCGAAGCCATAGACCGACAGATAGATGCCGGTCCCGCGCTTGTCGGCGACATAATCCTCCAGCCGCTTGTCGTCGGTCACCCCGACGTTGAAGTCGCCGTCGGTGAACATCAGGATGCGATTGACCTTGTCGCGGGCGAAGTTCGCCTGGGCCTGGTCATAGGCGTTGGTCATGCCGGTCGCCCCGGCCGTGCCGCCTGACGCCCGCAGGCTGGCGACCGCGCAGCGCATCTTCAGCTTTTCGTCGCCCTTCGTGGGCTGCAAAGTCGTGCCCGCGCCTTCGGCATAATATGTCACCGCCAAGGTGTCCTGCGGCCTCAGCCGATCGATGGCCAGGTTCATCGCCTTCTTGGCCAGGTCCAGCTTGTCGGGACTGCGCATCGAGCCGGAGACGTCGACCAGGAAGGTCAGGTTCAGCGGACGCTGCTCGCCCGCCGGCAGTTCATACCCTTGCAGGCCGATGTGCACGATCTGACGCCCGTCAGCCCAGGGCGAGGCCGCGACCGCCGTGGTGATGGCGAAGGGTCGGGTCTGGCTGGTCGGCCGGGCATAGTCATAGTCAAAGGCGTTGATCAGCTCCTCGACCCGCACCGCATCCTTGGGCGGCGCACGATCCTCGTCGATGAAGCGCCGCACGTTCGAATAGGACGCCGTGTCCACGTCGATGGAGAAGGTCGAGACCGGCTGATCGCTGGTCCGCTTCACCGGATTGGGCGTCGCGTCGGGATACCGCTCGGTGTCGACCGGCGCGGGCGCGGGTGCGGGCATGATGGCCGAAACCCGAGAGCCGGTAACGACCACATTCCCCGCCATCGCTGCAGGGGGAGGCGGCGCAGGAGGCGCTGGCGGCGGCGGTGGAGGAGGGGGCGGGGGCGGGGGCGGGGGCGCGCCATACGGAACGCGATCCGCCTTTCGGGTCGGGGGGACGTTCACGGGCGGGGGAGGTGGCGGCGTGGCCACGAAAGCAGGTGGCGGCGGCGCCAGCTCGAACCCCAGCGGCCGGCACGCCGCCGGCGTCGGTTCGCCATCCAGCGGCTTGGCCAGGGCGACGCTCGGCACGGCGACCGGCGGCGCGGCGAACGACAGGCTCAGAACGGACAGAGCCGCGATCCTGATGATGCGTGACATGGCTTCCTCCGGTTGTTTCTTGACGCCAGTCGCAGGTTGTCATGGGGCGAAACTGTGGCGCCGGCTCGGATTCGGGTCGCGTCCGAATATCGCCAGCAGCGAGCGTGGCTTTCATGCCAAACGGCGTCGCCACACAGGGAGACAGGCATGACCGATCAGATTCGACGCGCCGAGGCGTTCAGGGAGCAACATCACAAGGGCTGTCTGATCCTGCCGAATTGCTGGGACGCCGCTAGCGCGCGAATTTTCCAGACCACCGGTTTCTCCGCCGTGGCCACGACCAGCGCGGGCGTCGCCTGGGCCTGCGGCGCGCGGGACGGCCAGGGGCTGGATCGCGAGGCGATGATGCGGGAGATCGCGACCATCGCGCGATCCATCGACCTGCCGCTGAACGCCGATGTCGAGGCAGGCTATGGCGCAGCCGCGGCCGATGCGGCCGAGACGGGACGCCAGGCCTGGGCGGCGGGCGCCGTCGGGATCAATTTCGAGGACGCCGATCATGCCGCGCCGGGCGAAGTGATCGAGGTCGCGGCCCAGCAGGCCCGCATCGCCGCCCTTCGCGAGGCCGCGCCTGACCTGCTGATCAACGCCCGGACGGATGTCTTCCTGCTCAGGCTGGGCGACGACGAGGAACAGCGGATCGAAATGGCGATCGAACGGGGGCGCGCCTGGCTGGACGCAGGGGCCGAAGTGGTCTTCCTGCCCGGAACGACGGATCCCGCTGTCGTCCGCAGACTGGCTGACGGAATCGGCGGCCCGATCAGCCTGATGGCGGGCCCCGACGCACCGCCTGCGAAGACTCTGTTCGACGCGGGCGCCTGCCGCATCAGCACCGGCCCCTATCCGATGCTGGCGATGCTGGAGCGGTTAAAGACCTTGGCCGACGGACTGGCCGACGACTGGGCAGTCATGAAGCCTGCCGGAGACGGTCTCGCGAAGATCGGATCGGTCTTCGGCTGAACAGGCTCGCAAAATCGGTTCCGCTTCCCCACTATTGTCGTTCGCGGACAGGGGGATGCGATGGCCGAGGCGACGACGGGACTGGATCTGGGCGCGGCGGCCGCTCTGCTAGCCGCAGGCGTGCTCGCCGTGCCGGTGTTCAAGCGCATGGGCCTGGGATCGGTGCTCGGTTATCTGGCGGCGGGCCTCGCCATCGGTCCCTTCGGCCTGAAGCTGTTTCGCGAGCCTGAGACAATCCTGCACGTCGCCGAGTTCGGCGTGGTCATCTTCCTGTTCATTATCGGGCTGGAGATGCGGCCCAAACGTCTGTGGGGACTGCGCAAGGAAATCTTCGGCCTCGGCGCGGCCCAAGTGCTGTTCTGCGGCCTGATCCTGACCCTGACGGCCATGCTGGCGGGCTTCTCAGCGCCCGTCGCCTTCGTCGGCGCCATGGGCTTTGTCCTGTCGTCCACCGCCGTCATCATGCAGATGCTGGAAGAGCGCGGCGAGATCGCGGGCGGGCCGGGCCAGCGTGCGGTCTCCATCCTGCTGCTGGAAGACCTGGCCATCGTGCCGCTCCTGGCCATCGTCGCCGTCCTGGCCTCGGTGCTGGGCGTGGCGAACGAACAGGCCCCGCCCCTGTGGCGGACCATCGGCTTCGCGGTCGCGGCGGTCGGCGGGGTGCTGCTGGCCGGCAAATATCTGGTCAATCCCGTCTTCCGTCTCCTGGCCCAGTACGGCGGGCGCGAGGTGATGACGGCGGCCGCCCTGCTGGTCGTGGTCGGCGCCGCCTGGGCCATGTCGCTGGGCGGCCTGTCCATGGCCATGGGCGCCTTCCTGGCCGGTGTCCTGCTGTCGGAGTCCACCTTCCGTCACCAGCTGGAGGCCGACGTCGAGCCGTTCCGCGCCATCCTTTTGGGCCTGTTCTTCCTCAGCGTCGGCATGTCGCTCGACGTGTCGGTCGTCGTCGCCGACTGGCGTCTGGTGCTGGGCGGGGTCGTGGCCTTCATGCTGGTCAAGGGCGTGGGCATCTATGCCGTCGCGCGCCTGTTCAAGGCTTCGCACCATGAGGCGGTCGAGCGCGCGGGCCTATTCGCGCAAGGCGGCGAGTTCGCCTTCGTCCTGTACGGCGCCGCCGTCGCCGCCGGCCTGTTCGACGCCCGCATCGGCGCGATGATGTCGGCGGTGGTCATCCTGTCGATGGCCCTGACGCCCCTGACCTCGCTGCTGATCGCGCGACTGTCGCCCAAGCCGGTCCAGGACGCCGAAAGCGCCGAGGGCGTGGACTTCGCCAAGGACCTGCGCGGCCAGGTGCTGATCATCGGCTTCGGCCGTTTCGCCCAGGTCGTGTCCCAACCCCTGCTGGCCCGCGACGTGGACGTGTCGATCATCGAGAACGACGTGGAGATGATCCAGGCCGCCTCCCAGTTCGGGTTCAAGGTCTACTACGGCGACGGCACCCAGCTGCACACCCTGCGCGCGTCGGGCGCGGAGGAGGCCGAGATGGTCCTGGTCTGCGTCGACAAGCCCGAGGCCGCCGACCGCATCGTCGAACTGGTCAAGTCCGAGTTCCCGACCACCCGGATCATGGCCCGCGCCTTCGACCGAGGCCATTCGATGCGCCTGATCCAGGCCGGGGTCGACTACCAGATCCGCGAAACCTTCGAATCGGCGCTCAAGTTCGGCGAGCGCGCCCTGGTCGAACTGGGCCTGGACGAGCATGAGGCGGCCGAGACCATCGGGGACGTGCGCCGTCGCGACGAGGCCCGGCTGGACCTGCAGCTGACCGGCGGGCTCAAGGCCGGCCGCCAGCTGATGCGCGGCAATATGCCGACGCCCCAGCCCGCCCCCTACATCAAGCCCCGTCGCGAAGGCCGTCTGCTGAACGAGGACGAGGCGGGCCCGGCCGCGCCGGACACCCGGCGCGAGCCCGCCGACACCTGATCCCTACTGGCTCACGCCTTTTTCCAGACGCGCGCCGGCCAGTTGCGCCTTGGCCTGAAGATAGGGCGTCGCGGACACCAGCTGCGAGATGGCGTTGAAACGCTCGGTCGTCAGACCGGAGGCCTGGACCGCCGCCGTCAGTTTGGCGCTCTGCTCGGGCGTCGCCTGGTTGTTCTGCACCTCGGCCGTGACGGCGCGGATCTGCGTCATGGCGGTGACGAAGCGGTTCAGTTCGTCATCGGTCACGGCGGCGGCTGGGGTGCCGGGCGCTGGCGGCGTGGCGTTGACCACCCGAATGCGCGCGGCCAGGGCCGGATCGGCGGCGACGGCGTTGGACAGGGTGTTGAAGCGCGTCACCTCCAGCCCCGAATCCTGCACTGCGGCGGCCATCTGCGCCTGCTGTTCCGGCGTCGGCTGGGCGCCGTTCAGCGTGTCGCTGACGGCTCTGACCTTGGCCATGGCGTCGTCGAACTTCTTCAGCTCGTCATCGGTGAAGGTGGTCGAGCCGGCCATCGGCGCGGCCGTCGGCGTCTGTGCTGTCGTCGACGCGTCTTGGGCCTGAGCGGTCGCGGAGGTCGCAAGAAGGGCGACGGAAGCAAGAAGGGCGATGCGGGGCGTGCGCATAGGAATGTCCTTTCGGTCTGGCGTCCACTTAGAGGGGCCGTTCAAACGACGGCGACGACGCAATCACGTCATCGCTCCCCAGGGGCGTGGAGCCTGAAACAGACGAAGGGGGAGCCTTCCTAACCTAGGCGCCGATGCGCCTCACGCCACCCCTTGGGCGCTGGAGGCGCGATCAAGGATGCGTTAGACGGGCGTGATCCTTGTTGAGGTTTGCCCATGAAACGTCTCGCCATCGCCGCCCTGGCCCTCGTCGCGGTCGCCGCGCCGGCGGTCACCGTCACCGCCTGGGGCAACACCGGCCACCGCCTGATCGGCGTGGCGGCGATGCGGGCCTTGCCGGACGAACTGCCGGCCTTCCTGCGCACCCCCGCCGCGATCGCCGACGTGGGCGAACTGGCGCGCGAGCCCGACCGCTGGAAGGGCGCCGGCCAGCCGCACGACCGCGAGCGCGACACCGCCCACTTCGTCGACCTGGACGACCAGGGGCGCGTTTACGACCAGCGCGGCATGAGCCTCAACGACCTGCCGCGCCTGAAGTCCGAATATGACGCCGCCCTGACCAAGGCCGGTCTGGACGTCAACGACGCCGGATATCTGCCCTACGCCATGATGGACGCCTGGCAGCAGCTGGGCCGCGACTTCGCCTATTGGCGCGTGCTGAACGCCGCCGAAAAACGCGAGACCAATATGGAGCGTCAGGCCTGGTATCGCGCTGACCGCATCCGCCGCGAGGCCCTGATCCTGCGCGACATCGGCGTGATGGGCCACTACGTCGGCGACGGCTCTCAACCGCATCACACCAGCATTCACTACAACGGCTGGGGCGACTTCCCGAACCCGGAAGGCTTCACCAACTCGCGCCAGACCCACGCCGTGTTCGAGGGCGAGTTCACCAACCGCGTCGCCCGTCTGGACGCCGTCGAGGCCGCCATGCCCGCCGCCAAACTGGACGGTTTCGACGTCAAGGCGCGCACCGTCTCCTATCTGACCACGACGCTCGGCACGGTGATCCCCTTCTATCGTCTGGAAAAGGCCGGCGGCTTCCGTGACAGCGACCCGCGCGGCGCGGCCTTCGTCAACGAACGTCTGGCGGCGGGCGCCGGCGAATTGCGCGACTTCATCGTCTCCGCCTGGACCGCCTCGGGCAGCGCCTCCATCGGCTGGCCCGCCGTCAAGGTCGCCGAGGTCGAGGCCGGAACCGCCGACCCCTGGATCGCCATGGTGGGCGAGGACTGAACCGCTTGGTGAACAGTGCTAGTGAGCGAGGGGTGAGCGGGTCATGCGCGTATCGACGCCTCGGCTCACCTCTTGCTCACTAGCACGCCTCACTTATAGCAGCGCCAATGTCTGACCTTCCTCCGCCCGCCGTCATCCTCGACAAGTCGCAGATGGCCGAGAACATCGGCGCCGTGGCGCGGGTGATGGCCAACTTCGGGCTGACGGACCTGCGGCTGGTCAGCCCGCGCGACGGCTGGCCCCAAGACCGGGCCTGGGCCACGGCCTCGGGCGCCGACTGGGTGCTGGAGGGCGTGCGCGTGTTCGACAGCGTGGCCGAGGCGATCGCCGACCTGAACACTGTCTTCGCCACAACCGCCCGCCCCCGCGAGACGCGCCAGCCCGTCCGCACCCCGCGCGAGGCCAGCCGCGTCCTCTATGACGACACGGCCTCCGGCCTGAAGACGGGCCTCTTGTTCGGCGGCGAGCGCGCCGGGCTGGAGACGACCGACATCGCCCTGTGCGCCGGCATCGTCACAATCCCGATCGACCCGAAACACCACTCGCTGAACCTGGCCCAGGCCGTGGCGATCAACGCCTATGAGTGGCGCACCCTGATCCTGGACGCCCCGCCGCCGCGGTTCCGCGACAGCGAGCCGCCGGCGTCGAACGACCTGCTGATCGGCATGTACGAACATCTGGAAGACGAGCTGGAAAACGGCGGCTTCTTCTATCCGCCCGAGAAGAAGCGCTCGATGAGCCAGAACCTGCGCGTCATGCTGGGCCGCGCCGCCTTCTCGGAGCAAGAGGTCGCCACCATGCGCGGCGCCATCCACGCCCTGTCGCGCGGCCGCGGCCGGGTCCTGGCCAAGCTGGCGGCCGAACGGGCGGCGAAGGAAAAATAGCCGTCCTTCCGGGGCTTCGCGTAGCGAAGAACCCGGAACCCAGGACCGCATCATCCAGCGGGAGACCGCCCTGGGCTCCGGGTTCCGCTGCGCGGCCCCGGAGTGACGTCTATTGTGCAGCTTCAGCCCGCATGCTCAGGTTCTGTACATGAGAGCGGACGCCGTCATTGCCGTGTATATCATGGCGAACTTTCGCAACGGCACGATCTATACTGGCGTCACCAGCGATCTGATGCAGCGGATATGGCAACATCGCACTGGCGCCACGCCGGGGTTCGCTTCAGAGCAGGGTTGCAAGACCCTGGTCTGGTACGAGCAGCATGAGACCATGATCGAGGCGATCGTGCGTGAAAAGGCGCTGAAGAAATGGCGGCGGTCCTGGAAGCTGGCGTTGATCGAAGCTGCAAATCCGCAATGGCTCGATCTGGCCGCCGACTGGTATAGCGCCCGCCCATGAAGCTCTGGTTGATCTATCCGCTGGCGGCCCTGGCGGAGATCGGCGGCTGTTTCGCCTTCTGGGCCTGGTTGAAGCTGGATCGTTCACCCCCTGTGGCTGGCGCCCGGCGTCGCCTGCCTGATCGCCTTCGCCGGGCTCCTGACCCTGGTCCCCAGCGACGCGGCGGGGCGCGCCTTCGCGGCCTATGGCGGCGTCTATATCTGCGCCTCCCTGATCTGGATGGCGCTGGTCGAGAAGACCCCGCCGGATCGCTGGGACATCCTGGGCGGCCTTGTCTGCCTGGTCGGCGCCGGGCTCATCCTGTTCGGCCCGAGAGCCTAAGCCTCAATTTCTTTCGTCATCCTCCGGCGCGAAGCGACCGGGGGACCCAGCGGCGCCCAAGGCGATGCGTTCGCCGCGCGATGTTGGAAGATGGCGTCCGGCGACAGGTTCGCGCTCTCGCGCGCCGCTTGGTCACCCCGTCTGCGCCGCGAAGGCGCGGCTTGCCGGACGATGACGAAAGGATGGGCTAGCCATCCTATTGGCGTAAGGGCGATCCAACGATTTCAATGCCTAACCGCTCGCCAGCGTCATCTTCCTGCCCACGCCCTCAAGCCGTGCGATCTTGGCTCTGTTCGCCCGTAGCGGACGCAACGCACGGTCGAGGAGGCGCGAGATTAGACGAATTAGACGAATTAGACGGTGTTTTTCCGATGCGACCGTCTGAATGGACGTCGGCGCGTCAGCCTGCGGCCAGCAGGTCCGACCAGCGCCAGCTACCCTTGCCCAGGGCCAGTTGCGCGCCACCGGGGCGGTCTTCCAGCTTCAGGACCGCCAGGCCTGTCATGCGCTGGCTCTTGCACTCGGCCGGGGCGAAGGCGACCTCTAGGGCGATGGCCTGGCGCACGCCCGCCAGACCCTTGCCGGCCTGGTTGCGGCTTTGCAGCCAGTCGCCGTTCCAGACCAGGATGGCGCGTCCGTTCGCGTCCATGTCCTGGGACGCGGCGATGACGGCGCGTCGCACGGCCTGGTCGTCGCGCACCGCGTCCTGAACCCAGCGCACCATGTCGCACGACCCTCCGCCTGAGCCTGCACCGGCGCCGGTCCCGCCCGATCCGCCCGATCCGCCGACGCCCGTTCCGCCGCCGCCGCCCGGACCCGCGCCGACCGTCATGGCGCCGGCGATCTGGGCCGCGCCCAGCAGGGGCAGGGG
>AMYY01000029.1 GCA_000335735.1 alpha proteobacterium L41A | reverse complement strand
ATCCGCTGCGGCGCCACCGCTGCGACGGCTCATGCCGACTTCGACACCCGACCCTCATCCGTCCGCTTCGCGGCCACCTTCTCCCAATGGGAGAAGGATCAAGTTTTGGTCTCCCCTCTCCCATTGGAGAGGGCTTGAGCGCACGGCGGCGCAGCCGTCGTTCTCGCGCGAAAGGGTGAGGGTCGTCCGCCGCCCGCCATCCGCTGCGGCCCGACCGCTGCGACGGCTCACGCCGACTTCGGCACCCGACGCTCATCCGACCGCTTCGCGGCCACCTTCTCCCGTTGGGAGAAGGATTAGCGGAGGCCCACCTACGCGGCTTTCAGCCCCATGAGGTCGAGGATACGATATGCTGCGCCCATATCTGGGACTTCAGCTAGAACGCGAATTCCGGCAGCTGCGCCTTCAGAACACTCTTCATAGAGGTACATACCACCTCGACTAGCTATGCCGTTCTCTTTGAGCGCGAATGATGATAGCTCTGAGAGATACACACGAGTGTCATTTTGAGTCGTTCCGACAACTAACAGGTCTTCCATGGCACGTCCTCCCGCTGCTCCTCGACCAGAGCCACGACTGTCTGCCGCGCAACTAGCCGATTATTTGGCCGCTACTTCACAACTTGCGCAACTAGGGATCCTGAGAGGCGCAAAATATCCGGGCGATGCCCGGCCTTTGATCATCCAATATCAACACGCAAGACGGTGCATTGCTGCGTGCCTAATCACACCCGAAAATACCAACCGCCTTGCCGCAGCCGCCATCGCCGACCTCGAGCAACGCAGAGATGACCCTGCAAGTCGGCCATTGGTAAGAGACGACGCCCGCCGGTCCATAGAGACCATCCAGACCTTTCAACGATCCATTAACGCGCTAGATTTGCGTAATGTTCGTTTCGTGGCAGCTCCTGCGAATCCCCGCCCTATTCTGATAAATGGTGTGGAGATCAGCGTTTCGCCTGACGCCTTGGCGTTTACAAATCACCGCGACGGCGACCGAGTTGGCCAGCTTTTTGTTCGGTGTGCGATTGGGGGCGAAGGTGATGCCGCCGAAAATCGACGAGCAGATGCCAATCAACACTTGGCAACAATCGCCCACATTCACGCCGTTGAGTATTTAGGGAACCGTGGGACTCCTCATTCGCCCACGTCCATCGTAGTCGATGTGATGAGAGAAAGAGCCTATCGGGGTCCCGTAAGCACAACGCTCCGCGTCCGCAACATTGAGGCTGCCTGCAGAATGATCTCAGCGATCTGGCCAGACGTTTGACGCCAAGGCAAACGAGCGTCGTCTCAATGCACCCGCATCTTCCCGATCTCCAGCCCGCCCTCGCTGGCGGTGACGGCGATCACGCCGCCGTCCTCGATCTCGCCGGCCAGGAGTTTTCGCGCGATCGGATCGACCAGGTCCTTCTGGATGACGCGTTTCAGGGGTCGCGCGCCGTATGCGGGGTCGTAGCCGCGGTCGGCGAGCCAGGCCAGGGCGCTGTCGTCCAGGTCCAGGGTCAGGCGGCGGTCGGCGAGCAACTTCTCGAAGCGTGACAGCTGGATGCGGACGATGCCGCCCATCTGGTCGCGGCCCAGGCGGTGGAACAGGATGATCTCGTCGATCCGGTTCAGGAACTCGGGCCGGAAGTGGGCGCGCACGGCGTCCATGACGAAGGGGCGCACGGCCTCCACATCATCGCCCTCGCCCTGATCGGCCAGATACTGGCTGCCCAGGTTGGAGGTCATGATGATCAGGGTGTTCCTGAAGTCGATGGTGCGGCCCTGCCCGTCCGTCAGGCGGCCGTCGTCCAGCACCTGCAACAGCACGTTGAAGACGTCGGGGTGGGCCTTTTCGACCTCGTCGAACAGGACGACCTGATAGGGGCGACGGCGCACGGCCTCGGTCAGGGCGCCGCCCTCGTCATAGCCGACATAGCCGGGAGGAGCGCCGATCAGGCGCGAGACGCTGTGTTTCTCCATATATTCCGACATGTCCAGCCGGGTGATGGCCGCCTCGTCGTCGAACAGGAAGTCGGCCAGGGCCTTGGTCAGTTCGGTCTTGCCCACGCCGGTCGGGCCCAGGAACAGGAAGCTGCCCAGCGGACGGTTGGGGTCGTTCAGGCCGGCGCGGGCGCGGCGCACGGCGTCGGAGACGGCGGCCAGCGCCTCGTCCTGACCCACCACACGACCGCCGAGCGCAGTCTCCATCTGGAGCAGTTTTTCGCGTTCGCCCTCCAGCATCTTGTCGACGGGCACGCCGGTCCAGCGGCTGACGACGGCGGCGATCTGTTCGGCGTCGACGACCTCGGGCGTCAGGGGGCCCCCACGACCTGAGGCGCCGGAAGTCTCATTGGCCTCGGCTTCCTCCAGTTGCTTTTCGATCTGGGGGATCTGGCCGTAGGCGATCTCTGACGCCCGGCCCAGATCGCCCGCGCGCTGGGCGTTGGCGAGTTCCAGGCGCAGGCGGTCCAGGGTTTCGCGCAGCTGGGCGCCCTGCCCGACCTTGTCCTTTTCGGCCTTCCACTGGGTGGTCAGGTCGTCGGACTGGCCTTCCAGATCGGCGATCTCGTCTTCCAGCTTTTCCAGACGGTGCTGAGAGGCCTGGTCGGTTTCCTTCTTCAGGGCCTCGCGTTCGATCTTGAGCTGGACCAGGCGGCGGTCGATCTCGTCCAGGGCCTCGGGCTTGGAGTCCACGGCCATGCGCACGCGGCTGGCGGCCTCGTCGATCAGGTCGATGGCCTTGTCCGGCAGAAAGCGGTCGGTGATGTAGCGGTTCGACAAAGTGGCTGCGGCGACGATGGCGCTGTCGGAAATGCGCACGCCGTGGTGGACCTCATACTTCTCTTTGAGGCCGCGCAGGATCGAGACGGTGTCCTCGACCGTCGGCTCCTCGACCATGACCGGCTGGAAGCGGCGGGCCAGAGCGGCGTCCTTTTCGACGTGTTTGCGGTATTCATCCAGGGTCGTGGCGCCGACGCAGTGCAGCTCGCCGCGCGCCAGCGCGGGCTTCAGCAGGTTGGAGGCGTCCATGGCGCCGTCGCCCTTTCCGGCGCCGACCAGGGTGTGCATCTCGTCGATGAACAGGATGATGCCCCCCTCGGCCGCAGAGACCTCGGACAGGACGGATTTCAGCCGCTCCTCGAACTCGCCGCGATATTTGGCGCCGGCGATCAAACTGCCCATGTCCAGCGCCATGACGGTCTTGTCGCGCAGGGATTCGGGCACGTCGCCGTTGACGATGCGCAGGGCCAGGCCCTCGACGATGGCGGTCTTGCCGACGCCGGGTTCGCCGATCAGGACGGGGTTGTTCTTGGTGCGGCGGGCCAGGACCTGGATGGTGCGGCGAATCTCTTCGTCGCGGCCGATGACCGGGTCGATCTTGCCGTCGCGGGCGGCCAGGGTCAGGTCGCGGGCGTAGCGTTTCAGGGCGTCATAGCCGTCCTCGGCGCCGGCGCTGTCGGCGGTCTTGCCCTTGCGCACCTCGGCGATGGCGGCCTCCAGCTTGTCGGCCGTGACGCCCGAGGATTTCAGCACCTCGGCGGCGACCCCGCCTTCCTTCGCCAGCGCGGCCAGCAGGCGTTCGGTGGTGACGAAGGCGTCGCCGGCGGTCTTGGAGGCCTCTTCGGCGGCAGCGAAGACGCGGGCGGTGTCGCCGTCCAGATAGAGCTGGCCCGAGCCGCCGGTGACCTGGGCGCGCTTCTTCAGCGCGGTCTCGACATGGGCCTCGGCGCGGCGGGCGTCGCCGCCGGCGGCGGTGATCAGGTTTCTGGCCAGGCCGTCGCGTTCCTCCAGCAGCACCTTGAGCAGATGCTCGGGCGCGAACTGCTGGTGACGGCGGGCCAGCGCCAGCGACTGGGCCGACTGGACGGCCTGTTTGGCGCGGTCGGAATAGAGTTCGAGATTCATAACGGTCCCCTCATCAGGCGGATTTCGCCCGCGACGCCCTTTCAGGAAGCGACGCCGCGGGTCTGTGAAACCGAGATGGTGTGGCTAATCAGGCACACAAGGGGTCGATGACCGGAGTTTTCAGCCCCCGGTCGGGCCGGTCGAGAAGTCGAACTGCTCCGGCTGGCGGCGCGGCCCGCCGAAGTTCCAGGTCAGGCCGATGTAGAAGGCCCGCAGCTTGATGTCCTGCTCCGAGCGTTCGCGGAACTGCGGCGTCTCGTAGATGGTCGTGGTGTTGAAGGTGTTGAACAGATCGCGCGCAGTGAAGTTGAACGACAGCTGCTCGCTCAGCTTCCGGCGATAGCCCAGATTGACCATGCCGCCGGCCTCGCGCCGGCCCTGGGCCAGCAGGCTGTCGCCCTGCCAGAAGCTGGAGACCTGGACGAAGTCCTTGGCCGTCGGCTGCCAGTTCAGGCTGAGACGGCCGCTGGCCAGGGTCGCCTCGCGGTCGCCGCCGCCGACGACAGCGCCCGAGTCGATCTCCTGACGGAAGACGTTGACGCTGGCGCTGTAGCGCAGGGTCGGATGCAGACGGCCGTTCGCCGTCGCCTCCACGCCCAGGTCGCGACGAGAGCCCAGGTTCTCCGGACGGGTCAGGAAGACGCCGCCGCCGATGTCGGACGCCACGTCGGTGAAGGCCTTGTCGGTGTTCCGCAGATAGGCGGTGGCCTGATAGAAGCTCTGGCCTTTTCGCATCTGCCACATGGCCTCGAAGCTGTCGGTCTCCTGCGGCTCCAGATCCGGATTGCCCGAGCGGACGTTCAGCGGGTCCTGATAGACGACGAAGGGGTTCAGCTGGCTGGGCTGGGGCCGCTGGATGCGCCGCGAATAGCTGGCGCGCAGGGTCTGTTCGGGCGTCAGCTGATACTGGACGTGGGCGGTCGGGTAGGCGCGGAAATAGTCCTGGGACGCCGAGGCGCCGCCGGTCAGATCCTTGATCTCGATGTCCGCCTGCTCAAGCCTCAGACCCAGTTGTGCCGACAGCTTCTCACCCAGCGGCCGCTCATAGGTGGTGTACAGGGCATGCACCGTCTGGGTGGCTTCGAAGCGGTTGTTCAGGGCCGGGACCGGCGCCAAGGCCGCCTGCGAGGGACCGCGCAGGAACTCGGCGTCCTGCTCGGGCCGCTGGGCGTTCAGCTCATAGCCCAGGCGCAGCTTGCCGCCGTCGGACATCGGGCGGGTATAGGCGCTGGTGAAGCCCCAGGTGACCTGATCGATCTCCGTGTTGGTCCGCTCATACAAGGCCGCGCCCGCCGGGGTCAGGAAGGTGGTCAGGGTCTGGCTGGTGGTGTCGTTGGCGTTGGAATCGTAGCGCAGCTCGTTGGACCACTCATGGCCGTCGCCGTCGAAGCGGCGCAGCACGCGCGCCGTGGCGCCCCAGTTGTTGAAGCTGAAGTCGGAATCGCCGACCCGGCGATAGGCGCTGGTCAACGCGCCGGCGGCGTTGCGGGTTTCATAAAGGCCGTCGCCCGAACCCGTGCCGTCGAAGGCCACGCCGCGCAGTTCGCCGGTCAGCTGGGTCTTGTCGTCCAGCTTGTATTCGGCGGTGAAGCGGGCGAAGGCGCCGTTCTGCTCGGACTCGACCGGCTGTTCGACGGTCGTGGTCGAAACCACCGAGCCAGTGACCGGATCCAGCTGTTCGCGGACGCGGTTGAAGGTCAGTTCGGTCGGATCGGAGCGATAGCTGGCGTCGCCCGACAGGGTCAGGCGATCCTTCTGGTACGAGCCGCTGAGGCCCGCGTTCCAGCGGCCGTTGTCGCCGACGTTGACGCGCAGCGAGCCGGTCGTCTGGGTGCCCGGCTTGGGCGTCGTGGGCTTGGTGATCAGGTTGATAACCCCGCCCGAACCCTCGGGGCTGTAGGCGGCGGACGGATTGGTCATGACCTCGATGCGAGCGTACTGGCTGGCCGGCAGCTGGATCAGGGCCTGACCGCGACCGGGGCCGGTCAGGATGCCGGACGGGCGGCCGTCGACCAGGATGGTGACATTGGCGTCGCCGCGAAGAGACACATTGCCCTCTGGGTCCACGTCCACCGACGGCACATTGCGGAGCGCGTCGGCCAGACTGCCCGTCGTCGCCTGAAGGTCATTGGCCAGACTGTAGCTGACCGAGTCGATCGAGGTGCGCACGTCATTGGCGCGGGCGTTGACGACCACGTCGCCGACGCTGGCGGGCTGCTGTTGCTGGGCCGGTTCGGCCGTCTGAGTGCGCGGCGCAGGCGTCTGGGCCGTCGTCGCCGGGGTCTGGGCGGCCGGCTGGCTCGTCGTCGCCGGCGGCGGGGTTTGAGACGGCGTCTGGCTCTGGGCCAGAGCGGCGCCGGGCAGGGCGACGGCGGCCGCACCCAGCATGAGAACGAGTTTGGAGGAGGTCATGCCCCGGCGATCCTGAAAGAGTGCGCGGACGTCTGTTTGCGCCCGTCGATACGGCTGAGTATCGCGCCTACTTTGCATCGCAAAGTTACATCTTCTTCATTCCAATTACATCTTCTTCATCTGGCCTGAGGGCTTGCGGCCAAGGTGGGAACTGTCAGCTTCGCCATACGCTTTGACCCGATGCTGACTACGAAAATGAACCCGCGCGTCTTCTGGGGCGCCAGCGCCGTCATCGCTCTGTTGCTGCTTGTCGCCATCGTCGCGCCGGGAGAATCCGACCGCCTGTTCCAGAGTGTTCAGGCCTGGGTGATCGACACCTTCGGCTGGCTCTATATCGCCTCGGTCGCCGCCTTCGTGGGGCTGGTGCTGGTGCTTGCGATCGGGCCCACGGGCGCGCTGAAGCTGGGGCCGGACGACGCCGAGCCGGACTTTCCCTATCTCTCCTGGCTGGCCATGCTGTTCGCCGCCGGCATGGGGATCGGCCTGATGTATTTCGGCGTCGCCGAGCCAATCCAGCACTATATCAACCCGCCCGAGGGCCCCGGCCGCACCTTCGACGCGGCGCGTCAGGCCATGGGCATCACCTTCTTCCACTATGGGGCGCACGCCTGGGCCATCTATGCGCTGGTGGGCCTCAGCCTGGCCTTCTTCGCGCACCGCAAGGGTCTGCCGCTGACGCTGAGGTCAGGCCTGTCGCCCTTGCTGGGCAAGCGCGTCAACGGGCCCATCGGCGATGCGGTCGACATCTTCGCCATCTGGGGCACGGCGTTCGGCATCGCCACGTCTCTGGGTTTCGGCGTGTCGCAGATGAACAGCGGCCTGACCTATCTGCTGGGCGTTCCCAACACCGCCTGGGTTCAGGTCGGGCTGATCGTCGTGGTCATGGCGGCGGCGACCGCCTCGGTCATGACCGGAGTCGGCAAGGGGGTGCGCCGGCTGTCCGAGCTGAACCTGACGCTGGCGGTGCTGCTGATGCTGTTCGTGCTGGTGGTCGGGCCGACCGGCTTCTTGTTCAAGGCGCTGGTCCAGAACATCGGCTTCTATCTCAGCCATTTCGTCGAGCGGACCTTCACCCTGTACGCCTATGAGCCGCGCGCCTGGATGGCGGACTGGACCCTGTTCTACTGGGCCTGGTGGATCGCCTGGTCGCCGTTCGTAGGGATGTTCATCGCCCGGATTTCGCGCGGGCGAACGGTGCGTGAGTTCCTGCTGAACGTGCTGCTGGTGCCGGCCGGCTTCACCTTCCTGTGGATGACCGTCTTCGGCAATACGGCGATCAGCCTGGACATGGGTCAGGCGGCGGGCGCGATTTCCAACGCCGTTTCGGCCGACCTGTCGACCGCCCTGTTCTACTTCTTGGAGCAACTGCCGGGCGCGGCCTTCACCTCGGGTCTGGCGATCCTGCTGGTGTCGGTCTTCTTCATTACATCGGCCGATTCCGGCGCTCTGGTGATCGACACCATCGCCTCCGGAGGGGCCGATGACACGCCGCGCTGGCAGCGGGTCTATTGGTGCCTGCTGCTGGGCCTGATCGCCGCGACCCTGTTGCTGGCGGGCGGACTGGGCGCGCTGCAGGCCGCCACCCTGGCCGCCGCCCTGCCCTTCGTCCTGATCATGATCCTGCTGTCGATCGGCTTGGTGCGCCAGATGAACGCCGACGTCGCGGGCCGCAGCCTCGAGACCGAAGGCGCCCCCCTGGCGCAGCAGCTGAAGCGGATCCTGTCCCCGGCCAGCCGCACAGATATCTTGAGCGAGATCGAGCGCCACGGCCTGCCGGCGCTGGAGACCGTTCACGCGGCTATGGAAGCCGAGGCGGCGGATTCCGAGATCGGACGCGACGACGGCGTCGCGTGGCTGACGGTGAAACAGGGCGAGCACACCTTCATCTATCGCCTGGGCGCACGCTCGCGTCCGCGTCCCGTCGTGATCCAGCGCGAAACGCCCGAAGCCCGTCGCCTGCTGGAATGGCGACTGACCGCCCAGACCGGCCAAGGCGAACGCCCCCACGACATCACCGGCTTCACCCGCAACCAGATCGTCGCCGACGTGCTGGAAAAGCTTCAACGCTGGCGACTGGCCTAGACGACGAAGGGGCGCTAGCGTCCGGCGGTCTTCGCTGGAGTTCGCCATGTCCCTTCGTCTGTCGCGCCGCACCCTGTTCGCTTCCGGAGGCGCGGCGGCACTGGCGGCAGGGCCAGTCTTCGCCCAGAGCGCGCCGGCGAACGACGATGCGTCGCTGGCGGCGGCGGTGGACGCCTATGTGGCCAAGTGCATGGCGGCCTGGCCGGATCAGCCGGCGCTGGGCGTCGCGGTGGTGAAGAACGGGGCGACCGTTCTGGCGCGCGGATACGGCGTCAAGGTTCAGGGCAAGCCGGCGCGGGCCGATGAGCACACCCTGTTCGCCATCGCCTCCAACACCAAGAACGTCACCGCCGCCGCCCTGGCCATCCTGGTCGACGAGGGAAAGGTGAAGTGGGACGAGCCGGTTCGGACCTATCTGCCCGGCTTCACCCTGTCCGATCCCTATATCGGCGAACACATCACGGTGCGCGATACGCTGAGCCACCGTGCCGGGTTCGGTCTGGGCGCCGGCGACCTTCTGTTCTGGCCCAACTCGGACCGCACCCGCGCCGAGGTGCTGGCCCAGGCCGCCTTCGTGCCGATCGAGGACGGGTTCCGGGCGCGCTATCACTACTGCAACCTGATGTTCGTGGTCGCGGGCGCGGTGCTGGAGGCCGTGTCGGGCCTGAGCTGGGAGGCCTTCATCCAAACGCGCATCCTGGACAAGGTCGGGATGACCGAGACCGCGCCGCTGGCGCGTCTGGCCGATCCCGCGAAGTCCGCCCTGCCCCACGGCCGGGTCGGGCCGCCTCTGCGCTATCAGGGGGCGATGACCCAGATCGCCAAGTCCATCGTCGAGGTGTGGAACTGGGATTCGGCGGCGGCGGCGGGCGGCATCTGCACCACCCCGACCGACTGGGCCAAATGGATCGCCGTGAGGCTGAACGAGGGCAAGCTGCCCGACGGGACGCGGCTGTATTCCGAAGATGCGGCCCGCGAGATGTATCGCCCCAACATCATCGTCGGCTCGTCGGCCGGACCGACGGCGGAACTGCCCAACCGATCCATCGCCTCGACCTATGCGATGGGGCTGCAGGTTCAGGACTATCGCGGGGAGCGGATCGCCAGCCACGGCGGCGGCTCGCCCGGCGGGATTTCCGCCACGGTGCTGATCCCCGGCCGCAAGACCGGCTTCAGCATCTTCTCCAACGCCGAGGAGAGCTTCCTGCTGCGCGCCCTGCGGTCCGGCATCACCGACATCTGCATGGGCAAGGTCGATGTGGACTGGATCGCCGATTCCAAGAAGCTGGAGGCCGAGGGCAACGCCAAATCCATCGCCGCCGCCGCCGAAATCGACGCCAAACAGGCGGCGGGCGCGCCCCCGTCGATGCCGCTGGACGCCTACGCGGGGACCTGGCGCGATCCGTGGTACGGCGACATCGTCATTGCGCCCAGGACCGAAGGACGCGGCCGAAACAGGAAGAGCGGCCTGTGGCTGAGCTTCACCCATACGCCGGCCCTGCAAGGCTGGCTGGAGCCGTATGACGGCGAGACCTTCCGCACTCGTTTCCCGGACAAGCGCGAGGAGGACGCCTTCGTCACCTTCTCGATCCTGACCACCAAACCGGCGACCGCGACGGTGAAGGGCGTGAGCCCCGACATCGATTTCAGCTACGACTATCAGGACTTGAGACTGACGCGCGTGTGACCTCGGACGACCCTGTGACCCAGGGTCGCAAAGCGGAACGAGCCCGTCGTCCTGACGCTGTCTTCCCATCAATCGAAAGGGAGACCGTCATGTCCAAGACCCCAAACCCGCGCGCGCTGGATCGCGACGAGGCGGATATGGTCGAACAGACGAAGGCGTTGGCCGAGCGCTCGCCGGCGGAACTGCGCGACCTGATCGGGCGGCTGCGCGCGCGGCGCGATCGGGTTCAGCGCCAGATTCGGACGCGCGTTCGTGCAGGAGAGAGCGGCCCGGATGCGGGCGCGCGCGAGAAGAAGGCCCTTCTGACCCAAGCCATCGCCCGCGTCGCCGATGAGATGGACCGTCGTAAATCCGGCGGGGCGACGGCGACGGCGACCGACAATCTGCGCGAAGCCGTCCGTCGCAAGGCCGAAAGCCCGACCTGGACCGGACCGGACGACCGCACCGCCGACCTGGGGCCCAGCGAAACGCCGAACACCAAGATCGCCCCCTCCGGCGCGCTTCACGCCGAAGGGATGCGCGCGGCGATCAGCCGATCGACCGGCGCGCGCTAGCCGGTGATCTCGAGCAGCTCCAGCTTGGCTTCCTGTTTGGGCCACGGCAGGACCAGGCGCCAGCGGTTCTGGCCAATGCGCTCGATGACGCCGACCTGATCGCGCTCGGCGATGTCGCCGTAGGCCGGATACCGGTTCTCGTCGGCGCCCCAAGCCTGGGCGCCGATGTAGACGCCGCGGCGGTCGGTGTCGGGGTAGATCAGACCCCGGGTGCGCTGCGAGCCCGTCAGCTTGGTCAGGATCAGGTCGCCGCCCGCCGTCAGTTCAACCGTGCAGCGGAACCAGGGATATTCGACATAGGCCAGCCCCGAGCCATTGCGGCTGCCCATCTTGATTGTGCGGCAACGATAGTTCCCCTGACCGGGTTGGACGCGGCCGCTCTGCCCCGCATTAGGGTCGGCGAGCGGTCCCAAGGCCTCGACCTGACGCGAGAAGCCACCTTCCTCGGCCTCGGCGCGAGCCATCCTCCAGGCCTGGTCCAGCCGGCCCAGCAAGCTGGCGTCGGCTGTGTTGGCGACCTTGCGCCAATCGTCGGTTCCGCCCTGCATCCCCTCGGCTGGGGTCGTCTGAGGTTGCGGCGTCGCCGTCGCCTCAGGCGCGGCTTGTGGCGGCACGCCGGCCGCGGGCGTGGTCACGGCGGGCGAGGCCTCGGTCGGTGCGGCGGGACTGTTGTCGCCACAGGCCGCCAGGGCGGTCGTGGTCATCAGGGCCAGAACGGCCAGAGGGGTGCGGCGCATCAGCGTCTCCATCGGTTGTCATGACCGAACGTGACAAGGCGCCCGAGGTTCAGCCGAACCTTAGCCGCGCGGCGCCGGGACCAGCTCGATCAGGTCCAGATTGGATTCGGTGTTGGGCCACGGCAGGACCAGCCGCCACCGCGCCTCGCCGATGCGCTGCAGGATGGCGACCAGATCGCGGTCGGGGTTGCGGCCATAGGTGTTGGCGGCGGGCTCCTGCGCCAAAGCGAGCGAGCCGAGCATCACCATATGGCGGTCGTCTTCGGGGAAGAGCAGGCCGGAGGGGCGCTGCGAGCCGGTCAGCTTGGAGAACTTCAGGCCTTTCGGCGTCTGTTCGATGCGGCAGGCGAACCAGCCGTAGACGACATAGCCCAGCCCGTCCTCGCCTCCCTGGGTGCCCAGTTTCACGGTGCGGCAGCGATAGTCGCCGGGCGGCGGCGCGACGCCGGGACGGTCGGCCTTGGGGTCGATCAGATCGCCCAGGCTGTTCAGATCGCCGGAGCCGCGCTGACGTTTTGCCTGTTGCAGGGCCAGGGTCCAGGCGGCGTCGACGCGGCGATAGCGATCCCGGTCGGCCGAGGTGATGACGCCGCGCCAATCCATCAGCGCGCCGGCCGCACCGGGCGGCGGCGGGGGGGGCGGCGGCGGGGTCGAAGCGCAGGCGGCGACGGCGCACAGGGCCGCCAGCGGCGCCAGGCGGCGCACGAGCGTGCGGGACGAAATGAACAGACGCATCAACGCTTCCCTTGGGGGGCGACCTTACGGGCGAACTCAAGCCTCTTAGGCCCTCTGGCGCCCCTCGTCGTCAAGGCCGGGACAGGCCGAACCGTCGTCCAGCACATCGTTCAGCGCCGCGCCCAATGCAGCGAGATCCAGCGGCTTGGCCAGCCAGACGTCGAAGCCCGCGGCGCGCCCACGCGCGCTGTCGCCAGGCGAGGCGGCGGCCGTCAACGCCAGCACGGGGACGTGGCGCGTGAGGGGATCGACGTCCAGTCGCGCCTTGACCTCATAGCCGTCCATGTCGGGCAGACCGATGTCGAGCAGGATGACGTCGGGGCGCAGCGCGCGCGCCAGGTCCAGCCCCTCCGCGCCTGTGGTTGCGGCATGCAGGGTCAGGCCGAGACCGCGCGCGACCTGACGCATCAGGGCGATGTTGGCGGCGTTATCCTCGATGTAGAGCGCCACGGCCTGTCGCGAGAGCGCCACGACCGGCGTCACGCCGGGCGACGGCGCGGCGGGCACGTTGAGCGAGAAGACGGCGCCGCCTGACGGATCATGCTGCATCGCCAACGTCCCGCCCATCCGTTCCGCCAGACGCTGGGCCGAGGCGACGCCCAGACCCGTGCCGCCGCGCGCGTCACGACCATCCAGAGGACGAAACAGCCGCTCCGCCCCTTGCCCCGCCGGCCCTGATTTCGCGTCGTGGATGGCGATGCGGATTTCGTCGTCGACGCGCGACAGCTCCATTCGCACTGTCCCGCCGGGGGACGAATGATGCAGAGCGTTCTCGACCAGTCGACGCAGGATGCGGCGAACCTGGCCAGGGTCCGCCATGACGCAAAGGCCGTAAGCGGGCGGCGGACAAGCCAGCGTCACCCCCGCCTCTCGCGCCTGGGATTGCAGCCCGTCGCAGACCTGACGCAGCGCCAGACGCAGATCGACGCGGTGGATCGCCTGAGCGCCGCCGCCGTCTTCGCACGTCATGAAGGCGTCCGTCTCTTCGATCAGCGCCAGCAGAACGCCGCCCGCCGCCTCGATCTGACCGACCGCCTGAACCTGTCGTGTCGACAGGGGATCGCTTTGATCGTTGATACGCAGCAGCTGGGTGAAGCCCATGACGGTGGTCAGGGGCGTACGCAGTTCTCGGCCCAGGGCCTGCATCACCTCGCCGCGCGCGCGCAGGGCGGCCGTCAGGCGTTCGACCTCGGCCTCGGCGGTCGAAAGGGCCCGGCGCAGCCCTCGCGTCTGTCGGCCCAGGCGGGTTTTGAGCCGGGCGTTCTCACGCTTCAGCCGTGTCGCCGCCTCATCCGCGCGCAGCCACAGCCACACGCCCGAACAGGTCCCGGCCAACGCCAGGGACAGGACCAGCAAGACGAAATCCATGACGCCCCTCCGACGCACCAGAATGGCGCTCAGGAGTTGCGTTCAGGTAAACATGCCCGCTTGGGTTGTTGTCAGTCTTCGCTGGCTGCGGCGGCTTCGGGCTTGCGACGTGGCGCACGGCGACGCGGGGCCGGCTCGCCTTCGGCTTGCTCGGCCGGGGCCGACGACACCGGCGCGCGGGTCAAGAAGCCCGGCAGGGCGGTCGGGGCGTCGCCCTCGTCCGCCGCGACAGCGGCGGCGGTGCGGCGCGGACGGCGTGCGGGACGCTCATCGGCGGCCGGCGCCTCGACGCTCGGCGCTTCAGCGACAGGGGCTTCAGCGGCGGGCGCTTCGCTGACGGCTTCGGCGCGGTCGGCCTCGGCGTAGGCAGGGGCGGCGCCCTCAGCGCCATCTTGGGCGCCGTCCTGATTGTCGAAGCGGCGATTGCGTTCCTCGCGGCGACGCTCCCAGCGTTCGCGGCGGCTTTCGCGACGACCGCCGCCCTCGCCCTCGGCGCGGACCTCGTCGCCCTCACGCGGCTCGCGGGGTTCGCGCGGCTGCTGGCCGTCGCGGTTCTGATCACGGTCACGATCACGGTTTTGATCGCGGTCGCGGTCGCGGTTGTCCCGATCGCGGTTGTCACGGTCCCGGTCCCGGTCGCGATTGTAGTCGCGGTCGCGGTTCTGATCGCGGTTCTGGTTCTGCTCGGCGCGCTCTGCAGCCTCCGCGGCCTGACGGTCGGCGGCCTGCTGAGCGGCGACGAAGGCGGCGGCCTGGGCTCCGGATTCGTCCTCGAAGTCGATGTCGAAGCCCTGATTGGACTGTTCGCGCGCGGCGATGTCCGAGAAGGACCGCTGCGGCTGGAGCGCGCGCAGGACGCGGTAATAGTGTTCGGCGTGCTGCTGATAGTTTTCGGCCAGCACCCGGTCGCCGCTGGAGGCCGCATCGCGGGCCAGCTGCTGATAGCGCTCATACACCGTCTGGGCGTTGCCCCGGACCTTGATGTTCTCGGGGCCTTGCGAATCCCACGAACGATTCGGATTGGCGTTGTTGGCGTTATTGGCACCCGCCTTGTTCCGATTGCGTCCGCGCTGACGCTTCATGCCCTTGAAATCTCTCATTCGCGCTACCGTGTGCAGGGGCGGACCAAAGCCTGAAGGCCGGTTCCGTCCGTTTCGTGGTTCCGTCTCGCTCGGGGCCGATCCCCGATTGTCGAACTGTCGGAATGCCTTGTCGCCCGCATGGTGCGCCGGTCCTTTCGGGACCGACCGTCATGGCCGGCTCAAGCCGCGAACAGCCGGGTATGCGCCCGTAAAGCTGCGATTGAGTGGGAGACGGCAGAGACTTAACCCGAGTGGGCGGCCTTTCCAAGCGATATTCGTCAATGCGTCGCACCGAACCCTGCACAGCGCCGCTTTGCCAAGCGCGACGGCTGGGCTAGGCATGACCTTTGAGACGACGACGAGGCGATCCCATGCGCGTGCTGGTTCTGGGCGGCGACGGTTTTTGCGGCTGGCCCACGGCCCTGCATCTGTCGGCCGAAGGGTGGGACGTGACCATCGTCGACAACCTGAGCCGCCGCAACATCGACAACGAGCTGGAGGTCCAGTCCCTGACGCCCATCCGCACCATGGGCGAGCGGATCAAGGCGTGGAAAGACGTCTCCGGCCGCGACATCGGCTTCGTCAACATGACGGTGGGCAAGGAGTTCGACCGCCTGGTCGCCCTGATCCGCGACTTCGCACCCGACAGCGTGGTGCATTTCGCCGAGCAGCGGGCCGCCCCCTATTCGATGAAATCGGCGCGGCACAAGCTGTACACCGTCGACAACAACATCAACGCCACCAACCACCTGCTGGCCGCCATCGTCGAAAGCGGCCTGGACGTCCATCTGGCGCACTTGGGGACGATGGGGGTCTATGGCTACGGCACGGCGGGTCTGCGCATCCCCGAGGGTTATCTGAAGGTGACGGTGGACACCGACAACGGCCCCGCCGAGCAGGAAATCCTATTCCCGCCCAATCCGGGCAGCATCTATCACATGACCAAGACGCAGGACGCCCTGCTGTTCCAGTTCTATGCCCGCAACGACAATCTGCGCATCACCGACCTGCACCAGGGCATCGTCTGGGGCACCCAGACCGAACAGACCAAGCAGGACGAACGGCTGATCAACCGCTTCGATTACGACGGCGATTACGGCACGGTGCTGAACCGCTTTCTGATGCAGGCGGCGGTCGGTTATCCGCTGACGGTGCATGGATCGGGCGGCCAGACGCGGGCCTTCATCCATATTCAGGACACGGTGCGCTGCGTCGAACTGGCGCTGAAAAACCCGCCCAAACGCGGCGAGCGGGTCAAGATCCTGAACCAGATGACCGAGAGCCGCCGCGTGCGCGATCTGGCGGCCATGATCGCCGACAAGACCGGCGCCGAAATCCACAATGTCGCCAATCCGCGTCAGGAAGCCGACGAGAACGATCTGGTCGTCGCCAACGACCAGTTCCGGGATCTAGGGTTGAAGCCGATCACCCTGGCGCAAGGCCTGATGGACGAGGTCACGGACATCGCCCGCCGCTATGCCGACCGGGCCGATCTGGGTCGGGTGCCGTGCGTCTCCGCCTGGAACCAACGCCGGGCGGAGGCGCTGGAAAATGAGGCGCGACCGGCAGTTGACGCGCCACCTTCCCAAGTTCTGACGGCCTGAGTTTCGTGATGCCCATCGCCTCCCCTCCCCTCGATCTGCTGGTCTTCGGCGGCGGCTATCTGGGGCGGGCGACGGCGCTGGAGGCCATGAGGCGCGGCGGGCGGGCGACCGCCACCTCGCGCGACCCCGAGCGGCGCCGCGCCCTGGCGGCCGACGGGATCATGGCCATCGATCCCAGCGATGCGGCTGCCTTGAAGACGTCGCTGGAGGCGGCGACGGCCGTGCTGATCACCGCCGCGCCGGACGCCCAAGGCTGTCCCGGTCTGCGGGCCTTGGGGCCCCTTGCGGGCGACGCGTGGCCCGACTGGATCGGTTATGTCTCATCCACCTCCGTCTATGGCGACCGGGCCGGCGGATGGGTGTTCGAGGACGGGCCGCTGAACGCCGCCAATCTGGAGGGCGCACGACGCGTCCGGGCCGAACGCGATTGGCTGGATGGGGCGCAGGGGATGGGGCTGACGGTCCAGATCTTCCGCCTGCCCGGTTTCTACGGGCCAGGGCGCAGCGTGGTCGAGCGGCTGAAGGAAGGCACGGCGAAACTGGTCAGAAAGCCCGGCCAGGTCTTCAACCGCATCCATGTGGATGACATTGTCTCGGGCCTGTTCGCCTCGATGGCGCAGCCGCGACCGGGCGCCGCCTATAATCTGACCGACGACGAACCGTCGCCCGCTGATGTGGTGATGGAATGGGCGGCGGATCGGATGGGCCTGCCCCGCCCGCCAGAGGTCGACTGGACCGACGACAGTGTCAGCGAGGCGATGCGTCGCTTCTATTTGGATTCCAAGCGCGTCTCGAACGCCTTGGCCAAGGCCGAGCTGGGCTGGCGGCCCGCCTATCCCAGCTGGCGCGAGGGGCTGGCGACGTTGATGGACGCGCCGCCGCCGCTGCGATTGGTGAGCTGATTACACCCCGTCATCCTCGGGCTTGACCCGAGGACCGGGCGTCGTTCGGCCTGTGCGTCGCCCGTTCGCACGAGCGGCGGATCATCCGGTCCTCGGGTCGAGCCCGAGGATGACGAACGGTAAGGGGCTTAGAACGGCAGCAGATTGCGCTGGCGGCTGTAGCTCATGGTGCCGACGTTGGCGCCCAGGCGCAGGCCGACGCCGGTGCGGATGGGGGCCAGGACGATGCCGTCTGCGCGCTGATAGTTCACGCCCAGGCCCGCGACCAGATAGGCCGAGCCCTCGATGCCGGGATAGCGGCGATAGATCATGTCGGGGTGGTACAGGCCATAGACCAGGGTGAAGACGCGGCTGGCGTTGCCGCCCCAGTCCCAACCCACCGACGCGCCCTGCCAGAACACTTCCTGAGAGGCCGACAAGTCCTTCATGTGCAGGGCGCCGCGGCCGTAGCGGGCGCCGACAACGACGGCGCCGGAGCCTTCCTCGCCCGCGATATAGGCGGTCGGGCGGTCGCCCTGGTCGGCGAAGACGCGCTCGATCGCGCCGCCCACGACCTCAGCCGCGATGCCCAGCTCGCGCGAGCCGGCCGAAACCAGTTCATCGAAGCTGTAGGCCTGGGCCGTCTGGTCCGAGCGAATTGGATAGTTGGGATCGCGCGGCGGCGCCGAGGCGCAGGCGCCCAGCGACGAGGCGCCGGCGGCGGTGGCGAGGCCCGAGAGGATCAGTTGGCGGCGATGCATGGAGGGCGCTCCGAAAGGCGACGAGAGGACGGCCGGCTGGCGCGCCGGTCTTGGCCTCACCGTCCCCGACCTTTGCGGCAGCCTTGCGGCTTCAAGGTTAACGGGGTCTTACCGGGGCCGCGCGCAGATTTGAAGTCGTGGGTGCGCCTCGACTTGTTAATCCTTACTCCCTGATATTTAGCAATCTGAGCGTGTGGTCACATGCTTCACCAACAGAGAGACTTATGATCGCAAGGGCTTCAATCACGGCCGCGAGCCTTAGTCTTCTGGCTTCAGGATCGACAGTTGCTTGTCCGATTTACATAGATCTGGACCTCAATCGCATACGAGATGCAGACGCTATCGCTGTTGGTAGAGTGATAAATTTTGATCCAGAGCATCCTCAAGAGCAGTCCCGTTTAGATCGGTGGCTCGCACCAAATAGATCGGAACGGAACGCTACGGATACGCGAGAGTGGAAGGCCGCGCGCGTGACCTTCAGCGTGAAAGAAGTTATTTCGGGTGATCTGCCGCCTACCGTCATCGTCGATTGGCCATTTGATTGGAACAACGGTCCTCCTGATCAAATGAGCGGCAACTATCTATTCGCGGTCCAGAATAAGTCAGCTGTGAATGGATATCCCGAACCGACCTACGGCCTATTGCATCAAGGATGCTCAGGTTCCTTCGTTTTCCGACGTGGAAGCGAAGAAGCAAACACCATCAGAGAAATGTACGGGCTATGGCCGGAACGCCTGGAAGCTGAGCCGAAGACGCTATCGGATATTCTCAAGCTGCCATCTGTCCCTTGGTACATTCTTGTGGCTACCGGGATTCTTGCCCTGCTTGGCGTCCAGATCATGGTGGTGTTGCTGCGACGTGACCAGAAATCGCTGCGTGGCTGAATCGTCTTTCGAACACTCGGGTTCCCGCACCTCCGCCGAGACCCAAGCGTCGTCGTCCCAACGGCAACCGTTGCCTCAAGTCCAGCGAGAACTTACCGAGCGGCGTCGATCAACCCGCGACGCGCTTGCGGCGGATGACCAGCCAGGCCACGGCGATCAGGACGGCGAGGGTTCCGAACGCCTTGGCGGCCGTCAGCGGGTCCTCGACCACGAAGATTACGAACAGGGTCGTATTGATCGCCAGGGCGATGATCGCCGGCAGGGGATAGAGCGGCATTTTCCACGGCCGTTCCAGATCCGGTTCGCGCACCCTCAGGACGATGACGGCGGCATTCACCAGCACGCTCATCAGCGCCAGCAGCGACGTCGAAAAGGTCAGCAGGGTCTCATAGACCCCGATGGTGGCCAGCAGCCCGCCGGCCAGCACGGTGGCGATCAGGGCCAGACGCGGCGTGCCGTTTGCGGCGACCCGGGTTAGGGCCGAAATCTGATACTCGCGCGCCATGGCGAACAGGACGCGCGGGAACACCATGACCATCGCATTGATGATCGTCACCAGCGACACCAGCGAAATGGCCGTGACGATGGGGCCCGCGACATCGCCGAACACCCGCCCCGCCGCATCCGCCGCCACGAGGTTCGACCCGGCCATCTCGGCCGGCGTCAGTACGTTCAGATACGCCAGGTTGGCCAGCACATAGATCACCGTCACCACGGCGATGCCCGAGAAGGTCGCCCGCGCGATGGTCCGGCCCGGATCGACCACTTCTTCGCAGAAGTAGGAGGCGCTGTTCCAACCATAATAGGTGCCTGAGATCGCCCGCAGGGCCATCACGATGCCGCCGAAGGTCAGGGCCGCCGCCGTCGCCGGCGCGATCTCGGTCGCGACGGGCGCGCCGCGCGGCGCCAGGAACAGGCCGATGATCAGCACGGTGAACAGGGCCGCCTTGACCGCGCTGCCGATCTCCTGCGACCGACCGCCCACCTTGGTGCCCAGCCATTGCACGCTGCCCACCACGACCACGATCAACAGGGCGAGGACGCCGATCGGCACGCTGGTCGCGACGCCCAGCCGGTGCAGGTATTCGCCGAAGACCACGGCGATGAAGGCGATGCCGCCCATATTACCCAGCCAGTCGCAAACGCCGACGGCAAGGCCGGTCAACGACCCGAAGGCGCGGCGGGCGAAGATATAGGGGCCGCCCGTCTTGCGGATCGAGGCGGCCAGTTCGACGGTCGACATGGCGTCGATCCAGGCGACCAGACCCGCGACGCACCACAGGGCGATGATGATCGTGGGGTTCTGAACCCCCTCGGCGACCACGCCGGGGGTGCGCAGTATGCCCTGACCGATGACGCCGCCGACCACGACGGCGACGCCGAACGTCACGCCCAGGACACGCAACAGATGGCCGCGATCCGTTTGGGCCGCCTGAGGTTCCGTCGTCATCGCCTATGTCCCCCGCGCCGCCCGAAAGACGGCGCTGCGCCCCCTCAAGCCCGCAGCCTGCCGCCCTGCTTTTCGACCGCTCCAACGACCTTGGCGGTCAAGGCCTCGATCTCGGCCTCGGTCAGGGTTGCTTCGCGCGGCTGGATCACGACCTCCAGGGCGACGGACTTGGAGCCCTCATCCACGCCCTTGCCGCGATAGACATCGAAGACCCGCACCTCGGCGATCAGCGCCTTGTCGGCGCCCGTCGCGGCCCGGACCAGATCGCCCACCGGCTTGGCGTCTTCGACCACGAAGGCGAAATCGCGCGTCAGGGGCATGAAGGCCGACAGGTCCGCCGAGCCGCGCGCCTTGCCGCTTTTGCCGCGTGGCTCCGGCACATTGTCCAACATGATTTCGAAGGCCAGGATCGGACCGTCAGCGTCCAGCGCCTTCAGAACGCGCGGATGCAGTTCGCCGAACTCGACCATAACATTCTTGGGCCCCAGTTGCAGCCGGGCCGAGCGGCCGGGGTGCCACCAGTCGCGGTTCTGGCCCTGAACCAGTTGCAGCGAGGCGACCGGGGCGCCGATCTCTTCCAGCAAAGTGGTCAGGTCGCCCTTGAGCGTGAACAGGGCGTCCTCACCGGCGCCCGCCCAGTGACGAGCGGCGTGCGGGGCGACCAGGCCGGCGATGACCGTGCGCTGATCCGCCGGACCGTCGCCCAGATAGATGGGGCCGATCTCGAACAGGGCGGCGTCAGCGAACCCGCGCGCGGCATTCCTCGCCGCCGCCTGGATCAGGTTCGGCAGGGCCGAGGGCCGCATGCAGTCCAGATCGGCCGCGATCGGGTTCTCCAGCACCAGCCGATCATCCCCGCCGCCGAACAGGGCCGCCGTCGACTGTTTGGTGAAGGACCAGGTGACGGCCTCGGCGTAACCGAGGGCCGCCAGGGCGCGACGCGCGGTGCGGACGCGGGCCTGGCGCGGGCTCAGCACGCCGCCGGCGGGGCGGGCGACCTCGGGCAGGGGCGTATCGGGCAGGCTGTCGAAGCCCTCGATCCGCGCGACTTCTTCCACCAGATCGGCCGGGCCTTCGACGTCGCGGCGCCACGAGGGCGGGGTGACGAGCCAGGGCTCGGCATGACCGGCGGGCGCGGCCTGAACCAGGAAACCGAGCTGGCCCAGGATGGTCCCGATCCGGTCGTCGGCCAGATCCATGCCGCTGAGACGCTTCACATAGGCGGGGTCGAAGGCGAAGGGCGCCGGGCTCGCCGGGGGTTCGCCGACGAAGACGATGGCCGACGGCTCGCCGCCGCACAGGTCCAGGATCAGGCGCGTGGCCAGTTCGAGACCCGGCGTGACCGAGACCGGATCGACGCCGCGCGCGAACCGGTACTGGGCGTCGGAGTGGATGCCCAACGCACGGCCGGTCTGGGCGATGACCAGCGGGTCAAACCAGGCGCTTTCCAGGAAGACGTCGGTGGTGGTCTCGTCGCAGCCAGTGCTCTCGCCGCCCATGACGCCGCCCAGACCGATGGGCCGCTCGCCCCCGGCGTCGGCGATGACGCAGTCGGCTGCGGACGCGGCGTAGGTCTTGCCGTCCAGGGCGATCAGATGTTCCTGCTCGCCGGTCGCGGCCGAAACCTGCCCCGCACGCACCACGATCTCGGTTCCCGACAGCTTGGCGACGTCATAGACGTGCAGCGGGCGAGCGCGGTCATAGGCGATCAGATTGGTCACATCGACCAGACGGTTGATCGAGCGCAGGCCGATAGCCGTCAGCCGCTTCTGCAGCCAGGCCGGCGACGGGCCGTTCTTGACTCCGCGAATGACGCGACCGGCGAAGACCGGGCACATCTCGGGCGCGTCCAGACGAACCGTGATCGGCGAGTCGAAGGCCCCGCGCACCACGGCGATGTCGAAATGCTTCAGCTTGCCGACGCCGGCGGCGGCCAGATCGCGGGCGATGCCGGCGACGCCCAGCCAGTCGGGCCGGTTCGGCGTGACCTCGAAATCGATGACCGGCTCGGCGCCGAACAGGCCGGCGACCGGCGTGCCGACGGGGATTTCGGGCGGCAGTTCCTGAATGCCGTCGCTCTCGTCCGACAGCTCGAGCTCGGAGGCCGAGCACAGCATGCCGTTCGACACCACGCCGCGCACCGGCTTCTCAACCAGGGTCACGCCGAGACCCGGCACATAGGCGCCGATGGGGGCGTAGATGGTGGTCAGGCCCGCCCGCGCGTTCGGCGCGCCGCAGACGATCTCCTTCATCCCGTCGACCGTGTCGACCTGGCAGACCTGCAGCCGGTCGGCGTTGGGATGCCGCTCGGCCGAAATAATCTTGGCCACGGTGAAGGGCGCCAGTTTGGCGGCAGGGTCGAGCACTTCCTCGACCTCCAGCCCGGCCATGGTCATGGCCTCGGCGATCTGATGAACATCCGCCTCGGTTTCGAGGTGGTCCTTCAGCCAGGACAGGGTGAACTTCATTGCTGAACGCCGCCCAGTGCCGACTGGAACGCCTCAAGATGCCGGTCTTCGCCCGTGAAGCCGACGGCGTTGAATGAGCAATTTTCGAACAGGCACATGGCGAACGGCACAGATCCGATCACCTTCTTTCCCATGGGCCGAAGCAGCAGATTGCGAACGTCGCCGCCGTCGAACCCCATATTGCAGCCATCAAACGCCACGCCATCCAGGACCAGCATCACAGCCGGCCCCTCGATCTTGCATCGACGAAAGGCGCGGCCTTCAACGATGGACACATTGCTCATCGCCAACTGACGGAAGAAGACCGCCAAGGGAATCTGAATGTCCTCGAAGACTTGCTGACGGGCGAATTCGGGCGGGAAAGGCAGGTTTACTGTGGTCATGGGTTCAGCTCAGGCCCGAGGCCGGGTTGGGGGCGGCGAAGGCCGAGAAGCCGTAGTGGGACAGCCAGCGGGTGTCGGCGTCGAACATGGGGCGCAGGTCGGGCACGCCGTATTTCAGCATGGCCAGCCGATCCACGCCCATGCCGAATGCGAAGCCCTGATATTCGTCCGGGTCGATGCCGCAGTTCCTGAGCACATTGGGATGCACCATTCCGCAGCCCAGGATTTCCAGCCAGTCGTCGCCGGTGTTGAACACCAGTTTCCCGCCCGAACGGTCGCAGCGGATGTCCATCTCGGCCGAGGGCTCGGTGAAGGGGAAGTGGTGCGGACGGAACCGCGCCTGCACCGCGTCCAGTTCGAAGAAGCGGGCGATGAAGGTCTGAAGCGTGGTCTTCAGGTGCCCCATGTGGATGTCACGGTCGATCACCAGGCCTTCGATCTGGTGGAACATCGGCGTGTGGGTGGCGTCGGAATCCTTGCGGAAGGTGCGGCCCGGCGCGACGATGCGGATCGGCGGCTTCTGGCTCATCATGGTGCGGACCTGTACCGGCGAGGTGTGGGTCCGCAGCACCTTGCGCTCGCCCGTCTCGGGGTCCGGCTTCAGGAAGAAGGTGTCGTGCATTTCCCGCGCCGGGTGTTTGGGCGGGAAGTTCAGGGCGGTGAAGTTGTGGAAGTCGTCCTCGATGTCCGGGCCTTCCGCCACGGCGAAGCCCATATCGGCGAACAGGGCGATCATCTCGTCCATCACCTGCATGGTGGGGTGGACCCCGCCCTTCCTGCGCGGACGCGCCGGCAAGGTCAAATCGATGCGTTCCGACAGCAGGCGGGCGTCCAGTTCGGCGGCTTCCAGCGCGGTCTTCTTTGCGGCGATGGCGGCGGCGACGCGGTCGCGCAGGCCGTTGATCATCGGCCCCCGTTCACGGCGTTCGTCGGGGCTCATGGCGCCCATGCCCTTCAGCAGGCCGGAGACGGAGCCGGACTTGCCCAGGGCGGCGACGCGCACCTCTTCCAGGGCGGCGACGGTTTCCGCGCCGCCGATGGCGTTGATCAGGTCGAGTTCGAGTGTGGCGAGATCGGTCATTTGCCCCGTGCCTTAACGGGTGGAAGCCGTTTCGTCACCCTTCAAGGGGCCGATGCGATGGCCTGAAGTTCCGACGTCGGCGCCTTGTTGGCCGCAACGATCCAGGCAGGCGGTTCCGGCTCCCAGCGGATGGGCCGGCCGTCGGTCTGCATCCAGCGATGCAGCCACGAGATTCCGTTGGCGCGGACATAGGTGTCAGGGTGCTGATAGATCGGATCGGCCAGCGCCTCTTCCAGGGGCACGAAGCGATAACCGCGCGCCAGATAGAGGTTGTGGATCTGCGGATAATACGTCTGGTTCAGGGTGTTGGCGTGCAGCAGCAGCACCTGCGCCGGTTCACGCCCGCCCGCCGCCTCGGCGCTGTAGGGTTCGAAGAAGTCCAGCACCGTCGCCATATGCGCCACATAGGCCTGACCGATGCGCTGCATCAGCGCCTGATCGCCGATCTGCTCGGCCTTGCGATAGACGTCGGCGAACATCCAGTCGTTGTTGTCGAGGGTCACAGGCGCGATCGTATAGCCGCGCTGGGCCAGGCCGGCGGCGATGGCGTCGTGCTTTTCCTGCGTCTCGCCGGTGAACAGATAGGGGTGGCGGAACCAGCGCAGGGACCGTCCGCGAGCCTCAAGCGCCTGCCGAACGATCGGCGCCCCGGCGTCCACATCGGCCAGATAGGCCTCGACCATCGTACGATGGATGTTCAGATGGGTGTTGGTGTGGTTTCCCAGGTCCAGACCAGCGTCCAGCCAGACGTTCAGCACGCGCGGCAGGATTGTAGCGCGCTCGGCCTCGCACACCTTGCCCGCGTTGACGAAGGCTGTGCCGTGCGTGTCCAGCGGCTTCAGCATGGCGACGAAATCCTGGGTGATCGTCATCAGGCGCGCCGGATCGCACAGGGTCGCCGCATCCGTCTGGAACGGCAGGTCGTCGAAGGTCACGGCGACGCGTCGATCCTGCGCGACGGCGGGAGTGATCAGGGCGAGGGCGGCAGCCAGGCCGCAGATCAGGGTGCGCATCATGCGGCGAGGCTATCGAAGTCGCGGCCGCGAGGGAATATCGCGCAATCCGGACTTTCCATCCGCCCACGGATCGACTGTCGAAAACCCGCCGCGAAAGGTTCATGAACGGCAAAGCTGGCGTTAAATATCGCCGTCTAATCAGGTCTCCGGACTTGCGAGGACCTTGATGCCGCTGATCGGTGATTTCGTCGACTTGATCGCGCCCGTGGCCCCGTCCACGCCGGGCGCCGATGTGTTCGAACGGTTCCAGGCCGAGCCGAACACCCTGGCCCTGGCCGTCGTCGATGACGATGGGCGGCCCCTCGGCATCATCGAACGCAACGCCTTCACCCTGAGGATGGCGGCCGAGTTCGGACGCGCCCTCTATGCCCGAAAGCCCGCCGAAAGCCTGATGGATCGCAATGCGCCGGTGGCGGAGGCGGCGACCAGCGCCGAGGCCTTCTTCCAGGCTTACGGGGCCGCCGAACTGGGCGCCTTGCTGACGGGCTTCATCGTGGTGGCGGGCGGCCGCTACGTCGGCGTCGGCACGGCGCTGCAGGTGGTTCAGGCGGGCGCGGCCCTGCACCGCCAGCGGGCCGAGGAAATGAGCGCCCTGGCCCGCGACCTGGCGCTGGCCGAGGCCGAGGCCGTCGCCTCCAGCCGGGCCAAGTCCGAGTTCCTGGCGGTGATGAGCCACGAGATCCGCACGCCCCTGAATGGGGTGCTGGGCGTCGCAGCCCTGATGGACAAGAAGCTGGAGCAGGAAGAGCTGCGCCCTTACGTCCGCACCGTGATCGATTCGGGCCAGAGCCTGCTGCGGCTGCTGACCGACGCGCTGGACATGTCACGCGCCTCGGCCGGCATGCTGACGCTGGAGGAGGAGCCGCTGGACCTGTCGGCCGTCGCCTTCGACATCGACGCCCTGTGGCGCGCGCGGGCCGAGGAGAAGTCCCTGGGTCTGACCATCCGCACCGACCTGGCCGTTGCTTGCGTTCAGGCTGACGGGATGCGGCTGAAGCAGTTGCTGAACAATCTGATCGGCAATGCGCTGAAGTTCACCCTGACGGGCGAGGTCGTCGCCCTGATCGAGAGCCGATCCGACGGCGAGGTCATCTTCACCGTGGACGACAGCGGACCCGGCGTGCCCGAGGCGGCGGCCGCGACCATCTTTGATCCCTTCAACACCGGAAAGGCCGGGCGCGAGGGGGCGGGCGCGGGCCTGGGCCTGGCCATCTGCCGACAGATCGCCGAACGGATGGGCGGCGCGATCTCGCTGGGCGCCTCGCCCCAGGGCGGCGCGCGCTTTCAGGTGCGCCTGCCGCTGCGCGTCGCGACGGAGAGCGCCGCGCCCGCCCCCGCCATGGCCGAGCCGACGCCGCACGACACCCTGCATGTGCTGGTGGTGGACGACAACGCCACCAACCGCTTCGTCGCGGGCAAGCTGCTGGAGATGTTCGGCTGCACCTGCGAGATGGCCGAGAACGGGCGCGAGGCGGTGGATGTCGTAATGGCCCGTCCGTTCGACCTGGCCCTGATGGACATCAAGATGCCGGTGATGGACGGGGTCGCCGCGACTCGGGCCATCCGCGCCCTGCCGGGCCCGGCCCACGCCCTGCCGATCCTGGCCCTGACGGCGAACGCCGACGAGCGCGACGAGCTGGACTATATCGCCGCCGGCATGAACGGGGTGGCGCAAAAGCCGATCCAGCCCGACGCCCTGCTGAACGCCATCCGGCAGATCATGAGCGTTGTCGAAACCACCCCGGCGCAACAGGCAGCTTAGGGATCGTCATGCCGGGGCGTCCGCAGGACGACCCCGGAACCCAGGAGATCATTTCCGGCGCCCGATGCGTTCAACCGCGCGACAGCCCCCTGGCTTCCGGGTTCCTCGCTCCGCTCAGCCCCGGAATGACGCTGAAAAGCGACGCTCCAAAACGAAGAACGCCCGCCCCGGAAACCGGAGCGGGCGTTGATCCTGATCGGTGCGACCTTGGCTTAAGCCAAACCCCCTTAAGCGAGGGCGGCGCGGACCTTGTCGGCGACGGCCTTGAAGCCGGTGGCGTCGGCGGCGATCGCGGCCAGAACCTTGCGGTCCAGTTCGATGCCGGCCTTGTTCAGGCCGTTGATGAACTGGCTGTAGGTGAAGCCTTCCAGACGGGCAGCGGCGTTGATGCGCTGGATCCACAGGGCGCGGAAGTTGCGCTTCTTGGCGCGACGGTCGCGATAGGCGTATTGCCCGGCGCGATCGACGGCGGCCTTGGCCGTACGGATGGTATTCTTGCGGCGGCCGGAGAAGCCCTTGGCCTGCTCCAGAACCTTCTTGTGCTTGGCGTGCGAGGTTACGCCACGTTTAACGCGAGCCATGATGTTTTTCCCTTCGGGAAGTCCCTATCGCGCGCCGCGCGGCGGCTTGCTGCTTGAGGGACTGTGGTTCAAATTCAGTGCGAAAAGATCGTCTGCCTGTCGTTCGCCTTAGGCGTACGGCATGTAGGATTTGATCTTCTTGGCGTCGGCGTCGGCCATGACCGAGGTGCCGCGGTTCTGGCGGATGTATTTCGAGTTGTGGCTGATCAAGCGGTGACGCTTGCCCGCAACGCCGGCCTTAACCTTGCCAGTGGCCGTGAATTTGAAGCGCTTCTTGGCGCCCGACTTCGTCTTCAGTTTCGGCATTTCAGTCTCCTTTTTGAGGGGCTGCCGCTCTTCGAGCTGCTTGAGCACGTCGTGCGGTGTTTCCTCAGAGTTTAAGAACCGCCCAGGCATGCCTGTTCGCCTGGCGGTTCGGTACGCGAAGGCGCGGCTTCTACGTGAAGAGCGCCGCCATTGCAAGACGAGTCAGGCCGGGGCTTTCACGCCGCCCTCGCCGCTGCGAATTACGCGCCCGGCGTTGATCGCCATCAGGGCCGCCGGGAGGGTCAGCAGCGCCCCGATCACGAAGGGCCAGTCATGCCCCAGCCCCGAGAACAGCGCGCCCGCGATCATCGGCCCGAAGATGCGCGCCACCGAGCTGGAGGCCATGTTCAGACCCAGCATGGCCCCCTGCCGATCAGGCGGCGAGGCGCGGCTGATCATGGCCGAGATATTGGGCATGGCCAGCGACATGCCGCACGCGCCGATCGCCATCACAATCGGAATGATCCAGCCCTGGACGACCGGGATCGTCAGGGCGCCCAGCTCGAGACGCGACGCGGGAAACCACGCGACCGGGGCCAGCACCTGCAACACCAGCGAGGTTCCAAACAGAAGCATGCCGGTGGCCAGCACGCGCGATTCGCCAAAGCGCCGCGCCAGTCGCCCGGCGAAGACCCCCTGGTTCAGCGTCGAGACAATGCCCACGATCATGAAGCTGAGCCCCACCTCGCGCGCGCCCCATTGATAGCGGCTCTCGGACCACAGGCCGAACACGCTCTCCATCGCCGAAAACCCGGCCATATAGATCAGGGTCACGACCAGCACGCGCGACACCACGGCATTGTCGCGCGCCTCCTTCAGTCCCGCCAGGAAGGCCGGACGCGGGGCGGCGGGATCGGCCTTGGCCCGGCTCTCGCGCAGGAAGACGACCACGCCGACCGCCGCGACCGCCGCCAGCGCCGCCGCCAGGAAGATCGGCAGCTGATAGCCCAGCCGTCCCAGCTGCGGCTGCGTCAGCAATCCGCCCAGCCCCGGCCCGACAATGAAGCCCAGGCCGAACGCGGCGCCGATCAGACCCATCCGCCCGGCCCTCTGCTCGGGCGGGGTCACATCGGCCACATACCCCTGAACCGTCGAGATATTGCCGGCCCCCAGGCCGGTGAACAGCCTGACCGCGATCGCCAGCCAGATGTTGGGCACGAAGGCCAGCATCAGATAGCCCAGCGCATTGGCGATCAGGGTCATCAACAGCACGGGCTTTCGTCCGATCCGATCCGACAACCGCCCCCAGAACGGCTCGGCGAAGAACTGACCCAGCGAATAGGCCGAGAACATCAGCGTGATCTGCCAAGCCTCGGCCTTCAGGCTCTGGGCGAAGAACGGCAGCAACGGCACCACCAACCCGAACCCGACCAGATTGATGAAGACCGTCGCGAACAGCACGGCCAACGCCGGTGTCTTGAGCTTGGGCGTCGGCGTGTTGGCGGTCATGGCGAAGCCTTAGCTCGTCGTTCGATGACGGAGAAGCGCCATCATCGAACGCGGCCGGCCGCAGATCAGTCGACCGGGTTGTTCGCCTTCAAGAATCTCACGGTTTCATCGAGCATCCGCTGTCGCGTGGCGGCGGTCGACAGCCAGTGGTCCTCGTCATCGAGCGGAACGAGTTCAACGGGCTTTCCGGCTCTGCGTAGAGCATTGTAAAGTCGGACAGACTGGTCGTAGGGCACGACCGTGTCATCTCGACCGTGAATCAGCAACATCGGCGCATCGGCGCGGTCAGCCATCAGTGCTGGCGATAAGGCGTCGAGCGCCGGATCGCCAAGCTTCTCCGCGCCCATGAAACGCATCCAATATCGAACTACCGGGCTCTCGCGTCCCCGTGAGCCTCCTCCCGACCAACGGATCATCTCATTGAGGTCGGAAACGCCCGCCACAGCCACGGCGCAACGGTAGATGCCCGTGTCCAGAGTCGGACCGGCCATGGCGGCGTACCCCCCGTAGCTGGCGCCGACGATACACACCCGCTTGGGATCGATCATGCCTTGCGACGCCAACCAGCGTACGCCGTCTGACAGGTCGGTCTGCATCTTGCGACCCCACTGACCGTAGCCGGCGCTCAGATGAGCTTCGCCCAAGCCGTCCGATCCCCGGAAATTCGGCTGCAGCACCACATAGCCCTGAGCGGCAAGCGCTTGCGCCCACCAGTCGAACCCGAAGGTATCGCGCGCGGCAGGGCCGCCGTGCGGCAGCACCACGAGCGGCAGATTACGAGGCTCCCCAACACCCGGCGGCAGGGTCAGATATCCGGAAATCGTCATGCCGTCGGCCGCCATGTAGGAGACGGATCGTATCTCTCCGACCTGGTTGGCCGCGATGTCGGGATAGGATTGGCCCACGATTTCCGCGACGCCCCGATCCAGATCCACGAGGTTGTACGTGCCGGGATCGCCGTTTCCGTCCGTCTCGACGATCAGCGATCTCATGTTCGCCGCCCAGCTCTGAATCGACGGATGACGATCCTTGAACGCGGTCCTGACCGCGCGCCAAGTCCGCGCCGCCGCAGGGTCAGTGATGTCGTAGACAGGTCCCTCGTCGCTGGTTCTGACCGTGCCGATCAACAACTTCGTGACGGGATGATAGATCAGGCTGTCCGGTTGAGTGTCGAAAGCGAGATCCGTCCACTGGCCGGTTTCGAGTGAGAGCTCGCGATACTTGGGTTCGTCGTCTCCTTCGAGTTTGGCCTGAACGATGACCGACTTTGTCGAAGCGCCAAAACCAATCAACGAAGGCTGATCAAGCAAGGCGGTCGTCGACCAGACTCGAGGCCATCCTCCATCTCGCTTGACATCGACGCTCCATGTGCCGGTCTCGGCGTAATAGGTGGAGCGCGCAATCGGTTCGCCGGCGCTGTCTAGGAGATAGTTGCCGACATTGCGGCCCCGGGCGATCTGAGTGGCGCGATTGGTAGCGGGGTCGACGCGGTAGAGATCAGCCGTTCCATCGCGCGCATCAAAGGCTTGCGAATAGATGGCCGGGCCAGTCGGCGTATCACGGATAATCGCGCCGCTGATCATGATGCGAGCCAGTTCCGGATTGCGGGAGAAAACCGTCTGAACCGAACGTGTCGCAAGCGTATAGATAAGGCCCTGCGTGTATTCGCCCTTGCCAGCAGCGAACGGCAATGAGGCGGCGGTGGATGTGGAAATCAGCAGGTAGTCGTTGCCCACCCACGATAGGCCACGCACCTTGTTTTCGATCGAACGAAGCCCGCCAATTACTTGAAGGTTTGACAGGTCGATTATGACCAAGGCCTGCCCAGTTCCGACAGTTACCAAATGCGCCAATTTCTTGCCGTCGGGCGACAAGCGCGGGCTGGAAAACGCCGGAAGCCGGCCATACAAATCCAACGCAGCGGGTGTCACCGGCGCGGAGGCCGATGCCTGCGAGACGGCGGGCACATCCTGCGCATGGGCCGGAACACAGCCCAGGGCCAGCACGCTGACAAAAGCCCAAAGCGTTGATTTTGACAGATTCACAGCAGCCCCACCCTCGAATCGAACGATCCAGAGGGGACACTGTTATTCAAACGCATGACGCCCGCAACCAGAAGGCGCGGGCGTCAGACTCATAAGAGGAAGAAGCTTTAGCGCGGGGCCAGGATCATGATCATCTGGCGGCCTTCCATCTTGGGCGCGAACTCGACCTTGGCGATTTCGTCGAAGTCGGCCTGGACCTTGTTCAGCAGCTTCATGCCCAGTTCGGGGTGCGCCATTTCGCGACCGCGGAAGCGCAGGGTCACCTTGACCTTGTCGCCCTCGTCGAAGAAGCGGTGCATGGCCTTGGCCTTCACCTCATAGTCGTGGGTGTCGATGTTCGGACGGAGTTTGATCTCCTTCAGCTCGACGACCTTCTGGCGTTTGCGCTGCTCGGCCTTCTTCTTCTGTTCCTGGAAACGGTGCTTGCCGTAATCGAGGATCTTGGCCACCGGCGGCTCGGAGGTGGAGACGATCTCGACCAGGTCCATCCCGGCTTCCTCGGCGGCTTCCAAAGCGGCGGAGGTGGGCATGACGCCCTGTTTTTCGCCGTTCTGGTCGATGAGCAGAACGCGAGGGGCGCGGATATCCTGGTTCATACGCGGCCCGTCTTTCACGGGTGGCGCTTGCATGGGACGGCGAATGGGCGTCGTTTCCTTATGTGGTCAGAGAAGGCGTATGTCGTGATGAGCGAATGCACGCGGCGATCGCCACGTTCCCCTCAAGGCCGGCAATATGCCCCGCGAGCCCCGATTTTTCAAGGGTTCGCAGGCGTTTCCCCGATGTAGGCGTCATGCAGCGCCAACACCGCATCGAAGACGTGATCCACCGTCAGGTCCTCGATCGGCGCGAACTGGCCGCGGGTCTCATTGGACGCCGCCGTGCGCGTCTTGGGCCCCCACGGCCCATACAGCCACCACTCGGTCGGACCGAACAGACCCAGGGTCGGCCGGCCCAGCGCGGCCGAGACGTGCATCAGGCCGGAGTCGTTGCCGACGAACAGATCGGCCCGATCAATGGCGGCGGCCGAGGCCAGGATGTCGCCCTTGCCGACGAAGTCCACGCCGCGCGGCCCGGCGGCCTCCAGCGCGGGTGTCGCGGGCGGCCGGTCGCCCGGTCCGCCCACCGGCATGAAGCGCCAGCCGTCAAAGCGCGGCTCGGCCTTCAGCTTCTCGACCAGCGCGCCCCAACGATCGGCGGGCCAGCTCTTGCCCGGCTGGTGCGCGATGGGGGCCAGGGCGATGATCCGACCGGGACCAGCGCCGCCCGCCAGCTGCGGATCGATCACGGCGGCGGCCTCGGCCCGCGCCTGATCGTCCAGGAAGATTTCGGGATCCAGCGGCGTCGGCGACCCCATCAGGCGCGACACCATCTCCACCTTGCGCAGGCCCGTCTCCCACGAGCGGTTATAGACGATGCGCCGCTTCGCCGGGATCAGATAGCTGAGCGCCGAACCCCGGATGTCGATCACCAGGTCCCAGCGCGTGCCGACGACCTGTTTCCACAGATCGAGCCAATGGCCGGCCAGCTTCTTCTTATCCAGCACGATGGTGCGCACCACGCCGGGCGCATTGCGGAAGAAGGGCGCGGGCGGCCGACCGCACGCGACGGTGATCTCGGCCCCCGGGACCTGACGCGCGATCTCGCGGATCACGCCGGACGAGATGACGCAGTCGCCGATGCGGTTGGAGGTGACGAACAGGACCTGGGGTGCGGACATGGGTCTGTGTTTCGCCATCGCGCGTCGCGGTCAAGGGTGACGACGGCGGAAAGTCCGGGCAGAACGGCGCCATGACCGACATCCAGCACCTGTCCCGCCCCGATGGCGAAACCCTGGCCTTCAAACGCATCGAGGGCGATGGCCCGACCGTGATCTGGGTCGGCGGCTTTCGTTCGGACATGGAGGGGACCAAGGCCCTGGCACTGGACGTCGCCGCGCGCGAACGCGGCTGGAACTTCGTCCGCTACGACCATTTCGCCCACGGCCAGTCCTCCGGCGACTGGAGACAGGCCACCATCGGCCGCTGGCGCGAGGACGCCGTCGCCCTGATCGACAGCCTGTCCGGCCCGGTCATTCCGGTGGGTTCCTCGATGGGCGGCTGGGTCTCACTGCTGGCGACCCTGGCCCAGCCGGACCGGATCAAGGGCCTGGTTCTGGTCAATCCGGCCCAGGACTTCACCGAACGGCTGATGTGGCCCGGCCTGGCGGACCACGAGCGTCAGGCCATCCTGCGCGAGGGCGAAACCCTGATCGTCGAGGAGGGTCTGGGCGAATATGTCCTGACGCGCCGCATGTTCGAGGAAGCGCGCAAGTGGCTGCTGCTGGACGGCGTGATCGACATCACGGCGCCCGTTCATGTCCTGCAAGGCCGCGCAGACGACGTCGTGCCGTGGCGCCATCAGGTCGAACTGGTCGAGCGGCTGACAGGCGGCGACGTGCGCCTGGACCTAATCGAGGGCGGCGATCACCGGCTTTCGACGCTGGCGGACCTCGACCGACTGGTCGCGGCGGTCGAGGCGATGCGGGGCTAAAAATCCTCCCCCGTTCACGGGGGAGGGGGACCACGAAGTGGTGGAGGGGGCGGATACGCAACAGACCTCTACCGCGTCTTACATACGGTGCGGGGCTC
>AMYY01000028.1 GCA_000335735.1 alpha proteobacterium L41A | reverse complement strand
TTCGCGCATCCCCTGTGCCCGTGGGACTTGAAGAACCCCTCCACCGCTTCGCGGTCCCCCTCCCCGCCAAGCGGGGAGGAGACGATGGGCGGTGCTTGCCCTCGGGTAAGTCTGGGCTTACGGGTCCGCGCCTTGATGAACGATTCAGGGAGCGGTCGATGACCCTCGCACTTCTGTTTCCGGGACAGGGCAGCCAGGCCGTCGGCATGGGCGCGCCGTTGGCGGACGCCTTCCAATCCGCTCGCGACGTCTTCGCCGAGGTGGACGAGGCGCTGGGCCAGAAGCTGTCGGTGCTGATGCGCGAAGGCCCCGAGGATCAACTGACCCTGACCGAGAACGCCCAGCCCGCCCTGATGGCGGTGTCCGTGGCGGCGATCCGGGCGTTGAAGGCCGAGTTCGGCTTTGACGTGGCGAGCGCGGCCTATGTGGCCGGTCACTCGCTGGGCGAATATTCGGCGCTGGCGGCGGCGGGCGCGATTTCGCTGTCGGATACGGCGCGGCTGTTGAAGCTGCGCGGTCAGGCCATGCAGCGCGCAATTCCGGTGGGGCAGGGGGCGATGGCCTCGCTGATCGGGCCCAAGACCGATCTGGCGCTGGCTGAAGCAGCGGCGGCGGCCGGGGCCGAGATCGGCGTCTGCGTGGTCGCCAATGACAACAACAACGGCAATATCGTCATCTCGGGTGAGAAGGCCGCCGTGGATCGGGCGATCGAGAAGGCCAAGGCACTGGGCGCGCGCGCGATCCCGCTGAACGTGTCGGCGCCGTTCCACTGCCCGCTGATGCAGCCGGCGGCCGACGAGATGGCCGCCGCCCTGGCGTCGGCGACCATCACAGCACCGGTCGTGCCGGTGGTGGCCAACGTCCTGGCGCGGCCGGAAAGCGACCCGGAAGTCATCCGCCGCCTGCTGGTCGAACAGGTCACGGGCCGGGTGCGCTGGCGCGAGAGCATGGAATGGATGGCGACCGACGGCGGCGTGACGCGCTTTGTCGAGATCGGCTCGGGCAAGGTGCTGACCGGCATGGCCAAGCGGATCGCGCCGGACGCCGAGGCCTTGCCGCTGAATACGCCCGAAGAGTTGGAAGCGTTCGCGAAATCGGTGTGAAGCCCTAGGTCGTCATCCTCGGGCTTGACCCGAGGATCGGACGGTCCGCACTTCGGCGTCTGAGCGCCATTATCGACATCGGCGCCGCACAGCGCCTGATCCTCGGGTCAAGCCCAAGGATGACGGAAGGAATAGAGGGAACAGATGTTCAATCTTGCAGGCAAGACCGCGCTGGTGACCGGCGCGACGGGCGGGATCGGCGGGGCGGTGGCGCGGGCGCTGCACGCCCAGGGCGCGACCGTGGTGCTGTCGGGCACGCGCGAGGCCGTGCTGGCGGATCTGGCCACGGAGCTGGGGGAGCGGGCGCATTTCGCCACGGCGAACCTGTCGGACCCGGAATCGGTCGACAATCTGGTCAACGCAGCCGAAACGGCGGCGGGCTCAGCCCTGGACATCCTGGTGGCCAATGCGGGCATCACCAAGGACGGCCTGCTGATGCGGATGAAGGACGAGGACTTCCAGTCGGTCCTGACCGTCAACCTGGAAAGCTATTTCCGCCTGACCCGTGCGGCGGTGAAGGGGATGATGAAGCGCCGCTCGGGGCGAATCATCGGCGTCACCTCGGTCGTCGGCGTGACCGGCAATCCGGGCCAGACCAACTATTCGGCGTCCAAGGCAGGGATGATCGGCTTTTCGAAGTCGCTGGCGCAGGAGGTCGGCTCGCGCGGCATTACGGTCAACTGCATCGCGCCGGGCTTCATCGCCTCGCCGATGACCGACGTGCTGAACGACCAGCAGCGCGAGACCATTCTGACCAAGATTCCGGCGGGCCGGCTGGGCACGGGCGACGAGATCGCCGCCGCCGCCGTCTATCTGTCGTCTGACGAGGCCGCCTATGTCACGGGCCAGACCCTGCATGTGAACGGCGGCATGGCGATGATCTGATCGTCATCACGTCACGCAACAGACTATTTCCTGCCCGAAAGGCTGTGCTAAAGGGCAGGGATGCGTTGTCGATCACAGCCTTAGGGCTTGCGTCTCCAACGCTGCCGTGAGACGGCGATTTCTGAGCTACCCCCGCCTCTACGGCGATTTCAAACAGGCAGAGAGACACTCATGTCCGACACCCTCGAGCGCGTTCGCAAGATCGTCATCGACCATCTGGACGCCGATCCGGACAAGGTCACCGAAAAGGCCAGCTTCATCGACGACCTGGGCGCCGACTCGCTCGACAACGTCGAGCTGGTGATGGCCTTCGAAGAAGAATTCGACATCGAGATCCCGGATGACGCCGCCGAGCACATCCAGACGGTCGGCGATGCGGTCAAGTTCATCGACGAAAAGTCGGCCGGCTGATCTCAGTCGCCGATCTCGGCCGAACAGGCTGACGGTTCACAGGGCCGCCCGGCGCTCCTAGCGGAGACGCCCGGCGGCCTTTACTGTTTCTGACCCGCACGAATCCGCGATGATTCCGAAGGGTCGGGCTGGAGATAAGGGAGCACGCACCATGCGCCGCGTCGTCGTTACGGGCATCGGTCTGCTGACCCCCCTGGGTTGGGGCGTCGAGAAGAGCTGGAAGGGCATCGTCGAGGGGCGTTCGGGCATCGGTCCGATCACGGCCTTCGACACCGAGGGATACGGCTGCACCATCGCGGGCGAAGTGCCGAGCGTGGATGGGCGCGGCGGCGGCGGCGAAGGCGACTTCGATCCGGACAAGATCATGTCCGCCAAGGACAGGAAGCGCGTCGATGACTTCATCCTGTACGCCATCGCGGCGGCGGACGAGGCCCTGGCCGACGCCAACTGGAAGCCCGAAACGGACGAGGACAAGGAGCGCACCGGCGTGATGGTCGGCTCCGGCATCGGCGGCCTGGGTCCCATCGCTGACACGGCCATTGTCCTGAAGGAACAGGGCGTGCGTCGCGTCAGCCCCTTCTTCATCCCCAGCGCCCTGATCAACCTCGCCGGCGGCCAGATATCGATCCGCCACGGCCTGAAGGGGCCGAACCATGCTGCGGTGACCGCCTGCGCCACCGGCGCCCACGCCATCGGCGATGCGGCCCGGATGATCGCGCTGGACGACGCGGACGTGATGGTGGCGGGCGGGGCCGAAAGCTCGGTGGTGCCGATCGGCATCGCGGGCTTTTTGGCCTGCAAGGCGCTGTGCACCGCCTATAACGACACGCCCGAGAAGGCGTCGCGTCCCTATGACCGCGGCCATGCGGGCTTCGTCATGGGCGAAGGCGCCGGCATCCTGGTGCTGGAAGAATACGAACACGCCAAGGCGCGCGGGGCCAAAATCTATGCCGAGGTCGTGGGCTACGGCATGAGCGGCGACGCCTATCACATCACCGCCCCGTCCGAGGACGGCGAAGGCGGGGTGCGGGCCATGAAGGCGGCGCTGAAGCGGGCCGGTCTGCAGCCGTCGGACCTGGACTACGTCAACGCCCACGGCACCTCGACCATGGCCGACTGGATCGAGCTGAAGGGGATCGAGGGGCTGGTCGGCGATCATGCGCAGAACCTGACCGTTTCCTCGACCAAGTCGATGACCGGACACCTGCTGGGCGCGGCGGGCGCCATCGAGGCGGCCTTCTGCGTGCTGGCGATCCGCGATCAGATCGCGCCGCCGACGATCAATCTGGACGATCCCGAGATGGAGACGCCCATCGACCTGGTCCCCAACACCGCCAAGCCGATGAAGATCGATGTGGCCATGTCCAACAGTTTCGGCTTCGGGGGCACCAACGCCTCGGTGATCTTCAAGAAGGTCGACTGAGATGTTCGGGCGCGGGCGGGTCGAGAAATCCAGCGGGCGGTCGGGTTTTACGGTCTCGCTCCTGACCGCGTCCGCGACCTTTGGCCTGTTCCTGCTGGTGGCCCTGATCGCCGTCTGGGCGGTCTATTATGCGCCGGGACCGTCCGCACGGCAGGGTCAGACGACGGTGGTCACCCTGCCCAGCGGGTCCGGCGTCTCGGCCATCGCCGCGCGGATGAAGGCGGCGGGGGTCATCCGTTCGACGGACCTGTTCCGTGCGGCGGCGACCCTGACCGGCGCGGATCGGCGGTTGAGGGCCGGCGAATACGAGGTGCCGTCCGGCACGTCCCTGGCCGGGGTGCTGAACCTGCTGGTCGAGGGGCGGGTGGTGCGCCATTTCGTGACCCTGCCTGAGGGCTGGTCGTCGTTGCAGGCGGTGGACATCCTGAACAAGGAGGCCGTGCTGACCGGGACGGTCGCCGAGACGCCCGAGGAAGGCAGTCTTTGGCCCGACACCTATGAGGTTTCGCGCGGCGATACGCGCCAGTCGGTCATCGACCGGATGCAGCGCGCGGCGACCGAGAACCTGCGTCTGCTGTGGAGCCAGAGGTCGCCCGCGACCGTGGCGCGCACGCCGGAGGAGGCTGTGATTCTGGCCTCCATCGTGGAGAAGGAGACGGCGCTGGCGGCGGAACGACCGCGTGTCGCGGCGGTGTTCACGAACCGTCTGCGGGCGGGGATGCGGCTGGAGAGCGATCCGACCATCGTCTATGGCGTGACCAAGGGAAGGCCGTTGGGGCGCGGGATTCGGCGGTCTGAACTGTTGGCGCAGACGCCGTGGAACACCTATCAGATTAACGGGCTGCCGCCGACGCCGATCGCCAATCCAGGTAAGGAAGCCGTCAAGGCGGTGTTGAACCCGCCGACGGACCCGGCCCTGTTCTTCGTGGCCGATGGGTCCGGCGGACACGCCTTCGCCCTGACCTATGACGAGCATCTGCAGAACGTCGCGCGGTGGCGTCAGATCGAGCGCCAGAAGGCGGGCCTGCCGCCGGAAGCCACGCCGCCCGCAACGCCGGGGACCAGTGCGGCGCCGATGACGACCGAGCCGTCCGCGGCACCTGTCGGGAACGGTCAGGCGACGATTACCCTTCCGGCCGGCGCGACGCAGGGGCCACGATGAGCACCCTATCTGGCATGACCGGCTTTGGCCGGGCCGACGGGGCCGGCGAAGGCTGGATCTGGTCGGTCGAGGCCCGCTCCGTCAACGGGCGCAATCTGGAGGTCCGATTCCGTGGACCGAACGGTTTCGACGGGCTGGAGCGCGCAGCCAAGGCGGCCGGCCAGGCGCGGTTCGCGCGGGGCCAGGTGACCATCGGCGTTCAGGCCAGGCGCGTCGAAGCCGGCGAGGCGGCGGTCACGATCAACGCCGCCGTTCTTGCGCGCTATCTGACCTTGGCCAATGAACTGGCCGAGGATGGCGCAACGCCGCCGTCGGCTGACGGCCTGCTGGCCCTGCGCGGGGTGATCGAGGCGCCCGAAGAGGCGGACGATCCCGAGGCGCGGGCGGCTGTCGAGGCGGCCATGACCCGCACGGTCGAAGAGGCGCTGGATGCGCTGAAGGCGTCACGGCAGAACGAGGGCGCGCAACTGACGCCGGTGCTGGACGAATTCATCGCTCGGATCGAGGCGCTGGTGGCCCAGGCGGAAGGTGAGGCGGCCGCACAGGTCGAGGCTATTCGCGATCGCTTCACCCGTCGAATCTCCGAACTGGCGCCCGATGCGCCGGGGCTTGAGGACCGGATCTTCCTGGAAGCTGCCGCCCTTGCGACCAAGGCGGATGTGCGCGAGGAGTTGGATCGGCTGACCGCCCACGTCGCCTCGGCGCGCCAGCTTGTGGCCTCGGCGCCCGCCGGGCGGAAACTCGACTTTCTGATGCAAGAATTCATGCGTGAGGCCAACACGCTGTGCTCGAAATCCGCTACGACCGCGCTCACCGGAATCGGCCTGGAGCTCAAGGCCGTCATCGAACAGTTGCGTGAGCAGGTCCAGAATGTCGAATGAACGCAGCCCCCGCCGGGGCGTACTCCTGATCGTCGCCAGTCCTTCGGGCGCCGGCAAGACCTCGCTGTGCCGGCGGTTGATGGCCGATCATGGTGGTCTGGAGCTGTCTGTCTCCATGACCACGCGCGGCATTCGGCCGGGCGAGGTGGATGGGCGCGACTACAACTTCGTCGGCCATGACGAGTTTCAGCGCCTGATCAACGAGGACGCCTTCCTGGAATGGGCGGACGTTCACGGCAATCGCTACGGCAGCCCGCGCGGGCCGGTGGACAAGGCGCTGGCCGAGGGACGCGACGTGCTGTTCGACATCGACTGGCAGGGCGCGCGCGACGTCGCCGAAAAATGCCCGGAGGACGCCGTGCGCGTCTTCATCCTGCCGCCCAGCCTGGAAGAGCTGCGCCGTCGTCTCGTTACTCGCTCACAGGACGCCGACGACGTGATCGAGCGCCGCGTGGCCAACGCCAAGGGCGAGATCGAACACTGCGACGCCTTCGACTATGTGCTGGTGAACGAGGACTTCGACCGTTCCTACGCCGAACTGGCCCACATCTATCACGCCGAGCGTTCGCGCCGGTTCAGGAACCTGTGGGTCGGCGACTACAAGGCCGCCCTGCTGAGCGAAGCCGTCTGAATAGAAACAGCGCCACAGGCCATGGGGACCTGCGGCGCTGTGGGTACTCAACGCTACGCTACTGATGCTGTTTTGCCGGGAAGGAGATTTCGGACGGTAAACACAGCGATAAGGACTATTCCGTAGCTGCCCACTGCTCAGGTTTACGTCCTGTTCTTCCTCTTGACCTAACGTCAGGTGGTGAACGGGGGTGTCATGGGTTTTCTTCATTCGATCACGCCACTTTTGGCCACCAGCGCCAAGGAGAGGGTCAAGCAGGTTCCGGTCAGGCTTCTGCTCGCCGCCTTGGTCGGTTGGGCCATGAATGAAGCCGGAATGCTGCGATGGGTCCCGCTGTGGCTGGCGGTCGCGGTCCTGGCGCAAGCATTCGAACTCTGGGCCATGGCGTCGTTCAGACGCGCCGAGGCGTCACAGAGCCCGCTTGCCGTGTTTGTCGCCCTGGCGTCCACCACCGTGATGGCGACCACCTATGCCGCGATGGGACTGATCATCTGGTCCACCAACCATCCGGCGCTGGTCACGCTCGCCGCTTTGACGATGGCAGGCGGGCTGTTGACCAACGTCGCGTCCGGCATCGCCTCGCGTCGAATCTTCTTCATCGGCGGCAGTCCCTATCTGGCGGCGCTGGCCTTGATGCCGGTGATCAAGGTGATGCAGGGCGATACACGCGGGGTCGTGGTCATGACCCTGTCCGCCGTCCTGTTCGTCGGCATGGTGCTGAACATCTATTGGCGGGTGCACGGATCACGTGAAGCCGAGGTGAAATCTCGGGCAGAGGCGGAGACGCGGCTGGAACAGGCGCAGGCGGCCATGGCCGATCGCGCGGCGATGGCGGCGATCGTCAGCCACGAACTGCGCACGCCCGTCAGCGCCATCCTGGCCGGCGCCCATGTCATTCGCGACGGCAAGTTGAAGGAACACCGGGTAGAGACGGCCGACCTGATCATCGACGCCGGACGACTGATGACCGGCATGCTCAACGACCTTCTGGATCACTCCAAGATGGAGGCCGGCGCCATGGCGATGGAAAGCCGCGACTTCGAACTGGGCGATCTGATGCGCGATACGGTGCGGTTCTGGGCGGCGCCGGCGGCCGACAAGGGGCTGACGCTGGAGATGTCGGGCGTGGGCAGCGAGGCGGTGTGGCTGCGCGGGGACCCCTATCGTCTGCGCCAGATCATCAACAACCTGGTGTCCAACGCGATCAAGTTCACCCCGTCGGGCGCGATCCGTCTCGAGGCGTCGGCGCCGGGCGGGGACGGCAAGCACTGTCTGACCCTGACCGTGATCGACCAGGGCGCGGGCATTGCGCCCGAGGCGATGAGCCGGCTGTTCACCCCCTTCGCGCAGGGGTCCGCCGAGGTGGCGCGCACCTATGGCGGGACGGGCCTGGGCCTGACCGTCAGCCGGGAGCTGGCGCGGTTGATGGGCGGCGATCTGACGGTCGAGAGCACGCCGGGGCAGGGCGCGGCCTTCACCCTGTGTGTCGATCTGCCGGCGGGTCAGCCGACGCAGGCCTTGGACGGACACGAGGCGGCGGCGCCCGTTCTGACTCGGCGTCTTCGCGTGCTGGCCGTGGACGATCACGAGATCAATCGCCGAACCATCGCGCTCGTGCTTCAACCTTTGAACGTCGATCTGACCACGGCCTCGGACGGCCATCTGGCGCTGGCGCTGTTGTCCGAGAAGGCGTTCGACGTGGTGCTGATGGATGTGAATATGCCCGGCATCGACGGCAACGAGACGACACGGCGCTTGCGCGCGTCGGACGGGCCCAATGCCGCCGCCCCGGTGATCGGATTCAGCGCGGGAACGGAGGCCGAACAGGTGCAGGCCTGCTATGCGGCCGGCATGACGGATTGGCTGGCCAAGCCGCTGGAGCCGAAGAAGCTGTACGACGCCTTGCACCGGGCGACCTCGGCCGCGGCGCAGGCCAAGGCGGCCTAAGCCAAGGCTGCAAACCAGCGGCGCAGGCGGCTCAAGGCGTCTTCGATCTCCGGCGTCGAGACGGCGAAGCTGAAACGGATGAAATGGTGGCCTTCGACAGGGTCGAAGTCGACGCCGGGCGCGGTGGCGACTCCGGTTTCGCGCAGCAACTGCTCGCAGAAGGCCACGCTGTCGTTCGTCAGATGGCCGATGTCGGCCCAGATGTAGAAGGCGCCGTCGGGAGGTGCGATCTTGCGCAGCCCTAACGCGGGCAAGGCCTCCAGCATGAGCTGGCGGTTGCGGGCGTAGGTCTGGATATGGCCTTCCAGCTCATCGATCGCGTCCATGGCGACCAGACCGGCATGCTGGCTGAGGCTGGGCGGCGTCAGGAACATATTGCCGATATAGGCGCGGGCCGCGTCGATCCGGTCCTCCGGGACCAGCAGCCAGCCGAGGCGCCAGCCCGCCATGCTCCAGTATTTGGAGAAGCTGTTGATGACCACGGCGTCGGGCGCAAACTGCAGCATCGAGGGCGTCGGGCCGACGTAGCTGAGACCGTGGTAGATCTCGTCCGAGACGATGGCGATGTTGCGCGCGCGGCAGACCTCGGCGATGGCGGCCAGCTCGGCGTCCGGAATGATGGTGCCGGTCGGATTGGCCGGGCTGGCGATGATGACGCCGGCAGGGGCGGGATTCAGCGCCTGAAGCTGGGCGGCGGTGAGCTGGAAGCGGGTGTCGGGACCGCAGGCGATCTCCACCGGTTCAAGATGCAGGGCGCGCAGGGTGTTGCGATAGGCGACATAGCCCGGCCGGGCCAGGGCGATCCGGTCGCCGGGCTTGAACAGGGTGCTGAGCGCCAGCACCAGGGCCGGTGAGGCGCCACAGGTCAGCAGGATGCGGTTGGGATCGACGGCGACGCCGTAACGCTCGTTGTACAGGCGCGCGATACGGCCGCGCAGATCGGGACTTTCCCAATAGCCCATGGCGTCGGCGTCCAGCACCTGATGGGCGCGGGCGATCGCGGCGGCGGGCGCGCCGGTCGAGGGTTGGCCAAACTCCATATGGATGATCGAGCGGCCTTCGCTCTTGAGCTGATGCGCCAGGCGGCTGACGGAGATGGCGCGAAAGGGTTCGACGGTCATGGAAGGGCGTCCGCCAGTCGCAGGAAGCCCGCGACATCGATGGTTTCGGCGCGGGCGTCGGGTTCGATGCCGGCGGCCTCGCACAGGGTGGCGCCGCCCAGCTGTTTCAGGCTGGATCGCAGCATCTTGCGGCGCTGGCCGAAGGCGGCGGCGGTGACGCGTTCCAGCTTCTTCAGGCGTTCCGGCGACGGGCGCTCGTCCAGCGGAACCAGATGGACGACGGCCGAGGCCACCTTGGGCGGCGGCGTGAAGGCGGCGGCGGGCAGGTGCATGACGATGCGGGCGGTGCAGACGGCCTGGGCGATGACGGCCAGACGGCCGTAGGCGTCCTCGCCAGGGCCTGCGGCGACGCGCTCGGCGACCTCCTTCTGGAACATCAGGGTCAGGCTGTGGGGCAACCACGGACCCGTCAGCCATTTGATCAGCAGGGCGGTGCCGACGTTATAGGGCAGGTTGGACACCAGATGGGTCGGGCCGGAGACCAGATCGGCCTCCTTCACCTTCAGCGCATCGGCTTCGACGATGGTCAGACGGCCGGAGCCGTCGTCCAGCTCGGTCAGCAGGGGGATGAAGCGCGGATCCTTTTCCACCAGGACTACGGGGCCGGCGTCGGATTCCAGCAGGGCGCGCGTCAGGCCGCCGGGCCCGGGGCCGACCTCGATCACCGCGCGACCGTCGAACGGACCGGCCAGACGCACGATCTTGCGGGTGACGTTCAGGTCCAGCAGGAAATGCTGGCCAAAGCTCTTCTTGGCCGAAAGGCCGTGGGCGTCGAGGGTTTCGCGGAGGGAGGGAAGGTCGGTCACACGCCCTGTTAGCGCGCGGCGCGGGCCGCCGCCATCTCCGATGCCAGGCGAATGGCGGCGATCAGGCTGTCGGGACGTGCGACGCCCTTGCCGGCGATGTCGAAGCCCGTCCCGTGATCGGGCGAGGTGCGGATGATCGGCAGGCCCAAGGAGACGTTGACCCCTCCCCAGAAGTCCAGCGTCTTGACCGGGATCAGGGCCTGGTCGTGATACATGCAGATGGCCGCGTCATAGGTCGCGCGCGCCTCGTCATGGAACAGGGTGTCGGCGGGTCTGGGATCAGTGATTTCGATCCCCTCTGCGCGAAGCTGTTCGGCGACGGGGATCAGGATGTCGCGTTCCTGCAGACCCAGGGCGCCGCCTTCGCCCGCGTGGGGATTGAGAGCCGCCATGGCCAAGCGTGGACGGCCGATGGCGAAGTCGCGTTTCAAACTCTCGTGGACAACGCGGGCGGTGCGGGCGACACGCTCGGCCGTGACCAGTTCCGGCACCTGGTCCAGGGCGACGTGAATGGTGACGAGGCAGGCGCGCAGATTTTGGGCCGTCAGCATCATCACCGGCCCGCGCGTGCCGGCATAGGGCGCATCGGCCGTCAGTTCGGCGATGAACTCGGTATGGCCGGGAAAGCGAAAGCCCGAGGCGTACATCGGCGCCTTGGCGATCGGGGCGGTGACGACGCCGGACGCCTCGCCGGACAGGGCGAAGCTGACCGCCTCCTCGATGCCGTCCGCGACGGCCGAGGCATTGGCCGGATCGGGCGACCCGACCAGGACCGGCGCGGGGAGGGGGCGATGGATGACCGGAAGGGCGGACCCGAACAGATCACGAGCATCGTCGGGAACCCCGACCTCGGCCACAGCAACGCCTTGCAAGCGCAACAGCGCGGCATCGCCGATGACGGCGAAGGCCGTCTGGTCGGCGCGCAACGCTTTCCAGGCGGCGGCCACGATCTCCGGCCCGACGCCGGCGGGTTCGCCCAGCGTCAGAACCAGAGGCGCGGCCGCTGGGCTCACTTGAACTCGATCAGGGCGTCGCTGCGCAGGTCGCGCAGATAGCGGCGCTCCAGCACGGCCAAGTTCTGGGCGCGCAGACGGTTTTCGACCTGCTGACGATTCGGCGCTTCCGGCCCACCGACGCGACGACCGCAGACGGCGACCAGGTGCAGGCCCAGCGGGGTGCGGATCGGCGTCGAGACCGACCCGATTTCGCCGGTGCGCGCGAACTGCTGGAACTGCGGCGCCAGGTTGGCGACATCCGATTCGCCGAGGTCAGCGCCAAGGACGCCCTGCGTCGCACGGGCTTGAGAGATGATGTTGTCGCAGGTCAGGCCGTTGCGCAGACCTTCCAGCTTGGCGGTCGCGGCGGCCACGTCGGCTTCCGACGCAGTCTCGGGCAGTTCGACCATGACCTGCTTCAGCGACACCAGGCTGGTCGAGGCGCCGTCACGCTTGTCGCGGAGGTAGAGGATATAGACGCCGCCATCGACGACGATGGGGTTCGACAGTTGTCCCGGTTGGAGCTGTTCCAATACCGACTGCACCGCCGGTTGGAGCGAGTCCTTGACGACCCAGCCTGCATCGCCCGGCACGCGGGCGCTGGCCGAAGGAGCGGCGGAGAACTGCTGGGCGACGGCCTGGAACGGCGCGCCCTGGATGATCTGCTGCACGAGCTGGCGGGCGCCGTTCAAGGCCGCCTGGGCGCCGCCGACGCGCGCCGCGTCGATATAGATTTCCCCGAGCAGGAACTGGGGCTTGGACGCCGCCTCGTTCAGACGACGGACTTCCTGATCGACCTGAAGGGTGCTGGCGCGGGCGCGGCTGTTGAAACGGCCGGGGATCAGCTGGCTCCAGCCGATCTGGGTGCGCAGGTTGTCGCGGAAGGCGGCAGGCTGGATGCCGCCCTGTTGTAGGAACTGCATATAGGCCTGCGGCGTCGTGCCGGCGGCGCGGGCCATTTCCGCGATCTCACCGTCAACTTCCTCGTCGGTGACCTTCAGGCTCTCGAACTTGGCCATCTCCTGATCCTTGAGGCGATCCTCGATCAGGGCGTTCAGGGCGGCCTGCTGGATGGCGGGCAGGTTCTGCTCGGTCGGCTGGACCTGGGACGAGGCGATCAGCATCAGCATGCGCTGACGCAGGTCATAGCCGGTGATGATCTTGTCGTTGACGGTCGCGACGATGCCGTCGGCCATTTCGAACTGAGGGGCGGGGCGCGCCGTCGTCGGGGCTTCCTCCGCCGCTGGATTCGGCGCGCCGGCCGCAGGGCTCTGCGCGGGTGTCGTGGCTTGCGCGGGAGCGGGCGCCGTCTGGGCATAGGCCGAACCGGCGAGGAGGACTGCCGCGAGCGCAGCCCCCGTCGAATAACGCATCAAACCCATTGTTCGTCCTGATTCCTCACAGCGGTCCGCCGGCCAAACCGGCAGGCAGTCGCGCCCCTTAAAGCGTCATGCTCAACGCATTTCGCCCTGTCCATAACCTGAACCTCCGAAAGTGGCGAGGTTTAGGCGCACATAGACGCCTTCTGACGCGCCGCCGGGCCGCGCACGCGTGTTGTCGCGACGATAACCCAGTTCGAACCGCAGGCAGTCGTCATCGAAAAGCACCCCGACTTCGGATCGGGTGATCTGGTTTTCTCTCAGATCGGCGATGCCCGCGACGGTGAAGCCCCAGTTCTGGAAGACGAATTGCTGGCCCGCCAGTTGAACGAACTCGTAGTTCCGGTTTAGCGGCCCGTCGACCGGGTTCGACTGATCCAGAATGTAGCTGACGGTCGCCAGGTTGCGGCGCCCCCAGCGGCCGTCCAGCGCCGCCTCGGCGCGGCGCACTTCGCCCGAACCGTTGACGGTGGCGTGGAACCAGCTGCGGATGCGATCCGACGGCGCGAAGTCGCCCTGGACCACCCAGTCGGAGGTCTCGGAGGCGAGGCCCGTGGGGTCGTAGAGACGTGCAGGATCATCGGGAATCGACGTCTTGAAGTCATCCTGCTGATCGAAGCGATAGCTGCGTCCCACGAACAGGCTGGCCTTGCGGCCTTCAGCCCAGCGGATGGTGGCGCGACCGCCCGCCGTCACGCGCGCGCCGCCTTCCAGCAGATCGTAGCCGGAGAAGCGATCCATGCGGAACAGCGACGACTCGTCCAACTCCAGAACCTGCGAATCCTCGATCGGGATGCGGCGATCCAGGTTGACCTTGTTGGACACCGAGAACTGACCCACCGGCTCCAGGATGATGTCGGCGTCGGCGATGCGCTTGATCAGAGGATAAGCGACGTCCACGCCTGCGCTGAACCGGGATCGGCTGACCGTCTCGTCGCTGTCGATGCCCATCATCGGCGGGAGGTCGGACATGGAATAGAGATCGACCCGAGTGTCGACGAACGGCTCCACGCGCACGCCAACGGGCAGGATGATCGCGCGGCGCCATTCGGCCTGACCCGTGATACGGCGGCTGTCGACGCCGGCGAGGCCTGTCGTGACGGCGGGAACGATCTCCGGATTCAGGATCGGCGCGCCGACGAAGGCGTCGCGGTAGAGCGACACGGCCGAACCCTTCAGGCGCAGCCGACCGCCGAAGACCAGTTCGCGCGGCTCCCAGCGGGCATCGATCAACGGGGCGACGAAGGGCAGGGTGTCGTCGTCCTCGAACACCTTGAAGCCGTTGGCGTCGCGGAAGTCCGTCGCGGCGAAGGCCGGGTTCAGGCGCAGGCTCTGGATCGAGAAGGCGGCGACCGAAACGTAAGAGCGATCGGTCTGATGTTCGGCGTAGATCTGGCTGATCAGGCGGCGGCGGTCGCCGTAATAGAGGCCGTTGTCCTGATAGGGAGAGCGCACGTCATAGCGGTCGAACAGCGTCTTGTCCGAGGTGCGCTCGGCCGTGAAGCCGAATCGCCAGGGCCCGTCCGGATCGAACTCGCCGTGCGACAGCAGATAGCTACGATGCTCGCGGTCGCCGAAGCGGACGTTGCTTTCAAACTTCCCGTCGCCGTCCCGGTCGAAGTCGCCGAACTCGCGCTCGTAGGTGTAGCCGCCGCGCGCCACGATCATGCCGTTGGCGAATCGTCGACGCCATTGCAGGTTCAGCAGCGGGGCGACCCTGGTGTTGATCTGCGGGCTGATCAGCCAGTCCTCGGACGGCGACACGACGTGCAGATAGGGAACCTCGACAGAGACGCCGCGACCCTCGTCATAGTTGACGATGGGCACCAGGAAGCCCGAGGCCCGCTCCACCGAGGGGTCAGGGTGGGCGAAGAAGGGCGTGTAGAAGACGGGCACCGGCCCAATGTAGAAGACGGCGTTGCGATACAGGATCGCGCGCAACTGCTCGTCCTGCGTCACCTTCTCTGCCTGGATCGAGATGGTCGGCGTCTTGGGACCGCCGTCGTCGCAGATCGGGCAGGGGGTGAAGCGGGCGTAGTTCAGTTCGCTGACGTTCTCGCTGCGGCGCACAGCCGTTGCGGCCATCAGGCTGGCGCCGTTGGCCAGACGCGTGGCGAAATCGACGGCGACGCCGGTCTCCAGATTTTCATCCAGCTCGAGACGGCTGGCGTAAACCACGGCGCCATCGGGCGCGATGGCCTCGACGCGGCCTTCGGCCGTCGCCGAACCGGCGTTCAGATCATAGGACAGGTTCTCGCCGCGCAGCACATGGCCGCGCGTGCGGACATAGGCGCGGTTCTCGGGCGTGCCGCTGACGATGATGGTGTCGCCTTCGCGACGCGCATTGTCGGCGTCGACATAGACCGCCTCGGGCGGCAGGCCGTCGGACGGCGCGGTCGCGGCGGGCGGGGTGGTCTGCGCCCATGCGGGCGTCGCCAAGGGCGCGCAGGCGACCAGGGCCGCACCGGCGAGAAGCCTTGCTTTGAAAGCGTCGAAGCGCCGATCACCCTGCATAGGCCATCCGTAGTCTGAGAAGCGAGCGCCCGATTAGCCGTCTTCGGTATAGAACAGCAAGGTCAAGGCTGCGAGCGCCGTAAGAACGGGCGGCAGCCAGGCGGCGACGAACGGCGCCACGACCTCGGCCGATCCCATCGCCGACGAAAACTGGTTCAGGAAGAAGAAGGCGAAGCCCAGCACCACGGCGGACACGCTCATACGCGCCAGGTCGCCTAGTCGCATCAGCCGCAGCGAGAAGGCGGCGGCCAGGATGGACATGGCGGCGAACACGAGCGGCGTGGCCAGCAGTTGCTGGAAGCGCAGGCGATAGGCGGTCGAGGTGAAGCCGGCGTTTTCGATTCGGCTGATCTGGTTGGGCAGCGACCAGAAGGGCGTGGCCTGCGGCCGGGCGAAGCGCTCGAAGGCCTCGTCGTCGGCCAGGCTGGAGACCAGGGTCAGGCTGGAATAGGTGACGGCGCGCTGGCCGATCTGAGCGCCGACGGCGTCGGTCAGGCGCCAGCTGCCGGCGTTCAGCGAGGCCGACTTGGCGTCGATCCGCTCGGAGAAGGTGCGACCGCCGCCGGGCGCGGTCGTGTAGATGAAGAAGCTGACGTTCAGCAGTCGGGCGTTGGCGCGATCCTGCTGTCCGGCGCGGATGATCATCTGGCGCTGATCGTCGCCCTCCCGCAGCCAGATCGCCTCCTTGGGATCGCCGCCGGGCGCCGTGCCGGAAATCCGCGCGCGCTCGCGCTGCCACAGACCGTCGCCGGCCGACGCCATCGGACCCAACACCGTGACGGTCAGCACGCCCAGGACGAAGGCCATGCCGGCCGCCGGCAGGACGAAACGCCAGGCGGAGACGCCCGCCGCGCGCATGGCGATCAGTTCGCTGCGCCGGTTCAGGCTGATGAAGGCCGACAGGGTGCCGAACAGGAAGACGAACGGCATCAACTGCACGATGACCGAGGGCGACTTCAGCAGCACCAAGCCGAAAATGCGGACGGCCGACAAATCTTGCGCCGAGCCGACGCCGCGCGAGACCTCGACGAAGTCGATCAGCATGACGAGCGCCGAGATGACGGCCAGCGCCACGCCCAGCGACTTCAGCTGTTGGACCAGCACATAGCGTTCGATGCCGCCGAGACGGGGGATGTGCGGCGAACGACGAGCGGAGGTGGCGACGGCGGTCATGCGAACTTGGCCCTCAGATCGCGCAGGGCGGCGGTGGTTCGGCTGCGACGCGGCTTCAGCGCGCGGAACAGAACCCGCAGGGCGACGATGATGGCCACGATCGGCACGACGTATTGGAGCACGTTCATCCAGCCGTTCCAGGCGCTGGCGGCGACAAGACCATAGCCGATGACGCGCAGGACCAGGAACAGGCCCGCCGCCTTGGCGATGCGCAAGGTATAGCCGGTGCGGCTGAAGGCGCCGCCCAAGATCGCCGAAAGCGCCAGGGCCATGGCGACCATGGCGTAGAGCGGCGAGGCCAGCCGCGAATGCGCCTCGGCCAGCAGTTCGCCGCGCGATCCGGCGATCTCAAGCACCTTGGCGGTCGGATTCAGCAACTGGCGCAAATAGAGGTCGGTCGGCTTGTAGCGAAGGGTGTCGGTCACCCCGACGAAGGGCGCGAGCGAGAAATCGTATCGCCCGAACGACAGCGTCTCCAGCACGCCGCCCGACGAGTAGCGTTGGGCCGAGCCGTCGATCATGGTCAGGATCGGAATGCCGCCGGCGTCGCGGCTGAAGCGCGCCTCGGACGCGTTCCAGGTCGTGACCTTGTCCTTGTCGTCCAGATAGACGAACAGGTTCTTCGACAGACCATTCTGCTCGATCTGCTGCACGTAGACGGTCAGACCGTCAGGCCCCTGAACGAATTGGCCTTCCTCGACCAGCAGGGCGGCGAGGTCGGTGCGGATGTCGAACGCCTGACGCCGCGCTTCCTGCTGCGCCCAGGGCAGAATGAAGACGTTGACCAGCAGGGTGACCAGGGCCACCAGCACGGCGATACGGGCGGCCGGCGATATGACCTGCCACCGGGTCATGCCGCCCGCGAAGGCCGCCGTCAGCTCCTGCTCGCGTTGCAAACGCGTCAGGGCGACCAGGGCGCCGACGAAAAGGCCGATCGGCAGAATCACCGACAGCAGTTGCGGCAGGGCGAGCAGGGTCAGCTTGACCATGATCCACACGCTCTGACCGCGCTCCACAATGACCTGGAGTTGGTCGAGGCTTTGGCTCAGAATCCCGATTCCCGCCAGCGCTGCGCACGCAGCGATCACAGGGAACAGGATCTGGCGAAAAAGGTATCTTTGAATCAGGGTCATGGGCGGATGGACTTCGCCCGGTTGCAGGCGGCGACATTGAGGCGCATCTAGTAGCACATCAGGGCGCGTCCGCGACAAGCAGACGCGCCGTTGTCATTTTGCTGTTTGCAGACGCCGGGTGGGGCCTGGCTGGAGTTGATTGAATGAAGATCGAATTCGTCGCCGCCGTGGACGCCGCCGAAATCCTGGCCGTTCCGGTTTTTGAAGATCGCACCTTCACCGCCGCCGGGACCGCGCTGGACGGCAAGGCCAACGGCGCCCTGACCAAGGCGGCGGGCAAGGGCCGTTTCACCGGCAAGGCCGGGCAGAGCCTGAGCATCGCCGCGCCGGCGGGCGTCGAGGCGGACACCGTGCTGCTGGTGGGCGCGGGCGGCAAGGACAAGCTGGACGATCTGGCGGTCGAGGCCTTTGGCGGCAACGCCTATGCGGCGGTCAAGCTGTCGGGCGCCGAGGTGCTGACGATCGACGCGTCGGATCTGTCGCCTGAGCAGGCCGCCCGCGTCGGTTTCGCCGCGCGTCTGGCCGCCTATCGCTTCGACAAGTATCGCACGACGCAAAAGGCCGACAAGATTCCGTCGATCACCACCATCCGCGTGGTCACGACCGACCTGCGGGGCGCCGAAGCCGCGCTGGAGCCGCTGTCGGCGGTGGCCGACGGCGTGATCTTCGCGCGCGACCTGGTGTCCGAACCCGCCAACGTCCTGTATCCGGCCGAGTTCGCCAAGCGGGTGAAGGCGCTGGAGAGCCTGGGCCTCGAAGTCGAAATCCTCGGCGAGGCCGAGATGGAGAAGCTGGGCATGCGCACCCTGCTGGGCGTGGGCCAGGGCAGCCGTCGCGAAAGCCAGCTGGCGATCATGAAGTGGAACGGCGGCGAAGCCGGCGCTCAGCCCCTGGCCTTCGTCGGCAAGGGCGTCTGCTTCGACACCGGCGGCATCTCCATCAAGCCGGCGGACGGCATGGAGGACATGAAGTGGGACATGGGCGGCGCGGCCGCCGTGACCGGAACCATGATCGCCCTGGCCAGCCGCAAGGCCAAGGCCAACGTCATCGGCGTGCTGGGCCTGGTCGAGAACATGCCGGACGGCAACGCCCAGCGCCCCGGCGACGTGGTCGTGTCCATGTCGGGTCAGACGGTGGAGGTCATCAACACCGACGCCGAAGGTCGCCTCGTTCTGGCCGACGCCCTCTGGTACACCCAGGAGCGTTTCAAGCCGAAGTTCATGATCGACCTGGCCACCCTGACGGGGGCCATGATCGTGGCCCTGGGTCTGGATTACGCCGGCGTCTTCTCGAACTCCGACGATGTTGCCGATCCGATCCTGGAGGCGGCCAAGAAGGTCGGCGAGAACTTCTGGCGCATGCCGATCCCTGCCATCTACGAGCAGCACATCGATTCCAAGATCGCCGATGTGAAGAACACCGGCAACGGCCGCGCCGGCGGCTCGATCACCGCCGCCCTGTTCCTGCAACGCTTCACCAACGGCGTGCCGTGGGCGCACCTGGACATCGCCCCGACGGCCTGGGCCAACAAGAGCCCCAGCCCCACCGTGCCGGAAGGCGGCGTCGGCTTTGCTGTGCGGACTCTGGACCGGATGGTCGCGGAATCCTACGAAGGCTGATCTTAAATTCTTCCCCCTCTTGCGGGGGAAGGTGGTCCGCGTCAGCGGGTCGGATGGGGGGTGAAACTCGGCCTTAGCCGGGTTAGCCTTTGCCTTATGGCCGTCCATTCCGACCGCGCTCACGCTTTCGCTCGCGAACTGCGCAAGTCGCAGGCGATGAGCGAGCGCGCCATGTGACGATTGCTACGTGATCGGCAACTGGAGGGGTTGAGGTTCAGGCGTCAGGTTCCGCTGGGGCCTTATATTGCGGACTTCTGTTGTCATGCCCTGAAACTGGTGATCGAACTGGACGGCGGCATCCATCGATTGCGAGAAGAACGCGATGCTGCGCGAGACGCCTGACTAGGAGAACAGGGCTTTGAAGTTCTCAGATTTTCGCACGAAGCGGCGGCTCGCAATCCCAACGTTGTGCTGGATTCGGTGCGAGCGGTCGCTCAGCGCCATCACCGAGTTTTACCCCCCATCCGTCTCGCTGACGCGAGCCACCTTCCCCCGCAAGGGGGGAAGGCCATGAAGCCCGAAATCTGGTTCTATCACCTGGAGCGTTCGTCGCTGGATCAGGTGCTGCCAACCCTGCTCGAAAAGACAATCGAGCGGGGCTGGCGGGCCATGATCAAATCGTCGCATTCGCATCGACTGGACGAGGTCGACGAGACGTTGTGGACGTTTCGCGATGACAGTTTCCTGCCGCACGGCCGGGCCGACCAGCCCCATGCCGAGCGCCAGCCTGTGCTGTTGAGTGAAACGGGCGAGAACCTGAACGGCGCTCAGGCGCTGTTCATAGTCGACGACGCAGAACTGGGCGTAACGGAGGGTTTCGAACGATGCTTCATTATTTTCGACGGTCGGGACGAGCCGGCTCTGCAAAATGCGCGGGGACGTTGGAAGGCGTTGAAGGGGCAGGGCGCGAACCTGGCCTATTGGCGTCAAACGGACGAAGGGCGCTGGGAAAAGGCGGCCTGATCGGACTGGTTCTGCTGGCCGGCTGTTCGACGCCGGTCTCCGAGGCGCCTGCGCCGCGTGCGGTCGAGCAGGCCCAGTTGAACCCGCCCGTCGGCAGCCGCATGCCGACCGGACAGACGGAAGACTTCTGCAAGGCCGGCGAGATGCAGTATCTGGTCGGCAAGTCCCGGACCGAAATTCCGGTGCCCGTGGACGTCGTCAATCGGCGCGTGACCTGCACCACCTGCCCCGTGACGCACGACTTTTCCGCCTATCGGCTGAATATCTTCTACAACGAACAGACCGGCATCATCGAACAGGTTCGCTGCGGCTGACGCCGACGCGAGGAGACGAGCATGAAGATCATTGTGAGCACCCTGCTGGCCGCCGGCGCCTTGGCCGTGTCGGCCTGCGCGCCGGTCCAGACCGCCGAGCATGCGTCCGGATCGGACACCGCCTTCAAGGCGTGCAAGGTTTCGGACTATCAGAGCTATGTCGGCCGCAACCGCTCGGCCATCCCGACCGCGCCCGCCGGCCAGACGTTCCGCGTGCTCTGCACCACGTGCGCGGCGACCATGGACTATCGCGAGAACCGGGTGAACTTCGTCTATGACGAGGCGACGAACATCGTGCGCGAAGTGAAGTGCGGTTGAGCCTTAGCGCCCAACCGTATCGCCCGGCCATAGCGGCCCGCTGAACTTCGCCGCCAGATAGTCCATGAAGGCCGTGACCCTGGCCGGGCGCGGCCCGCCGCTGGGCGCCACCAGATGCAGGGCGATGGGCGGCAGGCGCCAGTCGGTCATCACCGTCTCGAGATGGCCGTCGGCGACATCCTTCCAGTAGATGAAGTCCGGCTGGGGAAAGAGCCCCAGGCCTGCGCACAAGGACGCCGTCAGGGCGTCGGAGTTGTTGGCCCGCAGCGGCCCGCGCGGATGCACCACCACTTCTTCACCCGCCGCATTGCTGAACCGCCAGGTGTCGGGGCTGGGCATGTAGGCGTAGCCGAGGCAGGCGTGACGGGCCAGATCGTCGGGATGGGTGGGGCGCCCCCGCTGATCCAGATAGGACGGCGAGGCGACTAGGGCGCGCGCCACAGGCCGGAGCTTGCGCGCCGTCAGCGAGGAATCGGCCAGGGCGGCGATCCTCAGCGCGCAATCGAAGCCGCCGCCGACCAGATCGATGACCTCGTCCGACAGGTGCAAATCGACCGACACGTCGGGATGGGTGGCTAGGAACTCGGGGAGGGCCGGGGCCACATAGGCCATGCCGAACGACATGGGCGCCGCCAGTCGCACCAGACCGCGCGGCGTGATTGACATGTCGAGCGCCTCCGACACCGCGCCCTCGGCCTCGGCCAGCATGTGGGCGGCGCGGGCGGCCAGAGTGCGCCCTGCATCGGTCAGGGCGAAGCGCCGCGAAGTGCGGTGGAGCAGTGTGGTCTTCAACTGCTGTTCCAGACGCGTGACCGCCTTCGACACGGTGGCCTTGGACAGGCCCAGCGTCTCGGCTGCGCCGGAGAAGGACTGGGTGTCGGCGACCTTGGCGAAGATGGCTAGGGCTTCCAGATCGGGCAGGCGGGTCATGGGCGGCCTTGCGTCCTGAAACGATGAGTTTCGGTTGTTTCTATTTCTGATCGATCGCCGATCTCTATCTTGGCGTCAAGCAAAGGCGTCGGACGGTTCCGACGCGAAAGGACGAGTGCGATGATCGAGCGCAGACCATTTGAATCCCTCGGCGGCGCCAACCACGGCTGGCTGAACGCCAAACATCATTTCTCCTTCGCCAACTACTATGATCCCAAGCGGATGAGCTGGGGCAATCTGCGGGTCTGGAACGACGACGAGATCGCCGCCGGAACGGGCTTCCCCCCGCATCCGCACGCCGACATGGAGATCATCACCTATGTCCGCGACGGGGCCATCAGCCATGAGGACAGTCTGGGCAACAAGGGGCGCACCGTCGCGGGCGATGTCCAGGTGATGAGCGCCGGGACCGGCATCCGTCATGCGGAATACAACGCCGAGCCGGACGTGACGCGGATCTTCCAGATCTGGATCGAGCCGACCCGGCGTGGCGATGCGCCGAGTTGGGGGACCAAACCCTTCCCCAAGGGCGAGCGGTCGGGCCAGTTCGTAGTCCTGGCCTCGGGCTTCGAGGGCGACAAGGACGCCCTGCCGATCCGCACCGATGCGCGGATCGTGGCGGCGACGCTTAAGGCGGGCGACAGCGCCGACTATCCGCTGGGCGGCGCGCGGCGGGCCTATCTGGTCCCGGCGAAGGGCGAGGTCGAGGTCAACGGCGTCCGGCTGAACGCCCGCGACGGCGCGGCCATCGCTCAGGAAGACGTCGTGACGGTCAAGGCCTTGTCGGACGCCGAGATCGTGCTGGTGGACGCCGCCTGATTTTAGGATCAAGCTTCACGGTCGGACCAGATCCGACCGTGAACGACTGCAGCAAAACCGCGAGGAACGAGAATGTTCAATCAAGTAACTGGCTGGTCTTCCCGCGCCCTGGCGGCGCTCAGGATCGTCGCCGGTCTGTTGTTCCTGGCGCATGGCGTCATCAAGTTGTTCGGTTTTCCGGCCGGGGCCGAGCCCGGTCAGCAGGAGCTGCTGTCGCTGTTCGGCATCGGCGGCGTGATCGAGCTGATCACGGGCCTGCTGCTGATCCTGGGCCTGTTCACGCGTCCGGCCGCCTTCATCGCCTCGGGCCAGATGGCGGTGGCCTATTGGATGTTCCACTTCCCCAGCAGCCCGTATCCGGCGGTGAACGGCGGCGACGCGGCCATCCTGTACTGCTTCATCTTCCTGTACATCTTCACCGCTGGTCCCGGCGCGTGGAGCATGGACAATCGAACCGCAAAACGGTTCTGACTTTTTGAAGTGGAAGTAGCCGCCGCGTTGTCCAGCGCGGCGGCTTTTTCATGCCTGGAGGCTTGCAGCCCAGTCGGCGGCGCGGACCAGACTGTCGACGATGCCGGGTTCCGACGAGGCGTGGCCGGCGTCGCCGACGATGTCCAGATACGCCTCGGGCCAGGCGCGGTGCAACGCCCAAGCGCCTGAAATCGGCGTCACCACGTCGAACCGGCCCTGCGCGATCCAGCACGGGATATGCCGCATCCGGTCCACATTCTTCAGCAGCCAGCCGTCCTCCTCGAAGAAGCCGGCGTTGGTGAAGAACCAGTTCTCGATCCGGGCGAAGGCAACGGCGAAGTCGGGCTCGGCGAACTTGTCCGGTCGGGCGTTGGGGCCCTCGACGCTGACGGTTTCGCCCTCCCAACTGGACCAGGCGACGGCGCAGCGTTCGCGCTCGGCGACGTCATCACCGATCAGCCGCTTGTAATAGGCGGCCATCAGGTCGCCGCGCTCGGCCTCGGGGATCGGAGCGACGAAGCGTTCCCAGGCGTCCGGGAAGATCATCGAGGCGCCGTCCTGATAGAACCAGTGCAACTCCTTCTTCGTCAGCAGGAAGATGCCGCGCAGAAGAAGCGCGATGACCCGCTCAGGATGGGTGATGGCGTAGGCCATCGACAGGGTCGAACCCCAGGACCCGCCGAACACCACCCATTTGTCGACGCCGCACAGGGCGCGCAGACGCTCGATATCGTCGATCAGGGTCCAGGTCGTGTTGTCTTCCAGGGAGGCATGCGGCCGCGACTGACCGCAGCCGCGCTGGTCGAACATGATGATGCGATAGACGGCGGGATCGAAGAAGCGCCGCATGCCAGGGTTCACCGCGCCGCCCGGTCCGCCGTGAAGGACCAGTACCGGCAGGCCGTGCGGATTGCCGGATTCCTCGTAATAGATTTCATGCACGCCTTCGGTCGGCATCCAACCCGAGGCATAGGCCTCGATCTCGGGGTGGAGCACACGACGCGGCTCGGCGGGCGTGGGGAAGGCCATGGATGCTTGGTCTTTCTACGAGGAAATCAGGGGCGAGAACGCAAGGCCGCAAAGGCCAGGCAGAGCCAGCCGGCGATCATCAGCAGCCCGCCGATCGGGGCCACGGCGCCGAACGCCGGCACGCCGAGAAAGGCGATCGCCGCCAGGGCGAGGCAGAAGATCAGGCCGCCGATCGATCCGAGCCAGCCCGCAAGCCGCGACAGCCCGCCGCCCCCTGTCCACTGGGCGCAGGCGAAGGCGAAGACGGCGTGGACGATCTGATACTGGGCGCCGGTGGTCAGCAGGGTCTTGATCTGCGGCCCGGCGCCATGCGCGGCGAAGGCGCCCAGGGCCACGGCCAGGGCGCCGTTCAGGGCGGCGAAGGCGATCAGGTTGCGACTCACTGTCATTTGGAAACCCTAGACCGAAGCGCGCCCGATGTCTGCGACCTATGAGGGTTAACCAACGCGCGGCAGCGGCGTCAGGTGGCTGGCCATGGCCGAGGCCGCCGCCTTGACGCCCTTGCGCACCGCGGCCTCATTGGCGGGGGCGGGCGCGCGTAGCAGACCGATGGACGGCGTGAGCGGCCCGTCCGGAATGTCTGAGAGCACGCGGTAGAGCAGATAGGAGCCGGCGTCCTCTTCGATGTCGGACGAGGCGTCGGCTTGCAGCCCGGCGGCGGTCAGGGCGCGAACCATGTCGGCGACGGGCGCCGTGGTGCGGGCCACGCCCGGCCCGGTGCTGGACAGGCGGTGCTTGTAGTCGAGAGTGCGGTTTTCAGCGCGCATCTGGACCCGGAAGCCCGCGCCCTTTTGCGTGCGTCCGACCAGGAGAACGGCCCGGCACTCTCCGCTGCCGAGACGGGCCGCCAGGCTCGAGGCGAGTTCGTCGGGATCGGCGGCGGGGATGGGCACCGCACGGGCGCCATTGGGACTCCAGATGTCGCCCGACAGATCCTCGACCAGATCCCAGCCCTCGTCGTCGCCATCATAGGCGCAGATGATGATGCCAGGGCGGCGATCACCGCTCGCACGACTGTCGCGTTCGTTCATCGTGCCAGCCATAGCCCCATCCATGACAGTTCGGTGACGCGCAGGAGGCTGTAACTTAACGACGCCGTCAAGTGCGGAAATCCTCAGCCCAGGTCGCCCACGGCCGCATCCAGCAACATGAACGCGCGACCGCTGTCGGACGCCAGGCTGGACTGCACCGCCGCGCTGTCTCCGGCGCGGGCCGAGGCGTTCAGCATGACCGCGAAGTTGCGGACATAGCGTTCGGCGTCGGCGCGCAGTTCGGCGTCGCTCAGGACACGGCGAGACACGCTGCGCACGGCCGCCGGGGCGACGCGACGCACGATCTGGCGCGCGGCGTCGGGATCGCCGTTGCTGAAGGCGCGGGCGGCCTCCTCGACGCGGGAGCGAGGCAGAAGGGCGTTCGGATCGACACCCATGCGCCGGATTGCTGCTGCGACCCGGTCGGACAGGGCTTCGGCCTCGGCAGGCGAAGGGGAGGGCGTGTCCAGCTCCAGTGGCGCCTCCTTGTCGTCGTCGCCGTCGATCAGATCGCTCCAGTCCAGGCCCTTGTCCGCCGACGGCGGCGGCTCGGCGGGCTCGAGCCGCAGACGGCTGCGCAGACCGAACCGGCGCTCTTCGACGGGCGGCGAGGCGGGAGGCGTTGGGCGATCGGTGCGACGCTCGGGACGCAATTCGGGACGGGCCTCGATCTCTGCGACCGGCTCGCGACGACGCGCCGGCGTCGTATCGCCCGACACCACGCCCATCAGACGTACGGCCTCGGTCAGCATGTCGTAGTTCCGGCGCACGCGATCCTGGAAGCCGACATCCAGCGCCTCGGTGTCCTCGGCCGCCTTGCGCGAGGCGACGGAAAGGGAGGCCAGGCCTTCCTCGACCGTGGCGCGCACAGCGTCGGCGCGGGCGCGGGCTTCCTGAGGCAGGCGCGCGGCGCGCTCGTCGATGTCTGCGACGGCGGTGTCGATTTCCGACAAGGCGCTGTTGAGGCGTGCCACCAGGGTTTCCAGGCGGCTGACCATCCGCTCGCCGGTCTCTTCGACCAGGCCGGACGTTTCGGTGACGATGCGGCGGGCGTCGGCGATGCGGGCGTCGGCGGCGGTGTCGGCCTTCTGAGCCGCGTCGAACAAGGATTCGCCCAGGCGGTCGGTGCGCAGACGCGCCTGTTCGGCGGCGTCGGCGGCGGCGGCGCGAGAATCCTCGGCCGTGGCGCGCATCTGCTCCAGAGCGCGGCGTGTCTCTTCCATCAGGGCGTCGCGCGCCTCGGCCGCCAAGGCTTCGAAGCGATCGAGGGCGAGCTTGGTGGCGGAATCGAAGCCGTCGGCCTCGCGTTGCGACATATCCACCAGGGCGCGGAACTGGTCGGTGGCCGCCTCGACCAGATCGCGCATGGACTCGACCGAGGTCTGGGTGGTGCGATCCAGATCGCCCGCGGCGCTGCGCGTGGCGGACAGATGTTCGATCAGCTGAGCGCGCTGGCTTTCGACCTGGGCGGAGAAGTCCTCCTGATCGGTGCGCAGGGCGTAGGCGGCGGTGACCAGGGCGGCGCGCTGCTGGCTGAGGCCTTCCTCGACGGACTGGATCTGCTCGGCGACGCCCGAACCGGCGTTCTCAAGTCGGATGGTCTGGCGCGCCAGATCGTCGGACGCTACGCGGGCGGCGTCCTGGGCTTCGCCTGCGGCGGCGGCGAGATCGGCGGCGCGGGCGGCGAGGGCGGCCTCGGCCTCACGCAGTTGCGCCTGAGCCAGATCGGAGGCGTCCGCGACCATGCGCGACTGCCGCTCGACCGCGTCGATGACGCCCGACGCCTGCGTATCCAGATGGATGCCCAAGGTCTGCATCTGGTCGCGCTCGCGGCCCAGGTTTTCGGTCAGCCGACGCGCGGTGCGGCCGGCGTTCTCGGCCGCCTCGTTCAGGCGCGTTGTCTCTTGGGCCAGCGCCTCTCGGAGCAGAGCCATATCGTTGCGGGCGCGTTCCGCCGCGAGGGTGGCGTGATCGATGTCGGAACGCAGCGACTGAAGCACCTCGCCGGTTTGTTGGGCGGCCAGGGCGGTCGGGGCGACCAGGGCTTCGGCCAGTTGCCTGGCGCGACGGGTTTCTGCGGCCAGACCGGCGCCCTGTCGGACGGCATGGGCCAGCATGATGGCCAGGCCCGCAGGCGCCAGGGCGATCAGGGCGTAGATGGCGATCCGCAGCGGATCCAGTTCGGCGCCGCCCGCGCCGAACTCATAGGCCGCCCATGACGCGACGCCGCCGATCCAAAGCGCGGAGGCGATACCCGCGATCACATAGGCATGGCGTCCTGACGGCTCGGCCTGGGCCTTGGCTTGAACGGTCTTCACAGCCGGCGGTTTGGACAGCTCGAACGGCGCAGGCGGCTGACCGGCGGTAACGGCCATCTCGATCGGGGCGTCGGGCGTCGGTTTCTTGTCGCCCTCGGCAGTGTTGCGTTCTGCGCTCAGAGCGCGTTCCTCGGCCAGCCGCTGCTCTTCCAGCAGGCGACGGCGGCGGCGCTCCGACATCGGCGCCTCAAACTTCGGCTGCACGATTTCGAAATCAGGTTCGGGGATCGGTTCGAATTCAGACGTCGCCTCGTCGGGCGGCGTTTGGTCCGTCGTCGAGAGCTCTATGGGCGCAACGACTTCGTCATCGGTCAGCTTCAGCGGCGGCCGTTTGGGAGACTTCATAAGCTCAACAACTCGATCTCTGCGCGGGCGTCCGACATCGCCATGCAAACCCTAGAGCATGATTGGTGCGGACGAAACCGACTCAAGTCCGCAAGCTGTCGATGAACCGTGGCTTGCGGTGTCAGATCTGACGCCGCGATCAGCAGTCGCGCTTGGACTCGGACAGCAGCGTGGTGTTGGAGCCGGCGTCGCGACACTCCACCACACGGCGCACTTCGCGGTCGCCGTGATTGGGGTTGTGGGTGTCGACGCCGAACTGGGTCAGGACGGCCGCGGCCAGCAAGGCGATGAAGCCAGCGATCAGTTCGACAAGCGCCTGCATTCCACCCTCCCTCGCAGCCTGTATGGCTACGCTCCTTATGCGCCAAATCGGCGAACGTCACAATCCCGCCCTGAAAGATTGACCGAAGGACGCGCGCGTGGAACGGAGGATGCAGGCGCTTCGACACCATGTCACGCGAATCAGACAGATAGGTCGCATGACTTTAGCCGGCGACAGTTACGAAGGCAGCCTGCTGGAGCCGGGGCCCGCCCTGTGGACGTCCGCCGTCGCGCATCGATTTTCCGTGCTGATGGAAAACGAGGCCTATTTCGACGCCCTGTCGTCCGCAATCCACAAGGCGCAACGATCCATCGTGCTGCTGGGATGGCAGTTCGATCCACGCACACACCTGGATCCGGAGACGCGGCCGGGCGACAAGTCGGCCGAGATCGGTCGTCAACTACGCATGCTGGTCAAGAGGAAGCCGGACCTGGATGTGCGGCTGCTGATCTGGAAATCGCCGCTGCTGATCGCGGCGTCGCAAGGCTTCTATCCGCACAAGGCGCAGCGCTGGTTCCGTAAGCGGATGGTGGAGTTTCGGCTCGATTCACCCGGACCTATCGGCGCCTGCCATCACCAGAAGGTGGTGGTCATCGACGACAAGGTGGCCTTCTGCGGCGGCGGCGACATCTCGACCGATCGCTGGGATTCCGACGAACATCTGGACGGCGACCCGCGCCGCGCCCTGCCCAGCGGCGTGATCTGCAAGGCGCGTCACGAGGTGATGAGCGTGATGGACGGCCCTGCGGCGCGAGCCCTGGGCGATCTGGCGCGCGAACGCTGGTTCAAGGCGACGTGGGAGCGCACCATCCCGGACGAGGTCGAGAACGATCCCTGGCCCGACGGCGTGCCGGTGCAGATGACCGACGTGCCCGTCGGCATCGCCCGCACAGAGCCGAAATGGTCGGGGCGGCAGGAGGTGCGCGAGAGCGAAGCCTTGCACCTGGAATCCATCCGGCGCGCCAAGCGGCTGATCTATATCGAGAACCAGTATTTCACCTCGCCGGTTATCGCCGCCGCGCTGGCGGAACGACTGGCCGAGGTGGAGGGGCCGCAGGTCATCGTCATCTCGACCGCCAAGAGTCCGAGCTGGTTCGACAGCATGACCATGGACACGGCCCGGGCAGAGGTGCTGCACCGGCTGGAGCAGGCGGACAAATACAACCGCTTCTTCGCCTTTGCGCCCCTGACGGCGGAGGGCGACCGGATCATCGTCCACGCCAAGGTGACGATCATCGACGATCGGCTTCTGCGGATCGGGTCCACCAATCTGAACAACCGTTCGATGGGCCTGGATACCGAATGCGACATCGCCGCTGAACCTGTCGACGCGGCCGGTCGGGCCTTCATCACGGCCTACCGTCACCGGACGATCGCCCATTGGCTGGGCGTCGCGGCGGAGGACTATGCGGCGGTCGAGGGCGTGTTCGGCTCGGTGGGGCAGGCGATCTGCAACTTCGAAACCGATCGGTTGAAGCCGCTGGGCTCAGAGCCACCGACGCGAATCCAGCGGATGTTCGCCGAGTGGCAGCTGGGCGACCCGACGTCGTCGAGCGACGCCTGGCGGCCGTGGAAACGTCTGAACCGCTCGCAACGCACGCGGCCGGCGTCAGAGGGCGGTCAGGCGCCGGGTTGAACCACCTCGAAATCGACGATCAGCGGCAGGTGGTCCGAAGCGACGCGGGCCAGGGGCGAGAAGGCCGTTCGCACCGCGCGGATGCGGATGTGCGGGCTGACGAAACAGTGGTCGATGCGGATGGCGGGGAAGGCTGACGGGAAGGTCTTCACGCTGGGCTTCTGGCCCAGCTGACGCTGGCAGTCCTGAAGGCTGCGGCACAGGGTCTGATAGGGGCGGGTGATCGACGTGGCGTTGAAGTCGCCGGCCAGCAGGGTCGGGCCCGCGCACCCGCCGACCCAGCCGGATCCAGCCAGCGCGGCGGCCTGAAGCCGCTGCTCGCGTGGGACTAGGCCCAAGTGGGTGTTCATGACGTTGACGGCCGTGCCGTCGATCTCGATTTCCGACCAGATCGCGCCGCGCGGTTCCAGCCCCGGAATGCCGCTCACGGTGGGCAAGGCGTCGGCGCGGATCAGCCGTTCGGGATGCGGGGTCAGGATGGCGTCGCCATACTGTTCGGCCTCGACCCGCATCGCCGGATGAAAGCGCGAGGTCATGGCCAGACCGTCGGCGATCGCCTCGGCCTGATCGACGCCGCCCGTGCGCGCGCGGCCGACATCCAGTTCCTGCAGGCAGACGATGTCCGGCTCGAACTCGGCGATGACGGCGACGATCCGGTCGACATCCAGACGGCGATCCGTGCCGACGCAGCGGTGAACATTATAGGTGAGAAGGCGAGGCATGAGCTGGCGGCTGTTTGAACGATGACCGTGGGCTAGGCCTTCTGGCGCGCGAATGCGACCCCGATGCGACGATCAGAGCAGGATCAGATGATCGGGCAACTCATTGGGGTTGTCGGCGCGGGGCGGAAAGTGGCGGGCCAGAACCTCTCCGCACAGACCGATGGCGGCGGCAAAGCCTTCGACGGGGCGTTCGGCGCGCAGTTCCCGGGTCAGGACGGCGACGGCCTGAGCCCAGGCGTCCTCGTCGACCTTGGCGTAGATGCTTTCGTCGGCGATCAGTTCGACCTGATGTTCGTCAAGGGCCGCAAAGATCAGGACGCCCGTACGCTCCTGAGTGACGTGGACGCCATGGGCCAGGAACTGCTGCAAGGCCGCCTCCCTGACGCGGCCGCGCCTGACGCCGGCCGGCGTCACGAGACGGCGCACAACCGGGATACGGGTCAACAGAAAGACGCCGACGAAGACGACGGCCTGCGACAGGGCGTAGAGGCCCAAGGCCTGCGCTGTCGTGGCCTCCTGCGCAGCATGATGGGCCGCCTCCCAGCCGTCGCTGGGCCAGCGAAGATCCAGCACGAACGGAACGAAGACGATCGGGGCCACAAGCGCCATCGCCGCGGCCCAGGCCAGGCTGACGTCCACATAGGTCGAGACACGACGCGCGACGACGCAGAAGATTTCACCCGAGGTCTGACGCTCGGCCGCCGCTATGGCTTCGGCGATGCGGGTGCGGTCGTTGTCCGTGATCTGCATCACCATCCCCCCGAGGCCCCGCCGCCGCCGAAACTGCCGCCGCCGCCGCCGAACCCTCCACCACCGCCAAAGCCGCCGCCGCCGCCCCAACCGCCGCCGCCTCTGCCGGAGTTCCGCAGCGCCTCGGACGCCGCCCACAGCAGGACCGAGCTGACATTGCTGCGTCGTCCGCGCCCGGACCTCATGGCGATCAAGAAGATGAATAGAAAAAGTCCGACGATGATGACCAGCGGAATGATGGAGTCGCCTTTGGTGTCGGCTTGCTCGGCCGCGGCGGCCTGAGCACGCGCCTGCGCTTCTGCGGGGTCGAGCGACAGCTGGGCGATCAGGGCGTCGACGCCCTTGATCACGCCGGCCTGGTAGTCGCCGTGGCGGAAGGACGGCAGGATGTCGTTGCGGATGACCTGAGACGAGAAGGCGTCGGTCAGGATGGGCTCCAGCCCATAGCCGACCTCAATACGCACCTTGCGTTCGTTCGGCGCGACGATCAGCAGGGCGCCGTTGTCGTTGTCCTTCTGACCGATGCCCCAGGCGCGACCCAGCTGATAGCCGTAGTCCTCGATCTCTTGATCCTGGAGGCTGTTGACCGTCACGACGACCAGCTGGTCGGTGGAACTGGCTTCCAGCGCCGCCAGCTTCTCTGTCAGCGCCTGTTCGGTCGCTGGATCGAGCAGATTGGCCTGATCGACCACGCGGCCGGTCAGCGGCGGGAAGTCGATCTTGCTCTGCGCCGCCGCCGGAAGGACGAGCAACAGCGCGATGAACAGGCCGAAGAGGAGGGCGGCGACGCCCGTTGACCGTCGCGTCGCCGCTTGAAGGCTCGTCACTGGGCGGGCGGGGTCGCGCCAGGCGCCACGGCCGGTGCGCCACCGCCGGGCACCGAGGCGTTGGCGGGCGGGGCGTTCAGGTTGAAGTTGACTTGCGGCGCCGACTGGGCGGCGGCGGTGGCGGTGAACAACTGCATCGGCTGCGACCCGCCGTGCAGGGTCTTGGCCCAGATCACCTGCGGGAAGGTGCGTAGGGTGGTGTTGTAGTCGCGAACAGCCTCATTGTAGTCGCGGCGCGCGATCTGGATGCGGTTTTCGGTGCCTTCCAGCTGGGACTGCAGGGTCAGGAAGTTCTGATTGGCCTGAAGTTGCGGATAGGCTTCGACCGTCACCAGCAGGCGCGACAGGGCGCCGGACAGCTGGCCCTGGGCCTCCTGATACTGCTGGAAGGCCTGCGGATTATCGAGATCATCGGCCGAGACGTTAACCGAGGTGGCGCGGGCGCGCGCGTTGATCACGTCGGTCAGGGTGGTGCGTTCCTGGATCGCGGCGCCTTGCACGGTCGCGACCAGATTGGGAATCAGGTCGGCGCGGCGCTGATACTGGCTCTGCACATCGGCCCAGGCCGCCTCGGCGCGTTCCTGCTTGGTTGGAATGGTGTTGTAGCCGCAGCCCGCCACGGCGGGGACGATCATCAGAGCGCCGGTCAGAGCGACGGCGCGGGCATTGAGGCGGACCATGACATCTCCCGTTCGGCGATAGCGCCGTGGAGCGGGACTATTCACCGGCCCAATGAATGCATCAAGCGTCCAATGGCTCCGGTTGGATATTGTTGAGGCGGCAGGCGGCCGAATAGGTGTTGGCCAGCAGACAGGCGATGGTCATGGGGCCGACGCCGCCCGGCACCGGGGTGATGCGGCCGGCGACCTCGACCGCTTCCTTGAAGGCCACGTCGCCGACGACGCGGGTCTTGCCCTCGGCGGCCTTGGCGGGATCGGCCGAGGGGATGCGGTTGATGCCCACGTCGATGACGGTCGCGCCCGGCTTGATCCAGTCGCCCTTGATCATCTCGGGCCGACCGACGGCGGCGACCAGAATGTCGGCGCGGCGGCAGACCTCGGGCAGGTCCCGCGTGCGCGAATGGGCGACGGTGACCGTGCAGCTTTCGCCCAGCAGCAGTTGCGCCATCGGTTTGCCGACGATGTTGGAACGGCCGACGATGACGGCGTTCAAGCCCGACAGATCGCCGAGTTGATCCTTCAGCAGCATCAGACAGCCCAGGGGGGTGCATGGGACCAGACCCGGCAGGCCGACGGCCAGACGACCGGCGTTCACGACGTGGAAACCGTCCACATCCTTGTCCGGCGAAATGGCGTCCAGAACCACCGTCGCGTCGATGTGGGCGGGCAGGGGCAGTTGAACCAGGATGCCGTGAATGCCGGCATCCGCATTTAACTGGGCGATCAGGGCCAGCAGTTCGTCCTGGCGCGTCGATTCGGCCAGGCGGTGGGTGTCGGAGCGCATGCCGGCGCGCAGCGTCGTCTCACCCTTGTTGCGGACGTAAATCTGGCTGGCCGGATCCTCGCCGACGATGACGACGGCCAGGCCGGGTTTGACGCCGTGCGCGGCCTCCAGCCGGGCGACGGCCGCGCCGACGCGTTCCACCAGGGCGGCCGAGAAGGCCTTGCCGTCGATCAGGGTCGCAGGCGTGGATTGGGCCGACATGGCAGCTCCGTCTGGCGGGAAATCAGGATGGCGGCGATTTACAGCCGTCACGGTTCGGCGTCTATGATCCGCAGCCTATGCTGGAGGAATTCATGAACCGTCCGTCGCTCACCGCCGCTGTCAGCACCCTGGCCCTGTTGTGGGTTGTCGCGCCGGCCGTGGCCCAGGACGCGCAGCCGTTGCGCATCGGCGCCAATGTGAACGGCGGCCTGACGGATGGCGACGCCAAGGCTTCGGCGGACGAATATCGCTATGACGACTATCGCTTTGAGGCGCGGGCGGGGCAGCGGCTGGAAGCCACGCTGAGATCGGACGCTTTCGACGCCTATCTGGAAGTCTATGCCGACGGCGCAGCGGGCGAGCCGCTGGCGTCCGATGACGACGGTTTGGGGGACGGCACGAATGCGCGGCTGCGCTTCACGCCGGAGCAGGCGGGGACTTATGTGCTGAGAGCCCGGACGCTGAGCGGACTGGACGGCGGCGACTATCAGCTGTCGTTGCAGGAACGCCCGGCGCCCCCGCGTGCGCCGCGACCCGGCGGCATTCGCGTTGGGGCGACCCAGAGCGGCGAACTGACGGCTCGCGATCCTGAGCAGGAAGACGGGGGGCGCTATGACGCCTACGCCTTCCGCGCCAATGCCGGCGATCGTTTCGTGGTGACGCTGGACTCCGAGGCCTTCGATCCCCTGGTGCGGGTGGGACGGATGAACGGTCCAGATTTCGTCGAGATCAGTTCGAACGATGATGCGCCCGGCGGCGGGCTGAACTCGCGGCTGACCTTCACGGCGCCGACGGCGGGCGAATATGTGATCCGGGCCACGTCGCTGGAAGACGGGCTGGGTCGCTACGAACTGGGCCTGGCCGAGGCGCCGCCCGCGCCGCCGTCAAAGCCCATCGCGATCGGTGACGAGATCAAGGGCGAACTGGGCTCGGACAGCGCCACGAACGACGGCGGCCAGCGCGCGGAGACCTATCGCTTCACCGGAACGAACGGTCAGCGCGTGGCCATCGAGATGAAGTCGAGCGACTTCGACGCCTATCTGACGCTCCGCCGTGCATCGGACGATACCGTGCTGGCGGAGGATGATGACGGCGCCGGCTCGGGAACCGACGCCCGCATCGCGCGCACCTTGGATGCCGATGGCGACTACATCATCGAGGCGCGCGGGTTCAGCGACGAGGCCGAGGGCGACTATACGCTGAAGCTGACGGAAACCGCGCCGCCGCCGCCGCCGACCACGGCGACTTTGGGTCAAACCGTGGAGGGCGAGATCACCGACGAGGACCCCCAGGGCGACGATGGCAAACGCTATGACG